>NZ_JBIDBD010000006.1:0-134635 GCF_043202815.1 Streptomyces sp. NPDC048111
GACTCTTTCGTGTCCGATTTCCTCGGTGCCTTTCAGGTTCTCCCTCTCGGGTTTCCCTTTCCGGCGGTTCCGACTCTATCAGATCCTTTCGGGCCTGATTTCCGGTCGAAATCGGGTTGTCTTCCCGGCTGTTGGGCCGTTTCGACGTCCCGAACTCTAGCTGATCCGTCCGGTGATTCGTAATCGAGTCATCGGGCCCGCCGTACGGGAATGCGGCATGCCGAATTCACCCCGGTCGGGGATCGTGCTGAGTTGGGGTTGCCGCAGAATCTGCGGCGAATGGTTGGCGCGGAACCATCCCGGCTGCGCGACAACTCGGAGAACACTACACGAGGTTCCGGGGCGTTCGTGCCCCGCCCACTCCCCCTCTCTCGCGACGCCGCCCTGTCCTGCGACACCCACGTCACTCCTTGGCCACCGGCACCTCAGCCAGCACCTCAGCCGACACCTTCGCCGACGCCTCAGCCGGATCTCCCGCAGAGCGCCGCGGCCCGGTACTTGCGGTTTCCGTTGCGTCAACTCCTACCGTCCTCGGTGTGGCCGGCGGACGCTCCCCGGCCCGGCGATGGGAGGCACGGCCATGGCTTGGTCGATCGCGGATGTGGCCCGCATGTCAGGGGTGACGTCCCGGACGCTGCGGCACTACGACGAGATCGGTCTGCTGCCGCACGCCTGGATGGGCAGCAATGGGCACCGCCACTACGAGGAGGCCGATCTGTTGCGGTTGCAGCAGATCCTGCTGATGCGCGAGCTCGGACTCGGGCTGCGCGAGATCCGGGCGGTGCTCGACAGCCAGGTCGACCGCGTGGCCGTACTCCGCGAGCACCATCAGCGGCTGCTCGCGGAGCAGGACCGGCTCGGAACGCTGGCCCGCACGGTCGGGCGCACCATCGCCGAACTGGAGACATCAGAGGAGAGGAACGGCATGACGAAGATCAATCGTCCGGAGAACCTGTTCGAGGGGTTCGAGCCCTCCGCGGAGGAGGACGCGAAGGTGCGCGAGCGGTGGCCCGAGGCGTGGGAGCAGTCCCGGCGGGCCGTCGACGCGATGACCGACGAGGACAGCGAGCGGTGGCAGCGCGAGGTGACGGCGCAGATGATTCGCATCGCTGAGTTCATGGCGGCCGGTACGCCGGCCGACGACCCCGCCGTCCAGGCCGAGATCCACGAGCACTACCGGGGTGTCTGCCGGTTCTGGACGCCGAACGCCGTCGCGTACAAGGGACTGGCCAACACCTACGTCGACACCCCGGAGATGCGCGCCAACTACGACAAGATCGCCGAGGGCCTCGCCGTGTACCAGCGGGACGCGATGCTGGTCTACGCCGACACCCGGCTGAGCTGACCGGGCCGGCCCGCACGCGAACGGGCCCGGTTCGTCCGGTGCACCGGACGTCCTTGCACAGAGCGCGCGACCTTGCGCGACCTACGCTCCGGGGGGCTGCAGACCCCCGGGCCATCCGCTGCGGCGGCAATCGAGTGCGGCGGTGATCCGGCGCGGCACCTTTCGGCCAGGTTTCGGCGCGCCTGGGCTCGCGGCCTTTTGACGCCCTCCATGCGCCGTTTCGGGTTCGTAACCGCCAAGAGCGGCGTTCCAGCACGCCAGGGCGGCCAGATGACGGGTGCTGTCGGGGGCCAAGAACGTTCCGGGCGGACGGATGTGCGTTGCGCGTGCAATCGCCAGTGGGTAGACATGGACGCGCGCCGCGTGGCCGTGGTGCGTGTTTCGTCGTTTACGGGGGTGTGTGCGTGAAGTTCGACATGGGTTCCACGACTCTGTCCGATCTCGGGAAGAGCACCGAGGGGTCGAGTGGTGATCTCGGGGCGCTGATCCGGCAGTTGATCGCGGCGGCGGACCCCCTGGAGGGGAAATTCAACGGGGCCGGGAAGGTCGCCTTCGACTCGTTCAAGAACCACGCCGATGAGATCACCAACGATCTGAACGGGTCGTTGCAGGACATCCTGGGCGGTCAGTCCGGGATGGACAGCGCGTTCGGCACGGGTGACCACGAGCAGGAGTCCAACGCCCACCAGAACATGGCATCGGCGAACTTCGACGCGGCCCGCTTCGGCGCGCGCCACTAGGACCGGGGGGACAGGAACATGGGTCAGAATCTGGACCGGCGCAGCTATGACACCGGCGCTTCGACCGAGGTGCAGGGCGGTCTCGCAGGGATCATCGGGCACCTGGAGCGTGTCCTCAACGACCGTGACCGCGCGGTGAAGGCGGCCATGGCCGAGTTCACGGCCGACGGCGTCTCGGACGAGTACCACGGCAAGGAACTGCGCTGGAACAAGGCGGCCGGCGAAGTCCGCGAGATCATCCGTCTCGTCCGCGGCACCCTCGAACTCAACGACGACACCGCCCACTCCACGCTCTCCAAGGCCAGGGCGGCAGTCGACGCCATCGGGTGAGTCGGCAACGGACGTGTCGTGCGGGTGAGTTGAAGTACGGGGGTACAGGGCGATGACGGGTTGGGACATCGGGCCGTCCGGGGTTTCGGGCGTGCTGAAGAAGACGGGTCTGGCGGCCGAGGACATGTCGAAGGCCGGGACGGCGATGCAGGAGGGCCTGAAGTCGGCGGCTTCCTCGGCGGGCACGATCTCCGGGCCGTACTGCGGTGACGTGCCCGTGGGCCCGGTCGGCGGCGCGCTGGGCGAATTCATGCAGCACAAGGCGCAGCAGCTCGGTTACATCGCCGTGCGTACCCAGCGTTCGCTGCAGGGTGCGTTCGATGCGACGACCGAGTACGTCAAGGGCGACCTGGCGATGGCCGCGAACAAGCAGAGCCAGGCCGTGAAGGAGCCCGTCGTCAACGAGCAGGGCCAGGAGATCGGTTCGGACGGCAAGCCGGTCGAGCCCGGGCCGGACGGGTCCAAGTGAGCAAGGACGTCATCGAGCCCGGCCAGATCCCCCAGTTCACCGGGGATCTGGACCAGCTCACCAAGGATGCCGCCGCGCTCACGCATCAGGCCGGCGCGTTCCGGGACGCCGGGGCGGACGTCCACAAGGAGTTCCAGGGGCTGTCCGCCTGCTACCACGCGCCTGAGGCGGACCAGCTGTTCGCCACCACGCTGCCCGTCAAGACGCAGTCGGACGATTTCGCCGACGAGTTGGAGAAGGCGGCCACCGCGCTCGCCACCTACGAGGGCCAAGTGCGGCCTCTGGTGGCCAAGTTGAAGAGTCTGCGCATCGAGGCATTCGCGTTCACCGACAGCATCGCCGGGGACGACGACTGGCGGCGCGACCAGTCGAAGATCGACCACAACACGCGGCTGATGCAGGACGTCGGGGCCACCGTGGCGGCGTTCACCGACGCCGAACGGGCCTGCCACGACGCCATCACGGCCCTGGTCGGCGGCAGCAGGCTCACTGTTGACGACGGCAGTCACAAGCCCGGTATGTACGGGTTCTCCGCCGACGCCCTCACCCATGCCGAGGAAACCCCGTGGGGCGGCTATGCGGAACGGGAGTACACGGGGCTGCGCTGGCTGTGGGAGCAGACCAAGTCGTTCGTGTGGGACGGGTTCATCGTCGACGGCGTATGGGGCACCATCAAGGGCCTCGGCACCCTCGTCGGCACCGACGGCTGGGACAAGGCCGGGGCGGCCTGGACCGGCCTCGCCAAGCTCGCCACCGGCCTCGTCATCACCGGCACCCCCCTCAGTGGTCTTTTCTGGGCGGCCCCCGACAAGGCGCTGCCCGGCTGGCTGCGTGATTCGCGCAAGGCGATGAAGGAGACCGGCAAGGCGCTGGTCGGCTGGGACGAATGGGGCAAGAACCCCGCACGGGCGGCGGGCGGGGTCACCTTCAACGTGCTGACGACCGTCTTCACCGGCGGCGCGGGCAGCGCGGCCAAGGGCGGAGCCGTCGCCAAAACCCTCTCCGTCACCGGCAAGGTCGCCAAGGCCGTCGACCCCATGACCTATGTACTGAAGGCGGGCAAGCTCGGCGTCGTCAAGGTCGGCGACCTCTTCGGCAACCTCAGGAACATCACCAGCGGTCACTACGCCGACGTCCTCGCCCACGGCGGCAGGCTCGACCTCGCCGGCCCGTACGCGAAGAACGCGGACCTGCCCGTGGTCAAGGGCAACTACATCGAGTGGCCCGGCGGCAGCCGGCTCAACCTCGATGATGGGCAGGTCTACAAGCCCGACGGGACAGCGGCGCCGGCGAAGGTGGAACTCAGCGCGGACGACATCGCCCACCTGAAGAGTTCCCTGCCGCACGTCGACGCGTCGGTTCCGGGCGGGGTCAAAGAACCAGTCCTCGTCGGCGCGGGCGACCGTGCCGGCCATGATCCCGGGCCGGCCGCGAGCCACGAGACACCGACCGTCCCGCACAGCTCGGGTTCACCCGGCTCCGTACCGAACCCGCACGGCGACCTCGGCACCGGCGGTCACCACGACATCGGCGCCGGCGGTCACGGAGGCAGTACGCACCCGGGTGAGCCGGGGACGGGCTCCGGCACCGGGACCGGAGGCGACGCCGGAGGCCCTCCGGGCAGCGGTGGCCCACACCTTCCGGAAGGGCCGGGCGAACCCCCGGGCAATCTGCCCGACGGTTCGTGGGAGGGCCCCCAGGGGCTGCACCTCGATCCGCACACCAACGCGGCCGCCGACGACTTCCTGCACCGCGCCCAGACGGCCGAGCCGGACATCACCGACGCGGTGAAGTCCGCCGCCGACCGTGTCGACCACGGCAAGCTCAACGGCCTCGAATACCGCATGAAGGGCGAGGATTCCCTCAAGCGCAAGATCGCGACGGCGCTGCACGAAGACCCGATGCTGCGGCCCGAGGACGCGCTCGCCGACGTCAAGGACTCGCTGCGCTACACCGTCGAGCTGCCGGCCAAGGACTATGCACACGGCGTGCAGCAGGCCGTCGACGACTTCCGGAGCCGCGGGTTCGAGAACGTCACGTTCAAGAACACCTGGGACAGCGCGGGCTACAAGGGCATCAACTCGACCTGGCGGGACCCGGTGTCGGGTCAGGTCTTCGAGGTGCAGTTCCACACCCCGGAGAGCTTCACGGCCAAGATGGACGGTCATCTCCTGTACGAGCAGGAGCGGCTGCCCGGCATTGCCCACGACGAGCTCGCGGCCATCCGTGCCGAGCAGAGCGCACTGTTCGGGAAGGTGCCGGTGCCGCACGGCGCCGGGGATCTCCACATCGTTCTCGGCCATGAACCGCACGGTTCGGCATTGCCGGAGACACCGCACGTCGATCACGGGCAGCACGGTCCCGCTTCCGTACACGGAAATGGGCCGCCGCCTGAGCTCACTCCGGCCGAGCGCACGGCGCACGACACGCACCTCCAGGACCTGGCGCAGAAGTACGCGCACGATTTCGACGTTCTGAAGCAGGACCCAGATCACAAGGGGAAGGTCAAGCCGTCCGAGATGGACGAGGCGCGGATCGCCCTCGACATGCGTGAGAGCGGGAAGGTGCCGTCGGACATTCAGCGGCCGCCGGGGGCAAATCAGGGCGACCTGTATTCACCCGGCACCGGGGAGTTCTACGACATCAAGGGCGTACACTCCGACTGGCCTCCCCTCAATAACGTTCGCGACAAGTCGCTGCCGTTCAAGGGCGCGTACGATCCCGCGAACAATGGGAGCTGGGTGCGCAAACTGGAGGACCAGATCGTGAACAGGAAGCGTGTGGTCATTCTGGACATGCGCAATGCCGATCAGGCCGCCATTGACGATGTCAGGGCAATTGTCGAGGACCATGGGTGGAGTGATCGGGTTGTCTGGTATCCGTGACGAAGGCGGGCAGCGGATCGTCCGGGCGCTGCCGAAGGACGCGGCGGCCGCGGCCGCGCTCCGCGAGTGGGCCGGGCAGCCGGACTCCCTGCTGGGTGTCGACGGGCTCGATCTGACGGGCGCCGACCTGTCCGGCGCCGATCTGGGCAACGGAATGCTTACCCGGACGGTGCTCAGGGACGCCGTGCTCGTGGGCACCGACCTCTACCGGTGCCACCTGGAAGGCGCGGTGCTCGACGGGGCGAATCTGACGGGGGCCGGGCTCGTCAAGGCCGTCCTCGACGACGCGTCCCTGCGGGGCGCCGAGCTCGACGGCGCGGACCTGGGCAGCGCCGATCTGTCCGACGCCGACGCCCGAGGTGCCTCGCTGCGCGGCGCGCGGCTCCACGGCGCCGCGCTGCTCGGCACGCTCCTTCAGGGCGCCGACCTCGGTGGGGCCGCCGTCAGGGAGACCTCGTTCCGCGTGGTGGTCGACGAGAGCACAGTCGTCGAGGGGCTCTCCGGCACGCTGTTCGGGCCGATGACCGTGGAGAGCGGCGGGCAGCGCAGTGAAGTGCGCGGCCGGGAGCTGGAGTTGTGGCTGAACGACCGGGGCGCCCAGGTGCGGGTGATCGACCCCGCGGCGGCGCCCGTCACGTACTACGCGAAGATCGGCGACGGCTATCCGCGCAGCGGCCCGCGCGGTATCGTCCGGCGGCGTTTCCTCGACGGGGTCGCGTACGACGAGGCTTTCACGCGCAATCTGCGCTGGGAGCCGACCGAATATCTCCGTCTCTACGAACTGGGCCACAATGAGGTCGGTCATGTGGAGATCACCGAGGCCGAGGCGGACGCCTTTGTCGCGGTGGTGACCGCCAAGCTCCGCGAACGACCGTGATCCAGCACGTGACCCGTCATGTGCTCTGTCAGGTGATCCGGAAGGGGATGGCCCAGGCATGAGTGCCGCGCAGGACTATGACAGCCAATTGCTCGAATCGGTTTCGGTACGGCGTCGGCGCCTGCGCGATGCCCTTTTGTTCGGGGGGCAGCGCGGGCGTCGTTCGGTCGATGAACGGCTCGGGAAGCTCTTTGCCGGAATGGTGATTGCGGCGGTTCTGTGCGCGGGGTGCGTGGGCTGGTCGTTCATTTCGCACAGGCTCATCGGCGAGTCCCCGTACGGGACTTCGGTTCAGTCTCCGGCGCATTCCCCGGTGCCGCCTTCTCCCTCTTCCGGGAAGGTTTCCGTCCGATGATAGGTTCGCACGCGTGGTGATTACGGGATCAGCGAAGCCGACGGCATTGAGCCGGGTCACCCTGGTTGGCGAACAGCGCCGGGTCGATCTCGTACTGCCGTCCGACGAGCCCATCGGGCTTCTGCTGCCGGACGTCCTGCGGCTGCTCGGCGACGGCCCGGGCGCGCGGCCGATGCTGCGCCATCTGACGACGTCCGACGGAGCGGTCCTGGCACAGGACTCGACTCTCGCTTCGTCCGGAGTGCCCGACGGCGCGGTGCTGCGGCTCGTGCGGGCCGAGGACGCCCCGTCGGCGCCCGTCGTGCACGACGTCACCGACGAGGCCGCCGACGATCTCGACGTACGCGCCTGGCGCTGGTCGCCCGCGGCGCGCCGGGCCGTCGCGGGGCTCGCCACGGTCGGCTGGGCGCTGGCGGCCGGAGCCCTGGCGCGCGAGGAGTTCGCCCTGTCCGCGGTCGGCGCGGTACTGCTCGCCGTGGCCGGTGTCGGCGCGCTCGCCGGAGCGGTCCTCGCCCGGGCCGGGCAGCGCGGCCCCGCGACCACCCTCGTCGTGACGGGCGGCGCGCTCGCCGTGCTCGGCGCGTGGACGCTTGCCGACGCGGACGGCTGGCCCGGCGGGGTCCGGTTCGGCGCGGTCGCCGGCGCCCTCACCCTGACGTTGCTGTTGCTCGGGCTGTTCTCTCCGCTCGGGCGGGGCGGGCTCGTGGGTGCTGGTGCGGTCGCCGGCGGTGGCAGCTGCTGGGAAGCCGTGATCGCGTTCCAGTCCGGTGCGGGGTCCGCCGTCGGGCAGGCACGGGCCGGAGCGGTCGTGGGCGTCGTGACGGTGCTGGCGCTCGGGGTGCTGCCCCGCCTCGCCCTCATGGCGTCCGGCCTCTCGGGCCTCGACGACCGGCGTTCCAGCGGCACTTCGGTCAGCCGCTACCAGGTGTCGACGGCGCTGGCCGCCACCCACCGGGGGCTCGCCCTCGCGACGATCGTGGTGGCCGGCTGCGCGGCGGTCGCCGGTGTCCTGGTGCTGCGCACGCCGACGGTGTGGACGGTGCCGCTCGCCTCGGTCCTCGCCGTGGTGCTCGCCCTGCGCGCGCGGGCCTATCCGCTGGTCGCCGAGGTCGTCGCCCTGTTCGCCGCGGCCGCCGCGGTGGCCGGCCGGCTCGCCTGGGTCTGGTGGGACCGCACCGCGGCGTTCGGGCCGCTGGCCCTGCTCGTGGTGCTCGCGGTGGCACCGGTCGCTGTGCTCGTCGTCCAGCCCGCGGACCACGTACGGGTCCGGCTGCGGCGGTTCGGCGACGCGCTGGAGTCGATCGGCGTGATCGCGCTGTTCCCGCTGGTGCTCGGGGTGTTCGGGGTGTACGGGCGTCTTCTCGGTACGTTCGCGTAGGGATGCGCAGAGGTCGGGGTGTGGTGGTGGGCGAGGACTGGCAGCGCGATGTGCTGCGCGAGCTGAGCGGGGACGGCCCGGCGCCGGCCGCGCCCCCGCACCCGGCCGCGCCCCGGGGCCCCGCCGGGACGGCCGCGCCCACACGTGCGGGCGCGGACGGTGACGGCTTCCCCTTCGCGGCGCCGGCGGCCGGGCCGGAGGCGACGGGCGAGCGGGCGCCGGCCGGACCGGCCGAGGGGACGTTCCGGATGCACCGGTACGAGCCCCGGCCCGGTGGCGCTGACCTCCGTGCTGCAACGCCCGTGGCTGACCCCCGTGCGTCAACACCCGTACTGGATGCGGACGTTGGCGCCCCGCAGCATGCCGGGCCCGCTGCCGCCGAGGCCGTGCCCGACCCTCAGTACGCGGGCGCCGGGCGAACCGGGGCCGCCGCGGCCGGTGACGCCCGTCCGGTGCCGGGGGCCCGGCACCCGGGAACTGCGGCGCGGAACCCCCGCCCGGCCACCCTCCCCGGACTCCGCGTCCCCGGCGGGCGCGACGCCGTCGTGCCCCTGGCGACGCCCGAGTCCGTACCCACCGTCGACCCCCGGCTCGCCCTGGCGCTCGGCAGGCCGGTGCACGGGGACTCGGTGACCAGGCGGGCCGGGCGTTCGGTGCGCAGGCTCGGCTCGTCCGCGTCGCAGGACGTGGCCGAGGAGACGCGGATCGGGCAGGAGTTGCAGCAGCCCGTGACGACGGGGCGGGTCATCGCGGTCACCTCGATCAGGGGCGGTGTCGGCAAGACCACCGTGGCGGCGCTGCTCGCCCGGAGCTTCAACCACTACCGGCACGATCCGGTCCTCGCCCTGGAGGCGGACGGTGCGCTCGGCACGCTGCCGGTGCGACTGGGCGCCGAGTCGGTGCGCTGGTGCTGTGCGGACCTCGCCCCCATCCTGACTCCCGCGATGCAGCTGACCGACGTCACCGGCTATCTGGTGCCGATAACCGACGGCGGCTGGTTGCTGCCGGCGGGCCAGGCCCGCCTCGGTGCGCCGCTGAGCATGCGCACGTACCGCACCGTGACGCTCGCGCTGCGCCGCTACTTCGCGGTGACGGTGGTCGACTGCGAGACGCTGCCCGGTGAGGTGGCCCGTACCGCAATGGACACCGCGCACGCCCGGGTCGTGGTGGCGCCGATGACCGCGGAGGGCGTCGGCGGCACCCGGGTCGTCCTTGACTGGCTCGCCCACCTTCCGCACCAGGCGCTCGCCACCACCGTGGTGGCACTGACCGCCAACTCCCCCGACATGACACTGGACGTGAAGGCCGCCACCGCGCATCTGCGGGAGGCGGGCGTCACCGTGTTCCCGGTCCCCTACGACCGGCATCTGGCCCAGGGAGGCCCCATCCAGACCGCACTGCTCGGCCAGGCCACCCGCCGGGCCGCCGTCGCGCTGGCCGCCGAGGCGATGGAGCGGGCGGCGAGGGCGCGATGACGCTGCGTCAGGTCCACCGTCCGGCCCGCTCGACCCGGCCGGGCGGCCCGTCGGCGCCCCGCACCGTGGAGCCGCCGCCCAACCTGCCCGAGGGCAAGACCGGCACCGCCGCGACCGCGCTGCTGCCGATGGCCGGCGTGATGAGCTCCGTGATCATGATGACGGTGATCCGCAACAGCCGGTTCGCGGGGCTCGGCGCCATCGTCCTGGTGGTGGCGCTGCTCGGCGCGGTCGCCCTGTTCCTGTCCCAGCGGGGCAAGGCGCAGCGCACCCGGCGCACCCAGCGCGAGCGCTATCTGGAGTATCTGGAGGAGCAGCGCGAGGAACTGGGCGCGGTGGAGCGGGAGTCGAGGCTGCGCGCCCGGCTGCTCAACCCGCCGCCGCAGGCGCTGTACGACCTGGTGCGCGATCCGGCGCGGCTGTGGGAGCGGCGGCGTGGTGACCACGACTTCCTGCGGGTGCGGGTGGGCACCGGCACCGTACCGGCGCAGGACCTGTCGATCGGGCAGAACAGCACGCAGGGCGTGCTGACCCCGCCGGATCCGTTCATGCTGAACGAGGCGCGGGCGCTGGTGGCCCGGTACGCCACGGCCACCGAGTCGCCGCTGACGGTGCCGCTCGACCGGGCCGCCGATGTGAGTGTGGTCGGTGACCGCGAGGGTGTGCTGCGGGTGGCGCGGGCGCTGCTCGCGCAGTCGGCCGTGACGCACGCGCCGGACGACCTCGCGATCGCGCTCGCCGTGCCGGGCGAGCGGATCGAGGAGTGGGAGTGGGCCAAGTGGCTGCCCCATGTGCTGGATTCCCTGCAGAGCGACGGTCCGGTCGCGGCACGGCGCATCGCGCCGAGCATGCCGCAGCTGGCCCGGCTGATCCGTACGGAGCTGCGGCGCCGTGCCTCGTACGCGGCGGAGGTGCGCCGGGGCCTGTCGGACCGGGACGCGCTGATGATGATCGACCGGCTGCTCGTGGTGAGCGACGAGTACGGTCTGCCCGCCGCGGAACTGCCGCGCCCGGACGCGGCGGTGGGGCTCGGCGACATGGGGGTGACGGTGCTGCACCTCCTCGAACAGCAGGTGCACGAGCCGGACCGGGTCAGTGTCCGGATCACCGTGGACGGGGAGCGGATCACGGTGGAGGACCTGCGCGACCCCGCCGCGCCGCGGCCCGTCGTGGCCCATGGCGTGTGCGACGCGATGAGCACCGCGGGCGCGGAGGGTCTCGCGCGGATGCTGGCGCCGCTGCGGCTGTCCGCGGAGTCGGTCGCCGACGGCACCCCGGTGACGGGTCCCGTCGACTTCCCCGCGCTGCTCGGCATCGACGACCCGGCGCGGCTGGACATCGACCGGCTGTGGGCGCCGCGGGGCGACCGGGCGTTCCTGCGGGTGCCGATCGGGCTAGACGACCGGCACCAGCCGGTCCTGCTCGACCTGAAGGAATCCTCCGAGCTGGGCATGGGCCCGCACGGGCTGTGCGTCGGGGCGACCGGATCCGGCAAGTCGGAGCTGCTGCGCACGCTGGTCCTTGCGCTGGTCGCGGGGCATCCGCCGGAGGACCTGGCGCTGGTCCTGGTCGACTACAAGGGCGGCGCCACCTTCGCGCCGTTCGCCGAACTGCCGCACGTGGCCGGGGTGATCACCAACCTGGAGAACCGGGCGGGTCTCGTCGAGCGCGTGCACACCAGTCTCGCGGGCGAGGTCAAGCGGCGTCAGCAGGTCCTCAAGGACGCGGGCAACGTCGCCGACATCGGGCACTACGCCGCGCTGCGCGCCGGGCGGCCCGACCTCGAACCGCTGCCGCACCTGTTCGTGGTGATCGACGAGTTCGGTGAACTCCTCACCGCGAAGCCCGACTTCATCGACCTGTTCCTGTCGATCGGCCGGATCGGCCGCTCCATCGGCGTCCATCTGCTGCTGTCCAGCCAACGCATCGAGGGCGGCAAGCTCAAGGGCCTGGACACCTACCTCTCCTACCGGCTCGGCCTGCGCACGTTCTCCGCCGACGAGTCCCGCACCGTCCTGGACACCACGGACGCCTTCCAGCTGCCACCGCTGCCCGGCTTCGGCTATCTGAAGGTGGACACGTCCACGTACGAACGGTTCAAGGCGGGGTACGTCTCGGGGGCCCACCGGGGTCCGGCCGTCCTGGAACAGCAGGACGACACCCCGCTCGCCCGGCCCTACCCGAGCTTCAACTCCCCGGCGCACGGCGATGGGGCCCAGGCGGTGGCGGAGCCGCAGATGCGCGTGCGCGAGACCGGGCCGACGGTCATGTCGGCCATGGTCGACCAGCTGCGGACGGCGGCCCCGCCGGTGCGCCGGATCTGGCTGCCGCCACTGCCCGGCGCGATCAGCCTCGACGCCGCGGCGGGCCCCCTCAAGGTCTCCGAGCACGGGCTGCGGCTCAGCCACCGGCCCGGTCCGATGCGGGTGCCGCTCGGCCTGCTCGACGACCCGGGCCGGCAGTGGCAGGGGCCCTGGACGCTCGACCTGACGGTGGCGGGCGGCCACGTGGCCGTCATCGGCGGCCCGCAGTCCGGCAAGACGACGCTGCTGCGCACCCTCGCCCTCTCCCTGGCCCTGACCCACACACCCGCGCAGGTTGCCCTGTACGGGCTCGACCTGGTCGGTGGGGGTCTCGCCGCGCTCGCGGGGCTTGCGCACGTCGGCGGGATCGCCGGGCGCGCCGACCACGAGCGGGCCGCGCGGACCGTCGCCGAGGTGCGGGCCATGCTCGCCGCCCGTGAGGAGCTCTTCCGCGCGCACGGCATTGACTCGGTGGACCAGCTGCGCTCCCTGCGCGCGCAGGGCCGGCTGCCCGAGCTCGGCTCGACCGACGTGGTGCTGCTGATCGACGGGTACGGGGCGCTGCGCGACGAGTTCGCCGATCTCGACGACGCGGTGGCCGATCTGCTCAAGCGGGGCAGCGGCTACGGCATCCACATCGTGGCGGGCATGTTGCGCTGGAACGACGTACGCATCGCGACCCAGTCGATGTTCGGTACGCAGCTGGAGCTGCGGCTCAACGATCCCACCGACTCGGCGATCGACCGCAAGCTGTCCGAGACGCTCGCCCCGGACACCCCGGGCCGGGTCCTGACCAACGGCAAGCTGTTCGCGCAGGCCGCGCTGCCGCGCACCGACGCGGTGTCCTCGGCGGCCGGCCTCGGCCCCGCCCTGGAGGACGCGGCACGGACCGTACGGGCCATGTGGCACGGCGAACTCGCTTCTCCCGTACGGGTGTTGCCGACACGGCTGCCCGCGCAGCGGCTGCCCTCCCCGGCGGCCGAACCGAGGCGGATCCCGATCGCCGTCGATCAGGACGCGCTCGACCCCGTCCTGCTCGACCTGTTCGAGCAGGACCAGCATCTGCTGGTCCTCGGCGACAACGAGTGCGGCAAGACCAATCTGCTCAAGCTCATCGCGCAGCAGTTCACGGCGCGCTACAGCGACGAGGAGCTGGTCTTCGCGGTGTTCGACCCGCGGCGCGGGCTGCGCGGCGTGGTGCCGGAGCCGTACCGCGGGGGCTACGCGCACAACGCGAAGATCAGCGCGGGGCTGGCGGCGGGCATCGCCACCGAGCTGGAGAAGCGGCTGCCGGACGAGAGCGTGGACCACGACGCGCTGCCGGAGGGTCCCTCCTTCAGCGGCCCGCGGATCGTGGTCCTCGTCGACGACTACGACATCCTGACCACCGCGGGGCAGCAACCGCTCGCGCCGTTCCTGCCGTTCATCTCCTGCGCGCAGGACATCGGGCTGCACTTCGTGGTGGCCCGCCGCGTCGCCGGGTCCTCGCGGGCGCTGTACGAACCGTTCCTGACCACTCTGCGCGAGACGGGCACCACCGCGCTCGTGATGGCGGGCGACCGCACGGAGGGGCAGCTCTTCCCCGGCCTGTACGCGGCCGCGCAACCACCGGGCCGCGGCTTCCTGGTACGCCGCGGGCGGCGCCACCAGCTCGTCCAGACCGCCCTCGCGCACCAGCCGGAAGAAGCAGAGCACTCGTGACCAAGGACGTCATCGCCCTCACCCCCGGGATGCCCGACACCTGGGCGTTGCTCGCCGGCCTCTACGCGGGCGGGCCCGGGCTCACCGTCGACACCGGTGGCGACGGGGCGGTGGTGCAGCTCTGTGCCGCGGACGGGCGGCCCCTCGTCTCCCTGGAGGCGCCGCTGCTCATGCGGGTACCCGGGGAGGTGGAGCGTCTCCTCGCGGGTCAAGTCCGCTCGCCCGAGCTGCCGTTCTGGTGGACGGAGGCGCGGGCCTCGACGGCGGCGCCCGAGGCGGAGCGGCTCGCCGGGTCGGTCGCGGGGCGGCTCACCACGCTGCTCGGCGGCGCCGCGTGGCCGCCCGGAGCGGCGATCACGGACGTCGTGCCGGTGGCGGCGGAGGGCGAGGTGGGCGCGCGGTCCGTGAGCGGCGGCGCGCACCCCACCGTCGACGTCCTCACCGAATCGACGGCGGTCGTCATGTGCGACCGACCGCTCGTCGCGCTGACCGCGTGGCTCTCGCACGTCCTGCGCGCGGCGGTGGAGAGCCGCCGCGCCCTGCAGATCGTGACGCCGCCCGAGGTGCGGCTCAGCCTTCCGCTGCGAACGGCGCTGACCGGGGCGCCCAACCGGTGGGTGGTGAAGGATCCCGACTGCGGGTACTACGACGGGCTGTCCGGCGCGGTACTGCGCTGGCAGGACGGCACGTTCGCGCCGGCGCGGGATGCGGCCGGGCGGGCGGTGGTGGCGGAGGCGTTCAGCGCGGGAGCGGAGGGGTCAGGGGCGGAGGGGTCGGGGGCGGACGGGCCGGGGCCGGGCGGCTCGGCCCCGGGCGGCGCCGAACGGCAGCTGATCGTGGCGTTCCGTACGCTCCACGACGCGGACGAGAACCTCGTCCTCGGCCGCGCCCTCGAAACGGCCTGGTTCGCACTGACCGGCGCGGCCCCGGCCGGCTGGGGCACCGCGGAGCCCATCAACCTCCCTTGGTCCACCAGGCAGTTGACGGATCTGGCCCGCGACAGGGCGCCCGAGCCGACGCAGCTCCTCGCCGTCGGCGACCCGGCGCGGCCGGCGCTCGCGGGGCTCCGGGTGACCCGGGTCGAGGGGGGCGTGTCCGCGGACGCCACGCTCACGCTCGGGTACGGGGCGGACGAGCAGGTGCCGCTCGATGCGGCGCAGGCGCTGGCCACGACGCTGGCCGAGTCGCACGGACTGGCCAACATGCTCGTCTCGCTGCGCCGCGGGCGCCGCGACCTCGCCGTACCGCCGTCGTTCGAGGCGCCGCCGGTGCCGGTGTCGTACACGCTGGGGGCAGAGGGGGTGCGCACGGCGGGGCTCACGCATGCGCTCCGGCCGCCGCTGTCGTTGCGGCCCGCGCGACTCGGTCCGGCTGCGGCACCGTCCGTGCACTACGTGCTGGGTGACGGGGAGGACGCGGGGGCGTGGGCGCGTCTGGAGCGGCTGACGGCTCATCTGGAGGTGTCGCCGCGCCCCTGACCCCGCGGCGCCGGCCAGCATGCACGTCCCCCGCACCCCGCGCGGAGCTACTCGCGGTGGCGGAGCAGCAGCATCGCCGCGTCGTCGTGCAGCGGCCCCTCCGTGTGGAGGATCAGGTCTTTCCTCAGGGACTCCAGGGCCGCTTCCGGGTCCGGGTCCTTGAGGAGGAGGGTGCGAGTGCCCAGGGGGTAGAAGGCGCCCGTGCGGTCGCGGGCCTCCGTGACGCCGTCGGTGTACAGGAGGAGCTGGTCGCCGGGGGCGAAGGCGACCCGGAAGGGCTCGGGGGCCTCGTCGGGGCCGAGGCCGAGCCCGAGGGGCAGGGCGTACCGCGCCGGTTCGGGAAAGGACACCGAGCCGTCGGCGCGTACCAACAGGGGTGGCGGATGGCCGTAGTTGAGGAACACGGCGCCGTTCGCGGGGTCGAGTTCGGCGATGATCGCGGTGACGAACCTCTCGCCCTGCAGCGCCCGCCCGGCCGCCCGCTCGATGCGCGCCCCCACGCCGCGCAGGTCCGGCTCGTCATGGGCCGCCTCGCGGAACGCGCCGAGCACCACGGCCGCCGTCTCGACGGACTCCAGGCCCTTGCCCTGGACGTCCCCGATGATCACCCGTACCCCTTCGGGCGACGACACCACCTCGTACAGGTCCCCGCCGATCCGCGCCTCCGCCACCGCCGAGGTGTACGAGACCGCCGCGCGCAGATGTCCGGCGCTGCGCGGCACCGGGCGCAGCAGCACCCGCTGGGCGACCTCGGCGATGGAGCGCATCCCGGCGAGTTCGGCCTCGCGGCGCCCGCGCATCACACTGCCGGCCACGCCCACCGCGGTCACCCCCGCGACGGCGGCCAGCGACGCGAAGCCCCTGCGTTCCTCGAAGAGGCCGCTGTAGATGCCGAGCCCGACCCCTGCGGCCAGGGCCGTCAGCCCGGCGACGACCGTACGCCGCCAGCCGCCGACCAGACCCGCGAAGGCCGGCCCCAGCGAGACCAGCGGCAGCAGCCCCACGGTGGGGCCCGCGATCAGGTTGGCCAGGACCACCAGGGCCATCACCGCGTACGGCAGCACCGAGAGCACTTCGGGGTCGGTGCCCGCGCGCTCCTCGGTACGGGTGAGGCCATCGCCGGTTCTTCGCACCATGGCCGCGCCCCTTTCACACCCCTGGGCATCCATTTCGCCATCGTGGGCGCGGCGCAACCCTTCCGTTACCGAATCGAGGCCGCGCGCCGGGCGTGAACATCAGGCACTGGCACGCTTCTTGGGGGTCGCCTTCTTCGCCGCCGCCTTCTTCGCGGTCGTGGCCGTGGACTTCTTCGCGCCGGTGGACTTGGGGCTGGCCGCCGTCGTCTTCCTGGCCGAGCCGGTCGATGCCGCGGCGCCCGATTTCGCCGCGCCCGACCCGGCGGCGCCCGACCCGGCGGCGCCAGACCTGGCCGCGCTGGACTTGGCCGCGCTCGACCTCGCCGCGGACGGCTTGGCCGGGGTCTGCTTGCCCGCAGCCGCTCCCTTCGACGTTCCGCCGGTGCTCTTCGACGCCGACGCCTTCCCCTTCTGCGCGGCCGTCGTCTTCTGCGCCGCCGTCGTCCTGGTCGCCTTCTTCGCGGGTGCCGCGCCCCGGGCGGCGGACGTGCGGGAGCCGAGGTCCGTCACCTCGGCCACCCGGGCCGTCTCCGCCCCGGCGTCCCCGTCCTCGCCGCGCGCCGCCTTCGCGGCCTTCACGCTGTTCTCCAGGGCCGCCATCAGGTCGATGACCTTGCCGCCCCCGGCCGCGCGGGCCGGCTCGGACGGCGTGACGGCGCCGTCCGCCTTCGCGGCGATCAGCTCCTCCACCGCGGTCCGGTAGTCGTCGTGCAGGGTCGCCATGTCGACCTCGCCGAGCGTGTCCATCAGGGCGTCCGCCAGGTCGAGTTCGGCGTCGCGCACGCTCACGTCCTCCTCGGGGGCGGCCTCGTCGGACGCGCGGATCTCGTCCGGCCAGAGCAGCCCGTGCATCGCGATCACGTCGTCGACCACCCGGAGCATGCCGAGCCGTTCACGGCCGCGCAGCGCGAACTTGGCGATGGCCACCTTGCGGCTGCGCTTGAGGGCCTCGCGCAGCAGGGTGTACGGCTTCGCGGCGGGCACGCCGTTGGCGGAGAGGTAGTACGCGGCGTCCATCTGGAGCGGGTCGATCGAGTCGGCCGGCACGAACGCGACGATCTCGATCGTCTTGGCGGTGGGCAGCGGCAGCGAGGCGAGGTCGGCGTCGGTGATCGGGATCATCGAGCCGTCGGCGTCCTCGTACGCCTTGCCGATCTCGTCGGTGCTCAGCTCCTCGCCGTCCAGCTCGCACACCTTGCGGTAGCGGACCCGGCCGCCGTCCGCGGTGTGGATCTGGCGGAACGAGATCGAGTGGCTCTCGGTCGCGTTCACCAGCTTGATCGGGATGCTGACCAGGCCGAACGAGATGGCGCCGTTCCAGATGGACCGCACTGTTGCTCCTCTGTGTCCCGTGAAGTCGCTCGCTGCCCCGCTTGATCCGTTTTCATCCCGAATGAGTGTGTTTGATGTGGTTCGTGGGACTCTCATCGTATGACGCCGATCACGGAGGTGGAGGGGCGGCGGATCCCTCTCTCGAACCTGGACAAGGTGCTCTATCCGGCCACCGGCACCACCAAGGGCGAGCTGCTGCACTACTACGCCTCCGTCGCGGGCCCGCTCCTGGCGCATCTGGTCCACCGCCCGGTGTCGTTCCTGCGCTATCCGGACGGTCCGGACGGCCAGCGCTTCTTCACCAAGAATCCGCCGCCCGGCACCCCCGCCTGGGTGAAGACCGCCGAGGTGCCGCGCACGGAGGACAAGGGGGCGCGCCAGGTGGTGGTGGCCGACCTCGCCACCCTGATGTGGGCGGCCAACCTGGTGGTGGAGTTCCACACCCCGCAGTGGCGGGCCGAGGCGCCCGCGCGGGCCGACCGGCTCGTGCTCGACCTCGACCCGGGCGCGCCCGCGGGCGTCGTCGAGTGCTGTGCGGTGGCGCGGTGGCTGCGCGACCGGCTCGCGGCCGACGGGCTGCACGCCTACGCCAAGACCTCGGGCTCCAAGGGGCTCCATCTGCTGTCGCCGCTGGAGCCGACCCCGTCCGAGCAGGTGTCGGCGTATGCGAAGACGCTGGCCAGGGAGGCGGAGGCGGCGCTGCCGGGTCTGGTGACGCACAAGATGGCCAAGGTGCTGCGGCCGGGCAAGGTCTTCGTCGACTTCAGCCAGAACTCCGCGGCCAAGACCACCGCGACGCCCTACACGGCCCGCGCCAAGGAGCGTCCGACGGTGTCCGCGCCGGTGTCCTGGGCGGAGGTCGAATCGTGTACGGACCCGGCCGCCCTGACGTTCCTGATCGGTGACATCGTGCCCCGTCTCGAACGGGACGGCGATCTCCTCGCCCCCCTGTCCGAGCCCGGCGCGGCGGGTCGGCTGCCGTGAGCGCCGCGGCCCTGCGCCCGCCGCTCTCCGTCGCCCTCGCGGAGGCGGTGGACCGGCTGCCGCGCGGGGCCGGCTGGGCGTACGAGCCGAAGTTCGACGGCCACCGGATGGTGGTGTTCCGCACCGAGGACCGGGTCGTGCTCCAGGCCCGTTCGGGGCGGATCATCACCGGCGCCTTTCCCGATCTGGCCGACGCGGCACGGGAGTTGGCGCCCGGCACGGTGCTGGACGGCGAGGTCGTGGTGTGGGCAGCGGGGCGTACGGACTTCGCGGCGGTCCAGCGCCGGGCCGCCGCGACCCCGGCCCGCGCTCCCCTGCTCGCCCGCCGCCTGCCCGCCTCGTACGCCGCCTTCGACGTGCTCGCGGACGCGGGCCGCGACCTGCGGGCCGAGCCGTACGAGCTGCGCCGGGCCCGCCTGGTCGAGATCCTCGCGCCGCTGGGGCCGCCGCTCCAGGCGGTGCCGATGACCACCTCGGCACAGACCGCCCTGACCTGGTACGAGACGCTGCCCGCGAGCGGGATCGAGGGGCTGGTCGCCAAACGCCTGAACGCTCCCTACCGGTCCGGGCACCGCGCCTGGCGCAAGCTGCGGCACACCGATACGCGTGAGGCGGTGGTGGTCGGCCACACCGGGAGCCCGTCCCGCCCGGCGGCGCTGGTCCTGGTGCTGCCGGGTGACGACGTGCCGGTGGTGTCGCGTCCGCTGCCGGCCGCCCTGCGCGCCGAGGCGGGGCGCGCCCTCGCTCCGCTCGCGGCCCCCGGCAGCGGCACGGCGGTCGCGGCGGGGCTCGGCGAGGTGGCGTACCGGGAGGTCGCTGCGGGGCTGCTCGCCGAGGTGGAGTGGGCGACCACGCGGCATGCGGGAGCGGTGGTCCTGCGGCTGCGGGAGGCGGACCCGGGGCCGTGAGCCGTCCGGTGCCGCGGTCGAACCAGGCGGCGGGGAGCGTCCGTCGGGACGGCTGACGTACAGTCGCGGCTGTCCGTGCCGGCGTACCGGTGTCACCCGCCGTCCCGTCCGCCCCGTCACCCCGCCACGACCCCCGGGAACAGTCCGGCGTCCGCGAGGGCGGCCCGTCGTGTGGGCGTCGTCACAACGTGATGGACGCGGGGCGGGATCGGCCTGGACACTTACGCGCGACACAGAGCCAGAATTCCGGGAGGGGAACCACTCAATGATCATTTTCGGCAGCCGCGGCTATCTCTACCAGCTCGCGATGCTCACGCTGGTGTGCGGCAACTGCGGGAACCCGTCGGCGCACGCGGTGCGCAAGTACGTCACGAAGTTCACGCTGTTCTTCGTGCCGCTGTTCCCGTTCTCGACGAAGTTCCGCACGCAGTGCACGTTCTGCGGCCTTGAGCAGCAGATCAGCAAGGAGCAGGCCGAGGGGCTCCTGGCGCAGCCGGTGGCGCCGCAGCAGGCGTACGGCCAGCAGCCGCAGCCGGGCCAGATGCAGGGCCAGAACCCCTACCAGCAGTAGGCCGCGGCCGTCCGGCAACAGGTTCGCCCGCCGATGTACGGCGGGCTGTTACCTGAGTGCGGCAAAGCCGCAACAGCGGACATTTAGCGTCAAAGGCATGACGACGCCCACCGTGCCGCGCACCGCCCGGATCGCGGCCGCCTCCGTGCTCGCGCTCACCCTCGGCGGCGGTCTCGCGGCCTGCTCCTCCGGCCCGGAGGCCAAGGCGCCCGACGTGCGGGTGCGGAACGCCGCCGCCCCCAGGGCGACGGAGGCCCCCGCTCCACTGAAGGCCTCCGCACCGGCCCGGCTGGTGATCCCCGCCGCGGGGGTGGACGCCGGGCCGGTGCTGCGGCTCGGGGTGGACGCGGCGCGGGAGCTGGAGGTGCCGCCGGTGGACCGGGCCGAGCAGCCGGGCTGGTACACCGGCAGCGTGACGCCCGGCGAGAAGGGCGCCTCGGTGCTCGTGGCGCACTACGACACCGCCAGGGGTCCGGCGCTGCTGCGCAACGTGCGGAACATCCGGGTCGGGGACATGATCGAGGTCGGCCGGGCGGACGGCTCGACCGCGGTGTTCCGCATCAGGGAGACCGAGCAGGTCGAGAAGAAGGACTTCCCGACGCATAAGGTGTATGGCACGACCGACCGTCCGGAGCTCCGCCTGATCACCTGCGGCGGCCCCATCGAGGACGGTCACCGCTCGGCCAACATCATCTTCTACGCCGACCTGGTCCGGGCCCGCTGACCACCCCCGGGCCCGCCGGGGCTCCCCACAGGGAGCGGCGGAGGGTGAAATAGCCTGGGGTTCCCGCACGACAGGAGCACCTTGATCCGCCACCGCCGCACAGCCCTCCTGGTCCCCCTGCTGACCGCAGTGGGCGGCCTGCTGCTGTCCGGCTGCGGCGGTGCGGGCCACCTGGAGGGTTCGGGTGCGACGCCGACGGCCGTCGGACCGATCCACCTGTGGCCCGACATGCCCCCCGCCACCGCGACCCCCAACGACTACGGCGAGACCGACACCGAGCAGGTGCCCGGCATCAAGGTGCCGAACGGCGACGTGCACCGCCTGAACCCGGTCGCCGTGGTGCAGGCCGAGGTGAAGGCGCACCCGAACACCTACAGCGGCGCGGACGGGCTCTATGACGAAACGGTCCGCCAGCTGAACGCCTGCAAGCAGAAGCCGGCCGGCTGCCCGGTGCTCAAGCCGTACTACCGGGATCTGACGGGCGACGGCAGGGACGAGCTGATCCTGGGCATCCGGATGCCGGACCAGAACCTCGCGGTGCGCTGCTACATGCCGGCCAAGGACGGCGGCCTGATCCGCATCATGTCGACCGTCGACCAGATCATCAGCGTGGACCTCGCGGGCCGCGACGTGATCCTGCGGTCGGTCTCGGCGGGGATGCCGGGCTACGAGTACCGCACCGCCTGGTCCTGGGACGACCACCAGCAGGCGATGCTGCCCACCCGCGACGAGATCGTGCGCAACAAACAGGGCGGCAAGCACGCCGCGCCGAGCGGCTCCGCGCCGCTGGTTCCGTCGCCGAAGAAGAAGACGCCGACGGCGAGCCCGTCGGCCACCCCCACGGCGGACGCACCATGAGACTGCCCCGGACGGCCCGCGTGGCCCGGATGACCCGCCGGCCCGCGTGGACCGCGACCCTGACGTGGAAGGCCGCGGTGTTCATCACCGTGATGTGCTGCGCGCTCGCGTCCCTGCTCGGCGTCCTGGTGCACGTGTCGGTGACCCGGCAGACCGTCGGCGAGGCCCGCAACAAGGCGCTCGGCCGGCTGACCGACGTCACCCGGATGTACGAGGCCGGCGAACAACTGCCGCCCGGCGCGGGGATCGACCCGCCGGAGCTGCCCCCCTCGCTGCGCGCGCTCGCCGTCTCCGGCAAGCGGGGCACCGTGGTCGACGACGACCACGGGCGCCCCACGATGTGGGCGGCCGGCCCCGCCGACGGCCGCGCGCTGGCCGCGGAGATCGACTACACCCAGAGCGCCCGCACCATCAACGGCCTGGACAAGGCCATCCTCGGCTCCTCCATCCTCGCCATCGGGGCGACCCTGCTCGTCGGCGTCTTCGCGGTCACCCGGATCACCCGGCGCCTGCACCAGACGGCGACGGTGGCCCGCCGGATCGGCGCGGGCGACCTCGACGCCCGCGTCAACGACCCCCGCACCCGCGACCCCTCGCGCCCCCAGGACGAGGTGGCCACGGTGGCCGGCGCCCTGGACACGATGGCCTCCACGCTCCAGGGCAAGCTCCTCAGCGAACAGCGCTTCACCGCGGACGTGGCGCACGAGCTGCGCACCCCGCTCACCGGTCTGCACGCGGCCGCCGAGCTGCTGCCCGCGGGCCGCCCGGCCGAGCTGGTGCGCGACCGGGTGCAGGCGATGCGCTCGCTGACCGAGGACCTCCTGGAGATATCCCGGCTCGACGCGGGCAGCGAGACCGTCGACCTCGACCTCCAGCAGCTCGCCCCGGTGGTGGAGCGGGTGGTACGGGCCTCGGTCGCGTCCGGCACCGCGGAGGCGGACACCACCCTGACCGTGGTGCGGGACGCCTGCGTGGAGACCGACAAGCGGCGCCTGGAGCGGGTGCTCGGCAACCTCCTCGCCAATGCCCACCGGCACGGCAAGGCCCCCGTCGAGCTGACGGTGCACGGCCCGGTCGTCACCGTGCGCGACCACGGCACCGGCTATCCCGACTACCTCCTCGACCACGGCCCGCAGCGCTTCCGCACCGACGCCGGGAGCAAGGGCCACGGCCTCGGCCTGACGATCGCCGTGGGCCAGGCGGCCGCCATCGGCGCGGAACTGAGCTTTCGCAACGCCCCGGACGGCGGCGCGGTGGCCCGGCTGGCCCTGCCGGAGTACGTCGCCCTCGATGCGCCCGGGGCAGAAGAAGGCCCGCTCCCGCAGTGACGCCCCGTCCGGCGCGGACCGACCGCCGGGTTCCGCACGCCCCGTGACGGCTCGTCACGCTTTGCGGTCCTGAACGAGCGAATTTAGTGTGAGGCACGCGCACCGAGGGCCGCCCACCCGCGGCCCCGCCCTGTTCCAGGAGGCAGCATGTCCCTGCGTTCACCCCTTGCCGCACTCGGTCTCTGCGTGGCCACCGCCGCCGCGGCCGTCCTCGCCACCACCTCGCCGGCCGCCGCCGAGGAAGCCGTGCACAACGACTACAAGGGCCGCGTCACCGCCAAGTCCGGTCTGCTCCTGCGCGACCGGCCCACCCGCGGCAGCCGGATCGTCGGCAAGGCCCCGTACGGCTCGATCGTGCACATCTTCTGCAAGACCGGTGGCGACCGGGTCAACGGGAACGACCGCTGGTACCTGCTCACCGACGGCACCTGGGCGTGGGGTTCGGCGTACTACATCGACAACATCGGGCCCGTGCCGCGCTGGTGCTGAGCCCCGCCGTCCGCCGCCGCCCCGGCGCCGTCCGCGACCCGATCGCGGACGGCGCCGGCGCACATCCGACCACCCCTTCGCGCCGGAAGGTTTGACGGGCCGTCATTCATTCCGCTCGACGCCTCATGACATACACGGACATAAGCCCGCGGCTTGCTACGTTGCGTGCCATGACCGCACCGTCGGCGGCGGACGACGCCCCGCCCGAGCCGCGCCTTGCCAAACGGCGGGGGGTGGAGCTCTTCCTGCTCGTCGCCGCCGTCCTGGTCGTGGTCCTCGGCTATGTCGACGTGGGGCTCGCCGACACCGGCACCGTGCCGCCGGACGCCGCGCGTCACGGCGCCGGGCTCGGTCTGCTCGCGCTCGTCGCCCACCTCGTGGTCCGCTTCCGCGCCCCCTACGCCGATCCCCTGCTGCTGCCGATCGCGGTCCTGCTCAACGGGCTCGGCCTGGTGCTCATCCACCGCCTCGACCTCGCGACCCCGGGCAGCAGGGCGGCCCCCGCCCAGCTGGTCTGGTCGACGCTCGGAGTGGGCCTCTTCCTGCTGGTGGTGCTGGTGCTGCGCGACCACCGCGTCCTGCAGCGGTACGCCTATCTGTCCATGGCCGCCGCGCTGGTCCTGATGCTCGTGCCGATCCTGTTCCCCGCGGTCAACGGCGCCAAGATCTGGATCAGGGCGGCCGGGCTCTCCTTCCAGCCGGCGGAGCTGGCGAAGATCCTGCTCGCCCTGTTCTTCGCCGCCTACCTCGCCGCCAACCGCAACGCGCTCGCCTACACCGGCCGCCGCGTCTGGCGCCTCCAGCTCCCCACCGGCCGGGTGCTCGGCCCGATCGTCGCGGTGTGGCTGCTGAGCGTGGGCGTCCTGATCCTCGAACGCGACCTCGGCACCTCGCTGCTGTTCTTCGGCCTCTTCGTGATCATGCTGTACGTGGCGACCGGGCGCACCGGCTGGATCGCGGTGGGCCTGCTGCTCGCCTCGGCCGGGGCGGCGGCGGTCGCCCTGTTCGAACCCCATGTGCACGCCCGGGTCACCGACTGGCTCGATCCGTACGCGACCATCGAGGCGGGCCTCGGCCCCAGTCAGCTCGCCCAGTCGCTGTTCGCGTTCGCGGCAGGCGGCACGCTCGGCACCGGTCTCGGCCTCGGCCACTCCGTCCTGATCGGCTTCGCCGCGAAGTCCGACTTCATCCTGGCCACGGCGGGCGAGGAGCTCGGCCTGTCGGGGCTGTCCGCGATCTTCCTCCTGTACGCCCTGCTCGTGGCCCGCGGCTACCGCGCCGGGCTCAGCCTGAACAGCCCGTTCGGGCGGCTCCTGGCCATCGGGCTCGCCTCGATCCTGGCGCTCCAGGTGTTCGTGATCGCGGGCGGGGTGATGGGTCTCATCCCGCTCACCGGCATGGCCATGCCGTTCCTCGCGCAGGGCGGTTCGTCCGTGGTCACCAACTGGATCATCGTGGCGCTGCTCGTCCGCGTCAGCGATTCCGCGCGCCGTCCGCTGCCCGTGGTCGAACCGGGCGTCATCGCACGCCCCGAGCCGTCGGTGGAAAGGAGCACCCCGTGATCCGCCACATCCGGCGGGCCGCCGCCTGCTGTCTGGTGCTGCTCGTGGCGCTGCTTGCCAACGCGGCCCGGGTCCAGGTCATCCAGGCCGACGCCCTGGACGCCAACCCCGCCAACCGCCGCCCCGCCATCGCCCGTTACCACCAGCCGCGCGGGGCCATCGTGGTCGGCAAGGAGAGCGTCACCGGCTCGCGGGACAGCGGCCAGCAGCTGCGGTACGAGCGGACGTACGCGAACGGGCCGCTGTACGCGCCGGTGACCGGGTACGCCTCGCAGACCTACGGGACCACGCTCCTGGAGAACGCCGAGGACCCCGTCCTGTCCGGCACCTCCTCGCTCCTGTCGGTCTTCCCGCTCTGGAACGACGTCACGCGGGGCCGGCACAGCGGAGGGCGGGCCGTCACCACCATCAGGGCCTCCATGCAGCGCGCCGCGTACCAGGGCCTGGCCGGCAAAAAGGGCGCGGTCGCGGCGATCGAACCCGCGACGGGCCGGATCCTGGCGCTGGTCAGCAGCCCGTCGTACGAGCCGGGAGCGCTGTCGGGCACGGGACGGGCGGTGCGGGACGCCTGGTCGCGGTTGACGAAGGACCCCGACCAGCCGATGCTCAACCGGGCGATCCGGCAGACCTATCCGCCCGGTTCCGTCTTCAAGGTCGTGACGGCGGCCGCGGCGCTCGACGCCGGGGTGGTCACGGACGTGGACGCGGCGACCGACACCCCCGATCCCTATGTGCTGCCGAACACGAGCACCACGCTGCCCAACGAGGCGAGCGGCTGCCAGAACGCCTCGCTCGCGTACGCGGTCACCGTCTCGTGCAACACGGTGATGGCGGCGCTCGGGGTGAAGGTGGGGCTGCCCGGGATGCTGGAGGCGGTGGGCAGGTTCGGCTTCAACGACACGGGGCTGCGGATCCCCTCCGGGGTCGCCAAGTCCAACTTCGACCGGCGGATGAGCCCGGACCAGCTGGCCCTGTCGTCCATCGGCCAGTTCGACACCACGGCCACCCCGCTCCAGATGGCGATGGTCTCGGCCGCGGTCGCCAACGGCGGGGACCTCAAGTACCCGTATCTGGTGGACCGTACGACGACGGCGCACGGCCGGACCGTCTCCACCCGTACGCCCCGCACCTACCAGCGCGCGATGAACCCGGCGACCGCGATGCGGCTGCGGCAGATGATGGTGGACGTGGTGCGCACCGGCACCGGCACGGGCGCCGCGATCCCGGGTGCGACGGTCGGCGGCAAGACCGGCACCGCGCAGAACGGCATCGGCAACATCGGGAGCCCGTACGCCTGGTTCATCTCCTGGGCGCAGGCGGACGGGGCGGTGCGCCCGGCCGTGGCGGTGGCGGTGGTCGTCGAGGACGCGTCGGCCAACCGCGGCGACATCAGCGGCGGCGGTGACGCGGCGCCAATCGCCAGGGCGGTGATGCAGGCGGCGCTCGCGCCCGCGCCCTGACCCTGATGGCTCGCCGGGCGAATGACCTGCCCGAGGCGGGAGTTGGCCACGGCCGCGCCCCGGACGGGCGCGACCGGTACCCGGCGTCTCAGGAGGCCGACCCCTGGGCGATGGCGCCCTCGACCTCGGCCACCCGGGCCGCCTCCTCCTGGGCGAAGCGCTCCGCGTCGAGGTGTTCGGCGATCTCCTCGTCCTGGGCCATCAGGAGGTCCAGGTTGGAGTCGCCGAGGTCGAAGACGCCCATGTCCAGATAGGCCTTCTGGAGGCGTTCGCCCCACAGGCCGATGTCCTTGACGCACGGCACGATGCGGCTGAACAGGAGCTTCCTGAACAGGTGCAGGAACTCGCTCTCCTCACTCAGCCGCTCGGCCTCCTTCTTCGGGATGCCGAAGTTCTCCAGGACCTCCACCCCGCGCAGCCGGTCGCGCATGAGGTAGCAGCCCTCGATCACGAACTCCTCGCGCTCCCTCAGTTCCGCGTCGGTGAGCTGCTGGTAGTAGTCGCGCAGCGCCATGCGGCCGAAGGCCACGTGCCGGGCCTCGTCCTGCATGACGTAGGCCAGGATCTGCTTGGGCAGCGGCTTGTCCGTGGTGTCGCGGATCATGCCGAACGCGGCGAGCGCCAGGCCCTCGATGAGCACCTGCATGCCGAGGTAGGGCATGTCCCAGCGGGAGTCGCGCAGGGTGTCGCCGAGCAGCGCCTGGAGGTTGTCGTTGATCGGGTAGAGCATGCCGATCTTCTCGTGCAGGAAGCGGCCGTAGATCTCGGCGTGCCGGGCCTCGTCCATGGTCTGGGTGGCCGAGTAGAACTTCGCGTCCAGGTCGGGCACGGACTCCACGATGCGCGCCGCGCACACCATCGCGCCCTGCTCACCGTGCAGGAACTGGCTGAACTGCCAGGAGGTGTAGTGCAGGCGCAGCTCGCCCTTGTCCCGGTCGGTCATCTTGGCCCAGTACGGCGTGCCGTACAGCGTCACGGCCTCGTCCGGGGTGCCCAGCGGGTCGTACGGGTCGACCTCCAGGTCCCAGTCGATGCGCTTGGCGCCGTCCCACTGCTTGTCCTTGCCCTTCTGGTACAGCGCGAGCAGCCGGTCCCGCCCGTCGTCGTAGTCCCAGTTGAAGCGGGCGGCGCCGGAGGCCGGCACCTGCCAGAGAGGTTCCTGCGGGCCCTGCACATAGAGGTCGTGTGTCGACACGTGCGGCTCCTTCGCTCGCGGACGTCGTCGCCCTGCAGCTCAACTTCTGCACACTGCTGTGCAGTTGGCAGGTTCACACGCTGATAGACGCGGGGTCAACAAGTCGCGCACAGGGGATTGACGACCTTGCTGACAAGCAGTCTCATAAGAGGAGACCGCAGGTAACCCAGCCACGAGGTGCCCTCCGCCATGACGACCGTGACCGAAGCCGAAGCGCTCCGCGACGCACTCGGCCTGCTCAGGGACCGCGAGCAGGTCGCCGAGCGGCTGCTCGAATCGTCCGCCAAGCACTCCTTCGACCCCGACAAGGACTTGGACTGGCACGCCCCGGTCGAGGACGGCAAGTGGTTCTGGCCGCCGGAGCTGCTGTCCCTGTACGACACCCCGCTGTGGCGCCGGATGTCCGAGGAGCAGCGCATGGACCTGGCCCGCCACGAGGCCGCGTCCCTGGCCTCGTTGGGCATCTGGTTCGAGATCATCCTGATGCAGCTGCTGGTGCGGCACATCTACGACAAGTCGCTCACCAGCAGCCACGTCCGCTACGCGCTCACCGAGATCGCCGACGAGTGCCGGCACTCGATGATGTTCGCCCGCATGATCAAGAAGGGCGGGGCGCCGGCCTATCGGGTGCCGCGGATCTACCACAACCTCGCCCGCGTCCTGAAGACCGTCTCCACCACCCCGGGTTCCTTCGCGGCGACGCTGCTCGGCGAGGAGATCCTGGACTGGATGCAGCGCCTGACGTTCCCGGACGAGCGGATCCAGACCATCGTGCGCGGGGTGACCCGCATCCACGTGGTCGAAGAGGCCCGTCATGTCCGGTACGCACGTGAGGAGTTGAGGCGGCAGATGGTCTCGGCGCCGCGCTGGGAGCGGGAGTTGACCCGGCTCAGCTGCGGCGAGGCGGCCCGCGTCTTCGCCACCTGCTTCGTCAACCCCCAGGTGTACGAGAACGTCGGCCTCGACCGGCGCGAGGCCGTGGCCCAGGTCAGGGCGAGCGGCCACCGCCGCGAGGTGATGCAGAGCGGCGCGGCCCGCCTCACCGAATTCCTCGACGACATCGGCGTCATGAACGGGGTGAGCAGGCGCCTGTGGAAGAGCTCGGGCCTGCTCGCCTGATCCGCGCGGCCGGCGTGGAGGCCGGCGGCGGGGATTACGCTGCTTGCATGAGCTCTCCCGCCGCCACCCCCGCGTACCGCAGGCTCAGCGTGGCGGAGCGCCGCAGCCAGCTGCTCGGCGCGGCCCTGTCGCTCTTCGCGCACCGGGCACCGGAGGACGTCTCGCTCGACGACGTGGCCGAGGCCGCCGGGGTGTCGCGGCCCCTGGTGTACCGCTACTTCCCGGGCGGCAAGCAGCAGTTGTACGAGGCGGCGCTGCGCTCGTCCGCCGACGAGCTCGAACGGTGCTTCGCCGTCCCGCAGAGCGGCCCGCTCACCCAGCGCCTGACCCGCGTCCTCGACCACTACCTCGCGTTCGTCGACGAGCACGACACCGGCTTCGCCGCGCTGCTCCAGGGCGGCAGCATGGCCGAGACCTCCCGCACGACGGCGATCGTCGACGAGGTGCGCCGGGCCGCGGCCGAGCAGATCCTGGTCCACCTGGAGGTGGCCGAGCCGGGCCCCCGGCTGCGCCTGATGGTGCGCACCTGGATCGCGGCCGTCGAGGCGGCCTCGCTCATCTGGCTCGACGAGGACAAGCGGCCCCCGCTGCCGGAGCTGCGCGACTGGCTGGTGGACCATCTGGTGGCGCTCCTCACCGCGACGGCCGCCACCGACGAGCAGACCGCGTCGGCCGTACGCGCCGCGCTCGCGCACGAGTGTGCCGACGGCCCGGTCGGGGTGCTGGCCCGCCGGGTGATACCCGTCGTGAGCGAGGCGGCCCACCTGCTGTGAGACTTGGGGGGTGCGAAGCGAGAACACCCTCTTTGTGGGCGGCCCCCTCGACGGGCGCGTCCTGCCGGTCCTGACCGGCCCCACCGGCAAGCCGCCGCAGTGGTACGAGGTGCCCGTGCCCGACGCGGAGGGCGGCCCGGCGACGGTGCACGCCTACCGCCTGGAGCCGGCCACCCACACGAAGCGGCTCGGCCTGCCGCGCGGCTGGAAATACTTGTACGTGCCCGAGGGCCGCGAGCCGCGCCGCTGGCCGTGGACCAGGAAGGGCGGCGGCGCAAGCCCCCGCACCGGGCTGCCGCCGCACGAGTGAGCCGAATACCCCGTTCACTTCTCCGGCCAGGACTGTCGCGCCGGCGCGTGCCACGATCCGGTGGGGCCGGAAGGACCGGTTCCGTACCGGAGGTGAGCACATGTCAGCTCGCGTGCGCTCGGTGTGCGCGGTGGCCGTCGCCGCGGCCCTGGCGACGGCGGCGGTGGGCCCGCTCGCGGTGGCCGCGCCCCAGCCGCCGGGCGAATCGTCGGCCGCGCTGCCGCAACAGCCCCCCGAGACCTCGGCCACGGCCCTGCTGACCCGGCTCCAGACCCTGTACCGGCAGACCGAGGAGGCGACCGAGGCGTACAAGAGCGCCGACGTCGAGCTCAAGCGCCGCGAGAGCGAGGACAGGAAGCTGTCCGAGTCGCTGGCCAGGGCCCGCACCGCGCTCGCCCGCAGCCGCGGCGACGCCGGCCGGCTCGCCCGCGAGCAGTACCAGGGCCGCAGCGAACTCTCCACGTATCTGCGCCTGTTGCTGGCCCAGGACCCGCAGAGCGCCCTCGACCAGCGGCACGTCCTGGACCGCGCGGCCGGGGAGCGCCAGGCCGCCATGGACCGGCTCGCCCGCGGCGAGCGGCAGGCCGCGGGCCTGGCGAGCGCCTCGCGCCGGGCCCTGGAGGAGCAGCGGGCCCTGGCCCGGCAGCAGCAACAGGCCAAGGACGACGTCGAGCTGCGGCTGAAGGAGGTCGAGAAGCTGCTCTCCGGGCTCTCCGCCGAGCAGCTCGCCGAGCTCACCCGCCTGGAGGCCCGGGGCACCGAGAAGGCGCAGCAGAGCCTGCTCGCCTCGGGTGCCCTGAGCGGCACCCGGGCGCCCTCGCCGGAGGGCGACCGGGCCCTGACGTACGCCGTGGAGCAGATCGGCAAGCCGTACGTATGGGGCGCCGAGGGCCCGGAGTCCTACGACTGCTCGGGGCTCACGTCGCAGGCCTGGGCGCACGCGGGCCGCTCGATCCCGCGCACCAGCCAGGAGCAGTGGGCCGAGCTGCCGCGGGTGCCGCTCACCTCGCTGCGCCCGGGCGACCTGGTGGTCTACTTCCCCAAGGCCACCCATGTGGCGATGTACCTGGGCGACGGCCTGGTGGTGCAGGCGCCGCGTCCGGGCAGCCGCGTCAAGGTCTCTCCCATCGCCGCCAACCCGCTGCTGGGCGCGGTCCGCCCCGACCCGGCGGCCGACCCGCTGTCCGCCTACCGCCCGCCGCGGCTGCCCGAGGGAGCGGCGGAGGGCGTGGACACGGGGTACTCGTCCGAGGCGGGGCCGGGGCAGGAGTCGGGCTAGCCCTGGGAGGCGGCCACCTCGGCGAGGTAGGCGGCGGTCCTGTCCGGCTCGTAGAAGAAGTTCTCGAAGTCGGCAGGGTCGTTGAAGCCGTTGGCGAAGCGGTCGGCGGCCGGCTGGAGCTGACCGGCCGCGCCGATCAGGTTCAGGACGTGCTCCGGCGGCACGCCGAGCATCGCGTTGGTCCACTTCGTCACGTGCTGGGCGGTGTCCCAGTAGCGGTCGAAGGCGGACCGCATCCACGCCTCGTCGAACTCCTTCTCGCCGTGCTCGACGATCGAGGAGAGGTACGAGGCCGCGCACTTGGACGCCGAGTTGGAGCCCTGGCCGGTGATCGGGTCGTTCGCCACGACGACGTCCGCGACACCGAGCACCAGGCCGCCGCCGGGCAGCCGGCCCACGGGGTTGCGGACGGTGGGCGCGTAACGGCCGGCCAGTGTGCCGCCCGCGTCGGTCAGTTCGACGTTGGTGGCCCGCGCGTACTCCCAGGGCAGGAACTTCTCCATCAGCTCCAGGGTGAGCGCGAGGTGCTCGCCGGGATCCTTCACGCCCGTGAAGACGTCGAGCGGGCCGCCGGGCACGCCCTCCCAGAACAGGATGTCGGCGCGGCCCGAGGTGGTGAGGGTGGGCATGACGAACAGCTCGCCCACGCCGGGCACCAGGTTGCAGCGCACCGCGTCGAACTCGGGGTGCTCGGGGCGCGGGCCGAGTCCGTGCACGTACGACACCGCGAGGGCGCGCTGCGGCTCGGCGTAGGGGGAGCGCGCGGCGTCGCGGCCGAACATCGAGACCAGCTCGCCCTTGCCCGCCGACACCAGGACCAGGTCGTAGGTGCGCGCGAAGAAGTCGAGGTCGGAGACGGCCGCGCCGTGGATGACCAGCTGGCCGCCGCGCTGCGCGAAGGTCTCCATCCAGCCGGCCATCTTGACCCGCTGGTCCACGGACTGCGCGTACCCGTCGAGCCGGCCCACCCAGTCGATGGCGCGGCTGGAGTCCGGGGCCGCCACCGAGACGCCCACACCTTCGATGCGCGGGGCCTGGGACTCCCAGAAGTTCACCCCGAGGTCGCGCTCGTGCTGGAGCGCGGTGTGGAACATGCACTGCGTCGACATGACGCGGCCGGACCGGATCTCGTCCGCCGTGCGGTTCGACATCAGGGTGACCTCGTACCCCTGCGCCTGCAGTCCGAGGGCCAGCTGAAGACCGGACTGGCCGGCTCCGACTATGAGTATTCTCCGCATGCGGGACCGTTCTCCGTTATGTGCGTTGCGTGCCGTGGGGGGCGGGGTCTATTCGGGGCAGGCTTCCAGGGCGTGGGCCACCAGGCCGAGCAGGGACTCGATCACCGAGGCCCGGTCGCGCGCGTCCATGATCACCACGGGGACGTGCGGCGGCACGGTGAGCGCCTCGCGCACGTCCTCGGCCTCGAAGGCCTCGGTGCCCTCGAAGTGGTTGACCGCCACGATGTAGGGGAGCCCGCAGCTCTCGAAGTAGTCGAGCGCGGGGAAGCAGTCCGACAGGCGCCGGGTGTCGGCGAGCACGATCGCGCCGATCGCACCGCGCACGATGTCGTCCCACATGAACCAGAACCGCTGCTGGCCCGGGGTGCCGAACACGTACAGGACGAGGTCGTCGTCCAGGGTGATGCGGCCGAAGTCCATGGCGACGGTGGTGGTCACCTTGTCCGGGGTGGCCGACAGGTCGTCGGTGGCCTCGCCGGCCTGCGTCATCACCGCCTCGGTCTGCAGCGGGGTGATCTCGGAGACAGCGGAGACGAAGGTGGTCTTGCCCACGCCGAAGCCGCCCGCGACCACGACCTTCGTCGCGATGGGAGCCCGGCTGCGGTCCTGCTGCCAGGGCAGCAACTCCTCTTCGGGGACGAGGAGTTCAGAGACGGCGGAGTCCACTCAGCACCCTTTCGAGCAGTGCGCGGTCCGGCTGGCCCTGGCCGTGCCCGGTGCCGTACACGCGAATTCTTCCCTGGTCCGCCAGGTCGCTGAGCAGTACGCGCACCACGCCGAGCGGCATCTTGAGCAGCGCGGAGATCTCGGCGACGGTCCGCATCGCGCGGCAGACCTCCACGATGGCCAGCATCTCCGGCATGACCCGCTGGGTGCGGCCGCCGATCTCCCTGCGCTCGGGCGGGGCCTCGATGGCCGCGACGAACGTCTCGACGAACAGCACATGGCCGAACCGGGTGCGACCGCCGGTCAGCGAGTACGGGCGGACGCGGGCGGGCCTCCTGTCGGCGCCGCGTATCGGGAGCCGCGCGGATTTCTCGGCGGGCGGGGTCACTGGGCGGCCTCCATCGACTGGCGCAGCGCGCTGCGGACTTCGGGGGTCAGGACGTGTCCGGCGCGGCCCACGAAGAGCGCCATGTGGTACGCGACGACGCTCATGTCGCAGTCCGGGGTCGCGTGCACGCCGAGCAGCGAGCCGTCGCTGATGGACATGACGAAGACGCTGCCCTCCTCCATCGCGACCATCGTCTGCTTGACGCCGCCGCCCTCCATCAGCCGGGCCGCCCCGACGGTGAGGCTGCCGATGCCGGAGACGATGGTGGCGAGGTCGGCGCTGGAGCCGCGCGGGCCCTGCCGGGCGACGGTGACCTGGCGCTGCTCGGGGTCGGACGAGAGCAGCAGCAGTCCGTCCGACGAGACGACGGCGACGGAGTGGATGCCCGGCACCTCCTCGACCAGGTTCTCGAGCAGCCACTGAAGATTGCGGGCCTCGCTGCCCGCCCCGATCGTGCCGGAGCCGGACGCCGCGCCGCCGGGCCTGCCGATACCAGTGGTGGTGCCGGTCGCACTCATCTGCGTACCTCCTCGACTGTCTCCCCCGTGTCCGTGTCTGCCTGCTGTGGTACCTCTTCGAGCTCCGCCGCCACATCGCGCCGGCCCTCGGTCGCTCCCTTGTGGAATCCGCCGAGCCTGCGGCGCAGGGCCTCGGCGGCGTCGGTGCCCCCCTTGCGCTCCTGTACCCCGCCGGGCCCGGCCTGCACGATCTTGGGCGTCCGCTTGGGCAGGCCCTTGTCGGTCAGCCGCGGGGCGGACTCGGGGTCGGGCTCGGGTGCGGGTTCTGGTGCGGGTTCTGGTGCGGGCTCGGGTTCTGGTGCGGGCGCCGGGTCCGGCTCGGCCGCGCGGGCGGGCTCGGCGGCGGGCTCCGGTGCGGGCCGGGGGTCGGGGAGGCGCATCTCGAAGGTCGGCTCGTCGAGCGGGAGTGCCGACGGCTCGGGCTCACCGGGGCCGTCGTCCCCGGCGGGCTCAGCGGCCTCGATGGGCTCGGCGGGCTCAGCGGGCTCAGCGGCCTCAATGGGCTCGGCGGGCTCAGCGGGCTCAGCGGGCTCAGCGGCCTCAATGGGCTCGGCAGGCTCGGCGGGCGCAGTGGCCTCGGGCGCGTCGGGGCGGGCCACCTCGCCCGAGCGCTCCGTACGCTCCGGCAGGATATTGGAGTTGGCCTCGGCGAGCGCGCCCGGCAGGGTGAAGCGCGGGGCGTCGCCCACCATCGGGGCCAGGTGCGGCGCGTCCGGCGCCGGGTCGCTCGGCAGGATCGCGACGGGCAGCACCACGACCGCCGCGACACCGCCCTGCTTCTGCTCGCGCAGTTCGATGCGGACGCCGTGCCGCTGCGCGAGCAGCGCCGAGACGTGCAGACCGAGACCGCCGGACTCGCCACCGGGCTCGCCCGGCTCGTACGAGGAGGGGTCGGCGAGGCGGCGGTTCAGCTCGGCACGCCGCTCGTCGGGCACTCCGATGCCCTCGTCCTGGACCGAGAGCATGATCTCGCCGCTCTCCAACTGCCAGCCGGACAGCTGCACTTGGGCCTCGGGCGGCGAGAAGGCGGTGGCGTTCTCCAGGAGTTCGGCGACGAGGTGGCTCAGGTCGTCGGCGGCGAAGCCGGCCACCTGGGCGTGCGGCGGCAGCGCCTGGATGGCGACCCGCTCGTACCGCTCGATCTCGCTGACCGCGGCGCGCATGACGTCCACCAGCGGGACCGGGCCCGGGTGGTTGTGGTGGTGCTCGGTGCCGGCCAGGACCAGGAGGTTCTCGCCGTGGCGCCGGACGACGGTGGCCAGATGGTCGAGCTTGAAGAGCACGCCGAGCTGGTCCGGGTCCTGCTCGCGCTCCTCCAGGCCCTCGATGACGGTGAGCTGGCGCTCGATGAGGGCGAGGCTGCGCAGCCCCAGATTGACGAAGGCGTGCTTGACGGTGCCGCGGGCGCGCTCAAGCTCGGCGGTCAACTCCCGTACCTGAGCGCGCAGTTCGTCCTTCTCGGCCGCGAGGCGGGCGAGCCGGCCGCGGTGCTTGGCGAGGTCCTGGTCGAGCTCATCGGCCCGGGCGTGCTGCTCGGCGAACCTGCCGTGCAGCTCGTTGAGGGACCGTACGACCTCGGCGAACTCGTCGTTGCGGCCGGTGAAGCGCACCGGCTCCTCGCCGCCCGGCGCCTCGGCCAGCCGGGCCGAGCCGCGCCGCAGCACCGCGAGCGGGCGGGTCAGACTGCGGGCGGTGGCCGCCGAGACGCCGATGGCGAGCAGCAGCAGCGCGCCGACGAGCCCGATCCGGATCTCCAGGGCGGTCACGTCGTCGTCGCGCAGCCGCTCGAACTTCTTGACCTGCGCGGTGGCGAGAGCGGCCTCGGCGCCGCGCATGCGGTCGATCCGCGCGGACAGGGCCGCGCCCACCGCGTTCGGGTCGGACTTGCGCTCGGCGGCGGTGAGCTGGGGCTGGTCGGTGAGGCGGGTGAGGAAGCCGTCGGCGGCCTCGACCTCGGGCCCGGTGACGGTGCTCGCGAACCGGTCGCGCGCGTCGGCCTGCGCGGCCTGGTCGAAGTCGGCGAGCGCGGACTGCTCGCGCACGTGCGCCTGCTGGGCGGCGGCGCTCAGCGCGTCCCGCGTCCGGCCCGCGTCACCGTCGTCCTTCTCCTTCTGCACGTACTTGCCGAGCACCGGGTCGAACACCCGGGAGCTCTGGCCCGGCGGCACCGAGAGCGCGCCGAGCAGCAGCCCCCGGGTGGCCGAGGCCTGCTCGACGGCGCGGCCGAGCGCACCCGGCGCCCGGGCAGCTTCGGCGGCGCGCGGGGGCGTGCGGTCGGCGAGCTCGTCGGCGACCGCGAGCAGGGTGGCGATCACGTCGGAGTACGCCTTCTGCGCCTCCAGGGCGGTGCCCTTGCCGGTGAGCGCGGTGCGGCGCACGGCCGGCACGGTGGCGAGGTCGCGGGCGAGGCCGGCGGGGGCGATGGCGCGCAGCTCGTCGATCTGGCGGTCGACGCGTCCGGCGGGTTCCTTGAGTGCCGCGTCCTTGCCCTCGGGCCGGCCGGCCGCGACGTACTGCGTCACCCCGTCGCGCTCGTCACCCAGCGCGTGGGCGAGGCTGATCGCCTGCTGGTCGAGCTCGGCGAGGGTGACCAGGTGCTGGGAGTCCTTGAGGTCCGCGGAGGCCGCGAACAGGGTGGGCGCGCCGGCTCCGAGGACGGTGAGGGAGACGACGGCGACGGAGACGACCAGGCGGCTGCGCACCCTCACGGTGCGTCGTGCGCGTGTGTCGTCGTCGCTCCGAGGCCGCTTGTTCTGCACCGGTGCTCTCAATCTTCACTCGTGTTTGCCAGTCCACCAAGGAAGCCAAGGTGACGACTGGTCATGACGAGTAGTCACTGCTCGGCCACCTGAACGAGTGAACATCACTTCGGAGTTGACCATCAACTCCCGCGGAACCCCGGGCCCCGCTCCGCCGGGGTGCCGGTTGGAACTTCCGCGCGGGCTTTGGCAGGATGCGCGCCCACAGCTCGGCGGAGTGGCTGATTCCTCCCGACATCGGGCCGTTCGGGCCCCCGAGCGGGGCACTTGACGGAGCGTCCGGCGCCCGCGCGCCCGGCATGAAGGCGCCGTGGAGACCTCGTGCAGACTGGCCGGCATGCGCATCCAGCTGACCTCCGTGCCCGGCCGTCCGGACCGCCCCAACGAGGACTGGGCGGCCACCGCGCTGCCCGCTTCGGGACTGGGCGGTGTGCTCGTCGTCCTCGACGGCGTGACGCCGCTGCCGGGCAACGGCGACTGCGTCCACGACGTCCCCTGGTTCACGGCGCGGCTCGGCGGCGCGCTGACCGAACTGTCGGCTTCACGGCGGGATATGACGCTGGCCCAGGTGCTGGCGGAAGCCATCCGGCGCACCGCGGACGCCCACCGGGACACGTGTGACCTTTCTCACCCGCGCACGCCTCAGGCAACCGTGGTGCTCGCGCGGTGGGGGGCGGCGGAGCTGGAGTACCTCGTCCTGTCGGACTCGGTGCTGCTCGTCGAGGCGGCGGACGGGACGGTGCGGGCGGTCGTGGACGACCGGCTCGACCGGGTGCCGCGCGCGTCCCTGGTCAGCGACGCGGTCGCGGACGCGCTCGTCCGCAACAAGGAGGGCGGCTTCTTCACGGCGGCGGCGGATCCCTCGGTGGCCGCGCTCGCGGTGACCGGCCGCGAGCCGCTCGGCCCGGTGCGCTCACTGCTCGCCCTCACGGACGGCGCGGCGCGCTGGGTGGAGGTGTTCGGCGAGGGCTCGTGGACCGAGTGCGTGGCGCTGGTGCGCAAGACCGGGGTGGAGGGACTGGTCGAGCGGGTGCGGGAGTTGGAGCGGGCGCGGGCGGCGGGCCGCGGCAAGCGCCACGACGACGCGACGGCGGTGCTGGTGGAGGTGTAGCCCCGTGGCGGGGCCCTCCCCCGGCCGCCGTACGGGTCAGGACTCCGCGGCGGCGTTCAGCTGGTGCAGCAGGCGCGCCAGTTCGGAGATCTCCGACCGGTCCCAGTTCGCCAGCTTGCGGACGTAGCGGTCGCGGCGGGCGTCGCGCACGCGGCCGAACCGCGCGGTGCCCTCCGCCGTGATGCGGACCAGGGAGGCGCGGCCGTCCGCCGGGTCGGGCTCGCGGGCGACCAGGCCCAGGTCCGCGAGGGCGTGCAGCTGGCGGCTCATCGTCGCCTTGCCCACGCCGAAGTAGCCGGCGAGCTCGGTGGCACGCTGCGGTCCGGCCTCGTCGAGGCGGACGAGCAGGCCGTACGCCGCCGGTTCGAGATCGGGGTGGACCTCGCGGGCCATCTCGCCGGACGAGGCCCTGGCCCGCCGCAGGAAGACGGCCAGTTCCCGTTCGAGCGCCAGGAACTCCTGGTCCGCACCGTGCACATCGGCTCCCATGCCTAGGTGTGTCGTGACGGCACAGTATTTCCCAGCAGCCTGTGCGCGAGGGCACCGAGGATGGCGCCGGAACCGCCCGCGGCTGAAAGTTTCTGCCAGAGCTTGCCGTTCCCGCAGCGTGTCGCCACCACCATAGGTCTGAACCAACGGCATAACCTGAAGCCTCTTTCCCGCCAGCCGTCTACGTGCGTAGCGTCGTCCCTGACCTCGCTGACATGTCCACAGCGATACGTCGGCAGGGTCGATCCGGGCCGTCACATCCCCACCCCCACCGAGCCTTTCGGAGGCACGCAATGCCCGTGCACAGATCCGGAACGGCCCGCCGCGGACCCATCGCCGCGGCCGGGATCCTCCTCTCCTCCCTCGCCCTCGTCCTCGGGTTCACCGGAACGTCGGGTGCCGCCGACACTCCCCCGCGCGGCTCCGCGTCCCTCGGCATGGGCGTCGCCGCGCACGACGGGGTGGGCGGTCCGCCCCGCGGCACCCGCGCGGTGCAGACCGAGGGCGTCGACACCAGCAGCCACAACGGCAACGTCGCCTGGTCCACGCTGTGGAACAGCGGCGTCAAGTGGGCCTACGTCAAGGCCACCGAGGGCACGTACTACACCAACCCCTACTTCGCCCAGCAGTACAACGGCTCGTACAACGTCGGCATGATCCGCGGCTCGTACCACTTCGCGACCCCGGACACGGCGAGCGGCGCCGCCCAGGCCAACTACTTCGTGGACCACGGCGGCGGCTGGTCGCGCGACGGGCGGACCCTGCCGGGCGCGCTCGACATCGAGTGGAACCCGTACGGCGCGGCCTGCTACGGCAAGTCGGCGTCGGGGATGGTGAGCTGGATCCGGGACTTCCTCAACCAGTACCGGGCCCGCACCGGCCGCGACGCGGTCATCTACACCGCGACCAGCTGGTGGACGCAGTGCACCGGCAACTCGGCCGCCTTCGGCGACACCAGCCCGCTGTGGATCGCCCGCTACAACACCGACCCAGGCACGCTCCCGGCCGGCTGGGACTACCAGACGATGTGGCAGTACACCTCGTCAGGCCCGACGGTCGGCGACCACTCCCGCTTCAACGGCGCGTACGACCGGCTCCAGGCGCTCGCCAACGGCTGACCGCGCCCGCCCGTCCGCACGGGGCCCCCGGCACTGCGTGGCCGGGGGCCCCTGCGCGTCCCCTGCCCCGCGAACGGAGCAGCCGCTCCCCGTACGGAGCACTGCTCGCACACCTGAGCCCCCTTGGCGCACGGCATGCGCGAGGATGGGGCCATGCGCAGGTTGGGAGCGGTGAGCCGGGCAGTGGCCCTGATCGCGGTCGTCACGGCCACGGGCGCGGGCTGCGGCTGGTCCGCGGCGTCCTCGCCGCAGGCGGAGCGCACGCCCGGCGAGGCCGCGCCCCCGCCGGGGGTGCAGCGCGACGCGGTCCCGGCCGGCCAGGTGCCGTCGGTCGGCGTCCTGGTCGCCGGCGACGAGCACGCCTGCACGGCGAGCGTGGTGGCCAGCCCGCACGGCAATGTCGTCGCCACCGCCGCGCACTGCGCGACCGGGCTCTCGCTGGATTCCCTGGAGTTCGCCCCCGGCTTCTCCGGGTCCGACAAGGGGACGTTCCCGTACGGGAGGTGGAAGGTGCGCGCGGTCCAGGTCGACGAACGGTGGACGGCGGACCACGAGGACGCCGCGGACTTCGCCTTCCTCACGGTCGAGCCGGACGCCCGGGGCCGCAGCGTGCAGAGCGTGGTGGGCGCCTCGGTGCCGGAGTGGGGCGCGGGCCCCGACGAACGGGTCACCGTCGTCGGCTACCCGGATCCGGAGCACAACCCCGGCAACCGGCCGGTCATGTGCACCACCGACGTCCATCAGGACGCCGACGAGCCCGCGATGATGCGCATGGAGTGCGGCGGGTTCTGGGTCGGCACCAGCGGCAGCCCCTGGCTCGTCGACTACCGGGGGCCCGGCCGGCTCGGCCGGATCATCGGCGTCCTGAGCGGCGGCGACACGGACGCCGAGTCGACGGCCGCCCTCTTCGACGCGAAGGCCCGCTCGGCGTACGAGCGGGCCACGCAGGCCTAGGGCGCGTCTTTCGGATCTTGCCTTGGTCGCCGGGGAGGCCGCCCCGGCGCCCGGCCCTCGGCTCACGCCGCCGCGGTGCCCGGCCTCCGGTTCACGCCGCCGCGGCCACCGCGACCTCGGCCGGAGCCAGCGCGATCTCCAGGACCTGCCGGACGTCCGTGACGGGGTGGACCTCCAGCTTGGCCAGGACCTCCGCCGGGACGTCGTCCAGATCGGCCTCGTTCCGCTTGGGGATCACCACGGTGGTGATTCCGGCGCGGTGCGCGGCGAGCAGCTTCTGCTTGAGGCCGCCGATCGGCAGCACCCGTCCGGTCAGGGAGACCTCGCCGGTCATCGCCACGTCGGTGCGCACCAGGCGTCCCGAGAGCAGCGAGGACAGCGCGGTGACCAGTGTGATGCCGGCGCTCGGACCGTCCTTGGGCACGGCGCCCGCCGGGAAGTGCACATGCACCCCGCGGTCCTTCAAGTCCCCTACGGGGAGCTCCAGTTCGGCCCCGTGCGAGCGCAGGAAGCTCAGCGCGATCTGCGCGGACTCCTTCATCACGTCGCCGAGCTGGCCGGTGAGGACCAGGCCCGCGGCGCCCGTCTCCGGGTCGGCCAGGGACGCCTCGACGAACAGGACGTCGCCGCCGGCCCCGGTCACGGCGAGGCCGGTGGCCACGCCCGGCACCGCGGTGCGCCGCTCGGCCGGGTCCTGAGCGGACTCGGGCACGTGGTGCGGACGGCCGATCAGAGCCCGCAGGTCGTCGGGGGCGATGGTGAACGGCAGCTCGCGCTGCCCCAGTTCGTGCTCGGCGGCCACCTTGCGCAGCAGCCGGGCGACCGAGCGCTCCAGGTTCCGCACGCCGGCCTCACGGGTGTACTCCCCGGCGAGCCTGCGCAGCGCGGCCTCCTCCAGGACCACCTCGCCGGCTTCGAGACCGGCCCGCTCCAGCTGGCGCGGCAGCAGGTGGTCACGGGCAATGACGACCTTCTCGTCCTCGGTGTAGCCGTCGAGCCTGACCAGCTCCATGCGGTCGAGCAGGGCCTCGGGGATGGCTTCGAGGACGTTGGCGGTGGCGAGGAACACCACGTCGCTCAGGTCGAGTTCGACCTCCAGGTAGTGGTCGCGGAAGGTGTGGTTCTGGGCCGGGTCGAGGACTTCGAGCAGGGCGGCCGCCGGGTCTCCCCGGAAGTCGGAGCCCACCTTGTCGATCTCGTCGAGCAGCACGACCGGGTTCATCGAACCGGCCTCCTTGACGGCCCGCACGATCCGGCCGGGCAGGGCGCCGACGTAGGTGCGCCGGTGTCCCCGGATCTCGGCCTCGTCGCGTACGCCGCCGAGCGCCACGCGCACGAACTTGCGGCCCATGGCGTGCGCCACCGACTCGCCGAGCGAGGTCTTGCCGACTCCGGGCGGGCCGACGAGCGCGAGCACCGCGCCGCCGCGCCGGCCGCCGACGACCCCGAGCCCGCGGTCGGCACGGCGCTTGCGCACCGCCAGGTATTCGGTGATGCGGTCCTTCACGTCGCCGAGCCCCGCGTGTTCGGCGTCCAGGATCGCGCGGGCGCCCCGGATGTCGTACACGTCCTGCGTGGTCTCGTTCCAGGGCAGTTCGAGGACGGTGTCGAGCCAGGTGCGGATCCAGGAGCCCTCGGGGGACTGGTCGCTGGAGCGCTCCAGCTTGTCGACCTCCTTGAGGGCGGCCTCGCGGACCTTCTCGGGCAGGTCGGCGGCCTCGACGCGGGCGCGGTAGTCGTCGCCCTCGTCCTCCTGGCCGCCGTCCCCGTTGAGCTCGCGCAGTTCCTTGCGCACGGCGTCGAGCTGGCGGCGCAGCAGGAACTCGCGCTGCTGCTTGTCCACGCCCTCCTGGACGTCCTTGGCGATGGACTCCGCCACGTCCTGCTCGGCGAGGTGTTCGCGGAGCTGTTCGGTGGCGAGCTTCAGCCGGGCGACCGGGTCGGTCACCTCCAGGAGCTCGACCTTCTGGGCGGTGGTGAGGAACGGCGAGTAGCCGGAGTTGTCGGCGAGCGCGGAGACGCCCTCGATCTGCTGGACGCGGTCCACCACCTGCCAGGCACCGCGCTTCTTCAGCCAGTCGGTGGCCAGCGCCTTGTACTCCTTGACCAGCTCGGTGACCTGGCCGGGCAGGGGTTCGGGCAGGGTCTCCTCGACCCGGGTGCCCTCCACCCACAGGGCGGCGCCGGGGCCGGTGGTGCCGGCGCCGATGCGCACGCGGTGACGGCCGCGGATCAGGGCGCCGGGGTCGCCGTCGGAAAGGCGGCCGACCTGCTCGACCGTGCCGAGCACGCCGGTCGCGGCGTACGTCCCGTCGATCCGCGGCACCAGCAGGACCTGCGGCTTCCCGGCATCGGGCCGGGCGGCGGACTGGGCGGCCTCGACGGCGGCCCGCACCTCGGCGTCGGACAGGTCCAGCGGGACCACCATGCCGGGCAGCACGACCTCGTCGTCGAGCGGCAGCACGGGCAGGGCGGTCGGTGTGTTCGCCGTGGACTCGGTAGCCATGATCTCCCCTTCGGCAGTCAAGTTGAGCTATGCCGACTCAATGCAGCTGAGTCGAGGATTGTTCCCCTGGTGCTGTTCGCTCTGAGCGATCACTCGCCACACCTCCGGTGACCAGCGATCGCGGACCCGGAGGCGAGACAGGGACGGCAGAAGCTTGTAAGGTTCTCTCAGCCAGTTCATCTATTACCAACGGGGGCGGCCATGACGGCTACGACGACGGCGGGGACAACCAACACGGCACAGGGCCCGGCGGCCGGCGCCTCGACCCGTGCGCTCGTGCGGGCCTGGATCGAGGGCTGGATCGTGTCGCGCGGAACGTCCGATCCGATGGACCGCCCGTGGGGCTGGACCATCGACGCCGGCACCGCCCAGCACGTCTCGCGCCACGTCCTGCCCGAGCCCGCCGAGGACGATGTCCGCGCGCTGGTGGCCGCCACGAGCGCGCCCGGGACCTGGCTGAAACTGTTCGCCGAGGACGAGGCCGTACGGCCGTGGATCGGCGCGGGCTGGCAGTTCGACCAGCCGGGCTTCCTGATGACGGTCCCGCTCGCCGCCGAGCGGCCCGAGGTCCCCGCCGGCTACACCCTCACCTCGTGGACGCGGGGCGGGACCACCCGGGTCCTGGTCCGCACCGAGGAGGGCCACTTCGCCGCCCGCGGCCAGATCGCGCCGACCGGCCCCACCGCGGTCGCCGACCAGATCGAGACCTCCCCCGACCACCGGCGCCGGGGCCTGGGCAGCCTGGTCATGCGCACGCTCCAGAACACCGCGTACGAGGCGGGCGCCACCACCGGCGTCCTGGTCGGCACCCCCGACGGCCAGGCCCTGTACACGGCCCTCGGCTGGGTGACCCGCTCCCCCATGGCGAGCCTGTACTTCAAGCCGTCCCGGGACTGAGGGCGCGGGCCCCGGGGATCACGCGTACGGCGTGCCGCGCACCCGCCGGAGCGCGGGCCAGCAGGCCACGCCCACCAGGAGGGCGACGGGGTGACCCCAGGCCGCCAGGGGTTCCCTCATGTCGAGGAGGTCCTGGACCAGCAGGACGCCCACCACGGCCAGGGCCGCCCAGCGCGGGAACGGGGTGAGCAGCCCGGCGAGCGCGCCGACCGTGGCCATCAGGCCGAAGCTGATGCCGTAGTCCAGGCGGTGCAGGGAGCTCTCGGGCAGGTGCCCGGCCAGCACCGACAGGGCCACCGGCCCCTCGGTCGCCACGGTCGCCACCACGTGCCCGAGCAGGAAGACCCCGGCCGTGCGCCAGCCGCCGATGCGGCGTTCGAGGGCGGCCAGGACGAAGAGGAACACCAGCGCGTACGGGGAGGCCATCCCCCCGGCTATCCACAGCGCGCTCGCGAGGAGCGTCAGGACCGGCGTCGTCGACAGATGGGCCACATCGGTGCTCGACCCGCGCAGCAGGGCGCTCACGGTCTCCGGGTCGCCGTAGTCGCTGTAGAGCGAGGTGGCCAGAAGCAGTACGGCGTAACCGAAGGCGAACGGGGTGAGGCGCGGCGAGGGCAGCAGCCGTCCGGCCCGCAGCAGCGCCGCCCGCAGCGCGGGGACGCCCACCGGCACCGGGCTCGGCGCGGCCGCCGGGCCGGGGACGCCCGCCGGCACGGGAGGTGCCGCGGCGACCGGGTCGGCAGCAGGGCCCGCCGGCCGGGCGGGGCCGGGCGGGGCCGTCGCGCCCGGCCCGGGCGGCACCGCCTCCTCGGGAGCGGGGCCGTCCATCGGGGCCGCCCCGGGGCGCTGAGGCGGGATCGCGTCGAGCGGCGGCGCGGGGGCCGGGCCCGCGGACGGATGGGTTTCGAGCGGGTGCACCGGGAGAGGCCCCTTCCCCGGGACGTCGCGTGCGCGCCCCGAATCAAGCCACGCCCGCGTTGTTCGGCCGTGAATCCGTTCTCGCTTACCTGCCCTACAACGGCCCACCTTCCGCGAACGACTCCGAACGCGTCTATGGCGTGCGCCACACAGGGCAACCTTGCGCACATCCTGAGCGTCCGGGGCGCCCGGCGCCACCCCCGCCGCTCGTAACCGGTGTGCGCCGCGCGGCCGGACGCGCGTCGGGTTCTCTGCTCGCACAGGCGGCCCGGGGCCCCCGCTGGGGCCAAATCGCCGTGGTGGAGCGGGAACAGGCCATCGTCGACCGGCACCGGGCGGGGCCCGCTCTGCGCCATTTCCGGCCCGGCCGTGTCCGAATCGCGTACCGGGATCATCCGGGCCGATCCGGTCGATTACGTACGTACCGCGCGAGCGACCTACGACGCGCTCCGCCTCGACATCGACAACGGCCCCGACCGGACCGTCACCGAGGGCGACGGCGGGCTCCGCTCTCCGGCCGGACTCGCCGACTGCGCACGGCGGTTGAGGCCGGGCGGGGTGCTCGCGGTGTGGTGGGCGCAGCCGTCCGCGGCCTTCGAGCAGGCGCTCCGGAATGCCGGATTCACCGGGGTACATACCGAAGAGGTGTGAGTTGCCCGGGGCGTCCCTGACGTGGTCCATCTCGGCGTTCGCCCTGCGTAGCCGAGATACGGAAAGTGCCTCTAGTCTCTGAGCGACACAGGGGATCACCCCACGGATCCCCGGGCGAGCACAGTCAGGGCGGGGCAACCGATGGAGCAGACACACACCGGCCACAACGGCGTCGCGGCGACCCCCGGCGCCCAGCGCAGGGTGCTGGTCGTCGAGGACGACACGACGATCGTCGATGCCATCGCGGCCCGTCTGCGGGCCGAGGGCTTCCAGGTGCAGACGGCCCTCGACGGCCCCGCCGCCGTCGACACAGCCGAGGCCTGGCAGCCGGACCTGATGGTCCTCGACATCATGCTGCCGGGGTTCGACGGCCTGGAGGTGTGCCGCCGGGTCCAGGCCCGCCGGCCCGTGCCGGTCCTCATGCTGACGGCCCGCGACGACGAGACCGACATGCTGGTCGGGCTCGGCGTCGGCGCGGACGACTACATGACCAAGCCGTTCTCGATGCGCGAGCTGGCGGCCCGGGTGCACGTACTGCTGCGCCGGGTCGAGCGGGCGGCGCTGGCCGCCACCACCCCGCGCACCGGCATACTCCGGCTCGGCGAGCTGGAGATCGACCACGCACAGCGCCGGGTCCGGGTGCGCGGCGAGGACGTCCACCTGACGCCGACCGAGTTCGACCTGCTGAGCTGCCTGGCGAACACGCCGCGCGCCGTGCTCTCCCGCGAGCAGCTGCTCGCCGAGGTGTGGGACTGGGCCGACGCGTCCGGCACCCGCACCGTGGACAGCCACATCAAGGCGCTGCGCCGGAAGATCGGCGCCGAGCGCATCCGCACGGTCCACGGCGTGGGGTACGCGCTGGAGACCCCGGCGCCATGAGCCGGGCCGCGGACCGGGCCCGGCAGCTGCGCGGCAGCGGCGAGCGGCCCAGTTGGGACGAGCCGGCCAGACGCGGCCGGTGGGCCAGGGCGCGGCGGGAGCTGCGGAGCCGGATCGCGGCCGGGCTCCGGTCGGTCTCGATATCGATCAAGACCAAGCTCGGCACGCTGGTCGTGGTCTCCGTGTTCATCACCACGGGGCTGCTCATGGTGGCCCTGCAGACCCGTACCGAGCTCCGCTTCATCACCGTCTTCTCGGTGATAGCGACGCTGCTGATCACGCAGTTCGTGGCGCACGGGCTCACCGCGCCGCTGGACGAGATGAACACGGTCGCCCGCGCCATCTCGCACGGCGACTACACGCGCCGGGTGCGCGGCGCCGACCGGCGCGACGAGCTGGGCGACCTCGCGGGCACCATCAACCGCATGGCCGACGACCTGGAGGCCGTCGACCGGCACCGCAAGGAACTCGTGGCGAATGTCTCGCACGAGCTGCGCACGCCCATCGCGGCGCTGCGGGCGGTCCTGGAGAACGTGGTGGACGGCGTCTCGGCGGCCGACCCCGAGACGATGCGCACGGCCCTGAAGCAGACCGAGCGGCTCGGCCGCCTGGTCGAGACGCTCCTCGACCTGTCCCGCCTGGACAACGGGGTGGTGACGCTGCGCGCGCAGCGCTTCGAGGTGTGGCCGTATCTGTCGGGCGTCCTCAAGGAGGCCAATCTGGCGGCGGCCCAGCGCAAGCTCTCGTCCGGCTCGGGCAACCACCAGCGCACCGACGTCCACCTCCATCTGGACGTCTCACCGCCGGAGCTGACCGCGCACGCGGACGCGGAGCGGCTGCACCAGGTCGTGGCGAATCTCATCGACAACGCCGTCAAGCACTCGCCGCCGCACGGCCGCGTGACGGTGCGGGCCCGGCGCGGCCCGCAGCCCGAGTCGCTCGATCTGGAGGTCCTGGACGAGGGCCCCGGCATCCCGCAGTCGGAGTGGCACCGGGTCTTCGAGCGGTTCAACCGGGGCACCGCGCCCTCGCCGCACGGTCCCGGGAGCGACGGCGGCACGGGGCTCGGGCTGGCGATCGCGCGCTGGGCGGTGGATCTTCACGGTGGCCGGATCGGCGTGGCCGAATCCGCACGTGGCTGCCGGATCCAGGTCACCCTCCCGGGGACTCCCCGCCAGCAAAGTTGACGTAAAGTTCGAACCGGAAGCGGTCGTTCTGCGTGGTGTTCAGCGGAAGCGTTCGTTTCAGGGTGCGGGCCGAGGGGCCGTAGCCGCACTGTCGCGTACCCGAAGCGGCTCGCGGAGCAGCGGAACCAGGCTTGTTTCCCGCCATTTCGCGCCCTGAAACCAGGGTTCCGGTGTGACTTACGCGACTGTGGCATGCCCGGCCTGCACGTCCACGCCGGGGAGGCGTAGCCTTTATTTCCGCTGTCCATCACCTTGTGAAGCGGAAGAGGGCGGTTACCGCCGTGTCGTCTCAGTCCCCCAGTAATTCGAGCGTCTCGACCGACCAAGACGGGCAGGGCAAGAACCCTGCGGCCGGCTTTGGTGCCAATGAGTGGCTTGTCGACGAGATCTATCAGCAGTACCTCCAGGACCCCAATTCGGTCGACCGTGCCTGGTGGGACTTCTTCGCCGACTACAAGCCGGGTGCCACCGGCACGGCGGACAACCCTGTTCAGGGTGCTCCCACCGCGGCCGCGGGGGCCGCGGCTGCCGCGCCCGCCGCCGCTGCTCCGGCCGCCGCGAGCCCGGCCCCGGCCGCTCCGGCCCCCGCGGCCCCGGCCGCCGCTCCGGCTCCGGCCAAGGCAGCCGCTCCGGCCGCCGCCCCGGCACGGCCCGCGGCTCCGGCTCCGGCGAAGCCCGCGGCCACCGCCGCGCCCGCCAAGCCCGCGGCCAAGGCGGCCGAGGCCACCGAGGCCCCGGCCGGTCCCGAATACGTGACGCTGCGCGGCCCCGCCGCCGCGGTCGCCAAGAACATGAACGCCTCGCTGGAGATGCCCACGGCCACGTCCGTGCGCGCCGTCCCGGTGAAGCTGCTGTTCGACAACCGCATCGTCATCAACAACCACCTCAAGCGCGCCCGGGGCGGGAAGGTCTCCTTCACCCACCTCATCGGGTACGCGATGGTGCAGGCGATCAAGGCCATGCCGTCGATGAACTACGCGTTCGTCGAGAAGGACGGCAAGCCGACCCTGGTCAAGCCGGAGCACGTCAACTTCGGTCTCGCCATCGACCTGGTGAAGCCCAACGGCGACCGCCAGCTCGTCGTCGCCGGCATCAAGAAGGCCGAGACGCTCAACTTCTTCGAGTTCTGGCAGGCCTACGAGGACATCGTGCGCCGCGCCCGGAACAACAAGCTGACGATGGACGACTTCACCGGCGTCACCGTCTCGCTGACCAACCCGGGCGGCCTCGGCACCGTGCACTCGGTGCCGCGTCTGATGCCCGGACAGTCGGTCATCATGGGCGTCGGCTCGATGGACTACCCGGCCGAGTTCCAGGGCACCTCGCAGGACACCCTGAACAAGCTGGGCATCTCGAAGGTGATGACCCTCACCTCGACGTACGACCACCGGGTCATCCAGGGCGCCGCGTCCGGCGAGTTCCTGCGCATCGTCGCCAACCTGCTGCTCGGCGACAGCGGCTTCTACGACGACATCTTCGAGGCGCTGCGCATCCCCTACGAGCCGGTCCGCTGGCTCAAGGACATCGACGCCTCGCACGACGACGACGTCACCAAGGCCGCCCGCGTCTTCGAGCTGATCCACTCCTACCGGGTCCGCGGCCACGTCATGGCCGACACCGACCCGCTGGAGTACCGCCAGCGCAAGCACCCCGACCTGGACATCACCGAGCACGGCCTCACCCTGTGGGACCTGGAGCGGGAGTTCGCGGTCGGCGGCTTCGCCGGCAAGACCCTGATGAAGCTGCGTGACGTCCTCGGCGTCCTGCGCGACTCGTACTGCCGCACCACCGGCATCGAGTTCATGCACATCCAGGACCCCAAGCAGCGCAAGTGGATCCAGGACCGCGTCGAGCGCTCGCACTCCAAGCCGGAGCGCGAGGAGCAGCTGCGGATCCTGCGCCGCCTGAACGCCGCCGAGGCGTTCGAGACGTTCCTGCAGACCAAGTACGTCGGCCAGAAGCGGTTCTCGCTCGAAGGCGGCGAGTCGGTCATCCCGCTGCTCGACGCCGTCATCGACAGCGCCGCCGAGTCGCGCTTGGACGAGGTCGTCATCGGCATGGCCCACCGCGGCCGCCTCAACGTGCTCGCCAACATCGTCGGCAAGTCGTACGCGCAGATCTTCCGCGAGTTCGAGGGCAACCTCGACCCGAAGTCCATGCACGGCTCCGGCGACGTGAAGTACCACCTGGGCGCCTCCGGCACCTTCACCGGTCTGGACGGCGAGCAGATCAAGGTCTCGCTCGTCGCGAACCCCTCGCACCTGGAGGCGGTCGACCCGGTCCTGGAGGGTGTCGCCCGCGCCAAGCAGGACGTCATCAACAAGGGCGGCACGGACTTCACGGTCCTGCCCGTCGCCCTGCACGGTGACGCGGCCTTCGCCGGCCAGGGTGTCGTCGCCGAGACCCTGAACATGTCGCAGCTGCGCGGCTACCGCACCGGCGGCACGGTCCACATCGTCATCAACAACCAGGTCGGCTTCACCGCCGCCCCGGAGTCGTCGCGCTCGTCCATGTACGCCACCGACGTGGCCCGCATGATCGAGGCGCCGATCATCCACGTGAACGGCGACGACCCGGAGGCCGTGGTCCGCGTCGCGCGGCTCGCCTTCGAGTTCCGCCAGACGTTCAACAAGGACGTCGTGATCGACCTCATCTGCTACCGCCGCCGCGGTCACAACGAGGGCGACAACCCGCAGTTCACCAACCCGCAGATGTACAACCTGATCGACAAGAAGCGCTCGGTGCGCAAGCTCTACACCGAGTCGCTCATCGGTCGCGGCGACATCACCCTGGAAGAGGCCGAGCAGGCGCTGCAGGACTTCCAGGGCCAGCTGGAGAAGGTGTTCGCGGAGGTCCGCGAGGCCACCTCGGCGCCGGGCGAGATCCACTCCTCGGACACCCAGGCCGAGTTCCCGGTCGCGGTCTCCACGGCGGTCTCGCAGGAGATCGTCAAGCGCATCGCCGAGTCGCAGGTGAACATCCCCGAGCGGATCACCGTGCACCCGCGTCTGATGCCGCAGATGCAGCGCCGCGCGGCTTCCGTCGAGGACGGCACGATCGACTGGGGCATGGGCGAGACCCTGGCCATCGGCTCGCTGCTCATGGAGGGCGTCCCGGTCCGGCTGTCCGGCCAGGACACCCGCCGCGGCACCTTCGGCCAGCGCCACGCGGTCCTGGTCGACCAGGTCACCGGCGAGGACTACACCCCGCTGATGTACCTGTCCGACGAGCAGGCCCGCTACAACGTCTACGACTCGCTGCTCTCCGAGTACGCGGCGATGGGCTTCGAGTACGGCTACTCGCTGGCCCGTCCCGAGTCCCTGGTGATGTGGGAGGCGCAGTTCGGCGACTTCGTCAACGGCGCCCAGACCGTCGTCGACGAGTTCATCTCCTCGGCCGAGCAGAAGTGGGGCCAGACCTCCGGCGTCACGCTGCTGCTGCCGCACGGCTACGAGGGCCAGGGTCCGGACCACTCGTCCGCCCGCCCGGAGCGCTTCCTCCAGATGTGCGCGCAGAACAACATGACGGTCGCGATGCCGACGCTGCCGTCGAACTACTTCCACCTGCTGCGCTGGCAGGTCCACAACCCGCACCACAAGCCGCTCATCGTCTTCACCCCGAAGTCGATGCTGCGTCTGAAGGCGGCGGCGTCGAAGGCCGAGGAGTTCACCAACGGCGGCTTCCGCCCGGTGATCGGCGACGAGCACGTGGACGCGGGCGCGGTCCGCAAGGTCGTCTTCTGCGCGGGCAAGGTCTACTACGACCTCGCCGCCGAGCGCGAGAAGCGCGGCGCGACGGACACGGCGATCATCCGCATCGAGCGCCTGTACCCGCTGCCGGGTGCCGAGCTCCAGGCCGAGATCGCCAAGTTCCCGAACGCCGAGAAGTACCTGTGGGCCCAGGAGGAGCCGGCGAATCAGGGTGCCTGGCCGTTCATCGCGCTCAACCTGATCGACCACCTGGACCTGGCCGTCGGCGCGGACGTGCCGCACGGCGAGCGCCTGCGCCGCATCTCGCGCCCGCACGGCTCGTCCCCGGCGGTGGGTTCGAAGAAGCGCCACGAGCAGGAGCAGGAGCAGCTGGTGAACGAGGTCTTCGAGGCCTAGTCCGCCCCGGCCGGGTCCGCGACGGACCCGGCCGGCACCGGCTCAGCACGCCGGAAGGGCCCGGCACCCCTGGTCAACGGGGGTGCCGGGCCCTTTCGGCGTGCTGCGCGCGGGGGCGACGTCAGGCGTCGCGGTGCTGCGGGGAGGAGGGGTCGGGGGTGCCGGGTTCTGCGGGCGCGAGGGGTGCCTGGGCGGGGTCCGGTACGGCGGCGTGGTCCGCGCCGGCGGAGTCCGGGAGGGCTGTGGCGGAGGCCGGGTCCGCGTCGTCGGAATGGTGTTCCTCGGGTGAGGGCGTGTGGTCGCCGCCCCGTGGCACCCGTATGACGACGCTGCCGCCGGCCAGATCTATCGGGCCGCGGCCGGGGTCGGAGTCGCCGACCTCGTCGAGGGTGATCTCCTGGCGCCGACGCTCCTCCTCGGTGTGCCGCCGCGCGGGCGCGAAGATCTCGTCGAAGCCACCGAACATCCGAAGCCACCTCCGTCGACACCCGCGCCGCACCCGTCCAGCGATGCGGTACCCCGCACGCCTCCAGCGAAGCACGGTGCGGCGGACGCCGACACCCCGGGGGCGCGGCCCCGTCCTTCCGCGCCGGGTGCGTCACATGGTCGGTACGACGAGCGGGTCCGCCAACTCCGGGTGCTGGCGCCGCAGTTCGGCGACGAGGCGGCGCAGCGGGGAGTCGGCGCTCACATTGGCGACGGTGGCCCGCAGCGGCAGCAGGACGGTGCCGCCCGTCCGCAGGGTCAGCCGCACCCCGCGCAGTTCGAGCTCCTTGCGCACCCCGAAGGAACGGACGGCCGTACGCTCCCTGACCACGGCCGCCGAGGCCACATCCGCCACGGCCACCGAGCCGGACGGCGGGAGCCCGTTGTTCCGCACGGCGCCCCGCGGCGTCCGCCACGCGATGGTCGTGGCGTCGATGCGCACCCAGATCTGGGAGGGCAGCAGGAGGAACCGGACGACCAGCACCAGCGCGGCCACCCCGATCACCGACTGGAGGACGAGGGACGAAAGGTTGATGGCGATCGCAAAAAGGATGCCACCCACGAAAACCGACACGCTGACCGCTTGGCGCATCGTGAATACCTGGACCTTCAAGAGGAAACCCCGAAACACGAGAAGAGAGCCGCCTCACGAAAGAGCGGCGGCAGAACGACATGACGGCGGGCCGAAGAGACCGACCGGGCACGGAGACCGACCGGGCACATGGGGCCCGGAGCCCCGAGGCCGCCGACCGGGTCGGGCAGGCCGGACCGGGCCGGCCGCCGGGACCGGCCCTCTGCACAGGGCGCCTACGGCGCGACGGCGACGCTCAGCCCCTGGGCGAACTCGGGCCTGCGTCGGCGCAGTTCATCGACCAGTTGCGAGAAGGGCGACCCCGCGACGAGATGCGCGGCCAGACCCCGGACCGGCAGCACGACGCGCTCGCCACTCGCCAACTCGAGCCGCACGGACCGCATTTCGACCTGCCGCTTGTTCCACAGCACCCGCGACGTGGGGTGCTGCACGATCACGGACGCGGCCATGATGTCGCGGAGCAGCACCGTCCCGGACGGCGAAACCTCCTGCGCGACCAGCGACTTGTGGGTGCGCCAGGTCAGCGAGCCGTCGTCGAAACGAACCCAGGCCTTCGAGGGCAACAGCAGACAGCGCTGCACCACGAAGAGCGCGGCGAAGCCGTAGATCGCGTACATCGCGTACGTCGCGAAAGAGCCGGCGCTTCCGGCGTCATCGGCCTTGCTCGCCCCGTAGGCGCCGAGCAGGACGAGGACGGCAACGGCAACGGCACTTATCAGCACCATCTGCCGCATTTTGAACAGCTGAATCTTCACCGAACCCCCACCCGAACCACAAAACGTTCGCAAGCTATCAGCAGGCTTCCCATTGGAGCCCCATGGCGACATAAAGCAGCCGTAAAGGCGCCCGCGTGCCGAGTCGTCGGAACACCGGCCGGACGAGGCCCGCCGCCTGAGGGGTGCCCGCGTCCGCCGGATACGCTGAAGGGCGAACATCCGGCACGTCCTCCCAGGAGCAAGTTGTGTACTTCACCGACCGCGGCATCGAGGAGCTGGAGAAGCGGCGCGGCGAGGAGGAGGTCACCTTCGAGTGGCTCGCCGAGCAGCTGCGGACCTTCGTCGATCTGAACCCGGACTTCGAGGTCCCGGTCGAGCGGCTCGCCACGTGGCTGGCCCGGCTCGACGACGAGGACGACGAGGACGAGTGACCCGGACGCGGATCGGGACGCGGATCGGCCGCGTCGGGCGCAACGCGTAATACGCGTCGGTCAGGCGCGGTCCGGCCGGGCGCGCATCCGGTCGTAGGCGAGGCCGAGCACGCCGTGGGCGACCAGGATCGCCCCGGCCGTCGTCCAGCCTCCGCTGCGGCGGCCGAGGCCCCAGGCCGTGAGCGGCAGGCCCGCCGCGAGCTGGGCGGCGCCGAGCAGACGGGCCTTGGGCCCGCGCACCCACGGGCCGAGCGGACCGCCCTCCACCGCGGCGAGTTCGGCGCGTACGGCATCGCGCCAGCCGTTCCATTCGATCACCTCGCCACCCTGGGCCTCGGCCACCGAGCGCAGCCGGTCGGCGGGTTCGCCGGGCGTGAGTCCGGCGGGCAGGGCCACACCGGCCCGGCCGAGGACGGCGATCAGGCCGAGCAGCCGCGCCCGGGCGTCGGCGGACGAGTCGGGACGGGTGAGACCGTCGAGCGCCTCCGCGTCGATGACGGGGTCGAGGCCGAGCCGGGCGGCGAACGTACGCATCGCCTCGCCCTCGCCGACGGGGGTGCCGTCGGCCAGCCAGACGTAGCCGACCGTACGGCGGAAGCCCGAGGCCAGGGTGTAACCGGCCTGGGCGGCGTCCCACCACAGCGCGATCACGGGGTGGCCGGCCCCCACGGTGAGCGCGTTGGCCCAGCCCGCGAGGACCTCGTCCACGGGACCGGCGCCGCTGAGCCAGGGCTTGGCCTCGGGGACGAGCACGCTCCAGCCGTCCCCGGCCGGGGCCAGCAGCATGCGCTCGCGCAGCAGATGGGCGGCCGGGCGAACCCCCGGGGGTTCGGCGCGACAGAGGAGCAGGGCTCCGGGGGCGGCGGCATCGGCGACGGGCATGATCCATACGCTAGGTCATGAAGTGCCGAACATCCCTCCATTACTGGGCATATGGGGCACTGATCGACCTGTACACCTGGGCATCCGCCGGCCTTGACTTCCCCAATCCGCGATATATCGTGTCTAGCAAGAGACGCGATATGTTGCGTCCGAGTGTCCGGTCACCATGGCCAGGAGGTCAGCACATGTCCAAGTCCACGTGGGCCGTCCAGGAACCGCGGAAGCTCGTTCTCGACGCGTCCGAGGGTCCGGTGACGAAGCTCCAGGTGCGCATCGTCAACGGAACCGTGAACGTCGTGGGCACCGAGGAAAGTTCCGCCCGGATCGAGATCTCCTCGGTGGAGGGGCCCCCGCTGATCGTGACGCGCAGCGGGTCGACGCTCACCGTCGCCTACGAGGACCTCCCCTGGCGCGGCTTCCTCAAATGGCTCGACCGCAAGGGCTGGAACCGCAGCGCGGTGGTCTCGGTCGCGGTCCCGGCGGGTGCGGACGTCGAACTCGGTACGGTCGGCGCCGGGGCCGTGGTGTCCGGGATCCGGGGGCGTACGGAGGTGCGCGGGGTCAGCGGCGACGCGACCCTGGTCAAGCTCGCGGGCCCGGTCAGGGCCGAGAGCGTCACCGGCAACATGGAAGTGCAGGCCGTCACGGGCGACCTCAGCTTCAAGTCGGTCTCCGGTGACCTGACGGTCGTCGACGGGGCCGGGGGGCGCGTCGAGGCGGAGTCGGTGAGCGGCGACATGGTGCTCGACCTGGACCCGGGCGCGCGGCGCACCGACATCCGCCTGACCACCGTCTCGGGCGAGGTCGCCATCCGGTTGCCGCACCCGGCGGACGCGCACGTCGAGGCCAACACCGCGAGCGGAGCCGTCTCCAGCGCGTTCGAGGACCTGCGGGTCAGCGGGCAGTGGGGCACGAAGAAGATCACCGGCACGCTGGGGGCGGGCAACGGCAAGCTCAGGGCGACGACGGTCTCCGGCTCGATCGCGCTGCTGCGCAGGCCGTCGAACGAGGAGCCCGCGCGGACGGAGGCGGGCGAGAGGACTGGTGCGGCCGGTACATCTGGTGCGGGCGAGGCGACCGGTGCGGCGGGCGCATCTGGTGCGGCCCAGGCGTATGGGGCGGCGGGAGCATCTGGTGCGGCCCAGGCGTCTGGTGCGGCGGGGGCATCCGGTGCGGCCCAGGCGTCTGGTGCGGACCCTACGACCGGCCCGGCCGACACCGCCGACAACACCCCCACCGACACCACCGGCTCGACCGGCCCGACCAAGAAGGTGCTCTGACATGCCCCCCGTCTTCGCTCACGGCCGTCTGCGTCTCTACCTCCTCAAGCTGCTCGACGAGGCGCCCCGCCACGGGTACGAGGTGATCCGTCTGCTTGAGGAGCGCTTCCAGGGCCTGTACGCACCGAGCGCCGGCACCGTCTATCCCCGGCTGGCCAAACTGGAGGCCGAGGGACTCGTCACCCACACCACGGAGGGTGGCCGCAAGGTCTACTCGATCACCGACGCCGGACGGGCCGAGTTGGCGGGCCGGGGCGGTGAACTCGCCGATCTGGAGCTGGAGATCCGCGAGTCCGTCTCCGAACTCGCCGCCGAGATCCGGGACGACGTACGCGGTGCGGCGGGCAGCCTGCGCGACGACATGCGCCGCGCGGCGCGTGAAGCCCGTACGGGTCAGACGTCCGCGAGCCGGGGCACCCGCAAGGGATTCCCGGAGGCCTCCGAGTTCTTCGACAGCACGTGGGGTGACGCGGAGGGCTGGCAGCAGGCGAAGGAGGAGTTCAAGCGCGCGAAGCAGGAGTGGAAGGAGCAGGCGCGCCGGGCGAAGGACGAGTCCCGGCGGGCCCGCGACGAGGCTCAGCAGGCGCGGCGCCAGGCGAAGGAGGCGCAGGAGAAGGCGCGCGAGGAGATGCAGCGGGTCGCCCGGGACGTGCAGCGCCATGTGCAGGAGCACTTCGCGCGGGGCGACTGGCCCACGGGGGTGCGCGAGGGGCTCGCGGAAATCACCAAGGAGCTGGGACGGTTCGGGTTCGGCCAGGCACCGGGCTCCCCCGGGGGCACCTCGCGGGGTGAGCGCGGGGACACCTCGCGGGGTGAGGGCGGGGACACCTCGCGGGGTGAGGGCGGGGACACCTCGCGGGGTGAGGGCGCGGCTGGCCCGGGGGGTGAGCGCGGGGCTGCCTCTTGGGGCGAGCGCGGGGGCGACCTCGGGGTCGAGCCGGAGTGGGCGCGGGAGAAGTCGTCCGGTGACCCGGGGCGGGACCTGGAGCGGCTGCTCGACCGGTTCCGGGACGGGGTGCGGGATGCGGCTCGGGACGAGGGGGTGTCGGAGGAGCAGCTTGCCGAGGTGCGGGGGTGTTTGGTGGGGGCGGCTGGGCGGATCGGGGTCGTGCTGCGGGGGCGCGCCTCATAACACCCCCCGCACCGGCCACCCTGGGGCTCCGCCCCAGACCCCGGGGACGCTTGCCCACCCGCCCGCCCGTGCGGGGGGTCGGATGGGCCCGGCTCCCTGGGGCTCCGCCCCAGACCCCGGCGGGTTCGCCCACCCGCCCACCCGCGCAGGGGGTTGGGTAGGCCCGGCCCCTGGGGCTCCGCCCCAGACCCCAGGGCGCTTGCCCACCCACCCACCCGTGACGGGCCCCGAGAAGTCGAGGCCTTGGGGCTGCGCCCCAAACCCCCCAGGGGTTGCCCACCTGCCCGTGCAGCGGGTGGGAGGGTGCCCTTCTGGGGCTGCGCCCCAGACCCCCAGGGGGCTGCCCACCCACCCGCCCGTGCAGCGGGTTGCAAGGTGCCTGGCCCCGGGGCTGCGCCCCAGACCCCCCGAGGGGCTCCGCCCCTCGAACCCCGGCGGGGGGCTCCGCCCCCTGCACCCCCACGCGGGGGCTCCGCCCCCAGCACCCCTCTCGGGGGCTCCGCCCCCGGACCCCCCTTCACGCCTGAACGGCGCTCGTCCTCAAACGCCGGACGGGCTAGGGATACGCATGCTGGCCCGCACCGATGCGGTTAGGGGCGCGGGGAACTGCGCGAGAAGCGACCACGGCCCGCACACGACCGGGGGTTGAAGGGGCGCGGGGAACTGCGCGACCAACCACGCACGGTCCGCACGTCACCGGGGGTTGGGGGCGCGAGGAACTGCGCAAAGCAGGCCGGAACCCCCATGCGGGCCGGCACCAGCCCCCCAGGGGCGCGAGGAACTGCGCCAGGCAGGCAGGAATAGACATGCGGGCCGGCACCAGCCCTGCCAGGGGGCGCGGGGAACTGCGCGAGAAGCGACCACGGTCCGCACACGACCAGCGTTGCCAGGGGCGCGAGGAACTGCGCAAAAGGGCCCAGGATCAGGCCGCCTCCCCGAACAGCACCCTCTCCACACCCCCATAACTCCCCCCGAACTCCGCAAGCACCTCCCCCACAACCCCCGGCACCACCATCAGCGCCAGCAGCAAATGCTCATCCCCGATGAACTTCTGCTTCCGCCCCAGCGCCACCCGCAACGCCCTCTCCAGAACCCCCTTCGCCCCCTTCGTGAAGGACGGCCGCCGCAGGGCCCGCGCCTTACCGGCCGGCGCCCCGACCGTCAGCGCACCCGGCCCGTGCGCCTCCTCCACCCTCGCGACGATCTCGTCGACGGAGATCCCGATCCCCGCCAGCGCATCGGCGTCCGCCTTGGACATGCCTCCCCGGCGCCGTGCCGCCCCCAACTCGGCGACGAGTTCGGCGCGGTGGTCCGTGACGCCGAGGGAGGCCAGCGCGAAGGCCGCCTTGCTGTCCTCGCGGTCGAGGAGGGAGAGGAGCAGGTGCTCCTCCGTCACCACGGGCGACCCCGCCCGCGCAGCGTGCTCGACGGCGCCCACCACCACCCCGCGGGCGTTCACCGTGAATCGCTCGAACATCAAGCCCTCCCGTGCTTCTTGTGGACCGCCTGACGGCTGACCCCCAGCTCTGCGGCGATCTCCTGCCAGGACCAACCCTGGTTACGGGCACTCCGTACCTGTACTGATTCGAGCTGTTCCAGCAGCCGTCGCAGCGCGGCGACGGCTCGCAGTCCGACCCTCGGGTCGCGGTCGCCGGCTCGTGCGGCGAGATCGGTGGCCTCGGTCATGGTTGTCAACGTACATTGACAACGAACACCCGTCAACCCTGGTTGACACAACGGCCGCACGGAACCGCCTACGGAACCGCCCACGGAACTACCTACGGAAATGGGCGAACCCAAGTTGGGGACGGACAAAATACTCGACAACCAAATAAAGACACCAATGCCGGAAACAGACCTTTAAGGCCACCCCGTTGCAAGGCCCCGAGCAGCCTCCGCAACCTCCGCAACCTCCGCAGCACTCCGCGACGCCCCACACAAAAGGGCCCGACCGGCCCGACCCAACAAAAAGGGCCGCGGCCCCCGCACGCGCATTCACCCTCCGCACGCACCCGGAACCGCGACCCCGAAAAGGCCGGCCACCCACAGCCGGCCGGCCCTCCCCCTCACCCCACCGAAAGAACGACCTTCCCGAACAGGTCCCCCGACGCCACCTTCTCGAAGCCCTCCCGCGCCCGGTCCAGCGGCAGCACCTCGTCGATGACGGGGCGTACGCCGGTCGCCGCGCAGAAGGCCAGCAGGTCCTCCAGCTCGTCCTTCGTGCCCATCGTCGAGCCGACCACCTTGAGCTCCAGGAAGAAGATCCGGGTCAGCTCGGCGTGTGCGGGGCGGTCGCCGCTCGTGGCGCCGGAGATGACCAGGGTGCCGCCGGGGCGCAGGGACTTGACCGAGTGGGACCACGTCGCGGCGCCCACCGTCTCGATCACCGCATCGACCCGCTGCGGCAGCCGCGCGCCGGGCTCGTAGGCGTCGACCGCGCCGAGCTCCACGGCCCGCTCGCGCTTGTGCTCGTCCCGGCTGGTGGCGAAGACCCGCAGGCCCGCCGCCTTGCCGAGGACGATCGCGGCGGTCGCCACGCCGCCGCCCGCGCCCTGCACCAGGACCGAATCCCCGGGCCGCACACCGGCGTTGGTGAACAGCATCCGGTACGCGGTCAGCCACGCGGTCGGCAGGCACGCGGCCTCCGCGAAGCTCATCCCCTTCGGCTTGGGCAGGACGTTCCAGGTGGGTACGGCGACCTGCTCGGCGAACGTGCCCTGGTACTTCTCGGTGAGGATCGAGCGGCCCTCCGCGGGGCCGACGCCGTGACCGGTCTGGCCGATCACCGAGTGCAGCACGACCTCGTTGCCGTCCCGGTCGACGCCGGCCGCGTCGCAGCCGAGGATCATCGGCAGCTTGTCCTCGCTGAGTCCGACCCCGCGCAGCGACCAGACGTCGTGGTGGTTGAGCGACGCGGCCCGTACGTCGATGAGGCTCCAGCCGGGGCGTGGCTCGGGGGCCGGGCGCTCCCCCAACTCAAGGCCGCTGAGCGGCTGGTCACGGTCGATGCGTGCGGCGTATGCGGCGAACATGGGCCTGACCCTAGGGCGCCCGGCCCGGCCGCCGGAACCTCCCACGGCTGTGACACCCCGCACGCCGGGACGGACCGCACACCGGAACGGGCCGCACACCGGAACGGGCCGCACACCCGGCGGACCACACACCAGGACAGGCCGCACACCAGGACGGGCCGGAAAAGCGCCGTGCCGGGCTCCCCCGAAGGAGAGCCCGGCACGGGACTGTACGACCACGCGCGTGCCTACCGGCGCGCCACACCCTCGGCGCGGGCGGCGGCGGCCACCGCGGCCGTCACGGCGGGGGCGACCCGCTCGTCGAACGGGGACGGGATGACGTAGTCCGCGGCGAGCTGATCGCCCACGACGTCGGCCAGCGCGTTCGCCGCGGCGATCTTCATGCCCTCGGTGATCCGCGAGGCGCGGACCTGGAGGGCGCCCGCGAAGATGCCCGGGAAGGCGAGGACGTTGTTGATCTGGTTCGGGTAGTCCGACCGGCCGGTGGCCACCACGGACGCGTACTTGTGCGCGATGTCGGGGTGCACCTCGGGGTTCGGGTTGGCCATCGCGAAGACGAAGGCGCCCGGCGCCATGGAGGCGACCGCGGGCTCGGGGACCGTACCGCCGGAGACGCCGATGAACACGTCGGCGCCGGCCAGCGCGGTTTCGAGCGAGCCGCTCAGACCGGCCTTGTTGGTGAGCTCGGCCAGCTCGCGCTTGACGTCCGTCAGGTCCGTACGGTCGCTGCTGACGATGCCCTTGCGGTCGGCGACCGCCACGTCGCCGAGGCCCGCTTCGAGCAGGAACTTGGCGATGGCCACACCGGCCGCGCCGGCGCCCGAGATGACCGCGCGCAGCTCGCCGAGCGTGCGCCCGGTGAGCTGCGCGGCGTTGCGCAGGGCGGCCAGGGTGACCACGGCCGTGCCGTGCTGGTCGTCGTGGAAGACCGGGATGTCCAGGGCCTCCTGGAGCCGGCGCTCGATCTCGAAGCAGCGCGGGGCGGAGATGTCCTCCAGGTTCACCCCACCGAAGGACGGGGCGAGCCGGACGACGGTCTCGATGATCTCGTCCGTGTCCGTGGTCGCGAGCGCGATCGGAACCGCGTCGACGCCGCCGAACTGCTTGAAGAGGATCGCCTTCCCCTCCATGACCGGGAGGGAGGCCTCCGGGCCGATGTCTCCGAGCCCGAGCACCGCCGTACCGTCCGTCACGACGGCGACGACCTGCGACTTCCAGGTGTAGTCGTGGACCAGCTCGGGGTTCTCCGCAATCGCGCTGCACACCTTGGCGACGCCCGGCGTGTAGGCCAGGGACAGGTCGTCCTTGTCACGGATCGGCACGGTGGCCTGCACGGCCATCTTGCCGCCGCGGTGGAGCGCGAAGGCCGGGTCGAAGGGCTCGTCCGAACCCTCCGTGCTGCTGTCGCTGCGAGGATTGACGATCTCCGCTGCCATTGTGTTTACCCCTTAAGTCTTCATCAGTTGAGGGTGGCCACTCCTTGTTGAGGAGGGGTGGGCGGACCCGCGTACGTTCCCCGCTGAGGGCGGTTGGCCCGCCCCGCGGGGTGGAGGTACGTACGCGCGGGCGCGCCGCACACGCGCCCTGAGCCCCGGATGAGGGGTGTAAGGATCCTTCTTACCGGACAGAAGCGTCCGCCGACGAGTCCATAGTGGCCCAGCGTCCGTGCTCGGCCGCAAGCGGCCTCCGTGACGAGCCGCCACTCTTGGTGTGAAGTCACGACAAGTCGGCTACGCGGCATGAAAACTGTCCACACCGCGAGATGAACCGGAGATTCTCCGGTTGTCGGGGGCGCATTCCGCACATGGTCCGGCCAGGTGCGCCTTGCCGTATCGGCCTTATCGGGTTCGGGGGGTGACCCGTTATCCGATTTTGACATGGCTGCGACCCTGATTTCCGGGGTCCGAATGGCAAGATGCGACTTCACACGCGGTTCACACCGCGGTCGCGCCACCCGAGGATGCGTGCACGACCACATCCCAGGACCTGTGCGTTCTTCGCCGTTCGCACTCCATGGCCACTCCACTCAACACCTGCCGGAGGAACCCGACCATGACCGCAAGCACCACCCGTCGTACGACCGCCGCCAAGTCCCGGATTGCCGCGGTCGGCGCGATCGCGGTCGCGGGCGCCCTGCTGGTCACCGGCTGCGGTGACCAGACGAAGAAGGGCTCGGCCCCCGAGTCCTCGGGCGGGGCCTCCAAGTCCGCCCCGCTCTTCTCGAAGCTGCCCGCGAACATCCAGAAGGCCGGCGTGATCAAGGTGGGGACGGACGCCACGTACGCCCCCATGGAGTTCAAGCAGGGCGAGACCATCGTCGGTATCGACCCGGACATCGCCGCGGCCCTCGGCAAGCAGCTCGGCGTGAAGTTCGAGTTCACCAGCGGCACCTTCGACACCCTCCTCGGCGCGCTGCCGACCGGCCGCTACGACGCGGTCATGTCCTCGGTCAGCGACACCAAGGCCCGCCAGGAGGGCCTCGACAAGGACGGCAAGAAGACCGGTACGGGCGTCGACTTCGTCGACTACTACACCGCGAGCACCGGCATCCTGGTCAAGAAGGGCAACCCGGAGGGCATCAAGTCCACCGAGGACCTGTGCGGCAAGAAGATCGCCGTGCAGCGCGGCACCACGTACGAGCAGGCCGCCAAGGACCTCGCCGCCAAGTGCAAGGCGGACGGCAAGGGCGAGCTGAGCTTCGAGCCGTACGCCACCGACGCCGAGGCGCAGACCCGCGTCAAGGCCGGCGGCGCGGTGGCCGACCTGAACGACTCCCCGGTGGCCGCGTACATCGCGAAGACCGCGGGCGGCGGCGCCGACTTCGAGGCGGTCGCCAACAAGTCGGACGCGGGCCCGTTCGGCATCGCGGTGGACAAGAAGAACACCCAGCTGCGGGACGCCCTCTCGGCCGCGCTCGACGCGATCATCGCGGACGGTACGTACAAGACGGCCATCGACAAGTGGGGCGGCGCGCAGGGCGCCGTCACCAAGGCAGCCATCAACGGCGGCTCCTGACCCGCGCACCACTGAAGGGCAGTCGCTGTGACTGACAAGCTCGACAAGACTCCGGGCCCGGCCGACGCCGCCCCGGAGCAGGTTCCACCGGACGTCATCCGGGCCATTCCGGTGCGCCACTACGGGCGCTGGATCAGCGCCGTGGTCGTCGTGGCCGTGCTCGGCGCGCTGGCGTACGCGTTCGCCCAGGGCAATGTGCGCTGGGCGACCGTCACGGACAAGCTGTTCGACCCCAGCATCCTGACCGGCCTGTGGCACACCGTGCTCATCAGCGTCGTCTCGATGGCCGTGGGTCTGATCCTCGGTGTGCTGTTCGCCGTGATGCGGCTCTCGAAGAACCCGGTGACCAGCTCGGTCGCCTGGCTGTACATCTGGTTCTTCCGCGGCACCCCGGTCTACGTACAGCTGCTCATCTGGTTCAACCTGGCGCTGATCTTCCCGATCCTGAACCTCGGGTTCTACAAGGACTACATGACCGCGGTCATGACTCCGTTCCTCGCCGCCCTGCTCGGCCTCGGCCTGAACGAGGGCGCCTACATGGCGGAGATCGTCCGGGCCGGCATCCAGTCGGTGGACGAGGGCCAGACCGAGGCCTCGCACGCGCTCGGCATGACCCAGATGCAGACCATGCGCCGGGTGGTGCTCCCCCAGTCGATGCGGGTGATCATCCCGCCGACGGGCAACGAGTTCATCAACATGCTCAAGACCTCGTCCCTGGTCGTCGCCGTCCAGTACCAGGACCTGCTGCGCAGCGCCCAGGACGTGGCCGCGACCTCGTTCGCGGTGATGGAGATGCTCTTCGTCGCCTCGATCTGGTACCTGGCCCTGACCAGCGTGTTCAGCGTCGGCCAGTACTACCTGGAGCGCCGTTTCGCCCGCGGTTCGCTGCGCGCCCTGCCGCCCACGCCGCTGGAGCGCATCAAGTCGAACCTGCTCTCCCTCTCCAACTGGCGGCGGTGACCCCATGACTGCACAACCGATGGTCAAGGCGGAGGGCGTCCACAAGTCGTTCGGCCCCGCCCACATCCTCAAGGGCATCGACCTGGAGGTGGCCGAGGGCGAGGTGTTCTGCCTGATCGGTCCCTCCGGCTCCGGCAAGTCCACCTTCCTGCGGTGCATCAACCACCTGGAGCAGATCAACGCCGGGCGTCTTTACGTCGACGGCGATCTGGTCGGGTACCGCCAGAAGGGCGACAAGCTGTACGAGCTGAAGGACAGCGAAGTCGCCCTGAAGCGGCGGGACATCGGCATGGTCTTCCAGCGCTTCAACCTGTTCCCGCACATGACGGCCGTCGAGAACGTCATGGAGGCGCCGGTCCAGGTCAAGCGCGAGTCCAAGGCGGTGGCCCGCGAGCGGGCACTGAAGCTGCTCGACCGCGTCGGCCTCGCCGACAAGGCGGGCAACTACCCCTCGCAGCTCTCCGGCGGCCAGCAGCAGCGCGTGGCCATCGCCCGCGCGCTGGCGATGCAGCCGAAGCTGATGCTCTTCGACGAGCCGACGTCCGCGCTCGACCCCGAGCTGGTCGGCGACGTCCTGGACGTCATGCGGGGCCTGGCCGAGGACGGCATGACGATGATCGTGGTCACCCACGAGATGGGCTTCGCGCGCGAGGTCGGCGACTCGCTGGTGTTCATGGACGACGGCGTGGTGGTCGAAGCCGGCAACCCGCGTGACGTCCTGACGAACCCTCAGCACGACCGGACGAAGTCGTTCCTGTCGAAGGTGCTGTAACGCCGGGCGTTTAGTGAGCGGGGTAACTCCCGTCGCGGTAAGGGGGGTTGCGGGTTCGGTTCCGCAACCCCCCTTACCCGTACGCCACTTGTGGGCTCTCGGACGTGGCGCGAGCCTGCCGGCGCCTACTTGAGGGCGAGGAGCAGCGTGTCCGACGGCGAGGCCCAGACCGGCCTGGCCTCGGCGAAGCCGGCGGCCCTCAGGGTGGCGGCGTGCCAGGACGCGGAGGGCATGTCGCCGTCGGCGTGCTCGCCGTAGATCTTGTACCGCTCGGCGGTGGGCCCCGCGAGCACCGCGTCCTGGGCGGCCAGCGCCCACCAGTCGGCCCAGTCGAGGGCGCCCCGCTCCTTCGCGTTGTCCATCCGGGCATGCCGGTGGGCGCGCTCGGCCGCGTTGATGCGGGGCGTGCCGGGGTCGATCATGTGGTCGGCGTTCATGAACACCCCGCCGTCGCGAACGAGCCCGGCGACCTGCCCGTAGAGCGCCGCCAGCGGCTCGCTGTGCAGCCAGTGGAGTGCGGTGGCGGTGAGTACGGCGTCGTAGTCGTCGTAGGGGAGCGCCTCCACCCAGCGGGGGTCCTTGAGGTCGGCGGTCACGAAGGTGACCCGGCCGTCGCCGGCGAAGGTTCCCTCGGCGATGGCCAGGAGCGCGGGGTCCAGGTCCACTCCGGTGCTCACCGCGTCCGGGAAGCGCCTGAGGAGGCGGTCCGTGATGCTCCCCGTACCGCACGCGAGGTCGAGCACGCGCGGTGCGGGTCCGACGCAGGCCTCGACCATGTCGAGCATGACCCGGAAGCGTTCCTCGCGGTCCGGCATGTACCACTCCTGCTGCCGGTCCCAGCTGTCCTGCCAGGCCCGCCAGGACTCCGGCGCGCCCACCGCCGCCCCGGCTCCCGCGCCCGCCGGGGTCCCCGTACTCGTCTCCGTGCTCGCGTCCGTCACCGGAAGTCCTCCTCGGGAGCCACTCTGTAATACCCTCGAAGGGTACCCAGCCGTTACCAGAATCCCTCCCGACCCTAGACCGCCGCCGTAAGGACTACAAGTGGAACTGGCCTATTACTCGGACTACGCCGTCCGCCTGGTCAACACCGAGGAGCCGGCCCGCAACAAAGACTCCCTGACTTCGGTCGACGCGGTGCGGGAACTGTTCGGGGGGAACAAGTCGGCGGCCCGCAGGGCCACGGACGCGGACGTGACCCGCTTCCGTTCGGTGCGGGCCCGGCTGCGGGCGGTCTTCGAGGCGGCCGACGGGGGCGAGGAGGTCCGGGCGGTGGACCTGCTCAACTCGCTGCTCCTCGAATTCCCGGTCAGCCCCCAGGTGTCGGGCCACGAGCACCGCGACGAGGACGGCCGCCCGCTGTGGCACATGCACCTCGCCGACCACCCGTCGAACGCCACGGCCGGCTACGCGGCGATCGCCTCCATGGGCCTCGCCTTCCACCTCACCGAGTACGGCGTGGACCGGCTCGGCCTGTGCCAGGCCGCACCCTGCCGCAACGCCTATCTCGACACCTCGACCAACCGCTCGCGCCGCTACTGCTCGGACCGCTGCGCGACCCGGGCCAACGTGGCCGCCTACCGGGCCCGCAAGCGCCTGGAGACCGAACGGTCGGAGAGCACCGGCCGCACCGAGGACACCACCCAGGACGCCACGTAGCCGAAGGTGCGCCGGCGCCCGGCCGTCATCGGCCGGTACCGCCCGCGCACCCGGCCGAGCACCAGCTCGACCGGCACCGCGCCGAAGGCCCGGCTGTCCACCACCTCGTCGTCCGTGTTGTCGCCCAGCACCCACCAGCCGCCCTCGCGCAGCTCCATGAGCCGCTTGACGACGAGCAGGTCCTGTTGCAGAGGGTGGCGCAGCACGGCCACGTCGCCGACCCTGAGCTCCGCCCCGTAGTGCACGAGCAGCTGGTCCCCGTGCAGCAGCGTGGGAACCATCGAGGTCCCCAGCACCTCGGCGATCCCCAACGGCACCTTCGGCTCCCGCCCCTCATCCGTCATACGACACCCACCTCCCGGCCACCGGCACCCCGCCGCCACTCCCACGGTACGTTCCGCCACGAGTCCCGGGACCACCCTGGACTTTTGACCTAGGCCATGGGGGCACCCGCGAAATCCCGTCTCTCACCGAGTAATGTCCCACCTGAGAAGACGATCACGAGGAAGGACAGCTCAATGCTTTCCCGCCTGTTTGCCCCCAAGGTGAAGGTCAGCGCGCACTGCGACCTGCCCTGTGGTGTGTACGACCCGGCCCAGGCCCGCATCGAGGCGGAGTCGGTCAAGGCCGTACAGGAAAAGTTCCAGGCCAACGAGGACGCGCACTTCCGTGCCCGTGCCGTGGTCATCAAGGAGCAGCGCGCGGAGCTCGCCAAGCACCACGTGTCGGTGCTGTGGAGCGACTACTTCAAGCCGCCGCACTTCGAGAAGTACCCGGAGCTGCACCAGCTGGTCAACGACACCCTGAAGGCCCTTTCGGCCGCCAAGGCGTCGACCGACCCGGCGACCGGCCAGAAGGCGCTCGACCTCATTGCCGAGATCGACCGCATCTTCTGGGAGACCAAGAAGGCCTGATCCCCGATCAGGCCGCCGTCCCGCCCCCGCGCGGGACACGCCACCCCAGCCCGCACCCGCCCCCCGGGCCGCCTAATCTCGGCGACCGCAGGGGGGCGGGTGCGGTTTGCGTTGGGGGCCGTCACTGGCCCCGGGCTACGGTCTCAACGCTCGACGTCAATTCCGTTCGGCCGATCGGTCCTGACTCTCCGCCCTTCCACCCACGCGCGGACCTCAACCAAGTGCCGCTCCTGCAGCCCGGCATGAGAATCGGGCTGGACAAGCAAGGTAGGCGTACCGCGAGCATCCCGTTCAGCGGCCCATGCGCGGTCGAGGTGGGTGAAGTCGTCGTCGATCCAGACGGCGGGAGCCCCTGCCAGCCAGGCATCGACATGGTCTCGCTTCCAGAGGTATCCGTTGGGGTGGCTGGTAGCGATCTGTGGATGCGGCAGGTCGATGTACGGCAGGGCCGGGAGGCCCAGGAGGGGGCCGATGAGCCTGGTGGCGTCCTGCCTCCAACTGGTGCACCAAATAGGGGTGACCAGGCCCGTGCGGATCACGTCCATGAGTAGTCGGCCATGGTCACGGCGGAGCCAGACGGTGACCGGGCTGTCGGCGCTGCGGCCGGCGGGGACGACGTCGTGGCAGGTATGGGTGGCCGGGGTCGAGCCGTGCTCGTCAGGGAAGGGTATGAGGACGCCGTCGATGTCAAGGAGCAGGTAGGGCGGGCGCATCGGTCCTCCACAGGCCGGATGAACGCAGCTGTCAGCGCCTGCGGGCGCGGATCAGCAGGGTGGTGGGCCAGTGGCCCATGCGGGGGTCGTGGTACTCCTGGGCCGACGTGAGTCGGAAACCGGCCCGGCTGAGGTGCTTCTCCCAGCGCTCGATACCGAACTCCCAGCGGGCGATGGGGAGTTGGATACGGTCGGGAAGGGTGACGTGGTCGCGTCGGGGCCGGTCGTCACCGGAGGGGCTTCGGCCGCCGCGCTGCGGGTGGGGGACGGAGAAGGCGAGCACTCGTCCGGGCGTGACGTGCTGGGCGATGGCTGGGAGCAGGAGCTCGGGGGCGACGAGGCCGACGGCGCCGAAGACGGAGTAGATCGCGTCGAACTGCTCGTCGGAGGCGTGCAGGTAGTGCAGGGCGTGGCCGGCGACGAAGGTGAGGTTGTTCAGCCGTCCGTAGTGGGAGCGGGCGCGGCGTACTTGGAGGCCGACCAGGTCGACGCCGGTGACGTGGGCACCGTGGCGGGTGGCGAGGTGGGCGGCGTTGTGGCCGGGGCCGCAGCCGAGTTCCAGTAGCCGCTTGCCTCGCAGGTCGGGGCCGAGGATCTCGGCTCCCGGCCCTTGGCCGGGCCTCGTGGTCCACTCCATCCGCGCAGGCACGGACAGGGGTTCGGCGAGTCCGGCGGCGGTGCGCTGGAGGGCGTGGGCGTGCCACGGGGAAACCTGGGCGAGCACGTCAGATCTCCAGGAGGTGGAGGACGTCGGTGAGGTGGCGGCGGACTGCCTCGACGTAGGCGGGGTCGGTGGCCGGGTCGTTGATCCAGCGGATGGACTGCTCCATGAACCACTCGACGGCCCACATGCGGTGCCAGCCCAGGGCCCAGTTCTCGGCGGTCAGCCCGCCGCGCGGGGCGAGGGTGTCGGGGGTGCCGCCGGCGGTGACGTACTGCTCCAGTAAGACGCGCAGGCGCACGGGGCGCGGGGGCTCGATGGTGCCGTGCCAGCTGGCAAGGTCGAGCAGGCCAGGGCCGGTGAAGGCACGGGCGAAGTCGAGCAGCCGCCAGCCGCGCTCGCCGATGTGGAGGCTGGTGGGGTGGAACTCGGAGTGCACCCAGCCGAACGGTCCCAGGGTCGCTCCGGCCGAGCGGGCCTCAGCGGCCCGGGCGATACGGTCGAGCGCGTCCTCGACGTCGTCGGCGTCCTGCCACCGGTCGGCCTTGCGCAGCCGCTCGAGATGCTCCAGCGCCCGGGCCGGGAGCGTCCGCAGCCGCTCCTGGTCGAGGACGGGCAAGGGCGGAGCCATACGGGTGCCGTGCAGCATCACGGCCGCGGCGACGCCGTCGAGGTCGCCGGCCTCGCGGACGGACGGCCCGAGGTCCTCCATGAGCATGCCGAGCCAGCCGTCCAGGACGGCGGAGGCGTGAATCCGGGGGACGGGTACGCCGAGGGTGTGGGCCAGGCGGAGGGCCTGGTCCTCGCTGTCAAAGGGCTTCTTGGCGTACTTGAAAATGGCCGTGGAGCCGTCCGGCAAGGTGACACGCTCGACTCCGGACATGGACCACACACGTACCGCCTCACGGGCGGCGGTGATCTGGCCGGTCGCGGTGAGCAGGTTGTCGAGGAGTTCGGCGCTGGGGTTCGGGGTCATGTGAAAGCTCCGAGAGATGGTGGCGTCCGGGGCGGGCTGGGGAGGCCGGCCCGCCCCGGAGCCTGATCGGGTGGGCTACGCGGCGGGGTTCACGCGGTGGGCGTAGATCCGCTCGATCCAGCCCGCCTTGAACGCGGCGAGGTCGTCACGGAACCTGGCCATCGAGGCACCGTAGGGCGCGACCACGCCGCCGGACTGGTCCGGCACGGACTGGCAGCCGTGCACAAGTCGGCCGCCGAGCGCAGCGTGCGCCTTGATGGACTCGATCCGGCGGTGCTCGTTGAACCAGCCGCCGTGGTAGACCTCGTCGAGCATCCCGCCCATCTCGTCGTCCAGGTCGAAGACGACGGAGGTGGCGGCGGGGAAGAACCAGCACGGGCCGACGTTGGAGATGTACCCGTCCAGCTCGACCTTGTTGAGCGCCATGAGCGTGGCCGCCTCGCGGAGCATCCGCAGGTGGTCGGCGGTGATCTGCGGCAGGCCGAGGCCGGCCAGGTGCTCCTCGCGGAAGAGGCACGCGTACACCTCGTACGCGGTGGCCAGGACGCGGGCCGCGTCGGACGTGGACTCGCTGTGCTGCTTGATGAAGTCGAGCGCGAGCTGCTCGACCGCGCTTTCGGTCGTCTCGTCCACGTCCAGGAGCTGGGACTTGACCAGCTCCCAGTCGGCGACGAGCCAGGTGTTCGACTCGAAGCGGAAGAAGTACTCGGCCGGGTCGATCGTGATGCGCCGGCCGTCGACCTGAATGCCGGGCAGGCGGTTCCAGCGCGGGTCGAACGCCTCGGGCAGTTCGACCGTGATGGCCGTGGTGTCGATGGTGGTCACCGTGTCTCCGTCTCTGATCGTCCGGGTGCGGGCACAGGAATGCCCGAACCCAGCGGGGGTGTACGGAACTTCGGGGTGCCGCCCGGACCAAGGGGGAGCCTGGATCACGGTCACGCCGTTCCGGGCGGCTGCTGATAAGTGAACCGTTGGTCACGCTCAGTGGGTACGGTGGTGGGCAGCTGAAGTGGTATACGCGGTTTACAGCTCCAGGGCGGAGGCGATCGTGGCGGCGAAGCGAGACCCCAACTCCCGCCTGCGCGACGCCATCGACGCGGTCGGCTGCACCTACGAAGCCCTCGCCAGAGACGTACGGCGCATCGCCGCCGAGAACGGCGAGATCCTCCAGACCAACAAGTCGGCCATCTCCCACTGGGTGAACGGCACCCGTGCCCCGTCGGGCCGAGTAGGCCAGTACCTCGCCGAAGCGCTGTCCCGCCGAGCGGGGCGCACGATCACCCAGACCGAGATCGGCCTCCAAGCCAGCGATGCCGAAACGCCGGCGGAATCCGACCCCGTCCTCGCCGCCACCGACCTGGGCCGCGCCGACGTCGAGCGCCGCCGCTTCCTCGCCATCGCGGCCTTCACCACCGCCGGCGTCGCCATGCCACTCGGCTACGACCACGAAGCCACTGCCCGCATGCTCCGCGCCCGCACCGGCACGTCCTTGGCGGGCGCAACGGACTTGGACGTCGTACGGCAGATCACGTCAGCCTTCAGCGCCGCCGACGAGCGCCTCGGCGGCGGGCACGGCCTGACTACCGTCACCGCATACCTAGCCGACACGGCCGCCCCCATGTTGCGCGGACGTTTCATCAATGAGGCCTTACGCCGGGCCGCCTTCGGCGCCGTCGCCGAACTCGCCTACCTCGCAGGGTGGAAGCACCACGACCTCGGCCAGGAAGGTGCCGCCCAGCGCTACTACCAGGTCGGCTACAAGCTCGCCTGCGAAGCCGACCCCCACGGCCACGCCGCCTGGATGATGCGCGCCCTCGCCCACCAGGCCCTCAGCCTCAAACAGCCCCATCATTGCGTCGACCTCGTCGAAGGCGCCCTCCGCACAGGTCTCGGCCACGTCGACGGCCAGACCGAGGCCCTCCTCCACATCACCCACGCCCGCGCCTACGCCGCCACCGACGAGAATTCGTCGGCCACACGCGCCCTGCTCGCCGCCGAGGACGCCCTCCTCCGTGACGACGGCCCTCAGCCCAGCTACTCCCGCGTGAGCGGCCCGGCCGCCGGCACCGTGGCCAGCCACACCGCCCGCACTCTGACCGACCTCGCGGACCACATCGGCACCGAACAGCAGCACCGCGACGCCCTCACCCGCTGGGACCCCGAGAAGTACAAGCGCGTCCACGCCCTCACCCACGCCGACCTCGGCGACAGCCTCGCCGCTCAGGCCCGCGCAGACGAGGCCGTCGCCGCCTGGACCCAGGCCCTGGTCCTCATGGAGGGCATGACCTCCGACCGGACCCGTAAGGCAATCACCTCAATCCGCTCCACGCTCGCGGTCTACCAGCGCCGCCGCGTTCCCGGTGCCGCCGATCTCGCCCGCCGCGCCCGCGAGGCCCTCGCCTAACATGCCCAACAACCGCCCGACGAAGGGAACACCGTGACCCAGCAGGCCGACGACCAGCCGAAGGCCCTCAAGGCGGCGCTCGAATCGATGACCCTGCTGGTCGCCGCCGTCATCGTCCACGACGAGGCCACCAACCGCGTCGTCCTCCTCCAGCGCAGCGAGAACGCGAAGTTCGCCCAGGGGATGTGGGACCTGCCCGTCGGCAAGAGCGAGCCGGGCGAGCCCATCACGGAGACCGCCGTCCGCGAGCTGTACGAGGAGACTGGCCTCACAGTGAAGCCCGAGTCCCTCAAGGTCGCCCACATCATCCACGGAGCCTGGGGCGTCGAAGCCCCCAACGGCTTCCTCACGGTCGTCTTCGCCGCCCACGAATGGGCCGGAGAACCGGAGAACCGCGAACCGCACAAGCACTCCCAGGTCCGCTGGATCCGTACCGATGCCATCCCCGAGGCGTTCGTCGACACCACCGCCAATGCCCTCCACCGCTTTCTGACTAACGGAGCCCCAGTGTCGCTGGACGGATGGCAGTAGACGAGCGCAACTGGCGGTACGCCGGAGCGGCCCTCCCGCATCAAGCCGGGCACTTGTCTACCCGCCCTGGCCGGGCTTGCGGCGTCTCGCCGCCGACGGCCGTGTGCCCCGCGCGGGAGCAGCAGCCCGCACGCCGCCGAGGAGCCGTGATCCGATCGAGGAGGGCTACTAGCCCGGCGAGTCCAACCGAGCAGGTCGTGCTCATGTCATTGGCGCCGTTATCGGCACGGGGCTCCCATCCTGATCAGCACCCCGCTCGTGTCCGGGCTGGTGGTGTGAGCGGTCACATCGTGACTGCGGCTGATCGGGATGGCGAATCTCCATCAACGGCGTGGCGGCTACGAGCACAAGTGGCAGACGGGTCCCCGCCGCGAGTCATATAGAGGGCAAGTGTCATCAATTCCATTGCAGTTGATTCAATCGATCCGCATGACCCCTCCACGGCGAGCCGTATGCTCGGAGGCAAGGTGGGCCGTCCCGCAAAGCGATCGATGGTTCAATGACGCGACGAGTAGGGGGCAGGACAAATGAGTCCGCTGCAGCTCTCCATCACTGCAGCCCTCTGCATCTCCGGCATCGCCTTGCATATCTGGTCGTCCGCGCCAGACCGGGCAGGGCGGCAGCACTCTCTCCTGCTGCCGGTGAGCCTGTTGTACTCCCTGGCTGCAGCTCTCTTCCTGTTCTCCGCCTTTCCCGATTCGATGACTGAGGGCCGAGCCTTGGGCTTCGGGATCGGCGGGGCCGCCGGGTTCGCCGCCTTCTTCCTCCTGGCGTCGTTCACATGGCTCAGCAAGACCCGGCGTCTGGACGAGGTCTCGGCGCAGTTGAAGAAGGCGACTCGGGAGAACACCGCGCTACGCAGACAACTGTCGCAACAGCGACCAGCAGAGAACACTCCGCGGCCCACCCTGCAGTGCACCCGTTACGAGTTGCCGTTGCAGGGCTACCGGCGCCATCGCATCGGGATGGTCACCGGAAACGTCGCCAACGTGCTGGGGACGGACGTGTGGGTCAACTCCGAGAACACGCGGATGGAGATGTCACGCGTCGACGAGCCCACCCTCTCCGCGACGATCCGATACCACGGCGGCCGCCGGGACACAGCAGGCCATCTAGTGAACGACACGATCGCCCTGGAACTGGCCGAACGCATGGCGGGCCGTTCCCATGTGACGGCTGGCTCTGTGCTGGTCACGGGTCCGGGAGAGCTGCAGGAGAGCCACCAGGTCCGGCGCATCCTGCATGTCGCCTCCGTGGAGGGAGAACCCGGCTCGGGGTACCGGCAAGTCATGGACCTGGAGCGGTGCGTGCGCAACGTCCTCGCCGAGGTGGATCGGCTGGCCGCGGCCGGAGAGCCGCTGCGCTCGGTGGTGCTACCGCTTCTCGGGACCGGCGGCGGCAACAGCGACCTTGGCAAGACCGTGGACGCCCTGCTGGCCGCGACTGTGAGCTACTTCCGTTCCCACGCGGCATCGCGCATCCGCGTCGTCTATCTGCTCGCCTACACGGATGTGCAGGCCACCGTGTGCCGGGCGGCTCTCGACTCGGAGCCCGCCCTCTCGCCGGAGAGCGCGGGCTGACCACCCCGGAGCCGACGGTCCTCAGGCCAGCAGAAGCCACTTCCTGCGGAACGACTTCAACTGGTCTTGGACCTCCGGCGAACGCGTGATCGCGGAGATGTTGACCAAGTACATCCAGTCGTTCCACCGGCGGACGATACGCCGGTCAATGGAACCGTTCGCCTTTTTTGCCCGTTCCGCCCAAGTGAGGGTGTACTTGAAGAAGGTGATGTACGGGTACTCCGAGTCCTCGGCGGCCATGGCGCGCGCCTCCTCCAGGTACCCCGCTACCTCCAGCAGGTTCTCCGTCCTACCGTGCTCCGGCCCGTCCTCGGCGAGGTACCTGCGGAACAGCACGGTGGCCAGCGTGTTCAGCGCGAACGCGTCACGGTGCTGGGCGATGGCCTGGCGGGCCCATGAACTAGCCGGGGCGTGCCGCCCGCGCTTGCTCGCTCCGAGGGCCCGCTGCTCCCAATACCTGGCATTCCAGGCGTACGTCTTCTGCAGTGCCTCATACCAGGCGTCCAGGCGTTCCACGCCCAGCCACACGGTCAGAATCTCGTGGTCGAGGAGCTGGCGCACCATCCGGTAGGCGAACGTGCGCGACACAATAGCCGCCGGGGAGATTTGCACGCCGTAGTGCTGGGCGAGTTTCAGGGTGACGTCGTAGTTCTCCTGTGCGCTGAAGGCGCTCTCCAGCATGTACGAGCCGAACGCCCGGTGCCGCGGGTGTAGACGCCCCCCGTCGACACGGATGAAATCGGCGAGCACCGATTCAGACTGCAGCAGAGCGTTCAGCTGGCTCGCCGGCAGCCCGCAGACGGACGCCGCAGCGCCGATCGGCAGCCCGTATCCGAGGGCGGAGGTGATGCACACGGCCTGAAATACCGCTCGTTCGGTCTCGCTCTTCAGACGCGAGTAGCCCGTCCGCACCCTGTTGCGGAACCCGTCGGCCTCCTCCAGGTTCGACATCGCCGAGAAGAGGTTCCTGCGGTGCTTCTGCGTGAAGTACTTGACCTGTTCGGTGTGGCCGGCGTCGGCCACGATGCCGAGCCGTCCGTGCCCCTTGAGCTGCCGGATCAGAGCATCGATCTCCGTGTCCTTCAGCCTGTCGGAGACCTCCGCGTCGGCGAACCCCACGCCCGTGAAGCTGCGGCGCACCTCTCGGGCGCGCGAGCGCCGTTCCACGGCCAGCAGCTTGAAGGGAATGCCCCTTTCCTTGGCGCGCAGGGCCATGTCGGCGAGGTCGTTCGCGAAGTCGGCGGCGCCTTCAACGATGAGGAGGGTCCGCGGATGCTGTCTGAGCCACCACAGGGTGGCCTCCAGAGAGGGACGCAGTTCGGGATCGAGCAGATAAGGCGTCCAGTTCTGCTCCGCAAGTTTCCTCGCCACCCGCAGAGCTATCGTGCTCTTCCCCGTGAACGCGGAACCAGTCAGGCAGACGACCTTCTGCGGTTCGTCCGACATCGCCTCGCGGAAGACGCTGTCGGTGAGGACGCGGTGTGAGTCGAGGTCGCGCAGGATGTCGGAGTAGATGGGTTCGTGCCCGGCGTAGAAGTCGTGCCGGTCGTCGAGGCGGTACTCGGCGCCTGTGCGGATGGGATGCCACTGGCTCAGGAAGCTCAGCACATTGGGGTTAATGCGGCTGGGGTTGTCCGCCAACACGTCGGCCTGCTGAAAGTAGTCCGGCCAGCTGGCCCGGACCTTGGCGAGGAACTCCTCGGCCGTGGCCTCGACCGGGATGAGGCCCCACTGACGGAAGCGTTCCTTGTCGAAGTCGTCGATCGTCGGCATGACGATCACAGAGGGCTCGGAGCCGCGGCCCAGCACACGTCCCTTCTCTAGGACATTCTCCAGGTCGATCTCGTCGTTGAGGCTCGCGCCTAGGATGATGGTGGGCGTCTCCAAGTAGCTGTCGGCGAAGATACTGTGCCAGCGGTGGCGCTGGGCGACCGCGTACACGTAGGACGAGATGTCGAAGACGAGGTCGTCCGTCTCTTTCGCCCAGGCGACACCGTGCAGGTGGACGAGGATGACCTGGTGGCCCGAGGGCACGCGGTGGGAGTCCGTCCAGGACACGGAGACGAGCTCCTTGGCCGCGTGCTCGGCGAACTGCTTGTTGTAGGCGCTCTCGACCGAGTCGTCGATGTTCAGCGACCAGACGTACCGCCACGGGATCGAGACGAGGTCGGCGTACCACGACGGAGCGGTGCAGTTGGTGAAGCGGTCCGCCATAAAGGCCATGACGTTCTGGCCGTCCGCTGTGACGCGCGACCTCGCCATCGAGAAGACCTGGCGCAGGTTCCCGCGCGAATTGCCGGGCAGCGCAAACGCCGTAGCCATCTCCTGGGCGAGGTCCCAGCCACCGGGAAGCCGCCCCAGCGGTCCTTCCGAGTCCAGGCTGGCGCCGGCTCCCAGCAGCAGCTGGTACTTCGACTCGGTGATGGCCCGCATCATGCTGCCCCACTGCTCGCCCGACATCCACGGTGTTGGCAAGACCCGACTCCTTCTTGAGATGCGTGGGCGCGGTGCTGCGCCACAGCGTGGGCGCCCCCATGACGGGTTCGAGCGGTCAGTCAGCCCAACGGGCCGTGTTCATGGGTGAGTTCGCGACCCCCGGTCAGGCAGATCGTATCGAGTCCAGGCCGTGGCCGAGGCGTATGCGACGACCGGAGTAACCGCGCTAACGCCCTGCATCGTCATAGTGCGGGAGGGTTGCACGCCGAAGGCGTAGCCGGTGAGGGACCCTGGGGTAGAAGACGTCAGGCGCTCCTGCTGGACGAAGAGGCCCCTTGAGGAGGCACTAAGCTCCAGCAGTCCGCATAGAGTCCGCAGGACATTCAATCAGGACCGTCGCAACCCATCGCTAACCAACAGCAAAAGGCCAGTTCCGCGATGTGCAGCGGTCAACGCTGCAGGTCACCAACCCGGCCCATTCCTAGAGACCAAGAAGGCCTGATCCCCGATCAGGCCGCCGTTCCGCCCCCCGCGCAGGACACGCCACCCCGGGCCGCCGAACCTCGGCGACCGCAGGGGGTCGGGTGCGGTCTGCGTTCCGGGGTGTCCAGCCGGGCTCGGGGCCGGTTCGGTGAATCGTCGGCCGCGGGTCGGCAGCGGCCGGAGCGGTGAGGGGGCGGGGCGGCCGGATTCGAACCGGCGTCCTCCTCCATGCTGTGTAGGCGCACTACCTCTGTGCTACGACCCCGCCTTGGGCAAGATCATACGTGCGCCCGGCGGAACGGGGCCCGACAGGGCCCATCGCCTGCACGGCCCGTGCCAGGGCCCGACTCGGCGTCCCGAATCGGCGCGGCCCCGTCATTCCGGGCCGCCGGGCTCACCGCATGCGGATAGGCCTGGGGGAATTCTGTTGGCCCGGACCCCTCGGTCACCTACCTTGGCGCCCGTGAACGAGAACAAGAGCGAGAACCCCGAGCCCGGTTGCCGGGTGATCGTGCTCAACGGCGGCTCCAGCTCCGGCAAATCCGGCATCGCGCGCTGCCTCCAGGCCGTACTGCCAGGCGCCTGGCTCGCGTTCGGGGTCGACTCGTTGGACGCGGCGATGCCCTCGTCGCTGCGTCAGGGCGGCGACGGAATCGAACTCCGCCCCGACGGCGTCGTGGCCGTCGGCCCTGCCTACCGCCGGCTCTCGGACGCCTGGGCGCACGGAGTTGCGGCTATGGTGCGCGCCGGGGCCCAGGTCGTCCTCGACGAGGTCCTCCTCGACGGCGCCGCAGGGCAGCGGCGCTGGACGCGCGCGCTCGACGGCCTCGACGTCCTCTGGGTCGGGATCCGCTGCGACCCGGATACAGCCGCCGCCCGCGAGATCGCCCGCGGCGACCGCATCCCCGGCATGGCCCGTGCGCAGGCCGACGCGGTGCACGAGGGGGTGCGGTACGACGTGGAAGTGGACTCGGCGGGGAGGGAGTCCATGGCTTGCGCCCTGCTCATCGCCGACCGACATGCCCGCCGCGGCTGACCCGCACCGCCATGGACTGGGCGTCACTCTTCGACGACGAGGCCGCCGGTGGCCCCCGGCACCGTACGCCGCGGAACCCGGCGGCCTCGCGCCGGGCGCGTGATCACGGGCACACCGCGGAAGGCCGTCGTCCGGGTTAGGTTCGAGAGCATGGAACCTCTGGATCCTCCGTACCCGCGACTTCTCGTCGAGCGCTACGAACCGGCGTTCCGTTTCTACGAGGCCGTGCTGCCCGAGCTCACCGGCTGCACCCTGGCCCGCGGCAACGCATCGTCCGGATACGCCAGTTGGGACGCCGCCGACGGCCGGACCGCCCTCGCGCTCTTCGCCCGCGCCGCGATGGTCGCCGCGCTCGGCGAGGCGCGGGTGCCGGGCGGGGGCGCGTCCCTGGTGATCCACGTGGCAACCCGGGACGCCCTGGACGACGCCGTCGCCCTCTGCGTGAAGGCGGGCGGCTTCGTGGCCGAACCAGCCCGCGACCTGCCCGCGTGGGGCCCGGGTCTGCGCGCCGCGCACCTCCTGGACCCGGACGGGAACCTGGTGGAGCTGCAGACGTACTGAGCCCGTGCCTTCGGCCGGCTCGGGCGAGGCCCTGCCTGACCAGACCCACGCCCCCTTCCCCGGCCGAGGCGCGGTGACCAGGCGTGGACGGAGAAACGGCCGCCGACAGCGTGGAGTCATCGGGACTCCCGGTGCGCGGCGGCCGTGGGGGAACGGGCGGGGGAAGGGGAACGCTAGATCGTGTCCAGGGCGGACGGCTGGAGGCCCCAGCCGTACGGGAGTTGGCGCCGGATGTCGGCGAGCACCGAACCGAAGTCGAGCTCGGCCCGTCCGCTGGCGTACACCGCCCCACCGAAGTGCAGGGCGACCCCGAGGTCGGGCTCCGGCGGTTTCAGGGAGAGCAGACAGCTGAGGGTGGCCTGCTGGACGGCGCCGTCGTCGGAAGCGACGGGCACGGGCATGTCCCATTCCAGTACGAAGTCACGGAGGTTCCCGCCGTCGAGCGCGAACGTGCCGCTCTCCGTCGGTATCCCCGGTACCGGGCCGAGCGAGTCGAAGCTCGCTCCGGCGAAGTCGACACCCCTGATCCGGGTCCGCAATTGCGTCCCGTCGGTGGTGATCGTCAGCGCTTCGGATCCTAGGCGGTCCCGGTACCAACCCGCCCATGACTGTGGTGTCATGGGCGGAGATTAGCGGCGTACCCTGCCGTTCGTCACAGGGGGTGACCGAAATGGGTGGTACCGCTTCCTTGTGCACTTCGCCGCGAGCGCCCCATTGACGGACGTTCGCACCCGGCCCGCTCCCCTCGCCCGGTACCGGTGCCCCTCCCGCGCTCCGGCTCGCGCACGCCGAGCGGGATGCGGCGCCGCGCCTCAACCAGCGTGCACCAGACGCGAGTTGACCTGCTCCGCCCAGCGCACCGCCGGCCCCAGCGCGAGGCCGGCCGCGAGGAACAGGGCGCCGAGCAGCAGCCAGCCCGGCACGCCCCAGTCGACGACGAGCGCGGTGAGCAGCAGCGGGCCGAGCATCCTGGCCAGCGGCACGCCCATGCCGAAGAACCCCTGGTACTGGCCCTGTTGTTCGGCCGGCGCCAGGTCGAAGCCGATCTGCCAGGCGCCGGCCGACTGCATCATCTCGCCCGCCACTTGAAGGGCGCCCGCGGCGAGCAGTACCACCACGGCGCCCCAGGCGGGCCAGCCGGCGGCGCTCAGGGCGAACACCGCGCAGGACGCGAGCATCAGGATCCCGCCGCGCGACACCGTCCGCCGCGCGGTGGACAGGTCGCGCACGGCCGACGCGGTACGCACCTGGAACAGCATCACCGCCCCGGTGTTGAGCACGAGCAGCGCCGAGACCAGCCAGCCCGGCGCGTCGGTGCGGGTGACGGTCCACAGCGGGATGGCGAGGCTGATCAGCGGCATCCGCAGCAGGAGCAGGGTGTTGAGCAGGGTGACCAGCGCGTAGGGCCGGTCGCGCAGCACCGCGAAGCCCGGCCGGCCGCCGGGGGGCGTGGCCGTGGGTGCCACCGCGGGCAGCCGGAGCAGGACGAGCGCGCAGAGCAGGAAGGCCACCGCGTCCAGGGCGAACGCGGCCAAGTAGGCGGTGCGGGTGCCGTAGTGGAGCGCCACACCGCCGATCGCGGCGCCGACGGCGAGCCCGGCGTTCAGGGTGGACTGGAGGTGCGCGAGGACGTGCGTACGGTCCCGGCGCTCGACGAGCGCCGCCAGGAGGGCCTGACGGGCGGCCGAGAGGCCGGTCTGCGCGGTGGCGTAGCAGCAGGCGGCCACGAGGAAGGGCAGGAAGCCGCGGACGAACAGGAAGGCGGTGACCGAGGCGCTGGTGGCGGCGGCGAGCAGTACGGCGACCGTGCGCGGGCCACGGCGGTCGGCGAGCCGCCCGAGCGGCACCCCGGCGAGGGCGCCGACGGCCCAGGCCAGGGTGAGGCCCAGCCCTATCCGGGTGGCGGGCAGGCCGACCACGCGGCTGAAGTACAGCGCCGAGGTGACGAGGAACGCGCCATCCCCGAGTGCGTTGACGAGCTGGGCGACGGCCAGGCCGCGGGCGGGGCCGGCGGGAGGCAGGATGCGGGAGGGCATGCCCCCATCCAAGCAACCCAAGTGGCCGGTGGTCAGGGCCACTTGCCGCTTGATCGGCTGGGCCATTCGGTGGGGCCGCCCCGGGCGCGCACCCGGGCCTAAACCCCCGCAACCGACCTCCGGTCCCGCCCGCGCCGACCCCTCAGCGCGTGCGGCGCGTGACGAATTCCGCCAGGGCCAGCAGTTCGCCCGCCGCCGCCAGGTCGGGGACGGCGCGGGCGAGGTGGTCCACGGCGCGGCCCATGCGGTCGGCGGCGTGGACCTGGGCCCAGTCGCGCCCTCCCGCGCGTTCGACCGCGTCCGCGGCCCTGGTCACCGCGGCGGCCCCCATCGGGCCCCGGTACAGCTCGGCGAGCTCGGCCGCCGCCGGGGTGCCCGAGCCGAGCGCGGCGACGACGGGCAGCGACTTCTTGTGCGCGGCGAGATCGGCGCCGGCGGGCTTCCCGGTCTGCCCGGGGTCGCCCCAGATGCCGATGAGGTCGTCGATGAGCTGGAAGGCGAGCCCGGCCTCCCGGCCGAACGCGTCCATCGCGGCCACCTCCTCGTCACCCGCGCCCGCGTACAGCGCGCCCAGCGCGCACGCGCAGCCGAGCAGGGCGCCGGTCTTCGCCATCGCCATGGCGAGGCATTCGCCGAGCGAGACCTCCTGGGGTGCGCGGTGCTCGAAGGCGCAGTCGGCCTGCTGGCCGGCGCAGAGCTCTATGACGCAGGCCGCGAGCCGCGCGGAGGCCGCCGCGGACGCGCGGTGCTCGTCCTCGGCGATCAGCCGCAGCGCGAGGGCGAAGAGGGCGTCCCCGACGATGATGGCGTCCGGGCTGCCGAAGACCGTCCAGGCGGTGGGCCGGTGTCTGCGGGTCGCGTCCTCGTCGATGACGTCGTCGTGGAGCAGCGTGAAGTTGTGGACCAGCTCGACGGCCGCGGCCGCCCGCACGGCGGACCGCGGGTCACCGCCGAGCGCCGTGGTGGCGGCCAGCACCAGGGCCGGGCGGATCGCCTTGCCGGGCCGGCCGCCGCCCGGGGTGCCGTCCGCCCGCTCCCAGCCGAAGTGGTACATCGCGACCCGCCGCATGGATCCCGGCAGCGACTCGACCGTGGCGCGCAGTTGGGGGTTGACGACGGTACGGGCCCGTTCGAGCAGTTCGACGGCCTCGCGGCCCTCCATGGCATCCGGCATTGCCAACTAGGGTGCCTTTCCTTGGAGTTGAGGACGGCGCCGGGCACACCGAGGAGGGCGCGCCCGGCCCGGGGGATCACCGCCAGCGGCTGACCTCGACGTTCTCCAGGACACCCAGCGCATCGGGCACCAGGATCGCTGCCGAGTAGTACGCGGTGACCAGGTACGAGATGATCGCCTGCTCGTCGATGCCCATGAAACGGACCGACAGGCTCGGCTCGATCTCGTCCGGGATGCCGGACTGCTGGAGCCCGATCACGCCCTGCTCGGCCTCACCGGTACGCATGCAGATGATCGAGGTCGTACGGGCCTCGCTGACCGGGATCTTGTTGCACGGGAAGATCGGCACACCGCGCCAGGCGGGCACGTGGTGCCCGGCGACCTCCACCGACTCGGGCACCAGACCGCGCTTGTTGCACTCGCGGCCGAAGGCGGCGATGGCCCGCGGGTGGGCCAGGAAGAGCTTGGAGCCGCGGCGCCGCGAGAGCAGTTCGTCCATGTCGTCGGGGCTCGGCACGCCGTCGTGCGGCTGGAGGCGCTGGTCGTAGTCGCAGTTGGTGAGGAGGCCGAACTCCCGGTTGTTGACGAGCTCGTGCTCCTGGCGCTCACGCAGCGCCTCGACCGTGAGCCGCAACTGCTGCTCGGTCTGGTTCATCGGCTGGTTGTAGAGGTCGGCGACGCGGCTGTGGACCTTCAGGACGGTCTGCGCGACGGACAGTTCGTACTCGCGCGGCGCGGCTTCGTAGTCGACGTAGGTGTGCGGGATGACGGCCTCGCCGACGTGTCCGGCGGACAGGTCGATCGCGGCCTCGCCGTAGTTGTTGGTGCGCTGCTCGGGCTGGGCCGAGGCCATCACGAGGTGGGCGTGCAGCGACTCGGAGCGCTCCGCGAGGTTGAGCACGTCGGCGCGGCTCAGGGTCAGCACGGTGCAGGCGGTGGTGGCGCGGTAGGTGCACCCCCACACGTCGTCGCCGGAGACGAGCGCCTGCTCGCCGAAGTACGCCCCGTCCGCGAGGAAACCGAGCTCGGTCTCGTCGCCGTACTGTCCGGTGCCGACCTTCTCCACGCGGCCGTGGGCCAGCATGTGGACCCGGTCGGTCACGTCGCCCGCGGTGGCGATGATCTCGCCCGCCGCGTACTCGCGCTGCTCGCAGCGGTTGGCGAGCTCGCCGAGCGCCGCCTCGTCCTCGTAGTCCCGCAGCGCGGGCAGTTCGCCCAGCTCGGCCGGGATGACGGCGACGCGCTCGCCGGTCTGGACGAAGGTGATCCGCCCGTCACCCACCGAGTAGCTGAGGCGTCGGTTGACCCGATACGTACCGCCCTGCACCTGCACCCATGGCAGCATCCGCAGCAGCCAACGGGAGGTGATCTCCTGCATCTGGGGCGCGGACTTGGTGGTGGTCGCCAAGTTCCGCGCGGCTGCGGTGCCGAGACTCTGCTGGGCGCGGTTCTCGGGACCTGCCTCGACCGACATGTGACTCCTTCTGAGCGTTCTCACGAGCTTCAAGCTGCACTGCGCTGAGAACACTTCCATCACGGAGAGTCTCCGCGCCATTACTCAAATGAGTGGGATTAGAGCACCAGTTGGGCGGGCAGCCGCCCCGAAGCGCTCGAACAGGTCTTGTACGCCCCTCACTCGGCGTCCTCGCACACACCGTCCGACAACGATCTCGGGGCCAGCCCTTAACTTGCCTCCAAGATGCAAGTTATCTACGGTGCTCGCATGCGCCTGACGAGATTCACCGACCTGGCCCTGCGCGTACTGATGCGTCTCGCGGTGATCGAGCGCGCCGACGACCAGACCCCGCCGACCACGCGCGAGGTGGCGGACTCGATGCGCATTCCGTACACGCACACCGCGAAGGTCGTCGCCCGGCTCCAGCACCTCGGGCTGGTCGAGGCGCGCCGCGGCCGGGGTGGTGGTCTCACGCTCACCACGGCGGGCCGGCTCGCCTCGGTGGGGGGCCTGGTGCGCGAACTGGAGGGGCCCGGCGACGTCGTGGACTGCGAGGGGGCGGCGCCCTGCCCGCTGGCCGCGGCCTGCCGGCTGCGCCGTGCGCTGCACCGCGCGCAGGAGGCGTTCTACGCCTCCCTGGACGAGATCACCGTGGACGACCTGGTGGCCTCGCCGACCGGCCCGCTCCTGCTCGGCATCACGAGCCGCGGCGGCTGACGACAGGAGCGGTCCCGCGCCCGCCCGTCGCCCGTACACGCACGTCATCCGCCTTGCGCTCCTGCCTCTTAATACGCATCTCACATACCACTTATCATCCCGGAGGAGCCAGCCGATGCTGTCCGAGAAGTCGACCGCGACCGTCCGCGCCACCCTGCCCGCCGTCGGAGCGGCCATCGGCACCATCACCGAGCGGTTCTACGGGCGCCTCTTCGATGCCCGTCCCGAGCTGCTGCGCGACCTGTTCAACCGCGGCAACCAGGCGGCAGGCCTCCAGAGGCAGGCGCTCGCCGGTTCCATAGCCGCGTTCGCGACGTACCTGGTGGACCACCCCGACGACCGCCCGGACGTGATGCTGGGCCGCATCGCCCACAAGCACGCCTCGCTCGGCGTCACCGCCGGCCAGTACGAGATCGTCCACCAGCACCTGTTCGCGGCGATCGCCGAGGTGCTCGGCGAGGCCGTGACGCCCGAGGTCGCCGAGGCGTGGGACGAGGTGTACTGGCTGATGGCGAACGCGCTGATCGCCATCGAGGCCCGGCTCTACGCGGAGCGGGGCGTACTCGCGGGGGACGTCTGGCGCGAGTGGACGGTGGTGGGCCGCACCGAGGAGACCGCCGACTGCGCCACCTTCCGGCTGCGCCCCGCGGACGGCGCGCCCGCACCCGCCTTCAAGGCCGGCCAGTACGTCTCGGTGCAGGTCGAACTCGCCGACGGCGCACGGCAGATACGCCAGTACAGCCTGAGTTCGGCGCCCGGCGGCGAGGTCCGCTCGATCACGGTGAAGCGCGTCGCGGGCGACCCGGACGGAGAGGTTTCCGGCCACCTGCACGCCAGGCTCCGCGAGGGCGACCGGCTGCGCGTCTCGGCCCCGTACGGCGACCTGGTCCTGGACGCGGAGGTGCTCGGCGGGGCGGGTCTCGGCGAGGCGGGCCTTGGTGAGTCCGGTCCTGGCGAGGCCGGCCCTGGCGAGGTCGGCCCTGGTGGGGCGGGTGGCGGGCGCGGCGGGCGGGCTCCGCTGCTGCTCGCTTCGGCGGGCATCGGCTGCACCCCGATGCTGGCCATCCTGGAGCAGCTCACGGCCGCCGGGCACCGCGCGCCGGTGACCGTGGTGCACGCCGACCGCTCCCCCGCCGACCATCCGCTGCGCGAGGACCACGCCGCGCTGACCGCCAAACTCGCCGACGGCGCCGCCCACTTCTGGTACGAGTCCCCCGAGCCGGGCCACCCCGCCGACCGCACCGGTCTGGTCGACCTGAGCGGGCTCGTGATCGCGTCCGGCACACGGGCCTACCTCTGCGGTCCGCTGCCCTTCATGCGCGCCGTCCGCACCCAGCTGCTCGCCAAGGGCGTGCCGGCGGCGGACATCCACTACGAGGTGTTCGGCCCCGACCTGTGGCTCGCCCAGGACTGACCCGGGCCGGGTCCGTGGTGCGGGCGCGGCCTGTCCGGATCGGCTCGCACGGCAAACCGAACAGATCGCCCCATAGCGGGAGTTGGGGTACAAGCGGTACGAGATATTCCGCACCGCTCTGGAAGGAGGCGGCCATGGCCCCTCCCCTGTCCGCAGACCAGTTCGTCCATGCCCTGCGCGCCGAGGGCCTCACCGTCGTCGAGGTCGGCCAGTGGCGCACCCACAACCGGGCCGGCCACGGCGGGTGGGGCCCGGTCAACGGCGTCGTCGTCCACCACACCGCCACCAGCGGCGCCGCCGCCTCGGTCCGCATCTGCTACGACGGTTACGAGGGCCTGCCCGGGCCGCTGTGCCACGGCGTGATCACCAAGGACGGCAAGGTCCACCTCGTGGGCAACGGCCGGGCCAACCACGCCGGAGCGGGCGACGCCGACGTGCTGCGCGCGGTGATCGCCGAGAAGCGGCTGCCGCCGCCGCTGCGGAACGACACCGACGGGAACACCCACTTCTACGGGTTCGAGTGCGAGAACCTGGGCGACGGCAAGGACCCCTGGCCGCCGGCCCAGCTCGACGCGATCGTGCGAGCGGCGGCAGCGGTGTGCCGCCACTACGGCTGGACCGAGCGCTCGGTCATCGGCCACAAGGAGTGGCAGGTCGGAAAGGTGGATCCGCGCGGCTTCACGATGGAGTGGCTGCGGGAGCGGGTGCGGGAGCGCCTGAAGTGAGGGGGGCCGGGGGGGTGCGGGCGGGCGGGCGCGGTGCCGGGGGCGCCAGGGGTCGTCTCGCAGGCCAGGGTTCGCCGCACAGGCCAGGGTTCGTTGCGGACGTGACAATGGAGCCATGACGCCCGGAACGCTCGCCCCCCGCCTGCCCTCCCCCTTGGAGGAAGTGACGGACGAGCGTTTCGCGCGGCACGGGGTGCGGCTGTTCCTGAAGCGGGACGACCTGATCCATCCGGACCTGGTGGGCAACAAGTGGCGCAAGCTGGCGCCGAACCTGTGTGCCGCAGCGGGCCGCCCCGTCCTCACCTTCGGCGGGGCCTACTCCAACCACCTCCGCGCGACGGCCGCCGCCGGACGGCTGCTCGGCTTCCCGACGATCGGCGTCGTACGGGGCGACGAACTCGAAGGCCGCCCCCTGAACCCCTCCCTCACCCGCTGCGTGGCCGACGGCATGCGCCTGCACTTCGTGGACCGGGGGACCTACCGGCGGAAGTCCGACCCCGAGGTGACCACGGCCCTCCTCGACCTGCTGTGCCCCGAGGCGTACGTGGTGCCGGAGGGCGGCAGCAACTCCCTTGCGGTGCGCGGCTGCAAGGAGCTGGGCGAGGAGCTGCGCGGGGTCACGGACGTGGTGGGGGTGGCCTGCGGCACGGGCGGAACCCTGGCCGGCCTGGCCGCCGGCCTCGCCCCGGGCCAGCGGGTGATCGGGGTGCCGGTCCTGAAGGGGGGCTTCCTGGGGGAGGAAATCCGCGAGCTGCAGCGGGCGGCGTTCGGCGGGGTGCGGGGGGACTGGTCGCTGGAGGAGCGGTTCCACTTCGGGGGGTACGGGCGGGTGCCGGGGGAGCTGGAGGAGTTTGCCCGGGACTTCGAGGGGAGGCATGGGGTGGGGGTGGAGCGGGTGTACGTGGCGAAGCTGTTGTTCGGGTTGGGGGTGCTGGTGGGCGAGGGGGCCTTCCCTCCCGGAACCCGCCTGACAGCCACCCTGACGGGCCGCCCGTAGCCCCTCGCGCAGTTCCCCGCGCCCCTGAACCCCCTGTACGTCTGCGGACCGTGCTCGCTTCTCGCGCAGTTCCCCGCGCCCCTTGGCAGGACCGGTGCGGGCCCGCACGTGGAGCCCAGCCTGCCTTGCGCAGTTCCCCGCGCCCCTGGCGGGACCGGTGCGGGCCCGCACGTGGACCCCAGCCTGCCTTGCGCAGTTCCCCGCGCCCCTTGGCGGGACCGGTGCTGGGCCGCATGTGTAGCCCGGCCTGGCTCGCGCAGTTCCCCGCGCCCCTTAACTGCATGGTGCTGGTCAGCACCGGCCACCTCAGCCCGTCCGGCGATTGAGGACGAGCGCCCTTAAGGCGCGACCGGGGGTGCAGGGGGCGGAGCCCCCGCCGGGGTTCGAGGGGCGGAGCCCCTCAGGGGGTCTGGGGCGCAGCCCCAGGGGCCTCACCCTTCATCCCGCTGCACGGGCGGGTGGGTGGGCGAACCCCCCAGGGTCTGGGGCGGAGCCCCAGGGAGCCGGGGCCAGCCAACCCCCGCACGGGCGGGTGGGTGGGCGAACCCCCCAGGGGGCCCGGGGCCGGAAGCCCCAGATGATCAGGGCTCGGTTTCGCGGTAGGCGGCGGCTTCCTCCAGGTCCAGCCGCCGCAACAACGTCCGCATCATCTCGTCATCGATCCGCCGCCCGTCCCGCAGGGACACGAACACCTCCCGCTCAGCCGCGATCATCTCGCGCGACAACCGCCGGTAGGTGTCGTCCGCCGACTCCCCCGTCGCCTCATTGACCGCCCCCAACCGCTCCCACACCGCGTTCCGCCGCCGCTCAAGCACCGTCCGCAGCCGGTCGGCCAGCGGCGGTGGCAGGGCGTTGTCCTCGTCGGCGAGGAGTTCGTCGAGGCGGGCCTCGGCCGCCCGGGAGGCCTCGCTCTGGGCCTGCGCCTCGGCGAGCGTCTCGGCCCGTACGTCCCGTCCGGGCAGCTTGAGCAGCCGGATCAGCGGCGGCAGCGTGAGCCCCTGCACGACCAGCGTGCCGATCACCGTGGTGAAGGTGAGGAACAGGACCAGGTTGCGGGCCGGGAAGCCCTCGCCGTTCTCCATCGTCAGCGGGATGGAGAAGGCGATGGCGAGGGAGACCACGCCACGCATCCCCGCCCACCCCACGATCACCGGGGCCGTCCAGTTGGTGTCCGGCTCGCGGCGCCGGATCCGCTCGGACAGGACGCGCGGCAAGAACGTCGCGGGGAAGACCCAGACGTACCGGGTCACCACCACCACGAGGAAGACCCCGACCGCGTACCAAACCGCCTCGCCGACCCCGTACTCCCCAAGTCCCCTGAGGACGACCGGCATTTGCAGCCCGATCAGCGCGAACACCGCCGATTCCAGGACGAAGGCGACCATCTTCCAGACCGCCTCCTCCTGGAGCCGGGTGGCGAAGTCCACCTGCCAGGAGCGGTGGCCGAGATAGAGCGCCACGACCACGACCGCGAGCACTCCGGACGCCCCGACCTGCTCGGCCGCCGCGTACGCGACGAACGGGATGAGCAGCGAGAGCGTGTTCTGGAGCAGCGCCTCGTGGAGGTGGCGGCGCAGCCAGTGGATGGGCAGCATCAGGACGAGTCCGACGCCGACCCCGCCGAGCGAGGCGAGCGCGAACTCGCCGAGCCCGCCCGCCCAGGTGGCCCCCGCCCCCACGGCCGCCGCGAGCGCCACCTTGTAGGCGGTGATCGCGGTCGCGTCGTTCACCAGGGACTCGCCCTGCAGCACGGTCGTGATGCGTCCCGGCAGCCGCAGCCGCCGCGCGATGGCGGTGGCGGCGACCGCGTCCGGCGGCGCGATGACGGCGCCGAGCACCAGCGCCGCCGTCAGCGGGAGGTCGGGTACCAGAAGATAGGCGAGACAGCCGACGACCACGGTCGCGAACAGCGTGTAACCGACCGAAAGCAGCGCCACCGGACGGATGTTGGCCCGCAGATCGAGGTAGGAGCTCTCCAGGGCGGCGGTGTGCAGGAGCGGCGGCAGCACCAGCGGCAGTACGACGTGCGGATCCAGGGTGTACTCCGGAACACCGGGCAGGTACGCAGCGATCAGACCCACCGCCACCAGGAGCAGCGGCGCGGGCACCGGTGTCCTGCGGGCACCCCCCGCGACCGCCGCGCTCACCGCGATGAGCGCCACCAGCGGCAATGCGTCCATCAGAACCGTCCCTCCCCAGACACCAGCGCCGCGCGCTCCGTCGTAACCTGGCCATCATGAGCGAGTGCCCGCACGTTGCAGAACTGCCGCGCCCCGAGCCGGCCCCGCTGAACGACACCTGCCCGGAGTGCCTGAAGGACGGTACGCACCCGGTACAGCTGCGCCTGTGCCTGGTCTGCGGACACGTGGGCTGCTGCGACTCCTCGCCGCACCAGCACGCGACCGGACACTACAAGGAGACCGGTCACGCGGTGATGCGGACCTTCGAGCCCGGCGAGAGCTGGCGCTGGTGCTTCGTGGACGGGCTGCTGGTGTGAGGATCGCCTCGCGTGCCGCTCGTACCGGGCGGGCGGGAAGGTTCGAAGTCGGTGATGCCTGGGTACGTCAACCCGGTCCCGGTTCACAGCAATTGGGCACTGCCAACCTCTAGCCACTGTCCGTACTCATAGGCTTACCATGAGTGACAGCCGCCGGGAGAGCTCCCGGCGACAGGGCACCATGGATCGCGATAGCGTCGCCAGTCCAGGTACGGACCCCGTACCCACGGCCCCGGGACATCCCCCCTTCCCGGGCCTTGACAGAGCTTGTGCCACCTTGGAGGTGAGGGTGTCCCAGATCGCAGGCGAGCCCGGGAATCAGGACTTCGTGGAGGTCCGGCTGCCGGCCGCGGGTGCCTATCTGTCGGTGCTGCGTACGGCCACGGCCGGTCTCGCGGCACGTTTGGACTTCACCCTCGACGAGATCGAGGACCTGCGCATCGCGGTCGACGAGGCCTGCGCGATCCTGCTCCAGCAGGCCGTCCCGGGTTCGGTGTTGAGCTGTGTGTTCCGCCTGGTCGACGACTCGCTGGAGGTCACCGTCTCGGCGCCGACCACCGACGGACGGGCCCCGGAGCGCGACACCTTCGCGTGGACGGTGCTCTCCGCCCTGGCCGGCAAGGTCGACTCCACGGTGGCCGAGGACCGTACGGTCTCCATCAGCCTGTACAAACAGCGCGGCGCGGGACCCGGACCGGCGTGAGCGGGGAGGGTCCGGTGCGGGACGACCAGCGCATCCCGGAAGCGGTGCGCCCCGCGGGCATTCCGGAGCAACAGGCCCGGCCGCATCCGGTGGACAGCCCTGTGAATGGCCCAGATGGCGTTTTGTACGCGGCGGAGCAGGCAGAGCGGGCGGCCCTTATGAGCGAGCACACCGAGCACAGGCACCACGATCCACACGACCGCAGCGGGGCGCGGGCGATGTTCATCGAGCTGCGCAAGCTGCCCGAGGGCTCGGCCGAGAAGGCGGAGCTGCGCAACCGGCTGGTCCGGATGCACCTGCCGCTGGTCGAGCACCTGGCCCGGCGCTTCCGCAATCGCGGCGAGCCGCTCGACGACCTGACGCAGGTCGCCACGATCGGTCTGATCAAGTCGGTGGACCGGTTCGACCCCGAGCGGGGCGTGGAGTTCTCGACGTACGCGACACCCACCGTCGTCGGCGAGATCAAGCGGCACTTCCGCGACAAGGGGTGGGCGGTGCGGGTGCCGCGCCGCCTCCAGGAGCTGCGGCTCTCGCTGACCACGGCCACGGCGGAGCTGTCCCAGCAGCACGGCCGCTCGCCGACGGTGCACGAACTGGCCGAGCGGCTCGGCATCTCGGAGGAAGAGGTGCTGGAGGGCCTGGAGTCGGCCAACGCCTATTCCACGCTCTCCCTCGACGTGCCGGACACGGACGACGAGTCCCCCGCGGTCGCGGACACGCTGGGCGCGGAGGACGAGGCGCTGGAGGGCGTCGAGTACCGCGAGTCGCTCAAGCCGCTGCTCGAAGACCTTCCGCCGCGCGAGAAGCGGATCCTGCTGCTGCGGTTCTTCGGGAACATGACCCAGTCGCAGATCGCCCAGGAGGTCGGCATCTCGCAGATGCACGTCTCGCGGCTGCTGGCCCGCACGCTGGCCCAGCTGCGCGAGAAGCTCCTCGTCGAGGAGTAGGCCGGGAGACGTCGTGGGCGGGACGGGTCCGGAGGCGGTGCCTCCGGACCCTTTCGTTCACGCGTCGCGGACCGGCCCGCGGATGCCCAGCGCCTCGGTGGTGGCGGGGTTCACCAGGAGGACGAGCCCGGTGATCGCCACCGCGGCGAGCGCGATGCCCGCCGGGATCCAGGGGGCGCCGTCGGAGTTGAGGAACATCCAGGCGACCGGCAGCGCCATGATCTGGGTGATCATTGCGGGGCCCCGGCTCCAGCGGCGCCGGCCGAGGAGGCCGCGGGCGGCGATCAGCGGGATCAGGCCGAGGACCATCAGGGTCAGTCCGCCCGTCTCGGCCTGGGTGGGCCGGTCGGGCTTGCCGGTCAGGCCCATCACGAGCATGTAGAGGCCACCGGCGACCAGGGCGAGCCCTTCCAGCGCGGACAGCGCCGCCGCGGCGGTCAGCCGGCCGGGGCGCGGTGCGGCGGGGGCTTCGGGGGTCTGCTCAGTACTCACCCGGCCAGGGTAGCCCGGGCGGCGGGGCCCGCCCCGGGGCGGCCGGTCCGGCCCAGGTGCGCCCCGGTACCCCCCGGTAGGTAGTCTGGCGCCCATGCGTGCACTTCTCGTGGTCAATCCGGCGGCTACCACCACCAGTGCGCGCACGCGTGACGTCCTCATCCACGCGCTCGCCAGCGAGATGAAGCTGGAGGCGGTGACCACCGAGTACCGCGGGCACGCCAAGGACCTGGGGCGCAGGGCCGCCGAGAGCAGTGACATCGACCTGGTGGTGGCGCTCGGCGGCGACGGCACGGTCAACGAGGTCGTGAACGGTCTGCTGCACAACGGGCCGAGCGAGAAGCTCCCGGAATTCGCGGTGGTCCCCGGCGGTTCCACCAATGTGTTCGCCCGCGCGCTGGGGCTGCCCAACGACGCGGTGGAGTCGACCGGTGTGATTCTCGACGCGTTGCGCGAGCGGCGCAGCCGCACGGTGAGCCTCGGTCTCGCCTCCGGAGTCCCCGGGAGCGTCGACGAGGGCGTACCGGAACGCTGGTTCACTTTCTGTGCCGGGTTCGGATTCGACGCGGGTGTGGTCGGCCGGGTCGAACAGCAGAGGGAGCGCGGAAAGCGCTCGACGCACGCGCTCTATTTGCGCCAGGTGGCCCGTCAGTTCTTCGGGGAGCCCCACCGCAGACACGGCCAGATCACCCTGGAGCGGCCCGGCGCCGACCCCGTCGAGGACCTCGTCCTGTCGATAGTCTGCAACACCTCCCCCTACACCTACCTGGGCAATCGTCCGCTGTACGCCTCCCCCGACGCCTCCTTCGAGGCCGCCCTGGACGTCCTGGCGCTGACCCGGATGACCACGCCGTCGGCGACGCGTTACGCGACCCAGCTGCTCACTTCCACGCCGGAGCGGGGTCCGCACGGCAAGCACGCCGTATCACTGCACGACCTGACGGAGTTCACCTTGCATTCCAAGGCTCCGCTCCCCTTCCAGATGGACGGCGACCACCTGGGCCTGCGCACGAGCGTCGCGTTCACAGGCGTACGCCGTGCACTGCGTGTGATTGTGTGAGTGGAAGGGCCCAAAGTCCTTTCACTCGAACGTTTAGGCTGGCATCCACCCCATGGAAGTACGACTGTGACCCAGTCGACACCGAGGAATCCAAAAAAACTTTCCTGAAGGGGTTGTATCCGCCGCCGAGGTTTGCGAATCTCTACATGGCGATCGGGACGGCCCGCAACACCAGCCTCCACTGAAAGCCAGAACCCCTCCTCAAACTCGGACCACCACCAGTCCAACTGGAAGATGGCCCTTCCCTTGTTGAGGGATTCGTGAAAGCGTTCACATTCACAAGCACCCTTTGCACGCAACACCAAGAGAGGTAGCAGCCATGGACTGGCGTCACAACGCCGTTTGTCGTGAGGAAGACCCCGAGCTGTTCTTCCCCATCGGCAACACCGGTCCTGCGCTGCTGCAGATCGAGGAAGCCAAGGCCGTCTGCCGCCGCTGCCCCGTCATGGAGCAGTGCCTGCAGTGGGCGCTCGAGTCCGGCCAGGACTCCGGCGTCTGGGGTGGCCTCAGCGAGGACGAGCGCCGCGCGATGAAGCGCCGTGCCGCTCGCAACCGGGCGCGCAACGCGACCGCCTGAGCCACCACTTCCTGCCTTAGCCCCGCGCGGCGCGTACAGAGCGTACGCACTCACCGCCCCCCGAGCCGCAGCGCGCAGCAGTAACCCACAGCATTCGAGCCCCGAACCGGTTCTTCCGGTTCGGGGCTCGCTGCTGTGCCCTACTCGCTTACCGGCCCTACTTGTCGGGACCCACCGGGATGTCGAGGACGACCTTGGTGCCGCGCTCGGCGGCCGGCACCATGTCGAAGCTTCCGCCCAACTCGCCCTCCACCAGCGTCCGTACGATCTGGAGACCCAGGTTGCCGGTGCGCTGGGCGTCGAATCCCTCGGGCAGCCCGCGGCCGTCGTCCCGCACCGTGATCAGCAGCCGGGCGTCCTCGCGGGTGCCGCCGCGCAGCGCCGCGACCTCCACCGACCCCTGCTCCCCCGGTGCGAACGCGTGCTCAAGGGCGTTCTGCAGCACCTCGGTCAGGACCATGGACAGCGGGGTGGCCACCTCGGCGTCGAGTATCCCGAAGCGGCCGGTGCGGCGGCAGTTGACCTTGCCGGGCGAGATCTCGGCCACCATGGCGAGCACCCGGTCGGCGATCTCGTCGAACTGGACGCGCTCGTCCAGGTTCTGGGACAGCGTCTCGTGCACGATCGCGATCGAACCGACGCGCCGCACCGCCTCGTTGAGCGCCTCGCGGCCCTGGTCGGAGTCCATCCGGCGGGCCTGGAGGCGGAGCAGCGCGGCCACCGTCTGGAGGTTGTTCTTCACCCGGTGGTGGATCTCCCGGATGGTGGCGTCCTTGGTGATCAACTCCCGCTCGCGGCGCCGCAGTTCGGTCACGTCGCGCAGGAGCACGAGGGAACCGATGCGCGGCCCCTTCGGCTTCAGCGGGATGGCGCGCAGTTGGATCACGCCGTCGTTGCCCTCGACCTCGGCCTCCCTCGGCGCGTAGCCGCTGGCGAGCTTCACGATGGCCTCGTCCACCGGGCCGCGGGCCGGGGCGAGGTCGGAGGTCAGCTGCCCCAGGTGCTGTCCGACCAGGTCGGAGGCGAGGCCGAGGCGGTGGTAGGCGGAGAGCGCGTTGGGCGAGGCGTACTGCACGATGCCGTCCGCGTCCAGCCTGATCAGGCCGTCACCGGCGCGCGGCGAGGCGTCCATGTCGACCTGCTGGCCCGGGAAGGGGAAGGAGCCCGCGGCGATCATCTGGGCGAGGTCGGACGCGGACTGGAGGTAGGTCAGCTCAAGGCGCGAGGGTGTGCGCACGGTGAGCAGGTTGGTGTTGCGGGCGATGACGCCGAGGACGCGCCCCTCGCGGCGGACCGGGATCGACTCGACGCGGACCGGCACCTCCTCGCGCCACTCCGGGTCGCCCTCGCGCACGATGCGGCCCTCGTCGAGCGCGGCGTCCAGCAGCGGGCGCCGGCCGCGCGGCACGAGGTGGCCCACCATGTCGTCCTGGTAGGAGGTGGGGCCGGTGTTGGGGCGCATCTGCGCGACCGACACGTAGCGCGTGCCGTCCAGGGTGGGCACCCACAGGACCAGGTCGGCGAAGGACAGGTCGGAGAGCAGTTGCCACTCCGAGACCAGCAGATGGAGCCACTCGAGGTCGGACTCACTCAGAGCGGTGTGCTGGCGTACGAGGTCGTTCATGGAGGGCACGCTGTGAGCGTACCCGCGACCCGGCCCGGGAAGGACTGCGGGCCGCGGCGCCAGGACGGGACCCTCAGCCCGTCCGGGCACCGCAGCCCGGTTGCCGGCCGGCGGGTGTGCGGTCCCCCCGGCCTTCAAAGGGAGGTCACGGCGCAGTCAGGGCAGAGAGCGCCGGGGCCTCGGTTCCGCCCGCCTGTGCGGGGTGGGCGGAAGCTCAGTGTTGTTTCATTGTGGACTAGACCATTCTTGCATGTCCATCCATCTGCACCCCGCAATATTCCCTGCCGGCCCCGGGGGCGCAACCCTTCGGGCCGCCGCGTCGGATTCCCGCGCGGGCGGTGCGCCCGTGCGGGCCCGGGTCGCCCCGCGTCATGTCCCCCGCCCCCGAATGGCCGTCTCCGTATGCGTTCCAGCAACCCGGCCGGTCGACCATGGGAGCGGTCGGCTTCACCGGTCCGAGGGGCCCGCACTCTGCTAGATTGGTCTATACCACACCCGTTTTTCACGTCTCCAGATCGGCAGGCCCACGTGGAAGTTGTCATCGTCCCGGACGCCAAGGCAGGCGGCGAGCTCATCGCCGAGTCGATCGCCGCGCTGTGGCGCCGCAAGCCGGACGCGCTGCTCGGCGTGGCCACCGGCTCGACGCCCATCCCGATCTATGACGCGCTGACCGCGAAGGTGACCGCCGGCGAGGTGGACGTCTCGCGGGCCCGCGTGTGCCAGCTCGACGAGTACGTGGGGCTGCCCGCCGGGCATCCCGAGTCCTACCGGGCCACCGTCATCCGCCAGGTCGTCGAGCCGCTCGGGCTCGGGGCGGACTCCTTCATCGGGCCCGACGGCTCGGCCGAGGACGTCCAGGGCGCGTGCGAGGCGTACGACCTGGCGCTGGCCTCGGCCGGCGGGGTGGACCTCCAGATCCTGGGCATCGGCACGGACGGGCACATCGGGTTCAACGAGCCCTGCTCCTCGCTCGCCTCGCGGACCCGGATCAAGACGCTGACCGAGCAGACGCGGGTCGACAACGCGCGCTTCTTCGACGACGACATCGACCAGGTTCCGCACCACGTGATCACCCAGGGCATCGGGACGATCCTGGAGGCCCGGCACCTGGTGCTGCTCGCGACGGGTGAGGGGAAGGCGGAGGCGGTGGCGCAGACCGTGGAGGGGCCCGTGGCGGCGGTGGTGCCGGCGTCGGCGCTTCAGCTCCACCGGCATGCGACGGTCGTCGTCGACGAGGCGGCCGCCTCCAAGCTGAAGCTTGCGCCGTACTTCCGGCACACCTTCACCAACAAGCCCACTTGGCAGGGCCTCTAGCCCCTGGGGCCCAGCCCCCTCGGTCTAGCCCCTGGGAGCCCAGCCCCCTCGGCCCCACCCCCGAGGGGGCTCTCCCCTGCCCCGGCCCGTGCGCGGCTGGTCGCGCAGTTCCCCGCGCCCCCAAGCACCTTTGGCCGCGGACCGTGCGTGGCTGCTCGCGCAGTTCCCCGCGCCCCTTCGGGGCGCTGAACCCTCGCGTCGGGTCCACCTTCACCCCCCAGGGGCGCGGGGAACTGCGCGAGCAACCCAGCACGGTCCGCACGGAAAGCAAGGGGCGCGGGGAACTGCGCGACCAGCCCCCACCACCCGCAGACAAAATGCGCGCCCGGGGCGGGGTTACCCCTCGGCCGGGGTCGGGACAGGGGCAGGGGTCGGGGCCGGGGTGGGGAAGTGGATCCGGGTGCTGCAGGCGGACACCGCCAGCGCCGTCACCGCAACCACCCCCATCCCCCACACCAAGCTCGTCCCGTTCGCCACGAACCCGATCACCCCCGGCCCCGCCAGCAACCCCGTCGTCCCCATCGCCGCCACCAGCGCGAGCGCGTCCGAGCCCTGGCGGGCGGCGGCCACGTACACGCAGGGCGTCACCGCCGCGATGCCGAGCCCGACGCAGGCGAACCCCAGCAGCGCCGGGACCACGCCGCCGACGAGGAGGGCCAGCGCGAGCCCCGTGCCCGCCACCGCGCTGCCGGCCCGCACGATCCGCGCGTCCCCCCACTTCGTGCGCCAGCCGTCGGCGAAGAGCCGGGCCAGCACCATCATCACCGAGACGACGGCGATGCCCAGCGGCGCGAGCGAGGCCGACGCCCCCGCCGAGTCCTTCAGGTACAGCGCCGACCAGTCGTTCATGGCCCCTTCGGTCACGGTGCCGAAGGCCATCGCGAGCCCCATCCAGATCGTCACGCGGGTGGGCAGGGTCAGGCCCCGGCGCTTCTTCGCAGCGGCGGGTTCGGCCGGGCCCGCAGCGTCGGCGGCGTCCCCGGATTCCGGCAGGAGGCCGCCCCGCGCGCCCAGGACCAGCAGCGCCAGCAGCACCGTGGCCGTGCCGAAGTGGGCCGGGAGGGCGGTGGTCAGGGAGGTCACGCCGGAGGCGAGCAGGGCGGCGAGCAGGGAGCCCGCGCTGAAGGTGGCGTGCATCTTCGCCATGGTGGTCCGCCCGTAGGTGACTTCGAGCGCCGCCGCCTGCGCGTTCATCGCCACGTTCAGACAGCCGACCGCCACCCCGTCGCACGCGGCGACCAGCAGCGTGACCGGATAGTTCGGCGTGACCGAGAGGGCGAGCAGGACGAGACCGAGGGCGAGCGCCGACAGGATCGCGAGGCGCCGCGAGCCGAGCCGCCTGGTCAGGACCGCCACCAGCGGGAAGGACAGCGCCGCACCCGCCCCGCACACCATGAGCAGCAGCCCGAGTTCCGCCTCGGACAGGTCGAGCCTGGTCTTCAGGGCGGGGATCCGGGAGACCCAGGTGGCGTACTGGAACCCGAGACAGCAGAACAGTGCCGCGATCGCCAGCTGCGATCTGCGGAAGTCATCGCGGACGCGATACATGCGAATTCAGCCTACTTCCATGGACATGTACACCGCGTTCGCGCCGTAGCTCGACGGCAGTTCGACCTCGGGGTGCGCGCGGTAGCCGAGTTCCGCCCACAGCACGTGGGCGCCCCGCACGGCCACCAGGGAGATGCGCTCATACGCCAACTCCTCTGCCGTGTGCAGGAGATGAGTGAGCAACCGGGGGCCCAGACCCCGGCCGCGCAGGTGCTCGGCGATGACCAGGTCGTGCGCGTGCAGGTTGCGGGCGGAGTGCTCCGCTCCTTGTTCCGCCCGCTCGGCGCGGCTCAGGTCGGGGCTGGCGAAGGGCGGGTAGGGCAGGGCGAGGAGGTAGCCCCCGAGCCGGCCTTCGGCATCGTCCAGGACGAAGCAAGTGCCCTGGTGGTAGCGGGACTTGAGGGCCTCGCGACCCTCCGAGAGTCCGTCCGCGGCGTAGGCGCGCGCCTCCAGGGCCACGATGGCGTCCCAGTCGCGCTCGGCGAGCGGGCGCACCAGGACGTCGGCGGCCGAGCGGGCGTCCGGGAGGAGCCCGGTGTCCGGCGGGGTCATCTACCTCGAACCTCCGATGCAGGTGTACGGCAGCGGGTCGAAGCCGTTGAAGCCCTGGGTGGTGTAGCCGACGGCGTACGCGCCGCAGGAGCGGACCCAGACCGGGTCGCCGGAGACCACCGCGGCGGGGACCGGGACGCGTCCCAGCTCGTGGTCGTAGGCGTCGTCGCTGTCGCAGGTGGGTCCGGCGATCACGGCCGGTACGGTGTCGGCGGCCGGGTGGCCCGGGAATTCCAGGCGGTACTGCAACTCGTCCATCTCGTACAGGCCGTTGAACTTGCCGCAGGTCAGATAGAGCCAGTGCCGGACGTCGCCGTCGGGCCGGCGCCGGGACGTCAGGCGGGACACCCGGGCGCGGATGGCGCCGTGGTCGGCGACCAGATGGCGGCCGGGCTCCATCAGGAACTCCAGCGCTCGCCCGGCCCGCGCCTCCAGGCGTTCCATGCCCTCGCGGAGCACCGCGAACATCTTGTCCAGCGGCGGGTCGAGGGGACGCCCCCGCTTGTCGAGGCAGCCGAGCGCGGGCAGGCCGCCGCCGAGGTTGATCCGGTCGGGCCGGATGCCGCGGCCATCCAGGACCACCAGGAGGTCTTCGAGGTCGTCCAGGGCGCTCCGCCAGGCCTGTGACGTCATCTGCTGCGAACCGACGTGCACGGACAGGCCGGACGGGACGAGGCCCGCGTCCCGCGCTGCCTCCAGGACGCGCACCGCCTCGCCGGCCGAGCAGCCGAACTTCTGGCTGAGACCCCACAGGGCGCCTTCGCCGCTGGTGGCGAGGCGGCAGAACACCCGTGATCCGGGGGCGTGCCGGGCGATGGCCAGGACGTCCTCGACGCTGTCGGTCGCGAAGTCGCGGATGCCCATGCGGTGGGCCTCGGCGATGTTCTCGTCCGACTTGATCGTGTTGCCGTAGTGGATCCGCTCCAGGGGCACGCCCGTCGCGATGGCCTGCTCGATCTCGCGCGGGCTCGCCGCGTCGAAGCCGGCGCCCCGGCGGGCCAGGAGGTCGAGCACCTCGCCGACCGGGCACGCCTTCATGGCGAAGCGGACCGCGACGCGGGGCAGTTCGGCGAGCAGCGACGCGTACTGGGCCTCGATCCCGTCGAGGTCGAAGAGGATCCGATCGTCGGTGGTGGCGGCGAGCGCCGCTCGCAGGGCCGCGCTCTCAGGCATGGTCGGCACCCCGGTCCGGGCTCTCGGACCTGGCGGCCGCGACGAGGGGGCCCCAGGCCTCGATGAGCAGGGCGAACTCCTCGGTGTCGGCCTGCGCCTCGTCGAGCAGCCGCTCACGCAGCGGCACCAGGTGATCCGCGAACTCGGCGTATTTGCCGCCCAGTTGACGGTAGGAGCGGTCGAGCACGTCGAGTCTGCGGACGTTCTCGGTGCGGTCGGTGCCCGCGGCCGCGGCGACGAGCTCGGCGATGGCGGCGGCCCGCACGTGGTGGTGCTCGTCGAGCAGCGCTCCGCGCGCCTTCTCCATCGCCGTGTAGACGGGGTAGAGGTAGAGCATCGACAGGAGGAACTTGGTGAACCGCAGCTGGTAGGCGGTGAAGCCGGCGCCGGTCCGGCGCTCGGGGGTGTAGTAGTTCACGATGTTGCGGTTGTGGACCACGCCGGGCAGTGTCGCGTCGCGCACCAGGTGCAGCAGGAAGTAGTCGCTGCCTATGGTGCGGGTGGCGGGCGGCAGGGGCACGCGTTCGTAGACCTCGTGGTCAAGGCCGATGTTGCACATGTCGACCCGCCAGATGTCGGGTTCGCCCAGCGTCGACTCGTCGTGGGTGAAGGGCTCGGTGCCGGCTCCGACGAACGACTCGTCGACCAGCTCGCGCCGTTCCTGTTCGGATGCCCCGGCCTCGGCCCACAGGCCGACCACCTCGTAATAGACGGCCGGGTCGAGATCGCGGATCTCGCCGATGTCCACCGAGAGTTCCCCCACGAAGGAGCTGCCGACCATGGCGACGGGCTTGTAGACGTCGGCCGGGTCGAGCAGGGTGCGGGTGACGTGCGGTACGGCGTCCACGGCCCGCTTGCCGAGCGAGAGCAGCTCGTGGTGGACGGGGTAGACGGGATCGCCGTCCAGGAGCTGGTAGTCGCTGTCGGAGTCCCGGCGGTGGACGGAGTCACAGCCGAGCGCGCTCGCGATCAGGAAGGCGCGGTTGGTGCACGCCCCGTAGGAGACCTCGGCGGGCAGCATGAGATCGAGCATCAGATCGGGCTTGGGGACGCCCGAGCGCTCGATCACGCGCTGGAGGAAATCGCGCTGGGCCGCCTCGTCCAGGTGGTGCACGACGACGTCGGGCCGGGGGCTCAACCGGCCCAGGGCCGCGGCGTGTTCGGCGCGTACGGGCTCGTCGCAGGAGTCCAGGACCAGCAGGTGCACCTCGACACCGAAGTGCTCGGCGGCGTACGCGGCCTCCTGGCCGAGCGCCGTGATCGTGCCGGCGCAGGGCCGGTTCGTGGGCAGGGTCAGGCAGATCGCGCGCATCACTGCTCTCCGGTGGGCCGCTCGGCGTGCTGGTGCGCGCGCTGTTCCGCCGCGTCCCGCCCGTGCCAGGATTCGAGGCCGAGCAGCTTGGCGCCGAGGTCGTTGAGGGTGGCGGTGGGATACCGCAGGGACTCGTGTCTGCGGGCGTCGCCGACCAGGGTCTTGTTCCAGTCGGGGGTGCTGAGGCTGCGCCAGGACTCGACGCGGGACTTGCGCACCTCGTGGTCCGATTCCAGGGCGGGCATCATCGAGAGGTACTGCACCGCGCGGACACCGTTGTCAGAGGTGTTGCGGGCCACGCCGTGCGCGAGGAGGCCGTTCCAGATCAGCAGGTCGCCGGCCTTCAGCTCGGGCCGCACGACCGGGAACTCGGCGCGGTCGGTGTTGGGCCGGATCGGGTCGCGGTCGGCGGGCTGTCCGATCCGCCACTCGTCGAAGCGGCGGAAGAGTTCGGGCGAGCACTGGAAGCCGCCGTGGTCGTCCTGGGTGTCGTTGAGCGCGATGATGCCCTGGACGCGCTGCGGCAGCACGCCGAGCGTGGTGTCGACGTCCCAGTGCAGCTCGATGTCGAAGCCCTTGTCGGTGGGTTCTATCAGGGCGCGGTCGCGGTCCCGGACGTTGGGCGGGTTCAGGTTGAGCCGGTCGAGGGTGACCCACAGCTCCTCGCAGTCCCATACGTCGGCGAACGCGTCGTAGACCCGCTGCGACTGACGGCTGTCCCACAGGAGCTGGTGGTGGTAGGCCTCGACGAACCCGTAGACGTGCAGGTGCTGTTCGAGCTCGGTGGCGAACTCCCGGTCGTCGCGGTACCAGGTCTCGGGCCGCTCCGGGTCCAGGCCCTGGAAGTCCCAGGTGAAGTCGAGCAGCCGCCGGGCGGCCTCGGCCGGGATGGCCTCCTTCACCACGACGTAGCCGTACGTCTGCCAGAACGCGAAGTCCTCGTCGGACAGCACGCGCAGCGGACGGGACTTCTCGATGTCCCGCAGCGGGGTGCGCGCGAGGTAGGTCTCGCCGCCGTCCGAGCTGAAGTAGGGGACGTCGGATGCGGCACGGTAGAGATAGCGGTCGGGGCCCGGCATGGGGTCACTCCAGGGGTCGGATGGGCGGTGTCTTGTGTCGTCCCCGCGCTCCCGGTCGGCGCGGGAGGGCGGCCCGGACGGCGGTGCCGGGCGGCGGGGGCCGGCGGGACGGGGCAGCGGCACCGGTCCGCGCGGACCGGGTGAGGTCACGGTCGGCGGCGCGGCGCGCTGCGGCGAAACGGCTTCGGCGTACGGGTGTGCTCGCGTCCGGCGTGCACCTGGCGGCCGTCCGGGGCCGGGGATGTGCGGGTGCCGGGCGATGCGGGGTGCCCTCGGCAGGGCCGCGCCCGAACCGGTTCACGGCCGGGCGTTGCGAGGGCAAACAGGCGTGGGGCGACCGGTGTTGGCGGGCCCGGCGCACCGTCGCGCCGGCCGGTCACCCGGTGGAGACGGCGGGTCTCCACGAAGCTGGGCCGGGGTCGTTACCTCCTTGCATGCGGCACCACTCGCGACCCGAGGATACCTGCACCGATCTTGCGTACTTCCAAGGTGGACTAGACCAACTTACGGTGTCAACCCCCAAGTTGGGGCCCTGCCGGGCACAATTCGGGCTGGTTCACGCACCGGACACACAGGGGATACGTACTGTCAAGTAGAGCCCCGCGAGACCCAGTTGACGGCGCGCGGACAGCACCGGCGGAGTTCCCCGTTCCGGGCCGCGGGGACAAGTCGGCCCTCCCGGACAGCCGAAGTCGGCCCGTTCGTACATCTCCTCCACGCACCCTTGGCAGGACCCGCACATGCAAACGTGGGGGGGGGGGGGGGGGGGGGGGGGGGGGGGGGCCCGGCCCCCGGCCCCCCGCCGGGGGGGGGGGGCCGGCCGGGGGGGGGGGGCCCGCCGCCGCCCCCCCGCCCGCCCCCCCCCCCCCCGCGCCCGCGGGGGGGGGGGCCCCCCCCCCCCCCCCCCCCCCCGCCACTGCTTCTCGCCGCGCCGGAGCGCGTCAGCTTCCCGCGATGGCCTCCGCCGCCGCGCGTCCGCACACCCGGGCCGCGCCGTGCGTGGCGATGTGCAGGGCGCCGCGCGGAGCGGCCCGCGGCACGCCCATCTCGACCACGACCGTGTCCGGGCGGGCCGCGAGGAGGGCGTCGAGCGCCGCCGCCATCCACGGGTGACGGTGCTCGTCGCGCACGACGGCGACGATCCGGCGCTCCCCCGCGGCCGCGAGCACGTCCGCGGCGCCGCTGTCCGTGCCGAAGGTGCCGCTCTCGGTGCCGGGCAGCAGCTCGGCGAGTTCGGCGCCGATGCTCCAGGGCGTCTCGCTGCTCACCGCGATGTTCATCACGGGCGTGAACGTGGCCACGTACGCGGCCCGCTCCAGCGGGCGCCACGACGGCGACGCGGTGACCCTGGCGGCGCGGCGCGCGGCCACCAGACCGATGTCGCCGCCGGTGCCGGGCGCGGTCCCCTCCTGCACCGCCGCGCCCGGCGCCGTCCTGTCCCCCCTGGCCGCGCCGGTCCACGCCGCCAGCGCGCGCACGCGCGCGGCGGCGTCGGCCAGGCGTTCCTCGGCCAGCTCGCCGTCCCGTACCGCTTGGACCAGCGCGTCGCGCAGTCGCAGTACGGTGCCCTCGTCGGACAGGCCGCCGCCGACGCACAGGGCGTCGGCGCCCGCCGCGATCGCGAGGACGGATCCCCGCTCGATGCCGACCGTTCCGGCGATGGCCTGCATCTCCACCGCGTCCGAGACGATCAGCCCGTCGTAGCCGAGCTCCTCGCGCAGCAGTCCGGTGAGGATGCGCGGGCTGAGCGTGGCGGGACGTGCGGGGTCGAGCGCGGGAAGAAGGATGTGCGCGCTCATGACCGACTTGGAACCGGCGGCTATGGCGGCGCGGAAAGGCACCAGCTCGCGCCGGTGCAGCGTGTCGAGGTCGACGTCGATGCGGGGCATCGCGTGGTGCGAGTCGACGTTGGTGTCGCCGTGGCCGGGGAAGTGCTTGGTGCAGGCGGCGACACCGGCCGCCTGGAGGCCCTCGATGTAGGCGGCGGTGTGCCGGGCCACCAGTTCGGTGTCCGCCCCGAAGGCCCGTACGCCGATGATCGGGTTGTCCGGGTTGGAGTTGACGTCGGCGGACGGCGCCCAGTTCAGGTTGACGCCGCACTCGGCGAGGCGGCGGCCCAGCTCGTGGGCGACCGCGCGGGTCAGCTCCAGGTCGTCGACCGCGCCGAGCGCCAGATTGCCGGGGAAGGAGGAACCGGTGCGCACCTCTATGCGGGTGACGTCACCGCCCTCCTCGTCGATGGCCACCAGGACGTCGTCCCGCTCGGCCCTCAACTGGGCGGTCAGCGCGGCCACTTGGGGCGCGGAGACGATGTTGCGCCCGAACAGGCCGACGGAGGCGAGGCCTTCGCCGATCCGGCGGAGCAGCCAGTCCGGCGCGGTGGTGCCGACGAACCCGGGCTGGAGGACGGCGAGGGCGTCGCGGGTCAGTGTGCCGGAACCCGTGGTCATAGTCGTCATGGGCAGGGTTATCCCTTCACTGCGCCGGCCGTCAGACCCGCGGCCATCTTGCGCTGGACGAGGAGGAAGAGAATCACGATGGGGACGGCCATCATGGTCGATCCGGCCATCATCGGGGCGTACTCGGTGCCGTGCTGCGTGGTGAAGTTGGACAGCCAGACGGTGGCCGTCTGGTGGTTCTGGCTCATCAGCATCAGGGCGTAGAGGTACTCGTTCCAGGCCTGGATGAAACCGTAGACCGAGGTGGCCACCATGCCGGGGGCGAGGAGCGGGAAGACCACGCGGATGAAGGCGCCGGTGCGGGTGCACCCGTCGACCATGGCCGCCTCCTCCAGCTCCTTGGGGACGTTGACGATGAAACCGCGCAGCGTCCACACCGTGAAGGGGAGGATGAAGGTCAGGTACGTGATGATCAGGCCCGTGAGCTTGTCGTACTGACCGAGGTCGTTCAGGAGCAGGAAGACCGGGATGATCATGGCGACCAGCGGCACCATCTGGACCGCGAGGATGCCGACGATGACGATCTTGCGGCCGCGGAAGGCGAACCGCGAGATGGCGAGCGCCGCGAGCAGACCGACCGCGATGCCGATCACCACCACGACGAGCGAGACGGTCAGGGACCGGCCGATCGAACCCCAGAAGTCGCCGATCTGGAGCGCCCGCTTGAAGTTGTCGAGCGTGACGTGCGTGGGGAACAGGTGCGGATCGGGGTCGATCGCGTCCTTGGCCGGCTTGAACGCGGTGTTCAGCATCCAGTAGACCGGGAAGCCCGCGGTGACGAAGACCAGCAGACCGAGCAGGTTCCAGCCGGCCCTGGTCTTCCTGCGGGTGGGCTTGGCGCGCGTGGCGCCGGGTGCCGCGGCGGTCGAGGCAGCCATCGTCACTCCGTCCTTTGCGATCGCGGTGCTCACTCGACGTCCCCGATCTTGAGCATCTGGCGCATGTACACCGCGATCACACCGAGCAGCAGGAGCACGGTGAGCAGGGCGATCGCGGAACCCTGGGAGTAGTCGTTGACGACGAAGGCCTTGTCGTAGGAGTACGTGGTGAGGAGCTGGTACTCCGGTTCGGGGTGGCCGCCGCGCATCACGAAGACCTGCGGGAAGACGCCCATGTCCCAGATCACCGAGAGCGTCGCCAGCATCACGATGATGGGCTTGAGGATCGGCAGGGTGACGTGCCGGAACACGCCCCAGGAGCCGGCGCCGTCGAGCCGCGCGGCCTCTTCGAGTTCCTTGGGCACCTGGGTCAGGCCGGCGCTGAGGGTGATGACCACGAAGGGCACCGCGCCCCAGACCACCAGCAGCATGATGACGGCGAGGCCCTGGGTGCTGTCGATGAACCAGTTGTGCCCGGTGACGTCGACCCCGGGCAACTGGCTGAGCAGCCAGTTCAGTACGCCGTAGTCGCTGTCGAACATCCACTTGAAGATGGTGATCGCGACGACGATGGGCATGCCCCAACTCGCCACCAGGGCGATGTTGATGAGCGTCTTGACCCAGCCCGAGACCCGCTGGAGCAGCAGGGCTATGAGCATGCCGATGACCATGGTCAGGACGACCGCGGAGGCGGCGAAGACGATGGTGCGCACCACGACGTCCCAGAACTCGGAGTCGCCGAGGACGTTGGTGAAGTTGTCGAGGCCGACGGACTCGGCGGCCTGGAAGCCCCACAGCTGCGGCTGCCCGAACTTCTCGAAGGACAGGGTGACCAGCCGGACCAGCGGATAGCCGAGGACGATGGCGAGGACGATCAGACAGGGCGCGAGCAGTGCCCAGGGCACCGCCGCTCCCCCGCCCGTGCCACGCTTCTTCCCCGGCCTGCCGGGCTGACCGGATCCAGCACCCGGTAGTGGGTCGCGCCGCGCCGGCGGCACCTTGGCGGTGGTTGTCTCTGCGGCACTCATCGCGCGCTCCTGGTGATCCCTCTCTGGAACTGGCCAGGCAGGGCCCCGTCACGTGACGGGGCCCTGCCCAAAGGTCACTTGGTGTTGATGACCTTGTCGATCGCGGCGTCCGCGTCCTTCGCGGCGGCCTCGACCGTCTTCTTACCGGTGCCGATGGCCTGGAGCATGTCCTGGAGGGTCTTGGCCTTCTCGACCTGGCCCCAGCCCGGCGCCATCGGGACGAACCAGCTGGACTCGGCCGCGGTGGCCGGCACGGCCGTCTTCGGGTCCGACTTCAGCGGTGCGAGGTCCGTCTTGTTGTTGGGCAGGTTGCCCTTGGCGATCAGGCCCTTCTGGCCCTGGGTGCCGGTGAACGCGTTGATCCACTCGGCGGCGAGGCCCTGCGCCTTGGACTTGACCGGGACCGCGAGGTCCGAGCCGCCGAGGAAGACCGGCATGGCCTTGCCCGACGGGGCCGGCATCACGAAGCTCTCGATCTTGTCGGCGAGCTTGCCGACCTTGTCGTTCTCCGGCAGGGCGGCGTTGGCGCCCTCCCAGGCCGGGCTGAAGACGAGGGCGGACTTGCCCTGGCCGTAGACGATCGGGCGGTCCGCCTCGTCCTTGGTCTTGTCGCCCTTCATGTACTTGTCGACGACGTTCTTGAACTCGGTGAGGCCCTTGATGGACTCCGGCGAGGACAGGTTGGCCTTGAACTTGTCGCCGTCCTGCTTGGCGATGGAGCCGCCGGCGTCGTAGACGAAGGACATGGCCGCGTACCAGTCACGGGTGGGCTGGTACCAGGCACTAAACTTGTCGCCCTGCTTGGCCTGGATCTTGTCCAGGTCGGCGGTCAGCTCGGCGTAGGTCTTCGGCGTCGCGGTGATGCCCGCGTCCGTGGCGATGTCCTTGCGCCAGGTCGCCGTGCGGCCACCGGCGTAGTAGGGGACGCCGTAGGTCTTGCCGTTGTACGTGACCGAGGCCTTGAGGCCGTCGAGCCAGGCGGCGGAGTTGTCGAACTTCGAGGCGTCGACCTCGGCGAAGGCGCCCTTGACCGAGTAGGCGAGCATCTCGGTGTTGCCCATCTCCACGACGTCCGGCGCCTTGTCGGTGGCGAGGACGGCGTCGAGCTTGGCGTTCTTGTCCGGCCAGCCGTAGTACTCGTGGTTGATCTTCAGACCCGGGTGCTTGGCGACGATCGCGTCGTCCGCCGCCTTCACCAGCTCGGGCCAGTTCTTCTGGGCGTCGACCGTCAGCCAGACGGTCAGCTCCTTGGCGTCGCCCCCCGCGGCGCCGTCCTTCTTGTCACTGCCGCCGCATGCCGCGGCGCCGATCATGATGCCCGCGACGCCGATTGCCGCGATGAGCTTGCGCTTCACGCCACTCTCCTCAGGGATGACTGAAACCCCCCGCCCACCGCGATGCCACATACGACGAGTACTGCCCGTGGGGCTGGGTTCTGGTCTTTAATGGTTTAGACCAGTACCGGGAGCTTGGCCTAGACCTATTGGGGTGTCAAGAGTCGATAAGAACGCTGAGACCGTCCGTTATCGGACCGACACCTCACCGTTCGGGACGCCCCACAACAGCGGCCCCACGCGCCCGTCCGGCACCGCCCCGAGCGCCTCCGGAGAGGGGGCTGGGCTTTAATGGTTTAGACCAACTTGCACACTTCCCCGCACGTCCGCCGCGCGGCGGTGTATAAGAAGGGCTTGTCGATCGCGTTCCCGGACCGACACCCTGACGGAGGGCGACGACCCGTGACCGGTCCGTGCCACCATGTGAGCCGCGACAGACGGAGGAGCCGGTGACGGCAGCAGCGCAGCACTCGGGAAGGCAGACCACCATGGCCGCCGACGGCAGCGGAAGCGAGACGGAGGCGGGCGCCGGCGCCCGCACCGCGCGCGTGCCCAAGTACTACCGCCTCAAGCGCCACTTGCTGGAGATGACGGAAACGCTGCCGCCCGGCACCCCCGTGCCGCCCGAGCGGACGCTGGCCGCCGAGTTCGACACCTCCCGCACCACCGTGCGCCAGGCCCTGCAGGAACTGGTCGTCGAGGGCCGCCTCGAACGCATCCAGGGCAAGGGCACCTTCGTCGCCAAGCCCAAGGTCTCCCAGCCGCTGCAACTGTCCTCCTACACCGAGGACATGCGGGCCCAGGGCCTTGAGCCGACCTCCCAGCTCCTCGACATCGGGTACGTCACGGCGGACGACACCCTCGCCGGGCTGCTCGACATCAACGCGGGCGGGCGCGTGCTGCGCATCGAGCGGCTGCGCCTGGCGAGCGGCGAGCCGATGGCCATCGAGACCACCCATCTGTCCGCCAAGCGCTTCCCGGCGCTGCGCCGCTCCCTGGTGAAGTACACCTCGCTCTATACGGCGCTCGCCGAGGTGTACGGCGTGCATCTCGCGGAGGCCGAGGAGACCATCGAGACCTCGCTCGCCACCCCGCGCGAGGCCGGCCTGCTCGGCACCGACGTGGGCCTGCCGATGCTGATGCTGTCCCGCCACTCCCTGGACGGCCAGGGCGAGCCCGTGGAGTGGGTGCGCTCGGTCTACCGCGGCGACCGCTACAAGTTCGTCGCCCGCCTCAAGCGCCCGACCGACTGACCACCCCCGGACCACCAGCGCTCAGAACCGGCCACGTCCCGCTCACGGGGCGTGGCCGTCGTGCGTTCCGGGGCGCTCCTGTCCAACTCCGTCCGGACTCCGGCACCTTGTGCCTGGCACCTTGGTGCCCGCCCGGACGAAGTCCCTGCTGGGCCCGGCGTCCGGGGTGTCCGTAGCGGCCGGGCGGGGTGGCACCGTCCTGCCGCGCGGTTGTGGCCACCCGTTTCCCGGTGACACCCCGGCCCCCGTCGGCCAATCTTGAACTCGCCAAAGGAAATCCGCTCCTGGCAAATCTCCGACAAAGCTCCTGACGAAAAGGTGGTTCTCATGCGTGCCAGGTTCCGTTCGATCGCGGCCCTTCTCCTTCCGGTCGCCGCCACGATCGCATTCGTACTGACCGCGCAGGGGAATTCCGCCGCACCGGTTCACCACATCGCCGAATCCACCACCGCCGCGGTCCCGACCAGCGACCCCGGCGACGGATTCTCCTGGGGCTGACCCATCTATCTCGTCGGCATCTCGATGACCGCCTGCGCCGGGGACCGTGCCGAACCCCCGACGAGGACGCAGGTGATCGAGACGCTCCGCCGCGTCGACGAGACCTGTGTCCAAGCGGGACCGGCCCGTGCGCTGGTCATCGGGCAGTCGATCCGGCTCGCCCTCTACCTGCGGAGTCCGGACGAGACCGAGGCCGTGGCCCGGGCCCTGGACGTCTGCGTGCGCCTGCTCGCCGCGTCGCCGGAGTTCGCCCGCTTCCACATCACGGACTTCAGGCTCCTCTGACCGCCGAAATCCCCAGCACTCCACCTTCAGCAGCACAGAAACGGAATCGTCATGCCCAGGGCCCGCCCGAGCGTGTCCGTCATCATCCCCAATTTCAATTACGAGAAGACGTTGCGGGCCTGCCTGGAATCGGTGTTCGCGCAGACCTGCGCACCGCTCGACGTCATTGTCGTGGACGACGCGAGCACCGACCGTTCCCGCGACATCGCCCGGGAATTCCCGTGCGTCCTCATCGCGAGCCCCCACAACAGGGGCGTGTCCGCGGCGCGCAACCTCGGCGCCGCCGCCGCCCGTGGCGAGATCCTGTTCTTCCTCGACTCCGACACCGCGCTGGCCCCGGACGCCGTGGCGAACGCCGTCGACGAGCTGGTGGCCGACCCCGGCCTCGGCTGTGTGCACGGCGTGCTCGACCCCGAGCCACTGTTCGACGACGGCCCGGTGGAGCGCTACCACGCGCTGCACGCCCACTTCTGGCGCCGCCGCGGCGCCGGTGAGGTGCGCACCGCGTTCTTCGCGCTCGGCGCCATCCGGAAGCACGTCTTCGAGGAGATCGGCCCGTTCGACGAGAACCTCCGCGATTCCGAGGACGTCGAGTACAGCGGGCGGCTCGTCGAGCGCCACCGCATCCGCATGTCGCCCGCCGTGACCGGCCGGCACGACGACGTCGACCGGCTGGTGCCGATGCTGCGCGAGCAGTACCGGCGCTCCCAGCTCCTCATCGCGGCCGTGGGCCAGATGCGGGCGGGCGGGCTCAGCGCCAACCGGCCGCTCGGCGTGCTCGCCGCGGCCCTCGCCCCACCCGCCCTGCTGCTCGGCCTCCTGTCGCCGTGGCTGCTGCTCGTGCCGGCCCTGTGCGTCCTCGTCTTCGCCTGCGCCGACCCGGAGCTCAGCCGCTTCGTGCTGCGCACCAAGGGGCCCGGCTTCCTCCTGTGGTTCACCGGCGTCCACTTCGTGCTGCACCTCGCGCTGGTGCTCGGCGCCGCACGCGGTGTCGTGCGCTGGCTCACCGAACCGGACTTCGGGCCCACCGTCCGCCGCCGCACCCCGGTGCCCGCCGCCGGCCGCAGGTGACGCGCGTCCGCACCCCGCCCCGCATCCCCGCCCGGTGTCCCCCGCCACCACCCGTCAGCAACTGGAGCCTGTCCATGGCCACTTACGGCCCCACGCTCGCCCAGACGCCGGCCCGCACCCAGCAGGCCCGGCCCCCCAGCCTCCTCCGTGACCTCACCTCGCTCGTCCGCCCCGGCCAGTGGTCCAAGAACCTGGTGGTGGTGCCGTTCGGACTGCTCGGCGCCCAGCGCCCGGCCGGCCAGCTGCTCGGCGGCGCGGTCGCGGCCGTCGTCGCCTTCACGCTGGCGTCCGCGCTCGTCTACCTGGTCAACGACATCAGCGACCGGGACCGGGACCGCAGCCACCCGCAGAAGCGCAACCGCCCCATCGCCGCGGGCCGGGTGGGCGTGGGCACCGCCGTCCTGTTCGCCGCGGTGCTCGTCGTCCTGCTCGGCGCCGCCGTCACCGGCTGCGCGCTGCTCGGCGTCACTCCGGCCGTGGCCTGGTGGCCGGTGCTCGCCTACCTCGGCCTCAACGTGGCGTACAGCAGGGGCCTCAAGCACGTGCCGCTGCTCGACGTCTTCATCGTCGCGCTCGGCTTCGTCCTCAGACTCGTGCAGGGGGCGCTCGCCGCGTCCTCGCCGGTGCCGGACTGGCTGGCGCTGTGCGTCTTCTCGCTGTGCCTGATGCTGATCCTCGGCAAGCGGCGCCACGAGATGACCGTGGGCGGGGTCCTGCACCGCCCGGCCCTGCGCGGCTACACCGTCGGTTTCCTCGACCAACTCCTGGTGTTCGCGGCCGTGTTGACCGCGATCAGCTATGTGCTCCAGGTCCAGGGCAGTGCCGTGTTCGGCTCCCACGGGACCGCCGTCGCGATGCTCACCGCCCCGTTCGCGCTGTTCGGCCTGGCCCGCTACCTCCAGCTGATCACGGTCGACTCCGGCGGCGGCAACCCGTCCCGCGCCCTGTTCAGGGACCGCGTGACCGTGTCCAACGCACTGGTGTGGTCCTGCCTGGTCGGCGGCTCGGTGCTCGTCGTCCACACCGCGTCATGACGGCCGCCGACCTCGCCCCGGCCGCGCCGCGCGGTCTCGTGCGCCGGGCCGTGCCCGTCCTGTTCCCGCTCGCCGTCGCCGCCGGCATCGGCTTCGCCCTGCACGACCGGATCGGCGACCTGGCCGACCTGGTGGTGCGGCCGGGAGCCGTGCCCTACCTGCTCGGCGCGCTGGCCGCCAACGCGGGCGCCGTCCTGCTGTCCATGGTCACCTGGCGCACCCTGCTGGGCGACCTCGGCCCGAAGGTGTCCGGGGCCGCCGCCACCCGGATCTTCTTCACCTCCTTCCTCAGCAAGTACCTGCCGGGGGCGGTGTGGGGCGTGCTCGCCCAGGTGCGGATGGGCCGCGCGGTGGGGGTGCCGGGGCCGGTGATGGTGGCCGTCTTCCTGCTCAACCTGATGGCGGCGGTCCTCACCGGGCTCACCATCGGCCCCGTCGCGGCACCCTGGACGCTGGGCGGCGACGCCTGGTGGCTGCTGCTCCCGGTCGCGGTCACGGTGGCCTGCGCCGTGCGCCCCGGCCTCATCAACTCCCTTGCCGCGCTGGGCGCCAGGCTCACCCGCCGCCCCGCGCCGACCGCCACCGCGAGCGACCGCGGCATGCGCCGGGCGATGGCCTCGGCCGCCGCGTCCTGGGCGGTGTCCGGGCTGCACCTGTGGGCGCTCGCCGTGATGCTGGGCGCGCCCGCCACCAAGGCCCTCCCGGTGTGCGTGGGCGGCTTCGCCCTCGCCACCGCCGCCGCGAGCCTGGTGGTCGTCCTGCCGGACGGCTGGGGCGCCCGCGAGGCCGTCCTGATGCTGGCGCTGTCCGCGGTGCTGCCCTGGCAGGCCGCCGCCGCGGCGGCCGTCGCGAGCCGGGTGGTCTGCACCCTGAGCGAGGTCCTGGTCGGCGGGGCCGCGCTCCTGATGACCCGGGTCTCCGGCAGACCTGGCGCCGCCACCGCGTAACTCCCCTTCCTCCTGCCCCAGTTGCACCCCTACCGAGGGATCCCCATGCCACAGCTGTACTCCGTGGACGACTGCGAGTCGCTCACCGCCAAGCAGGTCCACGGCCTCTACAAGGACCACGTCAACCGCAGCCAGGTCTCGCTCATGACCTCCTTCGGCTTCGGCCAGGAGCTGGTCGAGCGCGCCGAGGGCGCCTACATCCTCCAGCGCGACGGCCGCCGCGTCCTGGACTTCACCGGCGGCGTCGGGGTGCTCAACCACGGGCACAACCACCCCCGCATCCTGGAGGCCCGCCGGCGCTTCCAGGCGGAGCACCGGATGGAGGTGCACAAGACCTACTTCTCGCCCTACATCGCGGCGCTCGGCCACAACCTGGCCGAACTCCTGCCCGGCGACCTGAACATGTCGTTCTTCCCCAACTCCGGTGCGGAGGCGGTCGAGGGCGCGGTGAAGCTGGCGTACAAGTACCACGGCGGGCGGCGCTCGCGGGTGCTGCGGGCCGACATCAGCTTCCACGGCAAACTGCTCGGCTCGGGCAGCCTGACCGGGCAGAACCAGTCCACCTTCCAGTTCCCCGGCATCCCCGGCGTCGGCGTCTTCCCGTACGGCGATCTGGCGGCGGTCGAGCGCGAGGTCGCCAAGTCCCGCACGGCCAAGGGCGATTCGGACGTCTACTGCATCCTGATCGAACCGCTCAGCGCCTCCACCATGAACGTCTGCTCGGAGGAGTTCCTGCGCGGGCTGCGGGAGCTGTGCACCCGCGAGGACATCGTGCTGCTCTTCGACGAGATCTACACGGGCTGGGGCAAGACCGGCAGCCTCTTCTACTTCATGCGCTACGAGGGCCTGGTCCCCGACATCCTCACCACCTCCAAGTCGTTCGGCGGCGGCAAGTCGTCCATCTCGGCGTTCATCGCCCGCGAACCGGTCTTCCGCAAGGCCTACGACAACCTCACCGACGCCCTCCTCCAGTCGACCAGCACCACCTACTACGGGTTCGGCGAGGAGGCGATCACCGCGATCGAGGCCGTCAACATCGCGGTGGAGGACGACTATCCGGCCCGGGCCCGCGCCATCGAGCGCATCCTGGGACCCGGCCTCGAACGGATCGCCAAGGAGCACCCGGACGTGGTGTCCGAGGTGCGCGGTGCGGGCGCGCTGCACGGGGTGTTCCTGCACAAGGGGCCCAAGGTCCTGGAGCTGGTGACCAAGCTGGTGCCGGGCGCGATGACGAAGGACCCGCGCTTTCGCACCAAGCTCATCACCTCGTCGGTGGTCAACGCCCTCTACCGCGACCACGGCATCTACGCCTACTACACGCTCAACGGCGACAACCCGCTGATGGCGGCGCCCTCGCTGATCACCGAGGACCACGAGGTCGAGTACTTCCTGGAGTCCCTGGACGCCACCCTCGCGCAGGGACTGCCGCGTCTGCTCACCCGTTTCGTCAAGGAGAAGGTGTCGTCGCTGTGGTAGCCAGGACAGTCGTGACCGGCGGTGCCGGGATGCTCGGTTCGACCCTCGTGGAGCGGCTGCTCGCCGACGGGCACGAGGTGCACTGCGTGGACCTGAGGGCGCCGCGCACCCGCCACGAACGCCTCACCCACACCGTCTCGGACGTCCGCGACACGGTGGCGATGAAGCGGGCGACGGACGGGGCGGACGTGGTCGTGCACTGCGCGGCGGCGCTGCCCAGCTATCCGGCCGACCAGATCCGCTCGGTGATCGTCGGCGGTACGGAGTCGGTCCTTGGCGCGGCCGAGGCCAACGCGGTGCCGCGCTTCGTGCACATATCGTCGACCGCCGTGTACGGGCTGCCCAAGGTGGTGCCCACGCCCGAGGAGTACCCGCGCGAGCCCGTCGACACCTACAGCGCCGCCAAGGCGGAGGCCGAGGAGGTCGCCGAACGGTTCCGGGGCCGGGAGATGTGCCTGCCGATCCTGCGGCCCAAGACGTTCCTGGGACCCGGCCGCATGGGCCTGTTCGCGATGCTCTTCGAGTGGGCCGAGGAGGGGCGCCACTTCCCCGTCCTCGGCAGGGGCGACGTCCGCATCCAGATGTTCGACGTGGACGACCTGGTGGACGCGGTCGTCACCGCGATGCAGGCACCGGCCGAGCGCGCGGACGGCACGTTCAACCTGGGCGCCACCGCGTTCGGCACGATCCGCGAGGACTTCCAGGCGGTCCTGGACGCTGCCGGGCACGGCAGACGGGTCCGCTCGCTGCCCGCGCGACCGGCGCTCGCCGCACTCAGCGCCCTCCAGCGCACCGGCCTCTCGCCGGTCTACGGGCGGCTGCTGCACAAGCTGCTCGACGACTCGTACGTGAGCACCGACCGGGCCCGCGAGCAGCTCGGCTTCCGTCCGCGCCACTCCAACCAGGACGCGATCCTGCGCACCTACGCCTGGTGGCGCGAGCACCGGCGCACCGCGAGCCCGGCCGCCACGGGGCAGGGCGTCACCAGTGTCGAACCGTGGCGGCAGGGAGCCCTCTCCCTCGCCAAGGTGCTGTTCTAAGAGACCCGAGGAGTAAACACCGTGCCCAGCGACCAGCAGCCCTTGGTCTCCGTGATCATCCCCAACTACAACTACGGCCGCTCGATCGGCCTGTGCGTGCAGGCCGCGCAGAACCAGACCTACCCCCGCACCGAGATCATCGTCGTCGACGACTGCTCCACCGACGACTCCGCCGCGACCGCCGCCGCCCTGGGGGCCCGGGTGGTGAGCACCGGCACCAACAGCGGGGTCGCGGTGGCCCGCAACCTCGGGGCCGAGCTGGCCCGGGGCGAGGTCCTGGTGTTCCTGGACTCCGACGTGGCGATGCACCCCGACGCGATCGAGCGCTCGGTGGCGCTGCTCGCCGGAGGCGCCGACGGCGTCAAGTACGGTGCGGTGTGCGGTACTTACGAGCCCGAGCCGCTGATCCGGGACAGCCTGATCGAGGAGTACCGCTCGCTCCAGCAGTACTACCTGCTGCTGAAGTCCGAGGGCGTCATCGACACCGTGCACACCGCGATCCTGGCGATGCCGCGCACGGTCTTCGACGAGGTCGGCCCGTTCAACCCGCTCCTTCGCCACACCGAGGACCAGGACTACGGCCGGCGGATCTCCGAGCGGTACAAGGTGCTCAGCTCGGTGGAGGTGCGCGGGCGCCACGACCACGACGACACGGTGCGGATCGTCCTGGACAAGGTGTTCAGCCGGGCCCGTCTCGCAGTGCCGCTGATCCTGAGCCGGCGCGCCCTCCAGGGCGGCTTCGTGACGGGACCGCGCGCGGGCGCCAGCCTCGCGGCCCCGCTGTCGGTGGCGGCCCTGGCCGCGCCGCTGCTGTGGGGCCCGGTGTGGTGGGCGCTCCCGGGGCTCCTGTTCGTCCTGTCGGTCCTCGGCGACCTCGACATGTACCGGGTGGTGCGCAGACACCGGGGGCGGCTGTTCCTCGGGTACTTCGTGGCGGTCAACTTCCTGGTGAACCTGACGGTGTTCGCGGCGATCGGGGTGGCGGGCGTGCAGTGGCTGTGCTCGTCCCGCTTCCGGCACCTCTACGATCCGCAGCCGCGCCCCTCGCAGAGCGCGGCGCTCGGCCCGGCGGTCGGGGTCCGGGGTGTCTGACCTGCGGACCGCGCCCGTCGATACCCCGCAGGGGCCGGCGCCGGAGCCCCCCACGGCCGGGGGCGCCCGGCGCCGGGCGGGACGCCTGGTGCACGGGGCGGCGCTCGCCTGGCTGGGGTGCCTGGCGGTGGAGTGGCTCGTGGAGGGGCGCTACTGGTTCGGCGAACTGGCCGGCGCCGTACCGCCGTTCGCCTTCGTCGTGGTCCCGCTCCTCACGGCCGCGCTGATCCCCCTGGCGCGCGGCGCCGCCCGGTGGCGTACGGCGGGCGCGGTCGTCCTGGCGCTGGTCCTGGGCGCGGGCCAGTCGGGGATCAACATCGCCTCCCTGTGGTCGCCGGAGCACCGGCCGGGCCCGGACTCGGTGCGCGTCGTCGCCTGGAACACCAACTCGTGGAACCAGCTCCTGGGCACCCAGGACCACTTCTACGCGTTCTTGAAGGCGAAGAAGGCGGATGTCTATCTGCTGCACGAGTACCAGCACGTGACGCCCGACCGCAGGGGCCGCGAACCCGTCGACGATCTGGCGCGGCTGCGCGCGGAGTTCCCCGGGTACCAGGTCGTCACCGACGGCGAGCTGGTCACCCTCTCCCGCTTCCCCGTCGTCGCCCGGCCCGCGGTCGGCCCGGCCCGCTCGCTCGCGCCGGACGCCGACTGGGGCACCCGCTACCGAGAGGCCAAGGTGCTGCGGACCGATCTGCTGGTCAAGGGCCGGACGGTGTCGTTCTACAACCTCCACATGCCGGTCTGGAACAGCATGACGGACGGCCCCCTGTCGGGTGCCTTCTACTCCCACATGCGGCAGAGCTTCGGGCCGCGGCAGGACCAGTACGCGGGCCTCGAACAGGACGTGGCCGCCAACCCCCACCCGGTCGTCGTGGCCGGGGACTTCAACACCACGGCGGCCATGTCCGAGCTCGACCCGATGCGCTCGCGGCTCGACGACGCGATGGGCGCGAGCGACGACCTCTACCCGACGAGCTGGGAGGAGGGCGGCTGGAAGCCGTTCTGGCGCACCGACTGGGCGTTCACCGGGCACGGCGCGCGCGCCGACGCGTACCGCTTCGACTCCCCCGAGAAGCTGTCCGACCACGCGGTGCAGGACCTCTGGGTGAGCGTGGCTCCGGCGCCGCGCGCCGGAGAGGGGTGAGCCTGCCGTGTCCCCCGCCGCCCTCGTCACCCTCTGCGCGCTCCTCTGGGCCGTCTTCCTCGGCGCGCACCTCGCCCTGAACGGCCGCTGGTGGCCCTGGCTCGCCGTGTCCCTGCTGCCGCCCCCGCTCTTCGCGGCCGTGCCCCTCGCGCTGCTCGTGGCGTCGGCGGTCGCGGGCAGCGGCCCCGGTGCGGTGCTCGCGGCCGGCTGCCTGCTGGCGGGCCGGTCGCAGAGCGGCGTCAACTACCGTGCGCTGAGGCGCGGTTCGACGCGCACCGACGACGGATCGGGCATCCGGGTGGTGTCGTGGAACACCCAGCACTGGGCCCAGGGCCGCGACCCGGACCGGTTCTACGCCTTCCTGCACACCCTGCCCGCCGACGTCTACCTGCTCCAGGAGTATCTGAACGGGTACGAGGGCGGCGAGGTGTGGGACATCGACGACGAGGAGCGGCTGCGCCGCGAGTTCCCCGGCCACCACCTGGCGGTCGACAACAACTCGGTGACGCTGTCCCGGCTCCCCCTCGCCGCTCCCCCGGTGCCGGTCGGCGCCTGCTCGCTGCGGGTCGACCTGCGTACCCCGGGCGGCGTCCTGTCGACGTACAACGTGCACATCCCGGTGCAGCTCACCGTGATGAACCCGCTGGGCGCGGCGTTCTTCCGCGACATGCGGCGGCGCCATCTGGCCCGGCGGCGCGAGTACGACGCGCTGGTCGCCGATCTGCTCACCAACCCCCACCCGTTCCTGGTCTCCGGGGACTTCAACACCAGCGCGGCCATCGGCGACATCCGCCGGATGCCGAGGACCGCGCGCGACGCCATCGGCGCCAACCGCGCGCTGCTGCCCGCGAGTTGGCACGCCCGGTGGAGGCTGCGACTGTGGCGCATCGACTGGGTCTTCACCAGTGCCGCGGTCCGCGCCGTGCGCTACGCGTTCCGCGACCCGGGCGGTCTCTCCGACCACCTGGCGCAGGACGTCACCATCACCATCCCTCACGAGGAGTTGAACCACTGATGCAGTACCGACAGCTGGGCGGCAAGGACGGCCTGCGGGTGAGCACCCTGTGCCTGGGCACGCTCCCCTTCGGCACCCGGATCGACGAGGCGACCGCCTTCGCCGTCCTCGACCGCTTCTACGAGGCGGGCGGCACCTTCATCGACACCGCCAACACCTACGCCTTCTGGGCGCCGGGCGCGACCGGCGCGGAGAGCGAACTGGTCATCGGCAAGTGGCTGCGCAGCCGGGGCGTACGGGACGAGATGGTGATCGCCACCAAGGTCGGCGCCCTGCCCGAGCCGCTGGACGCGCCGTGGCCCGAGGCCGCCGAGGGCCTGTCCGCGCCGGTCCTGCGCCGCCAGGTGGAGGCGAGCCTGCGCCATCTCGGCACGGACCGGATCGACCTCTACTACGCGCACATCGACGACCGGAAGACCCCGGTCGAGGAGACGATGGCCGCCTTCGCCGAGCTCACCGACGCCGGCAAGATCTCCCTGTCGGGATGCAGCAACTTCGCGGCCTGGCGCGTGGAGGAGTCGCGCGGCGCGGCCGGGCGCGCGGGCCACCCGGCCTACGCGGCGGTGCAGCAGCGCTACACCTACCTCCAGCCGCGCCCCGGCGCCGAGTTCGGCGTGAACCCGCACGCCTCGGAGGAACTCCTCGACTATCTGGCCACCCGCCCCGAGCTGACCTTCGTCGCCTACACCACCCAGCTGACGGGCGCGTACAACGACCCGGCCAAGGAGATCCCCGAGCAGTACCGGCACGCCGGCTCGACGGCGCGGCTCGCGGTGCTCGGCGAGGTCGCCAAGGAGCTCGGGGTGGCACCCGGCCAGGTCGTGCTCGCCTGGGCGCTCGGCGGCGAGCTGCCGATCCTGCCGGTGATCGGTGCGAGCGGGGTGGGTCAGCTGGAGGAGTCGCTCGACGCGGTGGACCTGGTCCTGGACCCCGAGGTCAGGGCCCGGCTGGACGCGGCGGGCCTCGATGCGGCGAGCTGAGCGTCGCCTTCCCGCGGGGCCGGCCGAGCGGCGCGCGGCCCCACGGCGCACCGAGCGGTTCGCCGCCTCGCTCGCCCGGCGCTCCGCCGACCACCGCGGGCTCGTGTGCCTGCTGTGGCTCGTGGTGCTCCTGGTGGGCGGGGCCGCCGTGGCCGGGGGCGCCCTCGTCCGTCTGGACCAGAGCTTCACGGCGTCCGGCCAGGCCGGCGCACGGGCCAATGCGGCGATCACCGAGCGGTACGGCTCGGGCGCGGGCGTCGCGCCGCTGGTCGCCGTCGTCACCTGGCCGAGCGGCACGGACGGCCGCTCGGCCGGCGCGGCGGCCCGCCTCGCGGACGGCCTGACCGCGGCGACGGCGCCCGGCACCCGCGTCGTGTCGTACGCCGACACCCGCGATCCGGCGTTCCTCTCGCGCGACGGGCGCACCGCTTACGCCCTGGTGTATCCGCGCTCCGGCGAGCCGGATCTGGCCGGGCTCGGCGTCGTGCGCGAGGCCACCGAGCGGCTGCGGACCGGGCTGCGCGCGGCGCTGCCCGACGCCCGGGTCAACGTCACCGGCGTCCTTCCGCTCCAGGACGACAGCGCCGCCGCAGACCGAGGCCCGCTCCTCCAACTGGCCAAGGCGGCCTGTGCGTTGGCGGCCCTGGTCCTGCTCCTGAGGGCGTTCCGGCCGCCGGTCGCGCTCGTGCCGCTCCTCCTGACGGCGGTGTCGTCGGTGGCGGCGCTGCTCGTGGTCGTGGCGTGCGCGGGGGTCATGGAGCTGAGCTTCGTCGTGGTGTACCTGATCCCGGTCGCCGCACTCGCCCTTTCCCTGCGGCGGTCCTGGCACCTGGTGTCGGCCTGGCGCGCGGAGCTGGCCGGCGGAGCGGACCCCCGCTCCGCCCTGCATCGGGCGGGCGCCGCCCTGTCCGGCCCGGCCACGGCCGGAGCCCTCGCGGGGACGGCGGCCCTGCTCGCGCTCGCCCTGTTCCCGGTCCCCTTCCTGCGCTCGATCGGCCTCGCGGGCGCGGCGGTCTGCGGGACGTCGGCCCTGGCCGGCCTCACGCTCGGACCGGCACTCCTGGCGTGGCTGCCGCGCGGGTCGATCGACCGTGTGCGGGAGCGTGCGGTGCGCCGGGCGCAAGCTCAACGGCAGCTCTGCGCGGGGCGGTTGGAGGACCGGGCCGGGCGAGGGCGCCGTCTGTCACGGTGGCCGGGTGGTTCGGCCTCGCGAGGCCGCCGCCTGTCGCGATCGCCGGCCGGCCCGGCCGCACGGGGTCGCCGTCTGTCGTGGTGGCGGGCCGGCCCCGCCGCACGGGGGCGCCGCCTGGCGCCCATCGGGCTGCTCCTCGCCGTGGGGCTGCTCGTGGGTGCGGCCGGGCTGCTGACCACGGGCAATCCGCGCGCCGAGGCCCTGGTGCGGAGCGGGCCCGCGCGGGACGGGCTCGATCAGCTGACGGCCGCGGGGATCCCCTCCGGTGTGCTCAACCCCCTGGAGGTTCTGGTCCCTTCGGGCGGCGACCCCGCTCGTGCGGCGGCGTCGGCCGCCCGGGTCCCCGGCGTACTGACGGCGACCGCGCCGCAGGGCGCGGCCTGGCGGCACGCGGGGTCCGCGCTGGTCGCCGTGGTGCCGTCCGAGGAGCCGATGTCGGCCCCCGGGCGCCGAGTGCTGGCGGACGTACGCGCGGCGGCGCAGGCCGCGGGGGCGGCGGCCGGCGGCTCGGGGGCGCCCGAACTCGATCTGGTCCAGGGCGTGTACCGCGCCGTTCCGGCCGCGCTCGCGGTCATGGCGCTGCTCGCGTTCGCCGTGACCGCCCGGCTGCGGTCCGCGCGGACGGCCGTGCGCGCGGCGCTGTGCGGACTCCTCGCGCCGGTCGCGGTGAGCGGGCTCCTGGTGGTGGTCTGGCAGTACGGGGGCGGCGCCCGGCTCCTCGGCGGGGTGGGCGCGACGGGGGCGGTGACCGGGTGGGTGCCGCTGGTGGCGGGGGCGTTCGCCTTCCTGGACGCGGTCGACCGCGTCGCGTCGTCGCGTTCCGGGGAGGGCCGCCGGGAGCGCTCCGGGCTCGGCGCCGGGCCCCTGGTCGCCCTGCCGCTTCTGGCCATCGGGCTCGGCCCCCAGGTCGAACTCGCGCTGCTCGTCACGGCACTCGGGGGTGCGGCGGTGCTGTCGTCCGGGCTGCTCCGGGGCACGGCAGCACGGTCCGTGAGGGCACGACGAAACGGCCGCGCGAAGTACACAGAACCCACCACAAGTGCCCTTCCGGCCACACCGGCGTCATCTTATTGGTCTAGACCTAGATCACCCCGCCGCCATACGATCCCCCTGGCCGAACCATCGGACCACGCACAGTGACATGACGGCATACGCGAACCTGGGGGAACCCGCATGCTTGAGGCACTCGGAATCCAGCAGTCCACAGAGATCGTCTACCGGCTCCTGCTGGAGCAACCCGGCTACGGAGTACCCGAGTTGGCCGAGCAGTTGGGGTGGCCCGAGGGCGAGGTGAGGGTGGCGCTCGCCCACCTCGCCGACCTCAGGCTGGTCCTCATGGACGAGTCCTCGGACGGCGTCGCCCCGTTCAACCCCGATGTCGGGTTCGCCTTCCTGCTCTCCCGCGCCGAGGCCGAACTCACCAAGCGCAGACACCAGATGGAGCGGGCCGAGCAGGCGGTGGCCGCGATCCTGGCCAAGTTCAGCGAGGGCGGCACCTTCCGGCACGACGTGGTCGACCGGATCCACGGGGTGGACGCGGTGCGCGAACGCCTGGAGGACCTGGCCGGCAGCGCCCGCGCCGAGTGCCTCTCCCTTTTGCCCGGCGGGGCCCAGCTGCCCGACACCATGGACGCGAGCCAGCCCCTGGACGAGCTGGCGCTCGAACGCGGGGTGAAGATCCGCAGCATCTACCAGGAGAGCTTCCGCAACGACCCGCCCACCCTGGAGTACGTGCGCTGGTACTGCGACCTCGGCGGCGAGGCCCGTACCGTGCCGATCGTGCCGATGCTGATGGTGATCGTCGACCGCAGCGCGGCGCTCGTCCCGGTGGACCCGGGCGACGCCCGGGCCGGCGCCCTCGAAGTGCGCAGCCGGGGACTGGTCAACGCGCTGGTCGTCCTCTTCGACCACCTGTGGGAATCGGGGACCCCGTTCGGGGAGGCGCCGCGGCGCAACGAGCACGATCTCTCGCCGCAGGAGCGGGAGTTGATCCTGCTCCTCGGCATCGGCTGCACGGACGACGTGGCCGCCCGGCGGCTCGGGATCTCGCTGCGCACGGTGCGCCGCATGAGTTCGGACCTGATGTCGCGCCTGGGCGCCCGCAGCCGCTTCGAGGCGGGGGTCCGCGCGGCCAAGGAGGGCTGGCTCTGACCTGGTGACGGGGGGTGCGCCGGGGAACCCGGTGCGTCCGGAATCCGGACGGGGGTTCCCTTGGCCGAGACTGTCCCCTAGATTTCCTGCGCATTACCAAGTGATCCAACGCACAGGTGATCCCGAGGGGACGGAGCCACCCAATGCCGGAATCGACAGAAGTGAGGAGACCGGTGGTCACGCCCTTGCGCGTGGTCATCGCGCTCTGCCTGATCGCGCCCTTCGTGGCGATGCTGTGGGTGAGCTCGTACGCCAAGACGGACCCGGTGCTCGGTGGCATCCCGTTCTTCTACTGGTACCAGATGCTCTGGGTGCTCATCTCGACCGCGCTCACCATGGTCGCGTACAAGCTCTGGCAGCACGACCAGCGTTCGCGCACCGCGTCCGGCTCGCGCGCCTCCGACGACACCAAGGGGGGTGCGTCCAAGTGAAGGACGGTGTGAACGGCGTCGCGCTCGGCGTCTTCATCTTCTTCTTCCTGGCCGTCACGGTCATCGGCTTCATGGCGGCCCGCTGGCGCAAGGCCGAGAACGAGGCCAGCCTCGACGAATGGGGCCTGGGCGGGCGGTCGTTCGGCACCTGGGTCACCTGGTTCCTGCTCGGCGGCGACCTCTACACCGCGTACACCTTCGTCGCGGTGCCCGCGGCGATCTACGCGGCGGGCGCGGCCGGGTTCTTCGCGGTGCCCTACACGATCCTGGTGTATCCGCTGATCTTCACCTTCCTGCCGCGCCTGTGGTCGGTCTCGCACAAGCACGGCTACGTCACCACCTCGGACTTCGTGCGCGGCCGGTTCGGCTCCAAGGGCCTCTCGCTCGCGGTCGCCATCACCGGCATCCTCGCCACGATGCCCTACATCGCGCTCCAACTGGTCGGCATCCAGGCCGTGTTGGACGTCATGGGCGTGGGCGGCGAGTCCGGCAACTGGTTCGTCAAGGACCTGCCGCTGCTCATCGCCTTCGCGGTGCTCGCCGCGTACACCTACTCCTCCGGGCTGCGCGCGCCCGCGCTGATCGCGTTCGTGAAGGACGGGCTGATCTACCTCGTCATCGCGGTGGCGGTCATCTACATCCCGATCAAGCTGGGCGGCTTCGACGCCATCTTCAGCGCGGCGCAGCACAAGTTCGCGACGCCGAACCCGGCGACGGGCAAGCCGACCGGGGCGCTCGTGCCCGGCGAAGCGGGCCAGTGGACCTACGCCACCCTCGCGCTCGGCTCGGCGCTGGCGCTGTTCATGTACCCGCACTCGATCACGGCGACGCTCTCCTCGCGCAGCCGCAACGTGATCCGCCGCAACACCACGATCCTGCCGCTGTACTCGCTGATGCTGGGCCTGCTCGCCCTGCTCGGCTTCATGGCCATCGCCGCGGGCGTCAAGGTCACCAACGGCCAGCTGGCCATCCCGCAGCTCTTCGAGGACATGTTCCCCGACTGGTTCGCGGGCGTCGCCTTCGCGGCGATCGGCATCGGCGCGCTGGTCCCGGCGGCGATCATGTCGATCGCGGCCGCGAACCTCTTCACCCGCAACATCTACAAGGACTTCCTCAAGCCGGACGCGACGCCGTCCCAGGAGGCCAAGGTCTCCAAGCTGGTCTCGCTGGTGGTGAAGGTGGGCGCGCTCGTCTTCGTCCTGACGATGGACAAGACGGTCGCGATCAACTTCCAGCTGCTCGGCGGCATCTGGATCCTGCAGACCTTCCCGGCGCTCGTCGGCGGACTGTTCACCCGCTGGTTCCACCGCTGGGCGCTGCTCGCCGGCTGGGCGGTCGGCATGGTGTACGGCACGCTCGCCGCGTACGGGGTGGCCTCGCCCAGCCAGAAGCACTTCGGCGGCTCCTCCAAGGAGATCCCGGGCATCGGCGAGATCGGCTACATCGGCCTCACGGCGTTCGTCCTGAACGTGGTGGTCACCGTGGTCCTGACCTTCGTCCTGCGCGCCGTGAAGGCCCCCGACGGCATCGACGAGACCTCGCCCCAGGACTACACGGCGGACGCCGGCGACCCGGGCGTCGCCACGGAGCTGCCCCCGGCGACGGCGGGCACGGCGCACTGAGTTCTGCTGTCGACACACGAAAGGGCCGCCGCACCTGCGGAGGTGCGGCGGCCCTTTCGTGTGCACCGATCAGCGCACCCAGTCCTTGAGCCGCTCGGTCTGGAGGGTGATGCCGACGGGGTCAGGGAGCGCAATGTCCGTGCCGTACGGCACGATGTGGACACTCTCGTACCGACGGCCGTTGGGCTGGCTGTAGACGGAGACCTCGCATTTGGCCCGGTCGATGAGCAGGTATACAGGGATGCCGGTCTCCGCGTAGGCGCGTGGCTTCTCGACGTGGTCCCGCCGGTGGGTGTCGGAGTCCCACGAAGTCACCTCGACCACCATGAGGACGGCTTCGGGTTCCACCCAGTCGCCCTGACCGACGAAGGCATCGGATGGCGCGAGCGCCCCGTCCGGGATCGCCCGCCCCGCCCGGTACTGCTGAGCCTTGATCCCCTGCCCCGGATGCAACCACAGCTCCGGTCGATGCTGTACGCAGATGCGCGTGAGCCACTGGATGATGCGCCCGTGGTCACCGTCCGGCATGGCCTTGCTCCTCACGATCCCGTCGATGAACTCCAGGCGCGTTCCCTCCATCTCCCGGGACGCCATACGCGCAAGGGCCTCGAAATCCTCGGTCGGCATGTGGGGCCGGTCAGTCGCCACGGTCACGGTGGATCGCCTCCTTCAGCGCTCTGTCACCGACGATAGCGGAGCCCTACGACAATCAGCGGTAGACCGACGGACGACACAACATGTGGGGGGCGCCGTCCATGGCGCCCCCCACATGTATGCTCGTGCTCGCTGTCGCCGCAGGGGAATCCGGTGTGAATCCGGAACTGTCCCGCAACGGTATGACCCGTACCCCTTTGTACGGGCCGAGTCCGAAGACCTGCCGATGGCGCATCCGGTTCGTCCGATCCGGGTGCCAGACGTCCGGGCCTCGCGGTTGGGCCGGTGGACGACGCGCTGCGGGCTGCCCCGACGCGCGCCGACGCCCTCCCGCGCGGGCCCCGTGCCGAGCGAGGGAGTGCCCCCACGTGACCATCGCCCCAGCGGATCCCGCTTCAGCGATCACCGATGAGCTCGCGGATGCCCCCGGGACCGCGCTGCTGCGGACCCTGACGGAGCTGACCGCCGACCTCGCGGACACCGACCCGGGCCGGGTCGCCGCAGCGGCGCTGCGGGGCCGCAACGCCCGCTCCGGCGAGGCCGAGTTGCGTGAACTGGCCACCGAGGCGGCCGCGGGGCTCATCTCCGAGGACCCGGCCTACTCGCGCCTCGCCGCCCGGCTCCTGACGATCACCATCGCCGAAGAGGCCGCCTCCCAGGGCGCGGTGTCGTTCTCCTCCTCGGTCGGGGTCGGCCACCGCGAGGGCCTGATCGCCGACCGCACCGCCGATTTCGTGCGCGCCCACGGCGCCCGTCTCGACGCGCTGCTCGACGCCGCCCTCGCCGACGGCGCGGACGACCGCTTCGGCTACTTCGGCCTGCGCACCCTCTTCTCGCGCTACCTGCTGCGCCACCCGATCACCCGCAAGGTCGTCGAGACCCCGCAGCACTTCATGCTGCGGGTGGCCTGCGGCCTCGCCGAGGACGAGTCGGTGCGCGCGCTGGACGACGTGGCGTCCCTGTACGGCCTGATGAGCCGCCTGGACTACCTGCCGTCCTCCCCCACGCTCTTCAACTCCGGCACCCGGCACCCCCAGATGTCGTCCTGCTACCTGCTGGACTCGCCGCTCGACGAGCTCGACTCGATCTACGACCGCTACCACCAGGTGGCCCGCCTGTCCAAGCACGCGGGCGGCATCGGCCTCTCGTACTCCCGCATCCGCGGCCGCGGTTCGCTGATCCGGGGCACCAACGGCCACTCCAACGGCATCGTCCCGTTCCTCAAGACGCTGGACGCCTCGGTGGCCGCGGTCAACCAGGGCGGCCGGCGCAAGGGCGCGGCCGCGGTGTACCTGGAGACCTGGCACTCCGACATCGAGGAGTTCCTGGAGCTGCGCGACAACACCGGTGAGGACCAGCGCCGTACGCACAACCTGAACCTCGCGCACTGGATCCCCGACGAGTTCATGCGCCGGGTCGACGCCGACGGCACCTGGTCGCTGTTCTCGCCGGCCGACGTGCCCGAGCTGGTCGACCTGTGGGGCGAGGAGTTCGACGCCGCCTACCGCAGGGCCGAGGAGGCGGGGCTGGCCCGCAAGACCATGCCGGCCCGTGACCTGTACGGCCGCATGATGCGCACCCTCGCCCAGACCGGCAACGGCTGGATGACGTTCAAGGACGCCTCCAACCGCACCGCCAACCAGACGGCGGAGCCCGGCCACACGGTCCACTCCTCCAACCTGTGCACCGAGATCCTGGAGGTGACCGACGACGGCGAGACGGCCGTGTGCAACCTCGGCTCGGTCAACCTCGGCGCGTTCGTCGACACCGCCTCCCACGACATCGACTGGGAGCGCCTGGACGAGGCCGTCCGCACCGCGGTGACCTTCCTCGACCGGGTCGTGGACATCAACTTCTACCCGACCGAGCAGGCCGGCCGCTCCAACGCCCGGTGGCGCCCGGTGGGCCTGGGTGCGATGGGCCTCCAGGACGTCTTCTTCAAGCTGCGGCTGCCCTTCGACTCCGCCGAGGCGAAGGCCCTGTCCACCAGGCTGTCCGAGCGGATCATGCTGACCGCGTACGAGGCCTCCACCGACCTCGCCGAGAGGTCCGGCCCACTCCCGGCGTGGGACAAGACCCGCACCGCGCGCGGGGTACTGCACCCCGACCACTACGACGTCGAGCTGACCTGGCCGGAGCGGTGGGCCGCCCTGCGCGAGCGCATCGCCAAGGTCGGCCTGCGCAACTCGCTGCTCCTCGCCATCGCCCCGACCGCGACCATCGCCTCCATCGCCGGCGTCTACGAGTGCATCGAGCCGCAGGTCTCCAACCTGTTCAAGCGCGAGACGCTGAGCGGTGAATTCCTCCAGGTGAACGGCTACTTGGTGGAGGAGCTCAAGAACCTCGGCGTGTGGGACGCGCAGTCCCGCGAGGCGCTGCGCGAGGCCAGCGGCTCGGTGCAGGACTTCAACTGGATCCCGGCCGACGTGCGCGCCCTGTACCGCACGGCGTGGGAGATTCCGCAGCGCGCCCTGATCGACATGGCCGCCGCCCGCACCCCCTTCCTCGACCAGTCGCAGTCGCTGAACCTGTTCCTGGAGACGCCCACCATCGGCAAGCTGTCGTCGATGTACGCGTACGCCTGGAAGCAGGGCCTGAAGACGACGTACTACCTGCGCTCCCGCCCGGCGACCCGCATCGCCCGCGCCGCCCAGGCCGCCACGATCCCCGTCCAGCAGGCGGCCCCCGACGCCGACGCGATGGCCTGCTCCCTGGAAAACCCCGAGTCCTGCGAGGCCTGCCAGTAATGACCACCGAGAACAAGAACCTGCTCGACCCGGGCTTCGAACTGACGCTGCGTCCCATGCGCTACCCGGACTTCTACGAGCGCTACCGGGACGCGATCAAGAACACCTGGACCGTGGAGGAGGTCGACCTCCACTCCGACGTCGCCGACCTCGCGAAGCTGACGCCGGGCGAGCAGCACATGATCGGCCGGCTGGTCGCGTTCTTCGCGACGGGCGACTCGATCGTCTCCAACAACCTGGTGCTCACGCTCTACAAGCACATCAACTCCCCCGAGGCGCGGCTGTACTTGAGCCGCCAGCTCTTCGAGGAGGCCGTGCACGTCCAGTTCTACCTGACGCTGCTCGACACCTATCTGCCCGACCCGGAGGACCGCGCCGCCGCGTTCGACGCCGTCGAGGAGATCCCCTCGATCCGCGAGAAGGCGCAGTTCTGCTTCAAGTGGATCAACGAGGTCGAGAAGCTCGACCGGCTGGAGACCAAGGCCGACCGCCGCCGTTTCCTGCTCAACCTGATCTGCTTCGCGGCGTGCATCGAGGGCCTGTTCTTCTACGGCGCCTTCGCCTATGTCTACTGGTTCCGCAGCCGGGGGCTGCTGCACGGGCTCGCGACCGGCACCAACTGGGTGTTCCGCGACGAGACGATGCACATGAACTTCGCCTTCGAGGTCGTGGACACCGTCCGCAAGGAGGAGCCCGAGCTCTTCGACGACGCGCTGGAGCAGCAGGTCACCGACATGCTGAAGGAGGCGGTCGCCGCCGAGCTGCAGTTCGGCCGTGACCTGTGCGGCGAGGGCCTGCCCGGCATGAACACCGAGTCGATGCGCGAGTACCTGGAGTGCGTCGCCGACCAGCGCCTGACGCGGCTCGGCTTCCCGGCGGTCTACGGCTCGTCCAACCCGTTCTCGTTCATGGAGCTCCAGGGCGTCCAGGAGCTGACGAACTTCTTCGAGCGCCGGCCGTCCGCCTACCAGGTGGCGGTCGAGGGCTCGGTCGGCTTCGACGAGGAGTTCTAGGCCGGAGCACGAGTTGAGGCCCCGCTCCCCCCGAGGGGGGGCGGGGCCTCAACTCGTGGGCCTCGGGCGTCAGTTGTTGGGGACCGTCTCGTAGCGGGCGGTGCCCTCCTCCATCTGCTTCAGCGCGTCCTTGCGGTCGCGCTTGGAGAGGCGGTCGATGTAGAGCCGCCCGTACAGGTGGTCCGTCTCGTGCTGGAGGCAGCGGGCGAAGTAGCCGGTGCCGCGCACCTTGACCGGGTTGCCCTCGGCGTCCTGGCCGGTGACTTCCGCGTAGTCGGGGCGGGCGAGCTCGGCGTAGGCGGTCGGCACCGAGAGGCAGCCCTCGTTGGACTCGTCCAGGACGCGCAGTTCCGCCGGGAGTTCCACGAGGACCGGGTTGCAGACGACGCCCACGTGACGCACGCCCTCGTCGTCCAGGCAGTCGTACACGAAGACCTTCAGGTCGACGCCGATCTGGTTGGCGGCCAGGCCCACGCCCTCGGCCGCCTTCTGGCTGGCGAACATGTCGTCGACGAGCTTGGCCAGCTCGCCGTCGAACTCCGTGACGTCCTTGCACTCCTTGTGGAGCACCGGGTTGCCGACCACCGTGATCGGACGGGCGGTGCCGCGCTCGCGGTGGGCCAGCTCGCGCGCCTCGCAGTCCTGGGTGTCCACGACGAACCCGTCGTTCTCGACCTGCTGGTCCGTGTCCTGCTGCGACATGTCCGCCGTACGCCTTCCTGAAAACCCGATTCCGATCCCGTACAGCCTAAGGCCCGGCCCGGCCGAGGTCCTCCGAAGCTCAGCAGACTTCCTCCAGATCGCGCCACTCGCGGGCGTCCGGATTGTCGGCCACCCAGCCGTCCAGAAGTCCGCGCACCAGGCCGGCGGGGGCCGCGATGCCGCATTCGCGCTCGGGGACCCACAGGTCGCCGTTGGTGCGGTGGCCGAGCGGGCCCGGGTGCCCCGGTTCGCTGTGGTCGTGCGGATCGAGGTGTTCGCCGTCGCCCTCGTCGCTGGGCATCTCGGACTCCGAGCAGGCCCGGCACAGCAGGCGCACGGAGGAGGACCAGTCCTCGGCGGCGAAGCCCGCGTCCGCCGCCAGGCGCTCCAGGGCGTCCCGGTCGGCCTCGGTGGCGGCCTCCAGGAGGACGACCCAGGTCGGCACGGGTGAGGGGGCCCACAGCTCGATCTCGTCGAACACCGGGAAGGAGGGGCCGGCCGCGGTGGTGCGCTCGCCGTGCGGGACGCCGTCGTGCAGCACGACCTCGCCCCAGCGCCGGCCCGAGGAGGGCAGCGGGATGGAGAGGACCTCCATGCGCGCCGGGTCGAGCCTGCGGCCCCACACCACCTCGGCCTCGCCCTCGGGCGAGAGCCGCACCGCGGCGCTGCCCAGCTCCATGCCCACCGGCTCGCCGCTCCCGGTGGCCTCGCCCGGCACCTTCAGGCCGTACGCCTGCCAGGCGCGGCGGGCCAGCGGCCAGTCCTGGAGCGCGGTCGCCGCGATGCCGACGTTCCACCAGTCGGGGGCGCCGGACTCCTTGTCGAGCAGGGCCACGGCGCGCAGCCCGGCGGCCCGCGCCTGCTCCCAGTCGTGCCGGAACTTGTGCAGCAGCGCCAGGTTGAACCAGGACTCCGACAGCCAGGGCTCCAGGTCCGCCGCGCGCGTCAGCAGCGCGCCGGCGTCCTCGTACCTGCCGTCGCCGATCAGCGTGAACGCACGGTCTGTGGCCTGCCGCCACGAGGCGGAGGGCCGATGCCGTCCCTTGCCGAAGATCCTCACGATTCCCGCCTGCCCAGACCGGCCCCGACTACCGGGTCGGTCTTACGGTCTCCCAGTTTTCTGGGTTCTTTTCGCATCCAACCATGCCCGGCCGGAAGGCCGCTCATTACTCCTGGGTTACCCAGGCGGCACCGGGGTCAGACAGCCCCGGGCCAGCACGCGTGCCAGGGATTCGACGACCTGGGGATGGTAGTCGTGGCCGGTGCCGAGGCGCAGCTGTTCGAGTGCGTTCAGGGAGCCGTCCGCGCCCTCGGCGCCCTCGGCGAGGTCGTCGTAGGCGTTGACCGTGCGGATGATCCGGGCCGGCAGCGGCTGGTCCCGGTAGGGGTCGGCCTGGCGCTCGACGATGAGGGCCACACCGGCGGGCACCCCGGTCTGGCGCACGACGGCGCCGCCGAGCAGCGCGATGCGGCGCTGTTCGGCGGCGGGCAGGCGGGCGGTGGCGCCGGCGGGCACCGGGTCGAGCAGGGAGAGCTGGCCGATGTCGTGCATCAGGGCCGCGTACTCCAGGACGGTCAGCTCGCTCTCGGACAGGCCGAGCTCGCGCCCGACGGCCCGGCTGAGCCCGGCCACCCGGCGGGCGTGACCGGGCTTGGTGTATCCGGCGATCTCGGTGGCGCGGGCCAGTGAGGTGATGGTCTGGCGGTAGGTGGTGCGCACGGCGGCGTAGCGGCGGAAGGCCAGCTGGGTGAGGAGCAGCGGTACGCAGAACACGGGCAGGGCCCACAGCCCGGCGACGGCCACCGCGAGGGCGATCACGGTGCCGGTGGCGCACACGGCGGAGCCGATGCCGACGAGCCCGCGCAGTTCGTCGCGCAGCAGCGGTCCGAACGGGTAGCGGGTGCGGGCGCGCAGCAGCAGCGCGGCCACCACCGCGTCGCACAGCGCGGTCAGGACGAGCAGCAGCAGGAGCGCGAGGGCGACGTAGGGGCCGTACCCGAACCAGCCGTCGAGCCGCCCGGAGTGGTGCAGCGGCTGGAAGCAGACGGCGGCGAAGGCGGCCGTGAGCACCCGCCGGGCCGCCTGGTCCGCGCTCGGCCCGCGGCCGGCGGCCACGTGCGGTACGGATCCGAGCAGGGCGGCGGCGACGACCACGGCGATCACCTGGAGCACGCCCTGCCCCTCGGTACGCCCGGCGTTCTGCCCGAGCAGCGCGTAGCCGAGGGCTCCGGCCGAGGCGAGCGGAGCGGGATCGCGCTCGCCCTCCCCGGCGCCCCACCGGGCCAGCTCGCCCACCGCGATGAGCGCGCCGAAGGCGGTGGCGGTGCCCGGATCGACCAGGCCGTCGCGCCAGGTCGCGACGAGCGCCCAGAGGGTCAGCGTCCCGGCGAGCGCGTGCACGGCGAGGACGGGGGCGGAGGGCCGGGCGGGCATGTCAGGCCCCTTGCGGGTTGGAGGGCCGGGGACCGGGGCCCGGTGCGGAGGCCGCGGGGTCGGGGCGGGCCGGGGCGGGCGGGCGGGTCTGCCGGGGCGGAGGCACGTTTCCGCGTGCTTGGGCCGCCCCCGGTTCGTCCGCGGTGACCTCCACGTGCCAGCCGTGCCGCGACAGCGCGCGCACCAGGCCGGCCACCATCCGGGGGTCGAACTGCGTGCCCGCACACCGCTCCAGCTCGGTGACGGCGGCGGCCACGGGCCGGGCCCGCCGGTAGGAGCGGGTGGAGGTCATCGCGTCGAAGGCGTCGGCCACCGCCACCACCCGGGCCGCCTCGGGGATCTGGGTGCCGACGAGTCCGTAGGGGTAGCCGCTGCCGTCGAGACGTTCGTGGTGGTGCAGGACCGCGGCGCGGGCCTCGCCGAGGAAGCCGATGCCGCGCACCATCTCGTGTCCGTACTCGGGGTGCAGTTCGATCACCGCCCGCTCCTCGGGAGTGAGCGGCCCGTCCTTCCTGAGCACGCGGGTGGGCACCCCCAGCTTGCCGACGTCGTGCAGGATGCCGGCGAACCGGATGACCTCCAACCGCCCTTCCGCCATGCCGAGTTCGCGCGCGATGAGTTCCGAGGCGCGGCCGACGCGCTCGCTGTGGCCGCGGGTGTAGCGGTCCTTGATGTCGACGGCCTGGACGAGGGCGCGGATGGTGGCCTGGTGGGCGGCGCGCTCGCGGTGGTACTGGGCGAAGACCCAGCAGGAGATGTACATCGGCAGCAGCACGAACAGGGCCGCGGGCGGTCCGAACCGGCTGCGCCACAGGACCGCCATCATCAGGCCCGCGAGCCCGTGCACACAGTGCGGCGCGAGCGAGCGCAGCAGCAGGCCGCGCCAGGCGGTGCCCACCGGACGGCGCTCGGCGGTGGTGAGGATGAGACCGTCGAGCGCGGTCAGGACCAGACAGAAGACCAGCGCGGCGCCGGCGGCGGGCAGCAGCACGTACGGGAAGTCGGGGGCCGCCCCCGGGTCGCGTCCGCCCAGCGCCGCGCGCCCGCCGAGCAGCACGTGCGCGCCGGCCGCGGCCGAGGCGGCGAGCGCGAGCTGGGCGGCCCGCCAGGCCCTGCGCAGCCGGCGCGGCTCCTCGTCGACGGACGCGACGAGCGCGCCCGGCACCGCGACCAGGGCGGCGGCGGCCGGCGGGAGCAGGAAGACGGCGGCGAGCAGCACCGGGAAGAAGGAGCCGGAGGCGACCGGCACGTCCACCCGGCCCGCCAGTACCGGGCAGCGGGCCGGCCACTCGCACAGCGCGTACAGGCCGGCGAGCAGCGCGACGGCCGGCCAGGAGACGCCGCCGCGCAGCACGGGCAGCGCACAGACGACGGCGCCCGCGACGGCTGCGGTGACGGCGAGCCGGGCGGCCGTCGGAACGGCCCGCGGTCCCCGCGGCTCGGCCATGGCCCCCACCTCCCCATCCGCCCGGGCAGCCCACTGCGTACGGCTTCGCGAGGATAGGCCCGTGCGCGGCGGCGGTCAGGCGCATGGTCGGAATAGGACGGTTCGGGCCGCCCGGATTCGCACCTACGGGTGACGCGGGCCCGTTCGGGAACGAGGCGGACGCCTGGAATGCCCGAGGGCGGCCACGACGGGTCGTCGTGGCCGCCCTCAACAGGCTTGCCGCGGGCGGCGGTTGACCGCCCGGGGGGGGGGGGCCCCGCCGCGGCGCCCCCCGGCCCGACGGCGCGGCGCGGGGGCGCCCCCCCCCGGG
>NZ_JBIDBD010000006.1:134645-164440 GCF_043202815.1 Streptomyces sp. NPDC048111
GGGGCCGGGCGGCGACCCCTTCCCGCCGCGCGGGGCGACACGCCGTGTGCCGGCGCCCCCCCACATCAGGGTTGCCGGGGGCGGCGGTTGCCCGCCGGGGGGCGTCCGCGCCGGCGCGGACGCCCGGGGTCACTCGGAGCGGAGCGTGGGCACCTCACCGGTGACGACGTCCTGTTCGGGCACGGCCTGGCCCGAGCGGATCAGGTCGATGCGGCCCATCACCTTGGAGCGCAGATCGCTCGGCACGTCGTCCGAGCCGCAGCAGCGCTTCACCAGCTTCTTCACGGCCTGCTCGAGGCCGTACTTCTCCAGGCACGGCGAGCACTCCTCGAAGTGCACCTCGAACTTGTCGCAGTCCGTGGGCGGCATCTCGTGGTCGAGGAACTCATACAGATGGTCCAGGACCTCGGAGCAGTCCGTCTCGTGCGGCTCTCCGCAGCTCATGAGCCCGAGCCTTTCGCTTCGTCCGACTCACCGGCACCGGCCGGGACGAGCCCGCGGTCCCGGGCGTAGTCCTCCAGCATTCCGCGCAGTTGGCGGCGGCCCCGGTGCAGTCGGGACATCACCGTACCGATGGGTGTACCCATGATGTCCGCGATCTCCTTGTACGCAAAGCCCTCTACGTCCGCGAGATACACGGCGATGCGGAACTCTTCCGGAATGGCCTGGAGGGCCGCCTTCACGTCCGAGTCGGGCAGGTGGTCGAGCGCCTGCGACTCGGCGGAGCGCAGACCCGTGGACATGTGCGACTCGGCGCGCGCGAGCTGCCAGTCCTCGATCTCCTCGGCGGCGCTGCGCTGGGGCTCGCGCTGCTTCTTCCGGTAGGAGTTGATGAACGTGTTGGTGAGAATCCGGTAGAGCCAAGCCTTCAGGTTGGTGCCCTCGCGGAACTGGTGGAAGGACCCGTACGCCTTGGCGTACGTCTCCTGGACCAGGTCTTCCGCATCCGCCGGGTTGCGCGTCATGCGCAGCGCCGCCGAGTACATCTGGTCGAGGTAGCCGAGGGCGTCCCGCTCGAAGCGCGCGTTGCGCTCGGCGGTGGTTTCTTCCACGTGGCCGTCGTCGGTCCCTGTGACCGGACCCACCTCCTCGAACGGTGTGCTGAGCCCGAATGCGGACCCACTCGAATCGGAGGATAGACGACGATCCGCTCCGCCCGCCGCTCGAACAGGAGCGGTCCTGGCCGCGGAAAGCACCGTCCACTCCAGGTCAGAGGCGGCCTTGCGGCTCGGGCAGATGGTCGAACCCATGCGACGGACTCCCTCTTCCACTGCTGGTCTGCGTATCCCTTACGTCGCCCATAACAGCGCCCCCGCACCGCGCATTCCCGGGGTGAGGGGCAGTCAGAGGGCCCGGTGTCACCGGGGCAGCGCGGTCAGCCAGCGGCCCGCGGCGGCGGTGATCACATCGAGTGCCTCCTGCTGGGTGAGGGCGGCGCGCTTGGGCACCGCGAACCCGTGGTCGGCGAAGGGCACTTCCACGAGCTCGTAGGCCCCGCCGGGGAAGGCGTCGGCGCCGGGGAACTCGGCGGGCCGGCCGAAGGGGTCGTTGCCGCCCTGCACCACGAGGGCGGGCACGCCCGCGCCGAGCAGCTCCGGCGCCCGGGACTTCTCGGGCCGGCCCGGCGGGTGCAGCGGGAAGCTCAGGGCGAGGACGCCGGCCGCGCCGAGCTCCGCCGCCGTGCGGCAGGCGACCCGCGCCCCGGCGCTGCGCCCGCCCGCGACGACGGGCAGCCCCCTCTTCGCCACGGCCGGCCAGAGGTCGCGCCATCCCGTGTCGAGCGTCTTCGGCGCCGGGGCAAGCTTCTTGCCGGCCACCCGCCAGGGCTGCTCCACCAGGGCCACGCTCACGCCGAGCGGCGGCAGGGCCCCGGCCAGCGCCTGGAGGTCGCGGGCCTCGATGCCGCCGCCCGCGCCGTGGCTGACGGCCAGCACCAGGCGGGCCTTCTTCGCCGGATGCCAGGTGATGCGCGCGTCCCCGGCCCCGGTCTCGATGATCTCGCTGTCGGTCACGGGGCCATCCTGCCGGGCGACGGGGCCGGGCCCGCGCAGGCGGTCAGAACAGCGTGCCCTCCTCGGGCCCCGCCAGTTCCTTCAGGAGTTCGGGGCCGTTGTTGCGGACGTTGCTGACGGCCGTCGAGACGGGGTAGGCCCGCATCAGGCCCCCGGGCGGCGGGGCGAGCAGGCCGCGGACGTCCTCGATGTCGGTGCGGGCCGGGTCGAGCCAGGACGACCAGCGGTCCGGGGTGAGCATCAGCGGCATCCGGGGGTGGATGTCGGCGAGCGAGGAGGGGCCCTCGGCGGGGGCCACGGCGAGCGGGCCCGTCTCCGCCTCGGTGGTGACCACCGAGCAGGTGACCCACCAGGCCGAGGGGTGGTCGTCGGGCAGGGTGCGGTCGCGCCAGAACTCGTAGAGCCCGGCCATCGCGAAGACCGAGCCGTCGGCCGGGGTCACGAAGTACGGCTGCTTGCGGGGCCGCTTCTTCTTCCCCTCGACCTCCAGGTCGCGCTCACCCGCCCCGGTGACCCATTCGTAGTAGCCGTCGGCGGGGACGATGCAGCGCCGGGAGGCGAGGGCCTTCTTGAAGGAGGGCTTCTCGTGGACGGTCTCCGCCCGGGCGTTGATCAGCCGGGCCGCGCCCTCGGGCGACTTCGCCCACGAGGGGACGAGCCCCCACTTCAGCGTGCGCAGCTGGCGCACCGGACGCGGGTCGTCGCCGTCCTTGAGCGGGCGCTCCAGGACGACGTAGACGTCCTTGGTCGGCGCCACGTTCCAGTCGGGCTCCAACGCCTCGGCCGGACCCGTCTCGATGCCGAAGACGTCCGAGAGGTCCTCCGGGCTCCGGCTCGCCGCATACCTGCCGCACATCGTGGGACTCTCCCCTCCGGGCCGCACCCCGTTCGGTCGTGCGGCCGTGTCGCTGCCCGTCCACTCGCTGCCCGTCCGTGTCGCCGGGCCGACCCGGACACGTCCAAGGGTGACAGACCCAGGCCGGGTCCCCTCGAAGCGGACCCGTCCCGGCGCCCGCCGGCGGGAACCCCGCGCACGGAGCCGTTCGTCCTACCCGGCACACGCCGGCGCGGTGCCCGATGCCAGACTGCCACGGCGCCCGTACCCCTTGAGGAGCCGTCCCCGACATGTCCGCGCTGCAAGACTTCCAGCTCTTCGGCACCCAGAGCGCCCCGGCCTCGTGGCTGGTCGTCGCGACAGGCGTGGTCGCGCTCGTCCTCGTCGTCCCGCACCGCCTGTGGCGGCTCTCCCGCAACGCCGTCACCATCGCCCACGAGGGCGGCCACGGCCTGGTGGCGCTGCTCACGGGCCGCCGCCTCGACGGCATCCGGCTGCACTCGGACACCAGCGGCCTGACCGTCAGCCGGGGCAAACCGCACGGCCTCGGCATGATCCTGACGGCCGCCGCCGGATACACCGCTCCCCCGCTGCTCGGCCTGGGCGGCGCCCGGCTGCTCGCCGCCCACCACGTCACGCTCTTCCTGTGGCTGGCCACCGCGCTGCTGCTCGCGATGCTGGTAATGATCCGCAACGCGTACGGCGTCCTGACGGTGGTGCTCACCGGCGCCGCCTTCCTGCTCATCTCCTGGCTGACCGGGCCCGACGTCCAGTCCGCGTTCGCGTACACGGCGGTGTGGTTCCTGCTCCTGGGCGGTGTGCGTCCGGCCTTCGAGCTCCAGCGCAAGCGCCGTCAGTACAACGACGGCGACTCGGACGCCGACCAGCTCGCCCGGCTCACCCACGTACCACCGGCGCTCTGGCTCTTCCTCTTCCACGCCGTTTCGGTGTGCTCGCTGATCGGCGGCGGCCGCTGGCTGCTCGGCCGGTAGGCGGCGGCCCCACTAAAGTGAGGGCCATGACCGAAACGCCCGTGCACCCTGCCCTCTGGCCCGCCCCCCTCGCGAGCGGAGCCGTCGACGCGACGGTGACCGTGCCGGGATCCAAATCGGTCACCAATCGAGGGCTCGTCCTGGCCGCTCTCGCCGCCGAGCCCGGCTGGCTGCGCCGCCCCCTGCGCTCGCGCGACACCCTGCTGATGGCGGAGGCCCTGCGCACGCTGGGCGTCGGCATCGAGGAGGGCGTGGGCCCGGACGGCTCGGGCGAGGCCTGGCGGGTCATCCCGGCCGGACTGCACGGCCCGGCCACGGTCGACGTCGGCAACGCCGGTACGGTCATGCGCTTCCTGCCCCCGGTCGCGGCGCTCGCCGACGGCCCGGTCCGCTTCGACGGCGACCCGCGCTCCTACGAGCGTCCCCTCGGCGGTGTCATCGACGGCCTGCGCGCGCTGGGCGCCCGCATCGACGACGACAACCGCGGCGCGCTCCCGATGACCGTGCACGGCGCGGGCGCCCTCGAAGGCGGCCGGGTCGAGATCGACGCCTCCTCCAGCTCGCAGTTCGTCTCGGCCCTGCTGCTGTCCGCGCCCCGGTTCAACCAGGGCGTCGAGGTACGGCACGTGGGGGCCTCGCTGCCCTCCATGCCGCACATCCGGATGACGGTCGACATGCTGCGCTGCGTGGGCGCCCAGGTCGACGAGCCGGAGACGGGCGGCGAGCCGAACGTGTGGCGCGTATCGCACTCGGCGCTGCTGGGCCGCGACCTGACCGTCGAGCCCGACCTGTCCAACGCCCAGCCGTTCCTGGCCGCGGCCCTGATCACCGGCGGCACGGTCGTCATCCCCGACTGGCCGGTGCGCACCACCCAGCCCGGCGACCAGCTGCGCGAGATCTTCACCGAGATGGGCGGCACCTGCCAACTGGCCGACCGCGGGCTGGTGTTCACCGGTACGGGCCGTATCCGCGGCATCGACGTGGACCTGAGCGAGGTCGGCGAGCTGACCCCCGGCATCGCGGCCGTCGCCGCGCTCGCCGACTCCCCCTCCACGCTGCGCGGCGTCGCCCATCTGCGCCTGCACGAGACGGACCGCCTGGCCGCGCTCACCAAGGAGATCAACGAGCTGGGCGGCGACGTCACCGAGACCGCCGACGGGCTGCACATCCGCCCGCGCGCGCTGCACGGCGGCGTCTTCCACACCTATGACGACCACCGGATGGCCACCGCGGGCGCGATCATCGGCCTCGCCGTCGCGGGCGTGCAGATCGAGAACGTGGCGACCACGGCCAAGACGCTGCCCGACTTCCCCGACATGTGGGACGCCATGCTGACGGGGCCCGGAAACTGAGCGGGGCCTAGGACCATGCGCCGCTACGGCAAGAACCCGGACGAGGACGACATCCGCGTCCGCCCCAACCCCAAGGGCAACCGCCCCCGCACCAGCATCAGGCCCAAGCACGAGGACGCCGCCGAGGGCATGGTCCTCACGGTCGACCGCGGCCGGCTCACCTGTCTGGTGGGGGACCGCACGATCCACGCCATGAAGGCCCGCGAACTGGGCCGCAAGGCCGCGGTGGTGGGCGACCGGGTCGACATCGTTGGCGATCTGACCGGCAAGAAGGACACGCTCGCGCGGATCGTACGGATCGGCAAGCGCACCTCGGTGCTGCGGCGCACCGCCGATGACGACGACCCGTACGAGCGCGTGGTCGTCGCCAACGCCGACCAGCTGGCCATCGTGACCGCGCTCGCCGACCCGGAGCCGCGGCCCCGCCTCATCGACCGCTGCCTGGTCGCGGCGTACGACGGCGGCCTCGAACCGCTGCTGGTCCTGACCAAGTCGGACCTGGCTCCGGCGGACGAACTCCTGGAGATGTACGGGGCGTTGGGCGTCCCGTACGTGGTCACCTCGCGCGACGAGCTGTACGACGGCGACGCGGCGGACCGGGTGCGCGAGCAACTGCACGGCCGGGTCACGGCGTTCGTGGGGCACTCCGGCGTCGGCAAGACGACCCTGGTCAACGCGTTGGTGCCGGTGGACCGGCGGCGCGTGACCGGCCACGTCAACGCGGTCACCGGCCGCGGCCGGCACACCACCACATCGGCGCTGGCGCTGCCCCTGGACAGCGCGGACGGCGGCTGGGTCATCGACACCCCGGGCGTGCGGTCCTTCGGGCTGCACCACGTCGATCCCTCCCGCGTGATCCTGGCCTTCCCCGACCTCGTCCCCGGCACCGAGAACTGTCCGCGGGCGTGCAGCCACGACGAGGCCGAGTGCGCGCTCGACCAGTGGGTGGCGGACGGCCACGCGGATCCGGCGCGGCTCTACTCGCTGCGCCGACTGCTCGCGACGCGGGAGCGACGCGAGGGCGACTGATCCGTTTCCGGGGGCGTGCGCCGGGCACGCGCTGCATAATCGCCCTAGGCTCGGTCCGGCGGACCTGGTGGTGACCATGCGGTCAGTGACGACGATGTGTGGCGGGAGGCCCTGGGCATGGCGTGGCTGCTGGTCGTGGTGGCGGGAATCCTGGAAACGGGGTTCGCCGTCTGCCTGAAGCTGTCGCACGGTTTCACCCGGCTGTGGCCGACGATCGCCTTCGCCGCGTTCGCCCTGGGCTCGTTCGGTCTGCTCACGCTCTCGCTGCGCAAGCTCGACGTGGGCCCCGCGTACGCGGTCTGGACGGGCATCGGGGCGGCGGGCACCGCGATCTACGGCATGGTCTTCCTCGGCGACGTGGTCTCCACACTGAAGCTGGTCTCGATCTCCCTGGTCATCGTGGGTGTGATCGGTCTGCAGATCTCGGGCTCGGCCCACTGACCCACGCCCCGGCCCCTGTTGACGGAGCGTCAGCTCCCGGTGCGCCGTGCCCGACCGCGCGCACCGGGAGCCGCGAGAGCACCACGCGCAGATACCCCGCGCCGTCCGCCTGGCGGCTCTCCCCGCCCCGCCCGGGCGGCACCACGACCAGGGACAGGCCGAGCCGGACCGCGGTCTCGCAGTACCGGCCGATCTCCACCGGATCGGCCCCCGGCACCTCCTTCTCCAGGGCCGCGCACGCCCGGTCCGTGACCTGGGCCAGCAACTCGGCGGGGCCCGGCACCCCGGCGTCGGCCCGGCGCTGGGCGGGCACCGCGGAGACGGCGCCCGTGGTGCGGCGGGACGGCGCGGGGAGGCGTTCGCTCCAGCAGCCGGTGAGCAGGGCGCGGACCAGGGCGCTCGAACGGGCCTGGCCGAGCGTCCACTCGGCCACCCGGACCAGGTGGTCGGCGGGGGCGCCGTGCTCGGCGAGCGCCCGGTCGACGCCCCGCAGATACAGATCGGCCTCCCGGCGCACCAGCGCGCGGGCCAGGCCCTCCTTGCTGCCGAACTCGTTGTAGAGGGTCTGCCGCGAGACCCCGGCGGCGACGGCCACGTCCACCATCCGCACGCCCGGCCAGGGCAGTCGCGCGAGCGCCACGAGGGCGGCGTCCAGTAAGGATTCCCGTGCGGTGGGCATGATCGCCTCCCCGGCCCCCCGCGGCCTTGCGGACGGCTGCGCGTTCAGCGTTGACGGGCCCGCGAGGAGTGTCAAGGGGCGCTGGGGGCGGGCGCGGGGGCGTCCCGGAGTGCGGGCGCTGTGGTCCCCGCCCCGGCCGATCGCTACGGTGGTGACCATGCCCGACTATCACGATGACCTGCGCCTGGCCCACGTCCTCGCGGACGCCGCCGACGCCGCCACCATGGACCGGTTCAAGGCGCTCGACCTGAAGGTCGAGACCAAGCCGGACATGACTCCGGTGAGCGAGGCCGACAAGGCGGCCGAGGAGGTCATCCGCGGGCATCTGCACCGGGCGCGGCCACGGGACGCGATCCTCGGCGAGGAGTACGGCCTGGAGGGCACGGGCCCGCGGCGCTGGGTGATCGATCCGATCGACGGCACCAAGAACTACGTGCGGGGCGTGCCCGTGTGGGCCACCCTGATCTCGCTCATGGAGGCGGGCGAGGACGGCTTCCAGCCGGTGGTCGGGGTCGTGTCGGCGCCGGCCCTGAACCGGCGCTGGTGGGCGGCGAAGGGGCACGGCGCCTTCACCGGCCGCAGCCTCACCTCGGCCACCCCCCTCAAGGTCTCCAGCGTCTCGAAGCTGTCGGACGCCTCGTTCTCGTACTCCTCGCTGAGCGGCTGGGACGAGCGGGGCAGGCTGGACGACTTCCTGGACCTGACCCGGGAGTGCTGGCGCACCCGCGCCTACGGCGACTTCTGGCCGTACATGATGGTCGCGGAGGGCTCGGTCGACTTCTGCGCCGAGCCGGAGCTGTCCCTGTGGGACATGGCGGCCAACGTCATCGTGGTGCAGGAGGCCGGGGGCGTCTTCACCGGGCTCGACGGCCGCACCGGCCCGCACAGCGGCAACGCCGCGGCGTCCAACGGGCTGCTCCACGAGGAGCTACTGGGCTACCTCGGCGACGCTCCGGCCCCGCAGGCCTGACGGGCTCGACCTGACGGACCCTCACTTGCCGTGCGGATGAGCCGAGTTGGGCCCGCGCGCAGGTCGTGACGCGTACGGCTGGGGCTCCCGGGGGGCGTGTGGCACGGTTTTGCGCGCCCCTCAACTGCCCTCTACCAGCCCCTTGTTGACGGGCGGTCCGGATGCGACTCTGGGAGTCCCCCCACTTGTGAACATGTGAATTCCTTCCGGAGCGGGCCCGCTTCGCCGTGCCGGAAGCCGAATCCACCCAGGAGGTGGCTCCATCCATGCTCGTCCGTGACGCCATGAGCACGATGGTCCTCACCATCGGACCTGCCCACACCCTCCGCCAGGCGGCCCGGCTGATGTCGGCCCGCCGGGTCGGCGCCGCCGTCGTCCTCGACCCCGACACCAGCGGCCTCGGCATCCTCACCGAACGCGACATCCTCAACTCCGTCGGCCTCGGCCAGGACCCCGACCACGAGACCGCGAGCACCCACACCACCACCGACGTGGTCTTCGCCGCCCCGTCCTGGACCCTGGTCGAGGCCGCCGACGCGATGAACCACGGCGGCTTCCGCCATCTGATCGTGCTGGACGACCACGGCCCGGTCGGCATCGTCTCGGTGCGCGACATCATCCGCTGCTGGACCCCGGCGCGCCGGGAGAGCGCGCTGGCCGGCTGACCCACGGGCCGGTGCGGCACCGGCGAACGCCGGAAGGCCGGACCCGTGGGGGCCCGGCCTTCCGTCCACCTCCGGCAGGCGGACCCGGATCAGCCGCGAAGGGCCTGGACCGCGGCGTCGAGCCGCTTGCCGAAGTCGTCGTCCGCCTGGCGGAAGTTGTTGATCGCCCGGTCCGCGATGTCGTCGCGGGACACCTTGGCGATGAAGCCCGCCAGGTTGTCGATCAGGCGCGCCTTCTCGTCCTCCGAGTAGAGCCGGTAGAGGTTGCCGGCCTGCACGAAGTCGTTGTCCTCGGCGTGCACGGGCGCCGCCGTGGTGCCCGTGACCCCGGTGACGGCACTGCCCTGCCACAGCGGACGGTCCGTCTGGGAAGGCCCGCCGAAGCTGTTGGGCTCGTAGTTCTTGGCGCCCTTGTGGCGGCCGTCGTAGAGGTAACCGTCACGGGAGTTGGTGCGCGCCTCGGTGGCGTGCGGACGGTTCACCGGCAGGTGGTCGGCGTTGATGCCGACGCGGTAGCGGTGGGCGTCGCCGTACGCGAAGAGGCGGCCCTGGAGCATCTTGTCGGGCGAGGGGCCGATGCCCGGCACGAAGTGCGCGGGGCTGAAGACGGACTGCTCGACCTCGGCGAAGATGTTCTCCGGGTTGCGGTTGAGCTCCAGCTTGCCGATCTCGACCGGCGGGTAGTCCTCGTGCGGCCACACCTTGGTGAGGTCGAACGGGTTGAAGCGGTACGTCGCCGCGTCCGCCTCCGGCATGATCTGCACCTGCACGGTCCAGGACGGGAAGTCGCCGCGCTCGATGGCCTCGCGCAGGTCGCGCTGGTGGCTGTCCGGGTCCTCACCGGCGAGCTTGTTGGCCTCGTCCTGGGTGAGGTTCTTGATCCCCTGGTCGGTCTTGAAGTGGTACTTGACCCAGAAGACCTCGCCGGCCTCGTTGTTCCACTGGTACGTGTGCGAGCCGTAGCCGTTCATGTGGCGCAGGGTGGCCGGAATGCCGCGGTCGCCGAAGAGCCAGGTGACCTGGTGGGTGCTCTCGGGGCTCAGGCCCCAGAAGTCCCAGACGTTGTCCGCCTCCTGGCTGCCCGTGTACGGGTCGCGCTTCTGGGTGTGGATGAAGTCGGGGAACTTGATGGCGTCCTTGATGAAGAAGACGGGCGTGTTGTTCCCGACCAGGTCGTAGTTCCCGTCCTCCGTGTAGAACTTCAGCGCGAAGCCGCGGGGGTCGCGCACGGCGTCGGCCGAGCCGAGGTTGCCGGCCACGGTGGAGAAGCGCAGGAACGTCTCGGTCTGCTTGCCGACCTCGGAGAGGAACGCGGCGCGCGTCCACCGCGAGACGTCACGGGTGAGCGTGAACGTGCCGTACGCACCGGCGCCGCGGGCGTGCACGATGCGCTCCGGGATGCGCTCGCGGTTGAAGTGGGCGAGCTTCTCCAGGAGCGACTGGTCCTGGATCAGGACCGGACCGCCGGCGCCCGCCGTCGCGCTGTTCTGGTTGTCGGCGACCGGCGCCCCGGCCTCCGTCGTGAGCGGCCCCTGTGTCACGTGCGCCTCCTGCGTCATGTCCGGCAAGTCCTGTCCCTCTTTCGTGCTTGGCTTCGATCCTACAATGGACATTGTCTAAATCAAACAAGGATCCAAACCCACACCTGTTCGGGACTGGGGCCTTCGCCCTGTTAGGCTGGTGCTCATGAGTGACCTGTTGGAGCGACTGCGCGGCCGCGGCTGGCGCATGACCGCACAGCGCCGCGTCGTGGCCGAGGTCCTCGACGGCGACCACGTGCACCTGACCGCGGACGAAGTCCATGCCCGCGCGGTGGAGCGGCTGCCCGAGATCTCCCGGGCGACGGTCTACAACACCCTGGGCGAGCTGGTGACGCTCGGCGAGATCCTGGAAGTCTCCACGGACCGCCGCGCCAAGCGCTACGACCCGAACGCCCACCGCCCGCATCAGCACCTGGTCTGCGCCCAGTGCGGCGCGATCCGGGACGTGCACCCGCAGGGCAACCCGCTGGCCGATCTGCCCGACACCGAGCGCTTCGGCTTCACCATCGCCGCCGTCGAGGTCACCTACCGGGGCACCTGCCCCAACTGCGCGGCGGCCTGACCGCAAGCGCCCCGAATACCGAGGAAGCCCTCCGGCCATGGGCCGGAGGGCTTCCTGTTTCCGAGATGCGGACAGGCAGACGACTGAGGCCCGAATCCTCGAAGGATTCGGGCCTCAGTCCGTGAGTAGCGGGGACAGGATTTGAACCTGCGACCTCTGGGTTATGAGCCCAGCGAGCTACCGAGCTGCTCCACCCCGCGTCGGTGAACACAACCCTACGGGACGACATGGACCAGCGCAAATCTGTTCCCCACGGGCTCGGGCCGCGTAGGGGAACCGGGCCCCGCCCTAGGCCGTGAGCTCCTGGTGCAGCGCCTCGCGCAGCCGGGCGGCCCGCTCGGCGACCTCCGCCGGGCCGAGCTCCACCGCCCTGGCGCACCAGCGCTGCCCCTCGCTCAGCTCGCCGTGCCGGGCGGCCAGCAGTGCCAGGCGCAGCGCGGCCCGGCCGTGCCCGGCGTGCGCCGCCCGCTTCCACCACAGGGCGGCCTCGCGCTCGCGGCCCTCGCGGGCGAGCAGCAGCCCGAGGTTGAAGGCGCCGTTGCGGCTGCCCGCCTCGGCCGCCTCGCCGTACCAGCGCGCCGCCGCCTCCAGGTCGCCCCGGGCCGCGGCCAGCATGCCGACCCGCACCTGGGCCCTGCGGTGACCCTGCTGTGCGGCCCGCTCGTACCACTCCTCGCATTCGGTCTTCTCGCCCAGGGGTTCGCCGAGCGCGGGCGGGCCGGGCGGGGGCTGACGGGCGTCCAGGAGGGTGGCGAGCCGGAAGGCCGCCTCCGCGCTGCCGCCGCCCGCCGCGCACCGCAGATGACGCTCGGCGGCCTGCTCCTCGCCGTCCCGCAGCAGGGCGATGCCGACCTGGAGGGCGGCGTCGGTGTGCCCGGCGGCGGCGGCCCGCTCGTACCACTTCAGCGCGGTGCGGTCGTCGTCGCGGCCGGCGAAGAGGATGCCCAGGTTGAAGGCCGCGTCCACGCTGCCGGCCTCGGCCGCCTTGGAGAACCAGGGCTCGGCCCCGGTCGGGTCGCCGGCCTGGAGCAGCAGGATGGCGAGCGCGTTGGCCGCCTCGCGGTGCCCGGAGTAGGCGGCGCTGCGGTACCACTGCTCGGCCTGGGCCGTGCGGTTCTGGGCGGCGCAGAGCAGGCCGAGGTTGTACGCCCCGTTCACGTCCCCGGCGGTCATCGCCGCCCGGTACCAGCGCTCCGCGGTCTGCTGCTCGCCCCGCGCCGCGTGCAGCGCGCCGAGGGCGTTGGCCGCGTTGCCGTCGCCGTCCTGGGCGGCGCGCAGCCACCACACGGCGGCGCTCTCCTCGTCGCCCGCGTCGCGCAGCAGAAAGCCCAGCGCGCAGGCGGCCTTGGCCTCGCCGTCCTTGGCCGAGGTCAGGTACCAGCGGCCGGCCTCCTTGAGCTCGCCGCGCTGCTCCAGGATCGCGCCGAGGTGCAGCGCGGCCCTGCGGTGGCCGCGCGCGGCGGCCTGGCGGTACCAGGGCTCGGCCTCGTCCGCCGCGCCCTCCGCCTCCGGGGCCGGGTCGACAGCGATGTCACCGGGGCCGTCGGCGCCCGCCTCGGGCTCGGCGCGGCGGTCCAGGAGCCGGGCCAGGCGGTAGGCGGCCTCGCGGTGGCCCTGTTCGGCGGCGGCGCGCAGCCAGCGCTCGGCGCCGACGTCGCTGCGGTGCTCCAGGAGGTCGGCGAGCGCGTAGGCGCCGAGCGCGTGGCCCTGCTCGGCGGACTGGCGCAGCCAGTACTCGGCGGCGGGCTCGTCGCCCCGCTCGCGGTAGTGCCGGCCGAGCGCGTGGGCCGCGGCGGCGGATCCGGCGACGGCGGCGATGCGCCACCAGCCGGCCGCCTCGTCCGTGTAACCGCGCTGGTGGAGCAGGACGCCGAGGTTGTTGGCGGCCGCCCGGTCGCCCTCGGCGGTGGCGCCGCGCAGGTAGGGCTCGGCACTGTCGAGATCGCCGCGGCGCAGCAGCAGGGAGCCGAGCACGCTCATCGACTCGGCGTCGCCGCCGTCGGCGGCACGCCGGTGCCGCGCCTCGGTCTCGGCGTCAGCGGTGTCAGCGTCCTCATCGGAGCGTGTCTGCACAAACCGCCCTGTCTCCAACAGAGTTGCCCTGTCCCCCATAAATACCATCGTCGCACCACCCGCAACCCGCGTACACCTGGTATACCGCAGCCAGTGAGGTCACTTCAGCGTTTTGTCGACATGCCCACAGAGAGACACATCAAACCCCTTCGGCCCAACTCCCCTTGGCAAGACCGGATTTCACACGGAAGGGTTCCAGCCGTCGATTACCGGACAGTGCCGGGTCGATCAGGCCGCGAACGTGACGAGGGCCCGGATCCTTGAAAGGATCCGGGCCCTCGTCCGTGAGTAGCGGGGACAGGATTTGAACCTGCGACCTCTGGGTTATGAGCCCAGCGAGCTACCGAGCTGCTCCACCCCGCGTCGGTGAACCCAACGCTACCACGGTGTGGAGCCGCCCCCGACCGGCGCCGGCCCGGTTCTCCCAGGTCAGCTCCGATCGGGTCGCGTCAGCTCTTCGGCTTGTTCGCCTGCGCCTGTGCCTCGGCCGCCCGCTGCAGGGCGTCCTGGAGGGCCTTCTGGGCGTCGCCGTAGGTCTTCCAGTCGCCCTTGGCGAGCGCCTTCTGCCCGTCGTCGTACGCCTTCTGGGCGTCCTTGATGGCCTGGTCCACCGAGGCGTTGCCGGTGCTCGGCGGCGTCGTGGTGGGCGGGTTCGTCGGCGGATTCGTCGGCGGGTTCGTCGAGGGCGGCTGGGCGGAGGAGTCGGCGCCGAAGGCCGCGCTGAGCGCGTCGGCCAGATTGTCCTTGAAGACGGTCTTGTCGCCGTAGGAGACGCCGACCTTCTTCAGGAGCGGGTAGTTGGCGCTGCCACCGCGTGCGTACACCGGCTCGATGTACAGGAAGCCCCGGCCGAGCGGCACCGTCAGCAGGTTGCCGTAGTCGATCTCGGAGTCGGTGCCTCTCAGGTTCCGCACGAACTCGGCGACTTCGGGCAGGCCGTTCAGCTTGCTCTGCACCTGCTGCGGGCCCTGCACGTTGTCCGTGACCCTCAGCAGTCTGATCTTGCCGTAGTCCTTGCTCGCGGCGTCGGCGTCGATGGCCATGAACCCGCCCAGATTGGGCCGGCCGTTGGGCGTGAACGTCGTCGTCAGGGAGAACTTCTTCCCCTCGGACTCGGCGCCCGGCATCTTCATGGACAGGTAGTACGGCGGGACCGCGCTGTTGTCCTTGTTCGTCGGGTCGTCCGGCACCTGCCAGGCGTCACTGCCGCTGTAGAACTGCGCGGGGTTGGTGACGTGGTAGCGGGTGAGCAGCTCGCGCTGGACCTTGAACATGTCCTGCGGGTAGCGCAGGTGGGCCAGCAGCTCCGGGGGGATCGCCGACTTGGCCTTGACCGTGCCGGGGAACGCCTTCATCCAGGTCTTGAGGACCGGGTCCTTGTCGTCCCACTGGTACAGCGTGACCGTGCCGTCGTACGCGTCGACCGTCGCCTTGACGGAGTTGCGGATGTAGTTGACCTGGTTCTGCTGGGCCACCACCGCCCGCTGGTTGTCGGTCAGCGAGTCGGTCGTCGTCTCGCCGAGCGTGGTGCGCGAGGCGTAGGGGTAGCCGTTGGTCGTCGTGTACGCGTCCACGACCCACTGGATGTGCTTGCCGACGACGGCCGGATAGGCGTCCCCGTCGATGGTCAGCCAGGGGGCGACCGCCTCGACGCGCTCCTTCGGGGTGCGGTTGTACAGGATCTTCGAGCCCTTGCCGATGGCCCCCGAGTACAGGATCTGCGGCTCGCTGAAGGTGACGGCGTACGCGGCCCGGTTGAACGGGTTGGACAGGCTCACCCCGCCCTTGCCCGCGAAGCTCGTCGTGACCTGGCCCTTGCCCTCGCTCTCGTAGTCGAGCTCCTTCTGGGGCCCGCCGACGATCGAGTACTGGTCGGTCTTCTCGCCGTAGTAGACGCGCTGCTGGTACCCGGCGTCGAGCTGGCCGCTGGTGGGGATCCCGGACTCGGTGAAGTCGGGCGCTCCGTTCACGTCCACGCTGGTGCCCTTGGCGGCGATGGCGCCGAAGCCGTGGGTGTAGGTGAAGTGGTCGTTGATCCAGTTGCGCTTGTCGATGCCCTTGAGATTGAGCTCGCGCAGCCCGATGACGGTGTCCTGCTCCTTGCCGTCCTTGTCCGTGTAGCGGTCCACGTCCAGGGTCGAGGGGAACTGGTAGTACTTGCGCTCCTGCTGGAGCTGCTGGAAGGCCGGCGAGACCACGTTGGGGTCGATGAGGCGGTAGCTGGCCGCCGCGTCGGCGTCCGAGCGCAGCTTCGCGCTGTCCTTGGTGTCGGTGGTGCCCTTGTAGTCCTGCACGTCCGCGGCGTCGATGCCGTACGCCTTGCGCGTGGCGTCGATGTTCTTCTGGATGTACGGGGCTTCCTTGGCCTGCTCGTTGGGCTGGACCTGGAACTTCTGCACGATCGCCGGGTAGAGCCCGCCGATGAGGATCGCCGAGAGCACCATCAGGCCGAAGCCGATGACGGGCAGCTGCCAGGTGCGGCGCCACAGGGTCGCGAAGAACAGCACGGCGCAGATGACGGCGATGCAGAACAGGATCGTCTTCGCCGGCAGGTAGGCGTTGGCGTCGACGTACCGAAGGCCCGTCCAGTTGTTGGTCGCCTTGAAGTCACTGGACTTGACCGCGAGGCCGTACCGGTCCAGCCAGTACGCCACCGCCTTGAGGACCACGAACACGCCGAGCAGCACCGAAAGGTGCCCGGTCGCGGCGCCCGTGGCCCGCGCCCCGGGGCTGGTGATCCGCAGCCCGCCGTACAGGTAGTGCGTCAGGGCCGCGGCGATGAGCGACAGGACGGCGGCGGCGAAGCCGAAGCCCAGCAGGAAGCGGTACCAGGGCAGGTCGAAGGCGTAGAACGACACGTCCAGCTTGAACTGCGGGTCCTTCTGGCCGAACGGCACCGCGTTGACCCACATCAGCCAGGTGCGCCACTGACCGGAGGCGGAGGCGCCTGCGATGAGCCCGACGAGCGCGGTGATCGCGAGCAGCATCCACTTCTTGTACGGGGCGATGCCCATCCGGTAGCGGTCCAGGCTCTGCTGTTCCAGCGACATCGCGCTCAGCGGCGGCCGCAGCCGGTGCGCCAGCCAGATGTTCAGGCCCACGGCGAAGGCCATGAGCAGCCCGAACACGCAGAACAGGCCGATCTTCGTCCACAGCTGGGTGGTGAAGACCGACGAATAGTGGACCGACCGGTACCAGAGCCAGTCGGTCCAGAACCCCGCGAACATGACGAAGGCCATGGCAAGCACGGCCAGAATGCCCAGTGTCATCAGCAGGGTCCGGACCCGGCGGGACGGCCGGCCGACTCTGATCCGTGGCCCGGACGGGCCTGAGCCGCGGTCCGGCATCTGGAAAGCCAAGGTGCGCACCTCGAAAGTTCGCTGTCGTATGGGCGGGCCCAGCGATCGTAGAGCCCACTCATGCAACTTACTGAGGCTTTACTCAGTTCCCGATCGGGGGGTGAAAGAGGGCAGGATGTTGTCCATGTCCAACGTTTCCCCCTCCGGTCCCCCGATGGCAGCGAGCCCGCTCACCCGCGCGGTGCTCGAAATCGACGAGTACGCATCCGGTCTGGGCTGGGACAAGCCGGCCCGTCTCTTCGCGCTCGTCGACACCGCGAAGCTCCGCGCCCAGGCGCCCAATCTGGTCTCCACCACCGACGACGCCCAGGTCTCCGGGCTCACCCCGATCGAGCAGGAGGAGATCCCGCGGAACAAGCCGCTGGACAAGTTCCTCGGCACCATCGCCTGGCCCGCCTCGGTGGCCGGCTGCGCCCTCACGGTGGAGCGCCTGATGCTGCCCCCGTCCGCCGAGACCTCCGTGCCCGAGGGGCTGAGCGACAAGGAGCTCGCCACGTGGGTGGCCTCCCACCCCGACCGCCAGGAGGTGCGGATGACGGTGGCCGTGCTGCGCGGCGGCGCCCGTGAGTCGGCCATCCGGCTGCGCGAGAAGGACTCCGCGACCGAGGTCCTGACCGGCCCGGATCTGGTGCCGGGCCTCGCCGAGGCGCTGGCCGCGACCTTCGCCTAGCGGCGGCGGTCCCTACGGATGGTGCTCGGCCTCACTTGGCCGAGCAGCTCGGCAGTCCGGCCGTGTCGCCCGTACGGATCCTGTCCAGGGCCTGCCGGGCGTCGTGGAGGGTGTCCACCTTGACCAGGGTGAGCCCGGAGGGGATGTCGGAGGCGGCCGCGGCGCAGTTGTCCTTGGGCGTCAGGAAGTAGCGGGCGCCCGCCTGGCGCGCGCCGATCAGCTTCATCTCGATGCCGCCGATCGGGCCGACCTTGCCGGTGTCGTCGATCGTGCCGGTGCCGGCGACGAACCTGCCGCCGGTCAGGTCCTCGGGCGTCAGCTTGTCCACGATGCCGAGCGAGAACATCAGGCCCGCGCTGGGGCCGCCCACGTCGGCGAGCTTGATGTCGACGCTGAACGGGAACGCGTGGTCGGTGCCGGCCTGGATGCCGACGATCGCCCGGTCGCCGTCCGGCGCCTTCTCCGTGGTGATGGTGACCTTCTCGGCGCCCTCCGGCGCCCTGCCCGCCTTCTTCGCGGTCTCGGCGTCCTTGGCCGGGACGATCGTGAACACCACGTCCTGGCCGGGCTTGTGCTTGGTCACCAGGGCCGCGACATCGGCCGGCTTGGTGACCGGAGCCCCGTCCACCGCCTTGATGGCGTCCCCGGCGTGCAGCTTGCCCTCGGCGGGGCTGCCCTTGACGACCGAGGAGACGATGACCCAGCTCTTCACCGGGATGCGCAGCTCGTTCAGGGCCGCCACCTTGGCGCTCTCCTGGGACTGGCTGAACTCCTCGGCGTTCTCCTGGTTGGACTGCTCGTCGGTCTTGCCGTCCGGGTAGAGCGTGTCGTGCGGGACCACGACGCTGTCGTGCGCCAGCCAGCCGTAGACGGCCTCCACCAGGTTCATCCGGTAGTCCGCTCCGGTGACCCTGACCGTCGTCATGTTGAGGTGACCGGTCGTCGGGTACGTCTTGTGACCGGTGATCTGCAGCACCGGCTCGCCGCCCGAGTCGCCGAGGGTGTTCACGGTGGGCCCGGGAGACATCTCCGCGTACGGCACTTTGATGAGCACCCCGGCGCAGAGCAGCGCGATCAGCACGAGGGTGGAGGCGAGCATCGTCGCGGTGCGGCGTGGCATGGAACGACAGTACGGGACCGGTCTGTGCGTCCACCCCTGGGGCCGGTCCGTACGGGGGCCGTTGGCGACCGCGTACGGGCAAAGGGGGTCCGCGCGGAGCGGTGAGGGGCTCAGACGGCGTCGGAACCGGAGTGGGATTTCTCCATCGCCTCACGGAACCGGCTGTATCCGGCGAGTTCGGCCACATCGCCGGAGGTGCGATTGCGGGCTGCCCAGCTCGCCCATATCGCCGCGCCGACCGCGGCGAAAAGCGGAATCAGCAGCCAGGTGAGTACAGCCATTCCGACCTCCCGTCCCCTAATGAGCGACCGCAACTGACACATCAGCAGATTAGCCATCCGCCGCTTCAACGCTCACGCCAGGGGTGCGGTTACGCAAATCGGGGCGCATGGCACCCGACGGGTTTCAGGCCGGAACAACACCTCAGCAGGCGCCGACCCACTCCTCGGTGCCGTCCGAGAAGCGCTGGTGCTTCCAGATCGGAACCTCGTGCTTGAGGTCGTCGATCAGCTTGCGGCAGGCCTCGAAGGCCTCCGCGCGGTGCGGGCAGGAGACCGCGACGACGACCGCGATATCTCCCACGGCCAGATCGCCCACACGGTGGACGGCGGCCAGCGCGCGGACCGGGTAGTCGGCGACGACCTTCTCGGCCACCCGGCGCATCTCCGCCTCGGCGCTCGGGTGGCAGGAGTACCCGAGCGTGTCGACGTCGGTGCCGCCGTCGTGATTGCGCACGGTGCCGACGAAGAGCGTCGTACCGCCCGCCGCGAAGTCGCCCGAGGCCGCGAAGACCTCGTCGAGCGAGAGCGGCGTCTCACGGATCGCGAGCAGGCGGATCGGGTCGTGCGCGGCCTGCTCACCGGGATGGTCGGGGTACGTGCGTGCCATGGTCCCATCGTGCCGCACGGGAGCGGAATCCCGGAATTGCCCTTTCGCCCGGGCGGCGCCGCGCCGCGTAGGAGGGTCCTACAGGCCCCGGCGTCTGCGGGCCCTGCGCACCACGGCCGCCGCGCCGAGCAGCGCGACGGTGGCGCCCGCGGCGCCCGCCGCGGTGGCGTCCTTGCGGCCGAGCCTGCGGCCCGCGACGGTGTGCCGGCCGGCGACCTCTTCGAGGAGCTCGGCGAGCACCTCCTCGTTGGTCCACTGCGGGCGCCAGCCCGCGTCGTGCAGCCGTCCGACGCTGACCACCCACGGGTGCATCGTGTAGGCGAGGTCACCGGCCGGCGAGGGCGTGAGCCCGATCCGGTGCAGCCGGGCGGCGGCGCCCAGCGCCACGGCCGAGGGCAGCTCCATGCGGCGGATGCCGCTGAGCTCCTCGACCTCCTCCTGTTCGAGCCACCCGTCGCAGCCCACCGCGAACTCCCCGTCGACCTTCTCCAGGGCCGCGTACTCCAGGGCGCTGCACAGGTCGTCGACGTGGCAGAACTGCCAGGTCGGCCGGGATCCGGCGACCACCAGCAGACGCGGGGACTCGAAGTACCGGGTGAGCGCGGTGTCGGTGCCGCCGACCAGGACCGCGGGGCGCACCACGGTGACGTTGAGCCCGGGGTGGGCGCGCGGGGCCCGCCGCCCCAGGCGCTCGATCTCCAGGAGGTCGCCGACGCCGGTGGCCTCGGCGGTGGCCCGCAGTTCGGCGTCCTCGGAGAGCGGGACGTCGTTGTCGGCCAGCGCCCCGTAGACCATCGCCGAGGTGCAGAGCACCACCCGGTGGACACCGGCCGCGGCCGCCGCGGTCAGGACGGTCTGGGTGCCGCGCACGTTGTAGGCGGTACGGGCGGCGGCGTCGGTCTCCAGGTCGAGGTCGAGCGCCAGGTGCACGACGACGTCGGCGCCGCGCAGCTTCTCGGCGATGGCCGGGTCCCTGACGTCCAGGATGAGCCAGGTGGCCTCGGAGACCTCGCCCCGGCGCTCGTCGAGCGCGATGACCTGCTTGACCTCGTCGGACGCGGCGAGCCGCGCGGTCAGCAGGGCACCGATCCCGGACGCGGCACCGGTCACGGCGACGACGGGACCGCGCGGGGGCGGGGTTGCGGGGTTTCGCGCTGCGCGAACCTGCGGATCTGGGGAACTCACCGGGCGTCTCCAGCGGTTGTCTTCAGTACGTACGTTAATGACGCGTACGTACCAGGTGGCGTCCATCCTGCCGCAGCCCGCGAGGCGGCGGAGCACCGAGCCCTTATCCCGCTCGGATGTCTACGCTGGTGGTGTTGTGGGGAAGCCGCCGTCGGCAGCAGCCGGCGGCCTGACGAGCCGAGGAAACCCGTGAGTGACACCCCATTCGGATTCGGCCTTCCGCCGGAGGAGCCGGAGAACGGCGACGGCAAGAAGAAGGACCCCGCCGGAGGTGGTCAGGGTGCCGGCGGCCAGGGCGGCAACCCCTTCGGCTTCCCGGGCGCGGGCGGCGGCGGGGACAACCCGTTCGCCGCGATGTTCGGTTCGATGAACCCGAACGACCTGGGCGCCGCCTTCCAGCAGCTCGGGCAGATGCTCAGCTACGAGGGCGGTCCCGTGAACTGGGACATGGCCAAGCAGATCGCCCGCCAGACGGTCGCGCAGGGCACCGCCGACGGCACCAAGGACGAGAGCGTCGGCCCCGCCGAGCGCGCCGCCGTCCAGGAGGCCGTGCGCCTGGCCGACCTGTGGCTCGACGACGCCACGTCGCTGCCGTCCGGCTCCACCACCGCCGTGGCCTGGAGCCGCGCGGAGTGGGTGGAGGCCACCCAGCCGGCCTGGAAGGAACTGGTCGACCCGGTCGCCGAGCGCGTCGGCGCGGCCATGGGCGGGGTGCTGCCCGAGGAGATGCAGGCCATGGCGGGCCCGCTGATCGGCATGATGCGCTCCATGGGCGGCGCCATGTTCGGCCAGCAGATCGGCCAGGCCGTGGGCACGCTCGCGGGCGAGGTCGTCGGCTCGACCGACATCGGGCTTCCGCTCGGTCCGGCCGGCAAGGCCGCGCTGCTGCCGCTGAACATCGAGGCCTTCGGCAAGGACCTGGGCGTCCCCAAGGACGAGATCCGGCTCTACCTGGCCCTGCGCGAGGCCGCCCACCAGCGGCTCTTCGCCCATGTGCCGTGGCTGCGCTCGCATCTGTTCGGCGCGGTCGAGGGCTACGCCCGGGGCATCAAGGTCGACACCGCGAAGCTGGAGGACGCGGTCGGCCAGCTCGACGTGTCCAATCCGGAGCAGTTGCAGGAGGCCCTCCAGCAGGGCATGTTCCAGCCCGAGGACACCCCGGAGCAGAAGGCGGCCCTGGCCCGTCTGGAGACGGCCCTCGCGCTGGTCGAGGGCTGGGTGGACGCGGTGGTCCACGCCGCCGCCAAGCCCCGGCTCACCTCGGCCGACGCGCTGCGCGAGACGCTGCGCCGGCGCCGGGCGACGGGCGGCCCCGCCGAGCAGACGTTCGCCACGCTCATCGGCCTCGAGCTGCGCCCCCGCCGGCTGCGGGACGCCTCGCGCCTGTGGGCCTCGCTCACCGACGCCCGCGGGGTGGACGGCCGGGACGACCTGTGGGAGCACCCGGACATGCTGCCGACGGCCACCGACCTGGACGACCCCGACGGCTTCGTGCACCGCGAGCACCTCGACTTCTCGGAGCTCGACAAGATGCTGGGCGAGGCTGCCGAGCAGAACGGCCCGTCCCTGAAGAAGGGCGAGGCCGGCCCGAGCGGCGAGGCCGGCGCGGGGGACGACGACGGGCGTGACGCGGACGGCGACGGCAAGAACGACGGCAAGGGTGAGTCCGGCCAGTGACACTGCACGACGACGCGGTCCTCGTCCTGAAGGCGTACGACGCCCAGAGCGAGCTGCGCCAGACCTACCTGGACCACCTCGCGGCGCACCCGGACGGCATGTGGAAGGCCTGTGAGGCCGGCCATCTGACGGCGAGCGCCCTGGTCGTCGACGCCGACCGGGGCCGGGTGCTGCTCACCCTGCACAAGAAGCTGAACATGTGGCTCCAGATGGGCGGCCACTGCGAGCCCGGCGACGCCACGGTGGCGTCGGCGGCGCTGCGCGAGGCGGAGGAGGAGTCCGGCATCGCGGGGCTGACGCTGCTTCCGGGCGGCCCGGTCCGCCTGGACCGCCACCCCATCCCGGCGCCCTGCAACTGGCATCTGGACGTCCAGTACGCGGCCCTCGCGCCGTCCGGCTCGGTCGAGGCGATCAGCGACGAGTCCCTGGACCTGCGCTGGTTCGGCTACGACGGGGTGGCCGAGGTGGCGGACGCCTCGGTGGTCGACCTCCTCGAAGCGACCCGCGCGCGGCTGTAGCGGGAGGCCTCCCCGGCCCTCAACCGGCTTGCGGGCCAAGGCCGTTCAGGGTGGGAACGGTAAGGGGCGGTCGCCATGGCGACCGCCCCTTACCCGAACCCGGCGCCCGGCTCAGCTCCAGGCGTTGCCCTGGTTCTGGGCATGGGCGCCCTGCTGACCCATGCCGTACTGGGCCCGCAGGCCCTGGCCGATCATCGCGTTCTGCGGCGGCAGCACCTCGCTGGGCTGCACCAGCGCGAAGCCCTGGCCGAGGAAGCTGAGCTCCCAGCCCTCGCCGGTGTTGCCGCGGCGCCGCCACACGCCCGTGGAGTGCGTCTGCGCCTGCATCTGGACGCGCAGCGAGGTCGACCACGCCACGATGGCGTCCGCGTCCGCGTTGACGTACTTGTCGGGCGTGACCTGGAGCATCAGCGGCTGGCCCGAGGTCATCAGGACGACCTTGCCGGTGCCGGTGATGTTGAGCTGGTACTTGCCGGTGCCGGAAATGCCGTACTGGCTGTCCACGGCGATGACCTCGTAGTGCAGCGAGGAGTCCATGGCCAGGACGTAGCCGCTGTCCACGGTCAGCCCGTCCCGGTCCACGTCCACCACGTGCACGTGCTGGGCGAGGTTGGCGAAGTAGACGGTGCCCTGGCCGGAGACGCGCATCAGGTCAAGGCCCTCGCCCGTGCGGGCGCGGGCGCGCCGGGAGCCGCTCGACTGGTACTCGCCGTCGAACTCCATGAGCCCCTGGTAGGCGACCATCGAGCCCTTGCGGGCCAGGACGTCGTCGTGACCGGTGAGCACGGCCCGCAGCAGCTGCGGGTTCTGCGCCGTGTACCGCTCCTGGGACTGCTGCTCGGTGTAGCCGAAAAGCGGACTCTGCATGATGTCTCTCCCCCTCAGCCCCGGGCCCGCAGGCGGTCCGTGCTGTCCTCACTCGGCTGTACGACGACGATGCCCTGGCCCGAGAAGGCCATCTGGTAGGCCTCTCCGCTGCCCCGGCCGATCAGCGAGGACGCCTTGAAGCTGCGCTTGCCCTTCACCTTCAGGTTCGGGGACCAGGCGACCAGGGCGTCCGGGTCGACGTACGTCTCGTCCTCGCCGCTGCCGCAGTCGACGACGACCGGCGTGCCGCGCGAGGTCAGGGCGACCCAGCCGGTGCCGGAGATCTTCACGTTGAACAGGCCCTGGCCGGCGAACTTGGCCAGGCCCTTGACCCGCTCCACACCCCACTGGAGGCTCGCGTCGAAGGCGAGCACATTGGTGCCGTTGACCGAGAGCGCGTCGTTGTTGAGGTTGACGATCACGACGTTGGCGCCGTAGTCGGCGAGGTAGAGCAGGCCGTCGCCGGTGCACTTCATGAGGGGCGCGCCCTCACCGGTGATCCAGTCCCGCGCCATCTGGCGCACGGCCGGCGGGTTGGGCTCGTACTGGATGAAGCCCTCGTAGGCGACCATCGAGCCAACCCGGGCGAACAGGTCCTGGCCGGTGGCCATGGCCACCTTGAGCATGGCGCTGCCGTGGTTCTCCATCCGGGCGGTGACGGGGGTGGGGGCGTAGCCCGCGAGTTGCTGGTTCATTGGCCGGGCTCCCTCAGACCTCGTACGGCTGGACGACGATGAAATTGCCCGGGGCGCCCCGGAACTGGAGATTGACGGACTCGCCGCTGTGCCCGGGGTAGGCGTTGCGCCGCAGCCGGACCTGGCTGGAGACGATCACCTGGGACGCGGCGGACCAGGCCACGATCGCGTCGCTGTCGGCGAACGTGGTGGGGGTGACCGGCAGCACCACGGGGGTGCCGTGCGTCATCACGACGACGGTGCCGGAGCCCTGGAACAGCATGGTGAACAGGGCGCCGCCGGGAATGCCGTGGCCCTCGATCCGGCGCACCTCGTACTGGAGGGACTCGTCGAAGGCCAGGACGTGCTCGGCGGAGACGCAGATGCCGTCGCCCTGGAGTTCGATGGGGTGGAGGTAGGCGCTGTTCTCGGCGAGGAAGACCTGGCCGCGGCCGGTGCAGCGCATCAACTGCATTTCCTGGCCGGTCGCGTTGCCGACGATCCGGCCGGCGAAGCCCGCTCCCTTGTAACCGAAGTCGACCTTGCCCTGGTACATGACCATGCTGCCCTGGCGGGCGAGCACCGGCTGGCCGCCGATGCCCAGGTCGACCCGCACGAGCTGCTTGTTCTGCGGCGTCCAGCGCTGGCCGGTGGGAAGCTCCTTGTACATCTGGATCGCCGCGTGCAGCCCACCGCCCTGGGGCGCGCCCTGCGGCTGCCCGTACGGAGCGGCCTGGCCGTAAGGGGCCGGCTGGCCATAGGGGGCGGGCGCGCCGGGCGGCGGGGTCTGGCCCGGGACGTGGCCGGGCCCCTGCCCGAACGGGGGCTGCTGCGGCGGCTGTCCATAGGGCGGCGGCTGCTGCGGCTGCCCGTACGGCGCCGGCGCGGCGGGCGGCGGCACGGTGCCGGGCACCAGGTGCATCGGCGCTGCGATGGTGGGCGCGGCGTGGATCTGCGGGCTGGGCGCGGGCGGCGGCGTCGAGCCCTGGGGCGGCGGCGCGTAGTGCTGCGGGGCGGGCGGGGGCGTGGGCGCGGGCGAGCCGAAGGCGGGGGCGGGCGCCGGCGGGGGGACCTGGGCCGGACCGCCGAACTGCGGGGCGGGCGCGGCGGCCTGGGGCGGCGGGGCGAACCCGGGGGCCGCGCCCTGCGGCTGCTGAGGCGGCGCCGGCTGCTGCGGCGCGGCCGGCTCCTCCTCCAGTACCTCGCCGCCGAAGTTCTTCAGGAGGGCTTCGAGGCCTCCGTCGAAACCCTGCCCGACGGCGGCGAACCGCCACACGTCCTTCAGGTAGAAGTCGCCGAGCATCACGGCCCGCTCGGTGCTGAACTCCGCGCCCGTGAACGCGTACCGGACCACTTCCTCGCCGCCGGCGACGACCCGGATGTAACCGGGGCCCACCTGCGACATCTGGCCCGCGCCGTCGAGCGTCGCGGTGAAGGAGAGCCGGTGGATGTGCGCCGGCACGCGGTCCAGGCTGACGCGGAACGACTCGGTGTCGCCGGCCTGCGCGCCCAGGAGCTGGATCGACTCCTCGGGGGATTTCGGCTGGTTGAAGAAGACGAAGTAACGGTCGTCGGACAGCTGCTCGTTGGCGTCGAGCCCGAAGCAGCTGATGTCGAAGGTCAGCCCGGGACCGCCGATCTGCACGCCTACGTACAGATCCGTCCCTGCGGTGAGATCACTGACCTTGGCCTTGTGGCCGCGCTGGAATTCCCTGGCCATGCGTACCGACCGTCCCCCATCCCGAGGTGAATGCGTCGCGCCAGGCTAACGGCTGCCCCGGACAATCGGCGAAGCCGCTACACATTCGGTACAGAACCGCCGGCCCTCACTCCTCGCGGGCCGCCGGCAGGTGCGGAAGGCGGTCCGCGGCGACCACGCCCTCCAGGTAGCCGCGGGCCCGTTCGGTGCGCGGATAGGCGTCGAGGAGGCGCCAGAAGTCGGGGCCGTGCCCCGGCACCAGGAGGTGGGCGAGCTCGTGCACGAGCACGTAGTCGACGACGTACTCCGGCATCCCCTGGAGCCGGTGCGAGAGGCGGATGCTGCCCTCGGCGGGGGTGCACGACCCCCAGCGGGTGTTCTGATTGGTCACCCAGCGCACCGAGGCGGGGCGGGCCCGGCCGTCGAAGTACTGCTCGGAGAGCCGCTCGGCGCGCTCGGTCAGCTCGGCGTCGCCCAGCATCCGCTTGCTCTCCTGAGCGGCCAGCTTGTCGAGCATCACCGTCACCCAGCGCTGCTCCTCGGCCTCCGACATCCGGGCCGGGATCAGGACGATGGTGCGGTCGCCCTCGCGGTAGGCGGAGACCGTCCGGCTGCGCCGTGCGCTGCGGCGGACCTCGACCGCGCTCGTCGCCGGGCCGCGTGGCGGCAGGCTTGACGGGCTGCGCGGGAGGCTTCCGGCACTCTGCAGTGGGTCGGCGGGCACGCCCCGACGTTACCCGCTGTCAGTGGGGGAAGTCCCGCCTCCGGGGCGGTTGAGCCATGATCCATCCGCTGAGGTGCAGCATTCGAATGACTAATGGCCCCTGCCTGTGGACAACTTTTCACGCCGCTCGGCGCAGGCGTGCATTCTGGCCCCATGCCGCACGAGGGCCTGCGACGGGGCAGGTTCCGGGGACGTGTGGCGGGGCACGACGACGGGGGTTCGACGATGCATCCAATGCTCAAGCCGGCACTGCGCCGGGCGTGGCGCGACCGGCAGACCGTGCAGTTCGGCATCACCCCCGCGCAGGCGGTGGTCGTGTCGCCGGTGGACCCGGCGACGGGCCAGTTCCTGGAACTGCTCGACGGCACCCAGGGCATGCCGATCCTGTACGAACGGGCCCGTGCGCTGGATCTGCCGCCGGACCGGGTGGACGAACTGGTGGCCCGGCTGACCGCGGCGGGCGTGGTGGACGATCCGACGGCCGGGGGCCCGGCGGCCGACGCGCTGCGCAACCGCGCGGACGTCCGCGAGCGACTACGGCCGGATCTGGCGTCCCTCTCGCTGGTCCACCCGGAGCCGGGCGACGCGGCGCGCCGGCTCGCGGCGAGGGCGGCCGTACGGGTGCAGGTGCGGGGCGCCGGGCGGGTCGGCGCCACCGTCGCCGCGGTGCTCTCCGGAGCGGGAGTGGGCCGGGTCGACGTCCTGGACGGAGGCGTCGCGCAGCCGGGCGACGTGGCGCCGGGCGGATTGCCCGAGCGGGCGGTCGGCGAGCGCCGGGCGACCGCGGCCGGGCAGCTGGTGCGGCGGGCGGCGCCGGGTGGCCCGGCGCGCCGGAGCCGGGGCGCCGAGGAGTCCGGGCTGTCCTTGATCGTGGTGGCCCCGCGCGAGGCCCTCGACGTCCACGCGCCGGACACGGCGGACGCCGAGGGGTGGGTGACGGCCGGAATTCCCCATCTGTACGCGGGGGTTGTGGAGACGACCGGAGTGGTGGGCCCCCTGGTGCTGCCGGGCGGCACGGGGTGCGCGGGCTGCCTCGCACGGGGCCGCGCACAGCGGGATCCGGCCTGGCCGCGGCTGCTGGCCCAGTGGCGCTCGGGCCGGCGGCGCACCGCGGTCCCGGCCTGCGACCTGGCGCTGGCGACGGCGGTGGCCGGGCTGGCCGCGGCGCACGCGCTGGCCTTCCTTGACGGCGATCTCCCGGCCACCACCGGCGCCCGCTGGGAGGCCTCGCTGCCCCAGCTCGACTGGCGGTCGGCCCCCGTCGAGCCCCACCGGGACTGCCCCTGCGGCGCTGTGCGGAACACTCGGGGGGAGCAGGTCTCCGCGGTCGCGGGGCCACACGACACAATGGCCGGGTGACGCCTGCGAGGGCGCTGCTGTCTGGGATTTGGAGGGGCGCATGTCTGATCTTCCCCGGAAGGCGGTCACCCGGACCGCCAAGCTGGCCGCTCTGCCACTCGGTTTCGCCGGCCGGGCGACCTGGGGCCTGGGCAAGCGGATCGGCGGCAAGTCCGCGGAGCTGGTCGCCCGCGAGCTCCAGCAGCGCACCGCCGAGCAGCTCTTCAAGGTTCTGGGCGAGCTCAAGGGCGGGGCCATGAAGTTCGGCCAGGCCCTGTCCGTCTTCGAGTCGGCCCTGCCGGAGGAGGTCGCCGGCCCCTACCGGGCCGCCCTGACCAAGCTCCAGGAGGCGGCGCCCCCGATGCCGGCCCGCACGGTGCACGCGGTGCTGGAGGAGCGACTCGGCGCCCAATGGCGCGAGCTGTTCCGGGAGTTCGAGGAGAAGCCCGCCGCGGCCGCCTCGATCGGGCAGGTGCACCGGGCGGTGTGGCACGACGGGCGCGAGGTGGCCGTCAAGGTGCAGTACCCGGGCGCGGGTGAGGCGCTGCTCTCGGACCTGACACAGCTGAGCCGCTTCGCCCGGCTGCTCGGCCCGCTGATCCCGGGGATGGACATCAAGCCGCTCATCACCGAGCTGCGCGACCGGGTCTCGGAGGAGCTCGACTACGAGCTGGAGGCGCGGGCCCAGCGGGCGCACGCCGAGGAGTTCGCGGGGGACGCCGATGTGCTGGTGCCCGCCGTGGTCCACCAGTGCGACCAGGTCCTGGTGACCGAGTGGATCGAGGGCATACCGCTCTCGGACGTGATCAAGGACGGCACGCGGGAGCAGCGGGACCGCGCCGGGCAGCTGCTGACCCGGTTCCTGTTCTCGGGTCCCGCCAGGACGGGGCTGCTCCACGCCGATCCCCACCCGGGCAACTTCCGGCTGCTGCCGCCCGAGCGGGACGGCGGCCCCTGGCGGCTCGGCGTCATGGACTTCGGCACGGTGGACCGGCTGCCCGGCGGGCTGCCGGCGACCATCGGCGAGTCCCTGCGGATGACGCTGGAGGGCAACGCCGAGGCGGTGTACGAGCTGCTGCGCGGGGAGGGCTTCGTCAAGGAGTCCATCGAGCTGGATCCGGACGCGGTGCTCGACTATCTGCTGCCGATCATCGAGCCCACCCAGGTCGAGGAGTTCACGTTCAGCCGGAGCTGGATGCGCGGGCAGGCGGCCCGTATCGCCGACCCCCGCTCCCCCGCCCACCAGTTGGGCAAGCAGCTCAATCTGCCGCCCTCGTATCTGCTGATACACCGCGTGACGCTCTCCACGATCGGGGTGCTGTGCCAGCTGGACGCGACGGTGCGGATGCGGGACGAACTGGCCGAGTGGCTCCCGGGGTTCGTGGCGGGCGCACCGGCCGGACTCGAAGGGGCCGGACTCGAAACGACCGGGCTCGAAACGGCAGGCACGACGGCGGCAGGCGCGACGGCGGCCGATGCGACGGCGAAGGGGTCCGAGTCCGTCGACGCGGGCGCGCCGGAGGTGGCCGAGAAGGCGTGAGGGCGAGCGGCCCGGGCGGAGGGGGTATGGCGGCGGGCGTTACCACCACGCCGAGTCGAGTCTGCCCTCGATGGCCCTGATGTTGGCGCGGGCGCAGGCGTCGCAGTAGTAGCGGCCCGCACCGTCCTCGACCGAGTAGGTCCAGGTGGGCGGTGGGCCTCCGGCCGGAGCCGGGGTCCCGCAGTGGGAGCACACGATGGTTTCGGCCATCGGCCGATTCTGGTCGTCCACCTGGCGACGATACCGCCGTGCCGGGCCGCGCGGCACCACAACGCACCGCGGGGGGGGGGGGGGGGGGGGGGGGGGGGGGGGGCGGGGGGGGGGGGGGGGGGGGGGGGGGGGGGGGCGGGGGGGGGCGGCGGGGGGGGGGGCGCGGGGGGCGGGG
>NZ_JBIDBD010000006.1:164450-329112 GCF_043202815.1 Streptomyces sp. NPDC048111
GGGGCCCAACCTTTGGTTCCGGCCAGCGGCCTATGGTGGTCGCCCACCTGGCGACTATCCCGCCGGGCGGGGCCGCGCGCCACCACACCCCCCCGGGGGGGCGGGTCCGTTCGGACCGCCCCCCGCTTCTCGCTTCGTGTTACCTGGTCGTACCGACCGCTGCGGCCGTCAGTGCATGACGGCCATGGCGAGGGCACGGCGGGCGCGCATCGACGCGCGCTCCGCGCGCCGCTGCATACGCCGGGCGGCGACCATGCGTACCGCCTGGCGCTCCACCTCGGCTTCCTGCAGCCGCTGATGCATATGCGCACGGGCCAGGGCTTCTGGCATGAGTTGCATTTCGAGGGTCCTGTTCTGACGCGACTTGTTCGCGCCGGTGGTGGTGAAGTCTGGGGTCGCGGAGCCGGTGGGCTCGCTTGCGGACGTCGTCATCGGGGCCTGCTTCTGGGGGTCGTTCGTTCGGGGGTGGTCGATGGTTCCCGGGCGGTTCATGCGGAGACCGGGTTCTTGCGCGGGCGACCACGCGGCCGCTTGCGGGCCACGACCACACCCTGGACGAAGAGCTCCCCGCCCCAGACGCCCCACGGCTCACGCCGCTCCTTGGCACCCGCGAGGCAGGCGGCCATCAGAGGGCAGGTGCGGCAGAGCGACTTGGCGTACTCGACATCGGCCGGGGACTCGGCGAAGAAGACCTCCGGGTCGAAGGAGCGGCAGGGGACGGGTACGCCGAGGTTCTCGATGGCGTCGTCGAGCGCGGTGAGCGCGGTGAGGGGAGTCAAGGCGGGGTCCTCCGTGAGACCGGGCGGGGGGAGAGTCGGGGCGGGCGGTACGGACGGGGCGTGCGCTTCGAGTTGCACGGTGTTTTCTTCCTCGTCATGTCGGTGTCGGTCCGGCCGGGTCGGCCGGGTGTCGGCTGGTACCGAGGCCCCCTTCACTCCGTCCGTCCCGTTCGGGACAAACAGAAGGGCCGCGGATCCCTGATGGGGTTCCGCGGCCCTGAAGGCGCCTGCCTGATCTGAATCAGGCTGGATCACTCCAGGGTTCGAGCCCACGGAAGGCCCACATCATGTGGTGCTGGTACTTCTTCGTCTGCTTCTCGGCTCCGGCACCGGTCGCCGCGAAGGTGTGGGCCTGGGCCCGTCCCTTCGCTGCTGCTGCTCCCGGCGCCTGGATCGGTCGCTCATTGCGCTCATCACGCACGGGGAGGCTCGCCAGGGAGGCCGGGGCGGCGGCAAGAATGCCGACGAGACCGGAGACGCCGGCGGACAGACCGGTGCCCTGGAACGAGGAGCCGAGCGTGCAGGTGGCGGCGACCGAGCGGTCCGTCACTTTGGTGCTGATGAAGCTGGTGGTGTTCTCGATGTAGCTGGCCACTGGTCTCGCCTCCTCTCGGCGTCTCGGGGACTTCGGCCTCGCGGCCTGATCCCATGCTTATTCGGATGAGTACAGCTAAGTACAGCACGGAGACCCGGCTTCGGAGAAGCTCGTGTTTCCGTGGTTAAGAACCTATGGGGCTTCCCCTGGCGGGCGCAAACTATTTTCTCGACGAGTTTTCACGAACCCGTCCCATCTGCTCCGCCAGGCTCTTCACCTGCGCAGATGGCCAGAACATCGGTGCCGAACCGGTCCAGCTTGCGAGCGCCCACGCCGGCGATCACCGCGAGCTCCGGACCGCACGACGGCACCGCCTCCGCGATCGCCATGAGGGTCTTGTCCGTGAAGACGACGTACGGCGGCATGCCGAGCTCCCGCGCCTGGTGGGCGCGCCAGTCGCGCAGCCGCTCGTACAGGCCCTCGTCCATGTCCGAGGGGCAGTCCTCGCAGCGCATCAGCTTCATCTCGCCGGCCTCGGTCAGCGTCTTGCCGCAGACCCGGCACAGCACCGGGCCCCTGCGGGTGCGCTTGCGGGCGGCCGGGCCGCGCTCGATGCCTCCCGCGCCGCCGCCGGCGACCCTGGCCGAGCGGGAGCCGGAGCCCGGGCGCAGGCCGTTCAGGAAGTGGCTCGGGCGGCGGTTGGCCCGGCCGCCCGGCGAGCGCGAGAGCGACCACGACAGACCGAGGTGCTGCCGGGCCCGGGTGACCCCGACGTAGAGCAGCCGCCGCTCCTCCTCGATCTGCTCGTCCGTCTTGGCGTAGGTGATGGGCAGCATGCCTTCGGTGAGGCCGACGACGAACACCGCGTCCCACTCCAGGCCCTTGGCCGCGTGCAGCGAGGCGAGCGTGACGCCCTGGACCGTCGGGGCGTGCTGGGCCGCCTCCCGGGCGCGCAGCTCGGCCACCAGATCGGACAGGCCCGCATCGGGCCGTGCCTGAACGAAGTCCTCGGCCAGGCGCACCACGGCGGCCAGCGACTCCCACCGGTCGCGCACCGCGCCGGAGCCGGTCGGGGGCACCGCCGTCCAGCCCTTGGTGCCGAGCACGGCGCGCACCTGAGAGGGCACATCCGCGTCGTCGAGCAGTGCGTCGTTGCGGCCGGCGAGCGAGGCGCCGCCGAGGGCGGTCAGCGCCTCGCGGACCTCGGGGCGCTCGAAGAACCGCTCGGCGCCGCGCAGCTGGTAGGGGACGCCCACGTCCGCCAGGGCCTGCTCGTAGATCTCGGACTGGGCGTTGATGCGATACAGGATCGCGATCTCGCCGGCCGGGACCCCGGACCGGACGAGGTCGCGGATGCGCTGGGCCACGCCCTCCGCCTCGGCGGGCTCGTCGCCGTACTCGGTGTAGACGGGCTCGGGGCCCGCCGGGCGCTGGGAGACGAGTTCGAGCCGGTGGTCGGCGGCTCGGCCCTTGGCCTGGTTGAGCAGGCCGTTGGCCAGGTGCACGACCTGGGGGGTGGAGCGGTAGTCGCGGACCAGTTTGACCAGCGTCGCGTTCGGGTGGCGGGTGCGGAAGTCGAGCAGGTAGTCCGGGGTCGCGCCGGTGAAGGAGTAGATGGTCTGGCTCGCGTCTCCCACCACGCACAGGCTGTCGCGGTCGCCGAGCCACAGGTCGAGCAGGCGCTGCTGGAGGGGGCTGACGTCCTGGTACTCGTCCACCACGAAGTGCTGGTACTGGCGGCGGATCTCCTGGGCGATGTCCTCGCGGTACTGGAGCACGCCCACCATCAGGAGCAGCACGTCCTCGAAGTCGATCACCACCCGGTCCTGCTTGAGCTGCTCGTACGTGCGGTAGATCTGGGCGATCTCCGCCGGGTCGCGCGGCGGCTCGCGGTGGGACTTGGCGACGGCGGCCGGGTAGTCGGCGGGCACCGTCTGGGTGACCTTGGCCCACTCGATCTCCCCCGTCACGTCCCGCAGTTCGTTGCGGTCCAGACGCAGGCCGCTGCGGGCCGCCGCCTCGGCGACCAGCTGGACCTTGCGCTCGACGAGCCGGGGCGGATACGGGCCGCCGACCGCCCGGGGCCAGAAGTGCTGGAGCTGGCGCAGGGCCGCCGCGTGGAAGGTGCGCGCCTGGACGCTGCTGACGCCGAGCTCGCGCAACCGTCCGCGCATCTCGGCCGCCGCCCGGTTGGTGAAGGTGACGGCCATGACACCGGCCGGGGGCAGGATGCCGGAGCGCACCCCGTAGGCGATCCGGTGGGTGATCGCGCGGGTCTTGCCCGTCCCCGCGCCCGCCAGCACGCACACCGGACCGTGCAGGGCCGTCGCGACCTCGCGCTGCTCGGGGTCGAGCCCGTCGAGCACCGCGTCCGCCGAGTCGGGGGCCTGCGGGAAGAGGGAGGAGTGCGTTGCTGATGTCACCCCGCCATGCTGCCAGGTCCCCCGGGACCGCTGTGCCGCGTTGTCCACAGGCGACGCCCGTTGTCGTACTAATACGCCCGTCGCGCCCGCCGTCCCCCGGGTCCCGCCTGGTCACGCCCGGCGGTGACGGCGGCCCCGCCGATTTGGTCACATGCGCCGCCCGTGCGGGAATGGCGGTCGCCCCCCGTACGTTCCACTGCCTGCGGAACCGCATTCGGCGGGGCGCGCACGCCAGTCAGCGATACAGAGGAGCGCGAGACACATGCCGGGCACTGTGACGATGTACAGCACCACCTGGTGCGGCTACTGCCAGCGGCTGAAGAAGCAGATGGACCGCGAGGGCATCGCGTACACCGAGGTCAACATCGAGCACGACCCGGAGTCGGCGGCGTTCGTGGAGAAGGCCAACGGCGGCAACCAGACGGTTCCGACGGTGCTCTTCGACGACGGCTCCACGCTCACCAACCCCTCGCTGGCGCAGGTCAAGCAGAAGATCGGCGTCTGAGACCGGGGTCTCGGACCAGATCCGGGTCCGGCTTTCGCACTGGATCCGAGTCCGGCTTTCGGACCGGGTCCGGGTCCGGACCACGAGCAGGGCCCCCGTCCACGATCGGACGGGGGCCTTCCTCGTGCCCGGGCGCGACCGGAAGCCCCGTGCGGGGCCCGGCCGCGGGTCGGCGGGACGGTTCAGTGGGACGCCTTCGGCAGCGGCTTGCCGTACCAGAGCTCGATCAGGCGGGCCGCGATCGAGATCCCGTACGGAGGCAGCACCTCGCCGGACTCGAAGGCGGCGGCCAGGTCCTCGCGGGAGAACCAGCGGGCCTCGTGGATCTCCTCGCCGTCCACGTTGATCTCGGACGAGGTGGCCTTGGCCATGAAGCCGAGCATCAGGCTGGACGGGAACGGCCAGGGCTGGCTCGCGACGTACTCGACCGGCCCGACCGTGACGCCGGCCTCCTCGAAGACCTCGCGGCGCACCGACTGCTCGATGGACTCTCCCGGCTCGACGAAGCCGGCCAGGGTGGAGAAGCGGCCCTCGGGCCAGTGCACCTGGCGGCCGAGCAGCGCCCGGTCCTGCTCGTCGGTCACCAGCATGATCACGGCCGGATCGGTGCGCGGGTAGTGCTCGGCGCCGCAGGCCTGGCAGCGGCGGATGTGGCCGGCCGCCGCGATCACGGTGCGCTCCCCGCAGCGCGAACAGAAGCGGTGCAGCCGCTGCCAGTTCTCCAGGGCCACGGCGTGCGTGACCAGGCTCGCCTCGCGCGGGGAGAGCAGGAGGCCCGCCTCGCGCAGCCCGGCGGGCCTCGCCGACTGGTCCATGCGGCCGGGCAGCGCGTCCTTCTGGAGCGCGAAGTAGCTGACGCCGTCCTCGTCGGTGCCCAGGAAGTAGCGGTGGGTCTCGGTGACCGGGGCCTCGAAGGCCGGCGTCATGACGAGCTCGGTGCGCCCTTCGGCGCCGTCCGGGCCGTCCGCGGGCTCGTCGATCAGGACCTGGCCGCCGGAGACCACGAAGACCCGGGTCGTCGGGTGGCTCCAGGCGGCCGCGAGCCAGGCCTCGTCCAGGCGGTGGTGGGCCGCCCGGTCGATGCCGCTCGGCTCGGTGAGGCCGATGGGCGTGGCGAGCCCGATCGGCCGGTCCGTGAAGGCTTCACTGCTGGTGGTGCTCACAGGTGCTTCCAACTCCCCCGGGTGGATGGTGTGTTCAGCGATTTCTGTCAGCCGGCGGCGTGGGCCGTGGTGGCGGCGAGGTCGCTCCACAGGTGGGCCGTGGTCTCGACGCCCTTGAGGAGCAGGTCGAGCTCGACCTTCTCGTTCGGCGCGTGCCAGCCGTCGGAGGGGACCGAGATCCCCAGGAAGAGGACGGGTGCCGCGAGGACGTCCTGGAGGTCGGCGGCCGGCCCCGAACCGCCCTCACGGGTGAAGCGGATCTTGGTGCCGAAGGCCTCGCCCATCGCGCGCACGACGGCCTTGAGCGCCGGGTGGCCGAGCGGGGTGAGGCACGGCCTGGTGCCCGCGCTCCAGGTGACCCGGTGCCGGATCCCGGCCGGGACGCGGCTCGCGACCCAGTCGGTGACGAGCTTCTCGATGTGCTGCGGGTCCTGCCCCGCCACCAGGCGGAACGACAGCTTCACCATGGCCGAGGCGGGGATGATCGTCTTGCCGCCGGGGCCCTGGTAGCCGCCGCCGATGCCGTTGACCTCGGCGGTCGGACGGGCCCAGATCCGCTCCAGGGTGGAGAAGCCGGCCTCGCCGTGGGCCGCCCGCGACTTGGCGGTGCGCAGCCACTCGGCCTCGTCGAAGGGCAGCTCGGCGAACAGCTCGCGCTCGGCGTCGGTGAGCTCGGCGATGCCGTCGTAGAAGCCGGGCACGGTGACGCGCCGGTCGTCGTCGTGCAGCGCGGCGACCAGGCGGGCCGCGGCCGTCGCCGGGTTGGGGACGGCGCCGCCGAAGGATCCGGAGTGGATGTCCTGGTCGGGCCCGTGCAGCTGGATCTCGCACTCGGCGAGGCCGCGCATCCCCGTGCACACGGTGGGCGTGTCCTCGGACCACATGCCGGTGTCGGACACGATCACGACGTCCGCCGCGAAGCGCTCGGCGTGCTCCTCCACCAGGGCGCGGAAGTGCGGCGAACCGGACTCCTCCTCACCCTCGATCAGGAGCTTCAGATTGACGGCGGGGGCGGTGCGGCCGGTGGCGGCGAGGTGCGCCCGCACGCCCAGGGTGTGGAAGAACACCTGGCCCTTGTCGTCGGCGGCGCCGCGTCCGTACATCCGGCCGTCGGCGATCACCGGCTCGAACGGATCGGTGTGCCAGCCGTCCTCGCGGGCGGCGGGCTGCACGTCGTGGTGGCCGTACACCAGGACGGTGGGCGCGCCCGGCTCGCCCGAGGGCCACTCCGCGTAGACGGCGGGGGCGCCCGGGGTGTCCAGGACCTCGGCGACCGGGAAGCCCGTCCCGCGCAGCTTGTCGGCCAGCCACTGGGCACTGCGGCGCACGTCGGCCGCGTGCTCGGGCTGGGCCGAGACGGACGGGATGCGCAGCCACTGCGCGAGGTCGTCGAGGAAGGCGGCGCGGTGCTGCTCGATGTACGCGCGCACCTGTGCGCTGGTGGTCTGGACGGCGCTGTCCGGGGTCGTGCTCATGCCCCTGAGCCTATCCGCCCGGGAGAGGTGGCCGGTCGGCCGGTCCGCCCTGCGGACGGTGCCCGAGCAGGATCGCCGCCAGCTCCGCACGGTCCGGCAGATGGGCCGGACGGACCGTCTCACCTGTGCGTACGTACACGAACGCGGCCCGCACCGACTCCGGCGGCACGCCCATCTGCTCGGCCCAGGCCACCCGGTAGACCGCCAGCTGGAGGGGGTCGGCGGAGGCTTCGCGCCCGGTCTTCCAGTCGACGATCTCGTACGTGGCGAGCGCGCCGTCGCCCTCCTTGTAGACGGCGTCGATCCGGCCCCGGATCACCCGGCCCGCGAGGGTGAGCTGGATGGCGGCCTCGGTGCGGAACGGTGTGCGCGTCGCGTACGGGGTGCGCTCGAAGGCCTCCTTGAGGGCGGCGAGGTCGCGCTCGTCGGCGATGTCGGCCTCGCTGTCGTCGGAACCCGGGAGCTCGTCGGGGCCGAGCAGGGGCAGCGGAAGCTCCTCGAACCGGGACTCCACCCAGGCGTGGAAGCGGGTGCCCCGGCGGGCCGCGGGCTGCGGGCGCTGCGGCATGGGGCGGGCGAGCTCGCGGGCGAAGCCGTCGGGATCGGCGGCGAGGCGCAGCAGCTCGGACGCGGTGAGCGAGCCCGGCACCGCGACCTCGCGGGTGGTGGCCCGGGCCCGGCGCAGCTCGGTGGTGAGCGCCTCCAGGTCGCGGTCCCAGGAGTGCAGGGTGCGGCGGTCCTCGGGGGTGAGGCGCTGGGCGGGGATCGCGGGGGCGGGCTCGATGGGGGCGGGCTCGGTGGGCGGGGGCTCGGCGGCTGAGGGCGCGGCGGCCGGGCGGGCGGTGGGCAGCAGGTCCCAGTCGTCGGCCGCGAAATCCTCGGGGAGGGCGAACTCCCCGTCCTCATAAGGCTCTTGCTCGTGCAGGGAACCCGGGTACGACTCCTGCTCATACGGCTCGTACGGCTCCTGCGGCTCGTACGATTCCTGCGGCTCCTGCGGCGGGGCCGGGGTCGCCAGGTGGGCCAGGACGCGTTCGGCGGCGGCGCGGCGGCGGGCCAGGGAGCGGGCGTCGAGCGGGAGCGGCCAGGCGTGGATGGTGGCCGACTCGTGGAGGGCGGGGTTCTCGGCGTCCTCGGCCGGTTCGTCCGCCCAGGCCTCGATCTCACCGTGCCCCGCCGCGCAGTGCTCGTACAGGGCGCGCAGGAAGGCGGAGGGGCCGCGCGGCTTCTTCTGGCTGGGCCCCCACCAGTGGCCCGAGCCGAGCAGCAGGGAGCGGGGCCGGGTGAACGTGACGTATCCCAGGCGGAGTTCCTCCGTGTGCTGGTGGTCCTTCATCTCCTCCTTGAAGGACTTGAGCCCCTTCGCGTCCCACTCCGCCACGGCCGGCAGGGTCGGGGCGTCGCCGCGCAGCGCGTGCGGCAGGACCTGCGCCTGCGACGTCCAGGATTCGCGCGAGCGGGTGGACGGGAACGCGCCGGTGACCAGTCCTGGCACCGCCACGACGTCCCATTCGAGGCCCTTGGACTTGTGCGCGGTGAGGACCTTCACGGTGTTCTCGCCGCCGGGCAGCGCGTTGTCCAGGCCCTTCTCGTACTGCGCGGCGGTCCGCAGGAAGCCGAGGAAGGCGAGCAGGGACGCCTCGCCGTCGAGCGCCGCGAAACCGGCCGCCAGGTCGAGGAAGCCGGAGAGCGTCTCGCGCCGCCGGGCCGCCAACGCGTGCGGGGACGCCGAGAGTTCGACCTCCAGGCCGGTGACGGTCAGGACGCGGTGCAGGACGTCCATCAGCGGATCGGCGAGCGACCGGCGCAGGTCGCGCAGCTCGGCGGCGAGGCGGGCGAAGCGGACGCGGGCCTCGCCGGAGAACGGCAGGCCGTCGTCCTCGGCGCCTTCCAGGAAGGTGTCCAGGGCGTCGGCGAGCGAGACCACCTCGGCCGGGTCGACCCCTTCGACGGCGTCGGCGAGGCGCTGGTCGGGATCGTCGGTCCCGCCGGTGGCGCGGCGTACGAGATCGCGGGCGCGCCGGCCGAGCAGGGCCAGGTCGCGGGGGCCGATGCGCCAGCGGGGACCGGTCAGGATCCGGACCAGGGAGGCGTTGGCCCCCGGGTCCTGGAGGACTTCGCAGACCGCGACCAGGTCGGCGACCTCGGGCAGATGGAGCAGCCCGGAGAGGCCGACGACCTCGACGGGGACGTCCCGCGCCACCAGCGCGCCCTGGATCTGCGGGAAGTCACCGGCCGTGCGGCACAGGACGGCGATCTCACCGGGCGCCTTTCCGGTGCGCACGAGGTGGGCGATCGAGTCGGCCAGCCACTCGATCTCCTCCTGGTGGGTCTCGTGCAGGGCGATGCGCACGCTGCCGTCGCGCTCGGCGCCGGGCGCCGGACGCAGCGCCTCGACCCCTTCGTGCATCGAACGCAGCGGCGCGGCAAGGGAGTTGGCGAGGTCGAGGAGGCGTCCGCCGCTGCGGCGGTTCTCGGAGAGCGCGTACCGGGTGGCGGGGCGGCCGTCGCCGTGGGGGAAATGGCGGGGGAAGTCGTCGAGGTTGGCCACCGAGGCGCCGCGCCAGCCGTAGATGGCCTGGCAGGGGTCGCCGACGGCGGTCACCGCGTGCCCCGTTCCGCCGCCGAAGAGCGCGGCCAGCAGTCGGCGCTGGGCGACGGAGGTGTCCTGGTACTCGTCCAGGAGCACCACCCGGTACTCGTCGCGCAGGATCCGGCCGACCTCGGGGTGGGTGAGGGCGAGCTCGGCGGACAGCGCGATCTGGTCACCGAAGTCGAGCAGGTCGCGGCTCTTCTTGGCGGCCCGGTAGCGGGTGGTGAGGTCGAGCAGTTCGAGCCGGGCTGCGGCGGCCTCCGGCACCTTGCGCAGCTCGGCGTTGCTCAGCTTGGCGCCGGCCAGGGTGCGCAGCAGGTCCTGGTCGTACGCGGCCAGGCGCTCCGGGCGTACGAGGTGTTCCGCGAGCTCGGCGTCCAGGGCGAGGAGGTCGCTCACCAGGGCGGCGAACGACTTGGTCAGCGCGGGGTAGGGGCCCGGGGCCTCGCGCAGCACCCTGGCGGCGAGCTGGAAGCGGGTGGCGTCGGCGAGCAGGCGGGAGGTGGGCTCCAGGCCTATGCGCAGGCCGTGGTCGGTGAGCAGACGGCCCGCGAAGGCGTGGTACGTCGAGATGCCGGGCTCGCCCTGCTCGGGCTCGGCCGACTCCGGGTCGGTGATGCCGGCCCTGATCAGGGCGGTGCGTACGCGCTCGGCGAGCTCGCCGGCGGCCTTGTTGGTGAAGGTCAGGCCGAGGACCTGCGCGGGTGCGACCTGGCCGGTGCCCACCAGCCACACGACGCGGGCCGCCATGACGGTCGTCTTCCCCGAGCCGGCTCCGGCCACGATGACCTGCGGGGCGGGCGGGGCGGTGATGCACGCCGTCTGCTCCGGGGTGAAGGGGATGCCGAGGAGCTCCTTGAGCTGCTCGGGGTCGGTGAGGGGGGTGGGCACGTGTGGAAGGGTAGTGGGGGGTGCTGACAATGGGGCCTTTGTGCAGGTCGGGGGGTCTCCCCCACCCCGCCCCTCCCCGAGACCCTCCGGGGGCGTGGGGGGGGCGGGGGCGTGGCGGCCGGGGCATGGCGGCCGGGGCATGGCGGCCGGACCCTCGACGGGGCTCCGCCCCGACCCCAGCCTTCGTCCGCGGACCGTAGGGGCTGGTCGCGCAGTTCCCCGCGCCCCTAGGACGGCCGCTCCCGGCGGCACCGGGCGGTCGCAGGGCGGCTCCGCTCGGCGCCCTGAGGGGCGCGAGGAACGGCGCGAGAAGCGACCACGGCCCGCACACGAAAGCGGGTTCAGGGGCGCGGGGAACTGCGCGACCAGCCACCCGCGGCCCGCACACGATCGGGGGTTTCAGGGGCGCGGGGAACTGCGCAAGAAGCGACCACGGCCCGCACACGAAAACGGGTTCAGGGGCACGGGGAACTGCGCGAGAAGCGACCGCAGGCCGCAGACGAAAACGGGTTCAGGGGCGCGGGGAACTGCGCGACCAGCCACCCGCGGCCCGCACACGAAAGCGGGTTCAGGGGCGCGGGGAACTGCGCGACTGCGGGCCGCGGGGGCGGGCGGGGTCGGGGGCTTGGGCAGTCGCTACTCCAGGATTTGTTTGCCCTCGGGCTGGGCCGTGCACGACGCCCTGAACGCGCAGTGCGCACAGTGCCCCCCCGGCGCCGGAGTGAAGCGCTCGTCCAGGACACGCCCCGCCGCCGTGGCGAGAAGATCCCCCACCCACTCCCCCTCGAGCGCCCCCTGGGCCTGGACCTTGGGGAACGCGTCGCCGCCCTCACGCTTGGGGGCGCTCTGGCGCAGGTGGACCAGTTCGGCGCCGCCCGGCTCGGGGCGGCGCCCGTCGAAGACCTCGTCCAGGGCGCCCTCCCTGACCGCCAGCTGGTAGACCGCCAGCTGGGGGTGGGAGGCGACCTCCGCCGCGGTGGGCGCCTGCTTGCCCGTCTTGAAGTCGACCACGTACGCCCGGCCCTCGACGTCCTGCTCGACGCGGTCCATGGAGCCCCGGATGCGCACCGCGTACTCCCCGGCCTCCAGGGTGACGTCGAAGCCGTGTTCCGTGGCGACGGCGGTGCGGCCCGCCCGGTCCAGGGTGTGCCAGCGCAGGAAGCGCTCCAGGGCGTCCCGCGCGTTCTGCTTCTCCTGGACCGACTTCCAGGGCGCGTCGAAGGCGAGCGCGTCCCAGACGGAGTCGAGGCGTTCCATCAGGACGGCCAGGTCCGCGGGCGTACGCCCGGAGGCCACCTCGTCGGCCAGGACGTGCACCACGTTGCCGAAGCCCTGGGCGGCCGTGGCGGGCGCGTCCGCCTTGACCTCGCGGCCCAGGAACCACTGGAGGGAGCAGGTGTTGGCGAGCTGGTCCAGGGCGCTGCCGGACAGCGCGAGGGGCAACTCCCGGTCGCGCAGCGGCACTTCGGAGCGGGTCGGCTCGTCAAGGCCCCACCAGCGGTGCGGATGCGCGGCCGGGACGAGCGGCTGGCCCTCCTCGTCGCTGAGCGCGGCCAGCCGGCCCAGGCGTTCGGCGGCGGCCTCGCGCAGCGCGTCGGAGGCCGCCGGGTCGACGGTGGTGGCGCGCAGCTCGGCCACCAGCGCCGCGACCGCGAGCGGGCGGCGGGGGCGGCCGGTGGTGTCGCGGGGCTCGACGCCCAGCTCGGTGAGGAAGCGGGACGGCTGGTCGCCGTCGTCGGCCGGGGCCTTGACGGCGGTCACGATCAGACGGTCGCGGGCCCGGGTGGCGGCCACGTAGAACAGCCGCCGCTCCTCGGCGAGCAGCGCGCCCGGGGTGAGCGGTTCGGCGAGCCCGTCGCGTCCGATGCGGTCGGCTTCGAGGAGCGAGCCGCGGCGGCGCAGATCGGGCCAGAGCCCCTCCTGGACGCCCGCGACCACGACGAGGCTCCACTCCAGGCCCTTGGAGCGGTGGGCGGTCATCACGCGGACCGCGTCGGGGCGCACGGCCCGGCGGGTGAGGGTGTCGGCCGCTATGTCCTGGGCGTCGACCTCTTCGAGGAAGTTGAGCGCGCCCCTGCCGCCGGTGCGCTCCTCGGCGCGGGCCGCGGTGTCGAACAGGGCGCAGACCGCGTCCAGGTCCCGGTCGGCGGCCCGGCCGCCCGCGCCGCCGCGCAGCGCCGCGCGCTCCAGGCGCTGCGGCCAGGGCGTGCCGCTCCACAGCTCCCACAGCGCCTCGGCCGCGGTGCCGCCGCCTTCGAGGAGTTCGCGGGCCTTGCGCAGCAGCGCCGCGAGCCGCTGGGCGCCGCGGGCGTACGCGGGGTCATGGGCGACGAGCCGTTCGGGTTCGGCGAGGGCGCGCGCGAGCAGCACGTCGGACGGGGCCGGGACGCGGGCGCCCGCGGCCCGCTCCTCGTCGCGCAGGGCCCGCCCGAGCCGGCGCAGATCGGCGGTGTCCATGCCGCCGAGCGGCGAGGTGAGCAGCGTGTGCGCGGTCTCGGGGTCGAGCGGCGCGGTGGCGGGCGCGGGCCTGCCCGGGTGGACGAGGCTGACCCGCGCGGGGCCGGGCCCCGGCGTCCGGCCCGCGGCGCGCCCCAGCGCGGCCTCGGCCACGACCCGCAGCGCCGTCAGGAGCGGCCCCACCGCCGGTTCGTCGCGCAGCGCGATGTCGGCGCCCGAGGTGTCGACGGGGACGCCGGCCGCCGTCAGGGCGCGGCGCAGTACCGGGATCGCGCGGGTGCCCGCGCGGACCAGGACCGCCATCTCCTGCCAGGGCACGCCCTCTTCGAGGTGGGCGCGGCGCAGCAGGTCCGCGATGTTGTCCAGCTCGGTGGAGGCCGTGGGGTAGGTGTACGCCTCGACCCGGCCGCCGGTGCGGGTGGGCCGCAGCTCGCGGTGCGCGCGGACCTGTTCGGCGGGCAGGCGCGGCAGCGGCATGCGGCGGGTGAGCAGGCGGGTGGCGTCCAGGAGCGCGCTGCCGGAGCGGCGCGAGGTGGTGAGCACCTCGACCGGCGCGGGCGTTCCGCCGTTGCGCGGGAAGGCGTCCGGGAAGTCGAGTATGCCGTTGATGTCGGCGCCGCGGAAGGTGTAGATCGACTGGTCGGGGTCGCCGAACGCGACCAGGGTGCGCCCGCCGCCCGCCAGCGCCTGGAGCAGCCGGACCTGCGCCGGGTCGGTGTCCTGGTACTCGTCGACGAACACCGCGTCGTAGGCCGGCAGCTCCACGCGCCCGGCGAGCAGCACCGCGCGGTGGACCAGCTCCGCGTAGTCGAGGACGCCCTGGAGGTCGAGCACGTCGAGGTACTCGGCGAGGAACGCGGAGGCCGCCTTCCAGTCGGGCCGGCCCGCGCGCTCGGCGAAGCGGGCCAGCGCGTCGGGGCCGAGGCCCAGCTCGCGGCTGCGGGCCAGCACCGCGCGCACCTCGTCGGCGAAGCCGCGGGTGGTCAGGCAGGCGCGCAGCTCGTCGGGCCAGCGCACATGCGCGAGCCCGCTGCGCTGGAGCCCGATCTGCCCGGCCAGCAGGTCGCGTACGGCCACGTCCTGTTCCGGACCCGACAGCAGGCGCAGGGGCTCACGGAAAAGCCCGGCCTCCTGGTGCGCGCGGACCAGGGCGTAGCAGTACGAGTGGAACGTGGTGGCCTGCGGGCTCTTCGCGCCGGCGCCGAGCCGCAGCGCCATCCGGTCGCGCAGCTCGACGGCGGCCTTGCGGCTGAAGGTGAGCACCAGGACGCGCTCGGGGTCCGTACCCGCCTCGACCCGCGCCGCGACCGCCTCGACCAGGGTGGTCGTCTTGCCGGTGCCGGGCCCCGCGAGCACCAGAAGAGGACCCGAGCGGTGGTCAACCACCCTGCGCTGGGGTGCGTCAAGGAGAGGGGGGTCCACCGGGGCCGGCGGGGTTCGCACCAGCCGGTACGCGCCGGGGGTCGCCCGGCGTGCCTGTGGGTACGCCGTACGCCCGGTGGAGAAGGAGGAGCTCACGTGGATCGCCGGTCCTGGTGGGTGTGCTGATCGTGATGGTGCTTACGGGGCCTGCGCGGCCGGCGCAGACCCTCGACGGTACGCCGAACCGCGTCCGCCGTGCGGCGGGTCATCCGTACGGTCCTCCGGCCGCCCCGGACGGCCGGGGATGGCGGAAGCTGTCAGGTATGAGCCGCCCCGCCACCGACCGCGCCGCCGGTGTCAGTGCCGGCGCCGGTGCCGATTCCGGTGCCGCCGGTGACGTTTCCGGTGCCGCCGTCGCCCCCCGTGCCGTCCCAGCGGGCCCGGCGCATGTCGAGCCGCGGCAGATGGCCCTCGGCGGTGCGGGACGCCTCGCGCAGGGGCGTGCTCTCGTCGCGGTAGTGCCCGAGGGCGCGCAGTTCGTGCCCGGGCAGCAGCACGCCGTCCGACCGGACCACGCGCCACCACGGCACCGCGCCGCCGTAGAGCGCCATGACCCGGCCGACCTGGCGCGGGCCTCCCTCGCCGAGCCACTCGGCCATGTCCCCGTAGGTCATCACCCGGCCGGGTGGGATCTGCTCCGCGACGTCGAGCACCCGTTCCGCGTACTCGGGAAGCTCCGGCGGCGCCTCACTCCGGTCCCGCTGTTGCTGGCTCATCCGCTCCATCCTGCCGCACGCCACCGACAGTCGTCCCGGGCCGGCCGCGTCGTGGGCGCGGGGCGGTCGCGCGGCGCCGAAGGGGCGCAACTCACACCGCGCACGCCTCGGCAATGCACCCTGATGCCCCCCTGGGATCTCTGGACATGCCACCATCGTGCGGGCGGTGAGCGGTGATACGAGACCAAGACAAGATGGACGAGCCAGCGAAGGAGCGGGGCGTGCAGCCACCCGAGGCGGCGGCAGACAGCACCCCTGATCCGGGGCGCCGGTCCGCCTCGTCCGAACCGGCCGGGCCGACGGACGAGGCCGCGCACACCGGCACCCCCGCTCCCGGACGCCCCGGAGATCCGGCCCGCACCGAGGACCACGAGCCGCTCGGCCACCCCGGCCACCCCGGCGACGCGGAGCCCGCGGCCCCCGAAGCGCCGGGCTCCGCCGGATGCGGTGAAGGGGACGGGCGCAACGGCGCCCTGTGCGACGACGGCTCCGGGCCGGTCGAGCGGGTCTCCGTGGACGAGCCACTCCTGCCCGCCCGCGTGCACCGCCCCTCGGACCTGCTCCGGCTGCTCACCGGTGTGCTCGCCATCGCCGTCGTGCTGGCCGTCGCGGCGTTCGCCCACGGCACCACGTCCGGCCTGGAAGACGACATCACCAAGGGCACGACCGGCACCCCGGACGTCCTGATCCGCCTCGCGGGGCTCGCCTCCAGCATCGCCGTCCTCGTCCTGCCGGTCGCCTTCGCCATCGAGCGGCTGATCAAACGCGACGGACTGCGCATCGCGGACGGCGTCCTGGCCGCGGTGCTCGCACACGGTGTGGCGCTCGCCACCGACCTGTGGGTCGCCAAGTCGGCGCCGGGATCGATCACCGAGGCGCTGACCCGTCAGCTCCCGGCCGGCGGGCTCACCGACCCGGTGCACGGCTATCTGGCGCCCGTCATCGCCTACATGACGGCCGTCGGCATGGCGCGCAGACCTCGCTGGCGGGTCGCGCTGTGGGTGGTGCTGCTGCTCAACTCCTTCGCGGTCCTGGTCGGCCGGCAGACCACCCCGTTCTCGATCATCGTGACGATCCTGATCGGCTGGACCGTCGCGTACGGCACGCTCTACGCGGTCGGCTCGCCCAATGTGCGGCCCACCGGCCAGACCCTGCTCGCGGGGCTGCGGCACGTCGGCTTCAACCCGGTGAGCGCGCTGCGCGCCGAGGACGTGCCCGACTCGATGGAGCAGGGCGAGCGCGGCCGGCGCTATCTGGTCACCCTCAAGGACGGCCCGCCCCTGGACGTCACGGTCGTCGACCGCGAACAGCAGGCGCAGGGCTTCTTCTACCGGGTGTGGCGCCGGCTGACCCTGCGCTCCATCACCACCCGCCGTTCGATCCAGTCCCTCAGACAGGCCCTCGAACAGGAGGCGCTCCTCGCGTACGCGGCCATCGCGGCCGGGGCGAACGCGCCGAAGCTCATCGCCACCTCCGAGCTGGGCCCGGACGCCGTGATGCTGGTGTACGAGCACACCGGGGGCCGCTCCCTGGACTCGCTCGACGACGAGGAGATCACCGACGGGCTGCTGCGCGAGACGTGGCGGCAGGTGGAGGCGCTCCAGTCCCGCCGCATCGCGCACCGCAGGCTGGCCGGTGACGCGATCCTGGTGGATCGTTTTGGCAGGGTCATCGTGACCGACCTGCGCGGCGGCGAGATCGCGGCCGGCGACCTCGTGCTCCGGATGGACGTGGCCCAGCTGCTCACCACGCTCGGCCTGCGCGTCGGCGCCGAGCGCGCGGTCGCCTCGGCCCTCGACGTGCTCGGCCCCGACGCGGTCGCCGACAGCCTCCCCCTCCTCCAGCCCATCGCGCTGAGCCGCTCCACCCGCTCGACCCTGCGCAAGCTCGGCCGCGAACAGGCCCAGCGCGAGCGCGAGGCGGTCCTCGACGCGTCGGACGCGGCCCGGGAGGCGAAGGCCGCGGAGGCGGCCGCGGCCAAGGAGGCGGCGGCGCACCCCGAGGCGGTCGCCGCGGCGCCGGACGGCCGCAAGGCGGTCAAGGCGGAGAAGAAGGCCGAGAAGCTGGCCATCGACGAGGCCCTCGACGAGGCGCACGAGGACGATCTGCTCACCCAGATCCGCCACCAGGTGCTGCTGATCCGCCCGCAGGCCCCGGTCGAGCCGGTACGCCTGGAACGCATCAAGGTGAAGACGCTGATCAGCTTCGTGGCGGGCGCGTTCGCCGCATACTTCCTGCTGGTGCAGCTCACCAACATCAAGTTCGGCGATCTGGTCGCCAACGCGCAGTGGGGCTGGGTCGCGGCGGCCGTGCTGTTCTCGGCGCTCTCCTACCCCGCCGCCGCGGCCAGCCTGCTCGGCTTCGTGCCCGAGCGGGTGCCGTTCTGGCGGGCGGTCGTCGCGCAGGTGGCGGGCTCGTTCGTGAAGCTGGTGGCGCCGGCCGCGGTCGGCGGTGTCGCCCTCAACACGCGGTTCCTCCAGCGCGCGGGGGTGCGGCCGGGGCTCGCGGTGGCGAGCGTGGGCGCGTCCCAGCTCTTCGGGCTCGCCTCGCACATCTCGCTGCTGCTGATCTTCGGCTATGTGACCGGAACGGAGCAGACCTCCGAACTGTCGCCGTCCCGCACGGTGATCGCGGGCCTGCTCACGGCGGCGGTCCTGATCCTGGTCGTCACCGCCGTCCCGTTCCTGCGGAAGTTCGTGGTGAGCCGGGTGCGCTCGCTGTTCGCCGGGGTCGTGCCGCGCATGCTGGACGTGCTCCAGCGACCGCAGAAGCTGGTGACCGGGATCGGCGGGATGCTGCTCCTGACGGGCGTGTTCGTGATGTGCCTCGACGCCTCGATCCGGGCGTTCGGGACGGGCAGCGACCACACGCTGAGCTACGCGAGCGTGGCGGTCGTCTTCCTGACGGCGAACGCGCTCGGCTCGGCCGCGCCGACACCGGGCGGCGTCGGCGCGGTCGAGCTGGCGCTGTCCACGGCGCTGACGATCGCCGGCATGACGGCCGAGACGGCGACGTCGGCGGTCCTCCTGTACCGCCTGCTGACGTTCTGGCTCCCCGTGCTGCCGGGCTGGCTGTGCTTCAACTACCTCACACGGAAGGGCCAGTTGTAGGGCCACCCGGCCCCCGCCCTCAGAACCCCGCCGGCACCGTCCCCAGCAGGGCCAGCGAGGCCAGCACCTCCACCGCGCCCACCACCCCCACCCTCAGGCCCCGCCCCGGCAGCGCCGCGGCGCGCAGCGCGTACGCCGTGAAGGGCAGCGCCAGCCACGGGTCCAGGCAGGCCGCAAGAATCAGGGCCAGCACGTGGTAGGCAACCGAACCCCGGTAGTACGCGCGGGAGTTGCGCTCCCTGATCATGGTCTTCACATACGGCACGGTCCCGCCGAAGTACAGCAGACAGGCCACCGCCGGAGCCACCCCCGCGCCCCACGACCCGCCGCCCAGCCGCAGCGCCACCAGCAGCATCCCGCACGCCGGGACCACCGCGGCAAGGCCGTTGAGCAGGGCCCGCTCCCGATTGCGGTACGCGTAGCGGGTGTTGACGGCGAGGAACGGCGCGGCGCACGCCGCCGCGAGCAGCAGCCACGGGTACGCCACCGCGAGCGGAAGGCCGCACAGCGCCGCCCCCGCGCCGCAGCAGAGCGCCGGGCGCACATGGCGTCCCGGTGCGTTCGGGTTGCGGGAGTTCACGCGCAGCCGCAGCCACTGCTGGCCGTGGTACACCGCGAGATAGCCGAGCAGCCAGGTCGCGAGCAGCGGCAGATGCGCCCAGCGCGGCCGGCCCAGGAACGTACCGGCGAGGAAGGGCACGGCGAGCATCGCCCACGCCCCGTGCTGGTTCGGCAGCCAACGGCTCCGGGCAGCTCCGCGACCGCCGCTCATGACGCCCACCTTCCCCTCCCCCTCGATTCCCCCTCGAAATGACCAAAAGTACGGGACGCCGTGCGAGCGCGGCGCTTTTCCCAGTTTCTCAGCACCGCGCCGGGACATTTGCGGAATTAGGTCACCGTCCACCGGGACCTAAGTCCCCGGGTGGCAAGAAATGGCGGGCGTAAGGTCGTTGGTGGCCGTCCGGAGGCGTCCGCTTTTCCCGACAGTCCGTCCGGAAAGGCCCGCTCACATTCTTTTTCCGGGCCCAAGGAGTTTCCCGTGCACAAGAGGCCGCACCAGAAGGCACAGCACGAAAGCGGCGGCGAAGGCCGGACCGGTGTCGCCGACGCCCTCGTGCGGGCGGGCAGCTTCTTCACCCGCGCCGAGGTCTCCGCCGATCTGCGCACCGTGCACCGCACCGGCGGCCGCCGGGCCGAGTCCTTCTACCGGGACCGCTGGAGCCACGACAAGGTCGTGTACTCGACGCACGGCGTGAACTGCACCGGTTCGTGCCGCTGGAAGGTGTACGTCAAGGACGGGATCATCACCTGGGAGACCCAGGCCACCGACTACCCCTCCGTCGGCCCCGACCGTCCCGAGTACGAGCCCCGCGGCTGCCCCCGCGGCGCCTCCTTCTCCTGGTACAGCTACTCCCCCACCCGCCTCCGGTACCCGCACGTGCGCGGCGAGCTCCTGAAGATGTACCGCGAGGCCAGGGCCCGCCTGGGCGACCCGGTCCTGGCCTGGGCCGACATCCAGGGCGACCCCGAGCGCCGCCGCCGCTACCAGAGGGCGCGCGGCAAGGGGGGCCTCGTGCGGGCGAGTTGGGAGGAGGCCGTCGAGATCGTCGCGGCCGCCCACGTCCACACCATCAAGGAGCACGGCCCCGACCGGGTCGCCGGGTTCTCGCCGATCCCCGCCATGTCGATGGCCTCGCACGCCGCCGGCGCCCGCTTCCACTCGCTCATCGGCGCCCCGATGCTGTCGTTCTACGACTGGTACGCGGACCTGCCGGTGGCCTCCCCGCAGGTGTTCGGCGACCAGACCGACGTGCCCGAGTCCGGGGACTGGTGGGACGCGGCGTATCTGATGATGTGGGGCTCCAACGTCCCCGTCACCCGCACCCCCGACGCCCACTGGATGACCGAGGCCCGCTATCGCGGCCAGAAGGTCGTCACCGTTTCCCCGGATTACGCGGACAACACCAAGTTCGCCGACGAATGGATGCATCCGCACCCCGGAACGGACGGCGCGCTGGCACTCGCCATGGGCCATGTCGTGCTCAAGGAATTCTTCGTCGACCGGCCGACGCCTTTCTTCACCGACTACGTCCGCACCTATACCGATCTGCCGTTCCTGGTCTCCCTGCGGGAAACGGACGACGGGCTCGTGCCGCACAAGTTCGTGACGGCGGCCGACCTCGGCGACGACACCGAGAACGCCCGGTTCAAGACGGTCCTCATCGACGACACGACGGGGGAACCGGTCGTCCCCAACGGCACGTTGGGCCACCGCTGGGGCACGACGCCCGAGTGGAACCTGGACCTGGGCGACACCGTGCCCCGCCTCACCCTGCTCGACGAGCCGGGCGGCGAGCGCGCCGAGATCGTGCTGCCCCGTTTCGAGGAGACCGGCAGCGAGGCCCGGGGCGTGGTGCGCCGCGGCGTTCCGGTCCGCCGGATCGGCGGCCGGCCCGTCACCACGGTGTTCGACCTGATGCTGGCCCAGTACGGCGTGGGCCGCCCGGGCCTGCCCGGGGACTGGCCCGCCTCGTACGAGGACGCGGCGACGCCGGGCACGCCCGGCTGGCAGGAGACCCTCACCTCCGTCCCGGCCGCCCAAGTGGTACGCATAGCAAGGGAGTTCGCCGAGACGGCCGAGAAGTCCGGGGGCCGCTGCATGATCCTCATGGGGGCCGGCACCAACCACTGGTTCCATTCCGAGACCATCTACCGGGCCTTCCTCGCCCTGCTCACCCTGACCGGCTGCCAGGGCCGCAACGGCGGCGGCTGGGGCCACTACGTCGGGCAGGAGAAGTGCCGCCCGGTCACCGGCTGGGCCACCCTGGCGAGCGCCTCCGACTGGACCCGGCCGCCCCGGCACATGATCGGCGCGGGCTGGTTCTACCTCCACACCGACCAGTGGCGCTACGACACGCTGCCCGCCGAGTCGCTGGCCTCGCCGCTCGCCGAGGGTCGTTTCGAGGGGATGACCGGCGCCGACTGCCTGGCCGCTTCGGCCCGCATGGGCTGGATGCCGTCCTACCCGACCTTCGACCGCAACCCGCTCGAACTCGGCGAGGCCGCCGACCCCGTCCAGCACGTGGTGGACGAACTCACCGCGGGGCGGCTCGGTTTCGCGGGCGAGGACCCGGACGCGCCGCGCAACTGGCCGCGCGTCCTGAACGTCTGGCGCGCCAATCTGCTCGGCTCGTCCTCCAAGGGCAACGAGTACTTCCTCAAGCACCTGCTGGGCACCCATTCCAACCTCCCCGACGACGGACCGCGGTGTGCCCCGCGGGACGTGGCCTGGCACCCCGAGGACGTCGAGGGCAAGCTCGACCTGCTGCTCGCCATGGACTTCCGGATGACGTCCACGACGCTGCTCAGCGACGTGGTGCTGCCGGCCGCCACCTGGTACGAGAAGCACGATCTGTCCTCCACCGACATGCACCCCTTCCTGCACGCCTTCACCCCGGCCGTGGACCCGCCGTGGCAGGCCCGCTCGGACTACGACGCCTTCCACGCCATCGCCCGGCGCTTCGGCGAACTGGCCGGCGCGCACCTCGGGGTGCGCCGGGACGTGGTCGCGACCGCGCTCCAGCACGACACCCCGGGCGGCGAGATGGCGCAGCCCGGCGGTGTCGCGCTCGACTGGTCCAAGGGTGAGTGCGAGCCGGTGCCGGGGCGCACCATGTACAACCTGACGGTCGTGGAGCGGGACTACGGCGCCGTCGGCGAGAAGTTCGCCGCGCTCGGCCCGCTGGTGGACGAGCTGGGTGTGACCACGAAGGCGGTCACCTTCGACGTGGCGGACGAGGTCGCGTACCTGGGGCGGAAGAACGGGTTGGTGCGCTCGGGCGCGGCGCGCGGCAGGCCGCGGCTCGACACCGCGCAGCGGGCCTGCGAGGCGATCCTCTCGCTCTCCGGTACCTCCAACGGCCGTCTGGCCATGCAGGGTTTCGAGACCCTGGAGAAGAAGACCGGGCAGCCCATGGCCCAGCTGGCCGCCGAGGCCGAAGGCAGGCGCATCACCTTCGCGGACACCCAGGCCCGGCCCGAACCGGTGATCACCTCACCGGAGTGGTCGGGCAGCGAGTCGGGCGGACGGCGCTACACCGCGTTCACCGTGAACACCGAACACCTCAAGCCCTGGCACACCCTGACGGGTCGTCAGCACTTCTTCCTCGACCACGACTGGATCCACGAGGTCGGCGAGGCGCTGCCCGTCTACAAGCCACCGCTGGACATGCACCGCCTGTACGGGGAGCCGGAGCTCGGCTCGACGGACGGCAGGCAGGTCGCCGTCCGCTATCTCACGCCGCACAACAAGTGGGCGATCCACAGCCAGTACCAGGACAACCTCTACATGATGACGCTGGGCCGCGGCGGTCAGACGATCTGGATGTCCCCGCAGGACGCCGCGGCGATCGGCGTGGACGACAACGACTGGATCGAGGCGGTCAACCGCAACGGCGTGGTCACCGCCCGCGCGATCGTCTCGCACAAGATGCCCGCCGGCACGGTCTACATGAACCACGCGCAGGAGCGCACGGTCGGCGTGCCGAAGACCGAGAAGACCGGCAGACGCGGCGGCATCCACAACTCACTCACCCGGATCATGCTCAAGCCCACCCATCTGGTGGGCGGCTACGCCCAGTTGACCTGGGCCTTCAACTACCTCGGCCCGACCGGCAACCAGCGCGACGAGGTCACCGTCATCCGCCGCCGCGACCAGAAGGTGGAGTTCTGACATGCGCGTCCTGGCCCAGATCGCCATGGTCATGAACCTCGACAAGTGCATCGGCTGTCACACCTGCTCGGTCACCTGCAAGCAGGCGTGGACCAACCGGCAGGGCACCGAGTACGTCTGGTTCAACAACGTCGAGACCCTCCCCGGCCAGGGCTATCCGCGCCGCTGGGAGGACCAGGAGAAGTGGAAGGGCGGCTGGGAGCGCACCCGCTCGGGCAGGCTGCGGCTGCGCGCCGGCAGCCGCCTCAAGCGGCTCGGCCAGGTCTTCGCCAACCCCGAACTCCCGGAGATCGACGACTACTACCAGCCGTGGACCTACGAGTACAAGAACCTGATCGACGCCCCCGCGGGCGACGACCTGCCGGTGGCCCGGCCCGTGTCCGGCCTGACCGGCGAGCCCCTCGACACCATCGCGTGGGGCCCGAACTGGGACGACAACCTGGGTGGCGCCCCCCGCAACGCCCCGCTCGACCCGCTCGTGGAGAAGATCCGCGACGAGGTGGGCGAGAAGATCCGCTTCGAGTTCGAGCAGAGCTTCATGTTCTATCTGCCGCGGGTGTGCGAGCACTGTCTGAACCCCGCGTGCGTCTCCTCGTGCCCGTCCGGCGCGATGTACAAGCGCGAGGAGGACGGCATCGTCCTGGTGGACCAGGACGACTGCCGCGGCTGGCGGATGTGCGTGACGGGCTGCCCGTACAAGAAGGTGTACTTCAACCACTCCACCGGCAAGGCCGAGAAGTGCACCTTCTGCTTCCCGCGCGTCGAGGTGGGCCTGCCCACCGTCTGCGCGGAGACCTGCGTGGGCCGGATGCGCTACCTCGGTGTGATGCTGTACGACGCCGACAAGGTGGCCGAGGCCGCCGCCGTCGAGGACGAACACGACCTGTATCCCAGCCAGTTGGAGTGCTTCCTCGACCCCGCGGACCCGGCGGTCGCCGCCGCCGCGCGGGCCTCGGGCATCACCGACGACTGGATCGAGGCGGCCCGCCGCTCCCCCGTGTACGACCTGATCGCCACCTACCAGGTGGCGCTGCCCCTGCATCCGGAGTACCGCACCATGCCGATGGTCTGGTACGTGCCGCCGCTCTCGCCGGTCGTCGAGGCGGTCGCCGCGAGCGGGCACGACGGCGAGGACGCGGGGAACCTGTTCGGCGCGATCGACGCGCTGCGGATCCCGGTGGAGTACCTGGCCGAACTCCTCACCGCGGGCGACCCCTACCCCGTGGAGGCGGTGCTGCGCCGGATGGCCGCGATGCGCGCCTACATGCGGCGCGTCAATCTCGGCGAGGAGCGCGACGAGTCCATCGCCACCGCCGTCGGTCTGACCGGCACCGAGATGGAGGACCTGTTCCGGCTGCTCGCCATCGCCAAGTACGAGGACCGGTACGTGGTGCCGAGCGCGGCCCGCGCCGACGCCGAGGCCCTGGCCGACTCGCATCCGCTCGACGACACCTGCCCGGTCGGCGAACCGGCCCCGGGGCGCGTCCTGTTGAACCTCTCGCCCACCCGGAGGAGCGCATGACCCCCGAGAACCCGGCCGTCCTGCGTCTGGTCGCGGCCCGCTGCCTGCGCTACCCCGACGAGGAGCTGTACGCACAACTGCCGCTCCTGAACGCCGCGTTGGACGGCAGTACGGACTCCGCGGCCGAGCGGCTCCAGGCCTTCCTCGACGTGGCGGCCGTCACCGAACCCCTGGATCTGGCCGCGCACTACACGTCCACCTTCGACACCCGCAACCGGCGCTGCCTGTACCTGACGTGGTGGACCGACGGCGACACCCGGCGCCGCGGTCTCTCGCTGGTCGGGCTCAAGCGGCTCTACCGCGACCACGGCCTGGAGTTCGGCGGCCAGGAACTGCCCGACTTCCTGCCCGCGGTGCTGGAGTTCGCGGGCCGGCACGAGGAGCCGGGCACCGAGCTGCTCCAGGAGCACCGCGCCGGTCTTGAACTGCTGCGGCTCGCCCTGACCGAGACCGGCACCCCGTACGCCGATGTCCTCGAAGCGGTGTGCGCGACCCTGCCGGGCACCTCACCCGCCACGAAGGCCGAGGCCAAGGCGCTGGCCAAGGCGGGCCCGCCCCGGGAGAGCGTGGGCCTCGAACCGCTCGGGCCGGGCGCCGGACCGCCCGGCCCCGGCGTCGAGCTGCCCTGGCCCGGCTTCCCCGAGAGGAAGGCATTCTGATGGACCTGATCCTGTGGGGCGTACTGCCCTATGTGTCGATCGCCCTGCTCATCGCGGGCACCCTGTGGCGGGCCCGCTACGACCGGTTCGGCTGGACCACCCGTTCCAGTCAGGTCCACGAGTCGAGGCTGCTGCGCATCGGCTCGCCGCTCTTCCACTTCGGGATGCTCTTCGTCGTGCTCGGCCACGTGGTGGGCCTGCTCGTCCCGCAGAGCTGGACGGACGCGGCGGGCGTCAGCGACCACACCTACCACCTGGTGGCCCTGTCCACCGGCGCGGTCGCCGGGGTGGCGGCGGCCTGCGGCATCGCGATCCTGGTGTACCGCCGCTGCACGGTGGCGGCCGTGCGCCGGGCGACGCTGCGCAGCGACCACCTGATGTACACCTTCCTGCTGGGCGCGCTCTTCCTCGGCCTGACGGCGACGATGATGAGTTCGGTGGGCGCGACCGGCGACTACGACTACCGCGAGGGCGTCTCCCTCTGGTTCCGCTCCCTGTTCACCTTGCAGCCGGACCACCACCTGATGGGCGCGGCCCCGCTGGTCTTCCAGCTGCACGTCCTGTTCGGCTTCACGCTGTTCGCGCTGATCCCCTACTCCCGTCTGGTGCACCTGTTCAGCGCGCCGGTCCAGTACCTGTTCCGCCCCTACGTCGTCTACCGGCGCCGCGACCCGTCACTGACCGCCAACCGGGCGGAGCGGCGCGGCTGGGAGAAGGTGCGATGAGCGGGCGGACGCTCGTGCGCCGGCCCCGCCACGCCGTGGCGGAGCGGCCCTTCATCGTCATCTGGGAGGCCACCCGGGCCTGCCCGCTCGCCTGTGCGCACTGCCGGGCCGAGGCGCGGCCGGACCGCGACCCGGGCGAGCTGGGCGGGGTGGACGCCCGCCGGCTGATGGACCAGGTCGCCGCGTTCGGCACACCCGGCCCGCTGTTCGTCATCACCGGAGGCGACCCCTTCCAGCGGCCCGACCTCAACGACCTGGTGGCGTACGGGACTTCGCTGGGTCTGAGGGTCGCCGTGTCGCCGTCCGGCACCCCGACCCTGAACCGCGCGAACCTCACGGCCGTTCGGGACGCGGGCGCGGTGGCGCTCTCGCTGTCCCTGGACGGCTCGACGGCCGCCCGCCACGACTCCTTCCGGGGCGTGGACGGCGTCTTCGACTGGACCCTGGACGGCTGGCGCACGGCCCGCGAACTCGGCCTCAAGGTGCAGATCAACACCACCGTGACCCGCACCGCCCTGCCCGACCTCGCCGACATCGCGGCGCTGGTCCGACGCGAGGGCGCGATGCTGTGGTCCGGCTTCGTCCTGGTGCCGACCGGCCGCGGCGCGCACCTGGACGCGCTGACGCCGGACGAGATCGAGGACGTCCTGCACTTCCTGTACGACTGCGGCTCGGTGATCGCCACCAAGACGACCGAGGGCCACCACTTCCGCCGCGTCGCCCTCCAGCGCGCGATCCTGGCCCGCCACGGCCAACAGCCCGCCGTCGGGCCGCTGTACGGCCAACTGATGGCGCGGGCGGGCGAGTTGGGGTTCTTCGAGGGCCCGGGCCGTGCGGTGCGCAGGCCTCCGATGGACGTGTCGTCGGGCCGCGGCTTCGTCTTCGTCTCGCACACCGGCGAGGTCCACCCCAGCGGCTTCCTGCCCCTGTCCGCGGGCAATGTGCGGCACCACCCGCTGGCCGACATCTACCGCGGCTCGGCCCTGTTCACCACCCTGCGCGATCCGGCGCTGCTGCGCGGCAAGTGCGGGCGCTGCGAGTTCAACTCCGTCTGCGGCGGCTCCCGTTCACGGGCGTACGGGCTGACCGGCGACGTGCTCGCCGCCGACCCGTGGTGCGCGTACGAGCCCGGCGGCTTCCCCCATCAGGACGACCTCCGCGAGGTGGCACCATGAGATCGGTCATCGTCGTCGGCGGCGGCATCAGCGGCCTCGCCGCCGCCTGGCAGCTGCGGGGACGCGCCGAGGTCACCGTCCTGGAGAGCCAGGCGCGCATCGGCGGCAAGCTGCGCACCGGGCGGCTGGCCGGGGTGGCCGTCGACGAGGGCGCGGAGTCCGTGATGGCGCTGCGCCCGGAGGCCGTCGAGCTCGCCGAGGCGGTCGGGCTCGGCGACGCGCTGAGCGACCCGGCGCCCGCGCCGGTGACCGTGTGGACCAGGGGGGCGCTGCGCCCGATGCCGCCCGGGCACCTCCTCGGCATCCCGTCCGATCCGGCGGCGCTCGCCGGTACGGGTCTGCTCTCCGAGGAGGGCCTCGCCTTCCTGCGCGCGGAGCCGGACCGCCCGGCTCCGCCGGTCACCGACGACGTCGCGATCTCCGCCTACCTCAGCGGACGCATCGGCCGCGAGGCGGTGGACCACCTGGTGGAGCCGCTGCTCGGCGGCGTGTACGCGGGCAGCACGGACGCGCTGTCGCTGCGCTCGGCGATGCCGGGCGTCGCGGCGCTCGCCGCGCGCGGCGGTCCCCTGCTCCCGGCCATCGGCGGCCGGCCGCGCCCCAGCGGCTCCTTCGTGCGCGGCATCGCGGGCGGCACCGAGCGGCTGCCGCTCGCCGTCGCACGGACGAGCGGGGCGCGCGTCCTGACCGGTACGGCCGTACGGTCCCTCGAACGCACCGCGTCCGGGACCTGGCGGGTGCACGCGGCGACCGCCGACGGCCCGCTGCTGCTCACCGCCGACGCCGTCATCCTCGCGGTGCCCGCCTTCGCGGCGGCGGCCCTGCTGCGCCCGCACGCGCCGACCGCCCACACCGCGCTGTCCGCGATCCCGTACGCGAGCACGGCCGTGGTGACGATGGCCTTCGTCCGCGACCGGCCCGGCGCCCACGCGCTGCCCTCCGGCAACGGCTTCCTCGTGCCGCCGGTGGACGGCCTCACGGTCAAGGCGGCCACCTTCCTCTCCAGCAAATGGCGCTGGCAGGCCGAGGCCGCGCCGCACCTCTTCCTGCTGCGCGCCTCGATCGGACGGGCCGGCGAGGAGCACCTGGTGGACCGCCCCGACCGCCATCTCGTGCGCACCGCCCTGCACGACCTGCACCTGGCGGCGGGCCCGACGGGCGAGCCGCTGGCGGCCCGCGTGACCCGCTGGGAGCGCGGTCTGCCCCAGTACACCGTGGGCCACGCGGCACGGCTGGCCCGCATCCGCGAGGACGTGGCACGCCTGCCGGGCCTTGAGGTGTGCGGAGCGGCGTACGAGGGCGTGGGCATCGCCGCCTGCGTGGCGACGGGGTTCGCGGCGGCGCGCCGGGTGGCGGAGGCCCTGGGCGCGCCGGACAGCGGGGGGCCGGGCGAGGACGTGCGCGAGGGCGCGCGGGTGGCGCCGGCGGGCTGAGCGGACGGCCCGGCGCGGGAGCCCGGCCACGGACGTGGATGCCGCGCGCGGTGCGGGGGCTCCCCCCATCGCCGCGCCCCACGCGCACCGCCCGCCGTCCCCGCCCAGGATGGGGGGCATGGAACGTCACCCTGCCCCGCGCACCCGGACCCGGGCCGCCGCCGCGTTCGGCGCCGCCGTACTGCTCGCCACAGCCATGGGCTGTTCCTCCGGGGCGAAGGACGACGGCGGGCTCACCGCCGGCAACGCCGACCCGGCCGGGCTCGCCGGCCAGAAGCTGGACTGGAAGGCGTGCCGGGCCCCCACCGCGGCCGAGGGCACGGGCCCGGCGCCCTCGCCGCCGCCCGGCGGCGGCGAGTGGAAGTGCGCCACCATGAAGGTGCCGCTCGACTACGCGGACCCCAAGGCCGGCACGCTGGACCTGGCCCTCATCCGCGCCGAGGCCACCGACCGGGCCCACCGCATCGGCTCGCTCATCTTCAACTTCGGCGGGCCCGGCGGCTCGGGCGTCACCACGCTGCCCGCCGCGGCGACCGACTACAAGGCGCTGCGCGCCCGGTACGACCTGGTCAGCTTCGACCCGCGCGGCGTCGGCGCGAGCGCACCCGTGCAGTGCGAGAACGACTCCCAGCTCGACACCTACTTCGCGCAGAACGCCACCCCCGACGACGCCGCCCAGGAGAAGGCGTACGTCGAGGGGCTCGCGTCGTTCGCCACCGCCTGCCAGGACAACTCCGGCAAGGTGCTGCCCCATGTGGGCACCACCAGCGCGGCCCGCGACATGGACCTGATGCGCCAGGTCCTGGGCGACCCGAAGCTGTCCTACATGGGCATCTCGTACGGCACCGAACTGGGCGGTGTCTACGCGCACCTGTTCCCGCAGAACGTCGGACGCGCCGTGTTCGACGGGGTCGTCGACCCGACGAGCGACGTCGAGCAGGGCGCGATCGGCCAGGCCAAGGGCTTCCAGCTGGCCCTCGACAACTTCGCGCAGAACTGCGTGGACCGGGGCGACAAGTGCCTGCTGCGCGGCGCCAACGTCAAGGAGGTCGAGGACGTCGTCGTGCAACTGCTCGCCCGGCTCGGCAAGAAGCCGATCCCCGCGGGCAACAGCGGCCGCTCGCTCACCCGGACCCAGGCCACCAACGGCATCGCGCAGGCCCTGTACTCCAAGGAGTACTGGCCGCTGCTCGAACAGGGCGTGGACGAGGCCGAGGGCGGTGACGGCGCGCTGCTCCTGGTCCTGTCGGACGCGATGAACGGGCGCGCCAAGGACGGCACGTACAGCAACATCCAGGCGGCCAACGCGGCCATCAACTGCGCCGATTTCAAACAGCGTTACTCACTGGAGCAGACCAAGGCCAAGCTGCCGGAGTTCCGCGCGGCCTCGCGCGTGTTCGGCGACTTCATGGGCTGGGGCCTGATGGGCTGCTCCCAGTGGCCGGTGGCCGGGCAGTGGACCACGCCCGACGTGAGCGCGCCGGGCTCGGCCCCCATCGTCGTCGTCGGCAACACCGGTGACCCCGCGACGCCGTACGCGGGCGCCCGCAACATGGTCGACAAGCTGGGCCCGGGCGTGGGCGTGGAGCTCACGTACAAGGGGCAGGGGCACGGGGCGTACAACAGCGGCGACAAGTGCGTGCAGAACGCGGTGAACAGCTACCTCCTGGAAGGAAAGGTGCCTTCGGCCGGAGCCGTCTGCCAGTAGCGCGCGCCTGTCCGGCCGCGGGCCGGCGGGGGCCGCTCGCGCAGTTCCCCGCGCCCCTTGCGGGGTCGCGGGGAACCGTGCGAGCGCTCGTGGGCGGCCCGCGGTGTGCGTGTCCGGCGCCTAGTAGATCGGCTTCTCCGGTTCGATCTGGTTGACCCAGCCGATCACGCCGCCGCCCACGTGGACGGCGTCCGAGAAGCCGGCCGACTTGAGGACCGCGAGGACCTCCGCCGAACGGACGCCCGTCTTGCAGTGCAGGACGATGCGCTTGTCCTGGGGCAGGGCTTCGAGGGCCGTGCCCATCAGGAACTCGTTCTTGGGGATCAGCTTCGCGCCCGGGATCGAGACGATCTCGTACTCGTTTGGCTCGCGGACGTCGATGATCTCGATCTTCTCGTCCCCGTCGATCCACTCCTTGAGCTGCCGCGGAGTGATCGTCGAACCCATGGCCGCTTCCTGGGCCTCCTCGGACACGACGCCGCAGAAGGCCTCGTAGTCGATGAGTTCGGTGACGGTCGGGTTCTCGCCGCAGACCGCGCAGTCCGGGTCCTTGCGGACCTTGACCTGGCGGTACTGCATCTCCAGGGCGTCGTAGATCATCAGCCGGCCGACCAGCGGCTCGCCGATGCCCGCGAGGAGCTTGATGGCCTCGTTGACCTGGATGGAGCCGATGGAGGCGCAGAGCACGCCGAGGACGCCGCCCTCGGCGCAGCTCGGGACCATGCCCGGCGGCGGGGGCTCCGGGTAGAGGCAGCGGTAGCAGGGGCCGTGCTCGGACCAGAACACCGAGGCCTGGCCGTCGAAGCGGTAGATCGAGCCCCACACGTACGGCTTGTTGAGCAGCACGCACGCGTCATTGACGAGGTAGCGGGTCGCGAAGTTGTCCGTGCCGTCGACGATCAGGTCGTACTGGCTGAAGATCTCCATCACGTTCTCGGCTTCGAGCCGCTCTTCGTGGAGGATCACGTTCACGTACGGATTGATGCCCTGGACCGTGTCCCGGGCGGATTCGGCCTTCGAGCGGCCGATGTCGGCCTGGCTGTGGATGATCTGGCGCTGCAGGTTCGACTCGTCGACCTCGTCGAACTCCACGATGCCGAGCGTGCCGACACCGGCGGCGGCCAGGTACATCAGGGCCGGGGAGCCGAGCCCGCCGGCGCCCACGGCGAGCACCTTCGCGTTCTTCAGTCGCTTCTGCCCGTCCATCCCGACGTCGGGGATGATCAGGTGGCGCGAATACCTGCGGACCTCGTCTACGGTGAGCTCAGCTGCTGGCTCGACCAGGGGTGGCAGCGACACGGAAACTCCGTCGGTCGGTAAGTCAGTACGGTTGTTCTCTCCGTAACACTGCCACGCACCTCCTCATTCCGAGATACCAGGTCCGATCCGCGAGACGATTTCGTCCCAGTAGCCGGGCAGGGCCTCGAATGGGTCGATCTGTCCGTTTCCGCACCGGGCGTGGTCCAGGCGGTCCGTGAAGTAGATCGTGCCGGCGCCCTGCCAGCGGGCGATCCTCAGCGCCTCCTCCAGATGCGGCCGTGGCACCCCGTGGACGAAGTGGCAGAAGCGCTCCGGCGGGTAGTCGGCGGTCCATTCGGCCACCTGCGACCAGCGGTAGTCGTGCCACGGCCCGGTGTACGTGATCAACTGGTCGGCGGCCTCCGCGTATCCCGGGTGCGGATGGGTGCCGTGCCCGAAGACCAGGTGGGCGCCCTCGCGCAGGGCCCGGAGGGTCTCGGCGGTGCGCCGCATGGCGGGAAGCGCGTCTCGCTCCGTGGGACAGCGGTCGAGCAGGAAGCCGTCGACCCGGTACCAGTCGAGATAGCGGTGGGCCTCGGAGACCTGCTCGCCGAAGGGGCGCTGCCCGTACGCCGTGTCGAGGTGGCCGAGCACCCGGATCCCCGCGTTGCGCAGCTTGCCGACGGCTTCGAGGCAGTGCGGGTCCGGCCGGCTGCCGGGGCCGCCCGCGGCGCCGCCGGACACATTGAGCACGGCCCAGTGCAACGGCGTTCCGGGGCGCGTGAGTTCGGCCCATTCCATGGGGGCGACCAGGGGGTGGGCATAGCCCGGGACACCGATGCCGAGCCGGTCGGCGCCGGTCGCCGCGCGCCGGCCGAGCAGCCGGGTCAGATTCGGCATGCCGCCTCCATCCAGATGTCGGCGAGCGACTCCTCCAGATTGATCCGGGGCCGCCAGCCGAGCCGGTCGCGGGCGGTGCGCACATCGGCCTGCTGCCAGCTGCCGCAGCCGTCGGGGTAGGGGGCGGGCGCGGCGGCGAGGTGTTCGAGAGCGGCCTCGCCGGAGCGCGGCGAGCCGATGAGACCCGGCCGCAGACCGGGCGGGCCCTCGAGCTCGTGCAGGGCGCCCGCGTACCCGGCGACCCTGGCCAGGACGGCCGCCGCGTCACGCAGTTTGACCGAGCGGCCGGTCCCGATGTTGACCACGCCCTGTGCGGCGGAGAGCGATGCGGCGTGCACGGCCCGCGCCACATCGCGTACGTCGACGAAGTCCCGCTGCACGCCGAGCCCGCCGAGCTTGAGTTCACCGTCCCCCGACTGCATGGCCCGCCGCATCGCCTCGGCGAGCCGGCCCAGCGGGGAGCCGGCCGGGGTGCCGGGCCCGACGGGCGAGAAGACGCGCAGCACGATCGCGTCGAGGCCGGAGCCGAGGACGAGTTCGGTGGCGGCCAGCTTGGAGACGCCGTACGGGCCGCCGGGCCGCGGCACCGCGTCCTCGGCGGTGGAGGATCCGGGCTGCGAGGGCCCGTACTCCGACGCGCAGCCGATCTGCACCAGACGCGCCCCGCAGCCGCTGCGCCGCAGGGCCTCGCAGACGGTGGCGACGGCGACGGTGTTGTGCCGGGTCAGTTCGCGGGCGCCGCCGCGGGTGGCCCCCGCGCAGTTGACGACGACCCCCGGGTGCACGGCGTCCAGGAAGCGGGTCAGGGCTCCCGGGCTGCCGGTGGCGAGGTCGAACCGTACGTCGGCGTCGTCGCCGCGCCCGAGGGCGGTGAGCTGCACGGCGGGGTCGGCGAGCAGCCGGTCGGCGACGAACCGGCCGAGGTATCCGTTGGCTCCGAGCAGCAGCACCCTCATCGCGCGGTCCTTCCGTGCGGACGGCGGGAGGCCGGTGGCAGGGCGGTCATGATGTCGTTCTCCTTCGATTGCCTTCCCGCCGGTTCCTGGGGCGGACGGGCGGGGTCGGCGCTTCGGTGGGGTGGGCGCGGTCGGTCGGGCGCCTCACTGGTCACAGTGGGCCGAGGCGCGGGCCAGGACGGCGGCGGCTCGGACGAGCAGGGCGAGGGCGGCGGCTCCGCACACGAGCACGGGCACGGACCCGGGCCCCCAGGTCTGGACGGCGGCGTGGACCGGTCGCCCGACGAGGGCGCAGCCGGGCAGCCGGGCGGTGAACACGGAGGCCAGGGCGGCCAGTTCGGCGTACGCGGCGACGACCAGCACCTTGGTGGCGGCGCCGGAGAAGCCGTGCGCGGCGAGCAGGCGGGCGAGCCAGAGCAGCATGCCGAGAGCGCACGCGGGCACGAACAGGCCGTCGTGGTACAGCAGTTGAGTGAGCGTCAGGCACGCCGCGAGACCGGCGAGGAAGAGCGCCGCGGTCGCCAGGAGCAGCGGTCTCGACCGGCCCGAGAACTCGGCGAGGCCGCGGCTGGAGGCGAGCTTCCTGCGGGCCTGTACGGAGAAGAGCCGGGCGCATCCGGCCGCGGGCGCCACGGCGAGGGCGAGGCCGGTGGCCGCCGCCGCGTCGAGCGGCCAGGCGCCGTCCGGTCCGCCGCGCACGGCGTCGGCGAGCAGGCCGTCACCGCCGACGGCGTACGCGAGGAGGCAGCAGGCGGCGATGCGGGCGGCGGTCCTGTCACCCGGGCCCGCCCGCAGCGGGCCGCGCCGCAGGGCCAGGACCAGGACCGCGGCGAGCACGACGGCGCCGAGCACGCCGGCCGCGAGGCGGCCCCAGCCGTCGGTGAGCCGAACGCCTGCGACGGCAAAGGCGCAGACCGGCCCGGGCAGCAGCGCCCACAGAATCCATCCGGCCCGCGCATGCCCCAACTCCCGTGCCTCGTCCGGGGTTTCGGCGCCTCGGGGGACGCGGGCGTAGAGCTCCTCGGCCAGCGAGAAGACGTCGCGGTGGCGGAAGCGCGCGGCGGTCCGGTCGGTGACACCGTGCGCTTCGAGGCCGGCCGCGATCTCCAGCGGGTCGACGGCGCGTTCGCAGAGTTCGCGGTGGCGGTGCATGAGCGCCTTGACCGGGTCGGCGGGACCGCGCCGGGCAGGGGTGGGACCGGCAGCGGTCCGGGCAGGGGCGGGGCCGGTCCGGCGCGCGGGCTGGTCGGAGAGGGCCTCGCGGGCCGGGCCGTCGGCGGGGGCGGGGGGCAGGTCGGTCATGCGCCGGCACCTTCTTCCGCGGTGCCGAGGCGCTGCTGGGCCAGGAAGGCGAGCGGCCCGGCGGCCCGGTGCGGCGCGGCGGACGTCAGACGGGCCGCGGTCGGGGCCGCCCAGCGTCCGGGCACATGGGCCTCGGCGGGGTGCGCGAAGGGTTGCGGGGCGGTCGCCGCGTCGGGGTTCTCGCGGTGGACCGGGTTGTGCGACATGAGTTCCAGGTAAATGCCGCGAAATGCCGCGAGGTTCTGCTCGACGGTGAACAGTTCGAGCGCGCGGGCGCGGGCGGCGGCGCCCAGGCGCGCGCGCCGCTCGGGGTCGCGCAGCAGCGTCACACAGGCGTCGGCGAGGGCGCGGGGGTTGCGCGGCGGCACCACCAGGCCCGTACCGCCGATGACCTCGACGACGGCTCCGGTGTCCGTGGAGACGGTGGCCCGGCCGCAGAACATGGCCTCGACCAGGCTGAGCGGGAAGCCCTCCACGACGCTGGACAGGACGACGACGCTTCCGGCGGCATAGGCGTCGGCGGGTTCGGGGGCCTCGGCGCCGCCGATCTCCTCGAAGGAGACGGGGTTGTCGCCGACGGCGTGGGCGTCGGCGGCCTCGTCGGGGAAGAGCTGGGCGGCGAGGTTGCGGCAGTGCGCGAGGTAGCTCACGGCCTCCGCGCCGCGCACGGGCACCGAGATGAGCCGCAGCCGCGCCTCGGGCTCCGCCCGGCGCACCTCCGCGAAGGCGTGCAGCAGGGCGACGAGGTCCTTGGCGGGCTCGATCCTCCCGACCCACACCAGGGTGTGCGGGTCCCCGCCGTAGGCGCCCTCGCCCACCGCGTGGAAGCGGTCGGCCGGCATGCCCGGGTAGACGGTGCGCAGCTTGGCCCGGTCGGCGCCGCAGCGCTCCTGCCAGCGGCGCGCGTGGGTGTTTCCGGGGGTCACCAGTTCGGCCCGCGCGTACACCTCGGCGGCCAGGCGCCGCTCGAAGCCCGCCTGCAACGCCCTTACGGGGGCCGGGAGTTGGGCATGGGCGAGGTACTGGGCGCGCAGCTGGACTCCGTACTCGGTGACCAGGAGCGGGACCCCGCAGAAGCGTTTGGCCAGGAGCCCGGGCAGGGCGGCGCGGCCGCCGGACGCGGCATGGCTGAGGTCGACGGCGCCGAGCGCGTCGTCGCCGTACCAGTCGAGGGAGAGCGGGCCCAGGGCGCGGTCGAGCAGGTCCGCGAAGGCGAGGTGGTCGGGGACCCGGGCGGCCTGGACCGCGCGGTTGGCGCCGGGCGCGCGGCAGGCGGCCTCCAGCGTGCGCACGGCCGTCTCGCCGCGCAGCTCGCCACCGAGTCCGCCCTGCTCGCGGGCGAGGTCGGCCAGACCGTAGAGCCCCTCGGCGAACGCGTCGGCCCCTTCGGTTCCCGTACCGCACACGGCGGTGGCGAGCCGTCCGAAGTGGGCGGCGAACTCCCGGCGCTCGCGGCGCCCGTAGGCGCGCCCGGCGCGGCGGCGGTGCGCGGGGCGCCGCTCGGGCGCGGCCCAGAGCGGGGCGGTGCGCACCCGGCGCACCTGCGGCGGCAGCTCGACCAGGCCCTGTTCCTCCTGGGCGCGGCTGCGGCTCAGCGCGAATATGTCGAACTCGTGCCGCGCGAGCCCGCGCACGAGCCGGTCGCACCACAGCCTCGACTCGCCGGTCGTGTACGGATATCCGCCGTCCGTCAGCAGTCCGATCCTCATGTGCGCACCCCCGATCTCCCTTGTGGGCGGCCGCCGTTGACCACGGCGACTCGCAGCGGGAAGAACGTATGCGGATATGCCGGTGGCGCGACGGACGGTTGTCCGTCGCGCCACCGGAAGGGGTGAATGCACGTAACTTTCCCGACCCGGTGGCGTTCGGTCGCGCTACGGGTCGGCGCGATCACACACGGCTACGCCGTGGCGGCTTCTTGGCGCCTGCGGTACTGCCGGGGCTCGTCGGGGCGGCGCGGCGCCCGCCCGGGGCGCCCGGGCACTGCCGTGCCGTCGCACGGCCCTCCATCGACCCTCAACTCACGGGATACACCCACGGGTTGGGCCGGCACGCGATCCCGTCGATGTCCAGGGACTTGGTCTGCTGCTGCATCACCGGGGCGAGCGCGCCGGGCGTGCGGCAGCTCACGTGGTTGTGTCCGAGCCGGTGTCCGACCTCGTGGTTGATCAGCATCTGCCGGTAGGCGAGCATCGCCTTGCCCCAGCCGAACGTCACCGAGCCCTGCGCCCAGCGGAAGGCGTTGATCATCACGCGGTCGGTGGCGGCGGAGTCGCAGGAGACGTTGTCCTCCGTGGTGTCCAGGCCGGACTTGCCGCACCACACACCGGTGGTGCCGGGGCTCGCCAGGGTGATCACGAAGTCCGGCTTGCCCGAGGAGATCCGCTCGAAGGTCATCGCGCCGCCGTGCGACCAGCTGCGGTCGTCGTTGAGCGTCTTCTGCACGGCCTCCGCGAACAGGCCGCCGTCCAGGCCGAGCCCGCGCTCGATGTCCACCCGGTAGCGGTACTTGCGGCCCTTGCCGGGCGCCGCGTCGGCGCCGGGGACCGTCTCGAACGTGCCCGCCCCGGTGAGCTTGGGGTCCAACGGGTACTGCTGGGCCATCTTCTGGTCGTACGTCAGGACCGCGGGGGCGGCCTGCGGCGTGGCGCGGCCGCTGCCGCGCGAGGCCGAACCGTCGTCCCCGGCACGGGCCTTGTCCTTCGCGGACTGGCCCGCGGCATCGTGCCGGGTGCCGTCGGAGGTCACCTGTCCGGCGACGACGACGGCGAGCACGGTGGTCACGGCGGCGGCGGCGATCCCGGTGAACGTCCGCCCCTTGGAAGCCTTGGTCTTCGTCTTCACCTTCGTCTTGTGCTCAGCGGGCCCGGCCTCACGCAGGGGCACCGCAATGCCGGAGGGACGCGGCCGGTCCTGGGCCGGCGCCGTGGGCCCGTCGAAGGCGTCGAGGGAGGAGCGGCGAGGCCCGGGGATGCGGGGCGCCGCGCCCTGGGGAGCCGTTGGCACGGGACGCGGCCCGCCCTGCCGGACGCCGGAACGGGCCCGGGTGCCGCCCGCCGGAGTGTCCTCGGAGTGCTGCGGGTGGCCGCCGCGCACCTGCGGGACGCCGAAGGCGGGGGTGCCCGCGCCGCGGTGGCCCTCGGGGCCGTCACCCGCCCAGGCCTCTCGTCTGCGCCGGCCGCTGCCGGTGGCGGAGGCCTGCCCGGCCTCGGGGGCGGGGGGCGCCGCGGGTATGGGCGTCGCGTCGGCGGAGCCCCTGGGTCGGCTGTGTCGTCCCACGCCCCGGATCAGCTCCTGTTGTCTCGGTCGTCGCCGCGGTGCCCGCCGCGTCCGGTGTCGTCCATCAGCTCCCGTACGGCCCTGGCGACCGTCTCGGGGTACTCCATCATCGCCACGTGTCCGGCGTCGGGCAGCGTCAGCAGGCGTGCGTCCCGGAAGGCGGCCGCCGCCCGGCGGGCCATCCGGTACGAGACGAGCTGGTCCCGCGCCCCGTACACGAGCAGCGTCGGCGCGAGCACCCGCTCGGCCTGCCGCCAGAGCCCGTGCTGGCCGCCCAGGGTGTACGCGTCCACGATGCCACGCGCCGAGCGGGCCATCGCGTCCCAGAAGTACGGCAGTTGGAGGCGCCGCTCCATCTCCCTGACGGCGGCCTCGAAGCCCTCGGCGCTGACCCGGGCCGGGTCGCCGTAGCAGAGGGCCATCATGCCCCGGGTGCGGTCCTCGGCACTCCAGTCGCGGGTGAGCCGGGCGAAGAGCGAGGCCACGCCAGGCAGCGCGACCAGCGCGGTGGGCCAGGCGCTGCGCTGCACCCGGATCTCCGGCAGGGCCGGCGAGACGAGGGTGAGGGTGCGCACCAGGTCGGGGCGGACGGCGGCGACCCGGGTGGAGACGGCGCCGCCCAGCGAGTTGCCGATGAGGTGGACCGGCCCGCGGCCCGCCGCGTCGAGCATCCGGATCACGGCGCGGGCGTGCCCGGTCACCGAGTAGTTGCCGTCGTCCGGCGGCGGGGAGTCACCGAAGCCGGGCAGATCGGGCGCCTCGCCCTCGACCCGGTCGGCGAGCAGCGCCATCAGGGCCGACCAGTTCTGCGACGAACCGCCGAGCCCGTGCACGTACAGCGCGGGTTCGAGGCCGGCGCGGGTGCCCGGCCGGGAGCGGACGTTCAGGGTGAGGCCGGGCAGGCTCACGGAGCGCAGCTCCTCGCCCTCCGCGACCTGGACCGCGCTCACCAGGGGCGCCGGGGCGGCGGCGGCAAGCGTGTCCGGCGGCTCGGTCGAAGACATGCGGCAATGTTACGAGACGATCACACCGTGGCTCATGTGTTCGCCGTCACAGGCCGTATAGCGCCCCGCCCGGGGAACTCCTAGGCTCGTAAGCAAGCCCCCGAATCACTCGTAGTGGCCGAAAAGGGAGCAGTCATGTCCGTCGATCCCAGCGATCCGGAAACCTTCCGCACCGAGGCGGAGAACACCGCCGAACTGTCCGAGGAGACCCCCGAGGCGGACGCGGCCGAGCAGCAGGCCGAGGTGCGCCAGGACCGCGACGAACCCCTGAGCCGCGTGGACCCGGGCGTCGCCAATGAGGCCGATGCGGTCGAACAGGCGCGAGTGGTCGCCCTGGACGAGGACGACTACCGGTGATTTGCCCGGTTTACCTCGGGTATCTGCGGCTACCCAGCGCGTCCGGTCCGTGAAATTCTGCGTTCGCACCGCGCACAGCCGGGTTACCCAAAAGTACGATGGCGGCGCGCGTACATCGCGCACCGGAACAACTTTGGGAGGCGGCGTGACAGCCATCGAGCAGACCGAGGCGGCGCGCCCGCGGGGCACGCGCCTGCCGCGCCGGGCCCGCCGCAATCAGCTGCTGGGCGCGGCCCAGGAAGTCTTCGTCGCGCAGGGTTACCACGCGGCCGCCATGGACGACATCGCGGAGCGGGCGGGCGTCTCGAAGCCGGTGCTCTACCAGCACTTCCCCGGCAAGCTGGAGCTCTACCTCGCCCTGCTCGACCAGCACTGCGAGTCACTGCTGCACGCGGTGCGCACGGCGCTCGCGTCCACCTCGGACAACAAGCTCCGCGTCGCCGCCACGATGGACGCCTACTTCGCCTACGTCGAGGACGAGGGCGGCGCCTTCCGGCTCGTCTTCGAGTCCGACCTGACCAACGAGCCGGCCGTCCGCGAGCGGGTGGACCGGGTCAGCCTCCAGTGCGCCGAGGCGATCTCGGACGTCATCGCCGAGGACACCGGCCTGTCCAAGGACGAGTCGATGCTGCTGGCCGTGGGCCTCGGCGGTGTCTCGCAGGTGGTGGCCCGCTACTGGCTGTCCAGCGAGTCGACGATCCCCCGCGACAAGGCCGTCGCGCTGCTCACCTCGCTGGCCTGGCGCGGCATCGCGGGCTTCCCGCTGCACGGCACCGAAGGCCACTGAACGCCCGCGGGCCGGTCATTCCCGGATCCTGTTCGCTCCTGGCGTTCGGCGACCGGCCGTGACCGGTCGTCTCTCCGGGCTAATGTGTGCAGCGTACGGCGCGGCTGACCGCGCACCGCACGAGGTCGGAGGGACATAGCCGTGGAGGTCAAGATCGGCGTGCAGCACGCACCCCGGGAGATCGTTCTGGAGAGCGGGCAGTCCGCCGAAGAGGTCGAGAGCGCGGTATCCGACGCCCTCGCCGGCAAGGCGCAGCTGCTCAGCCTCACGGACGACAAGGGCCGCAGGATCCTGGTACCGGCCGACAAGATCGCGTACGTGGAGATCGGCGAGCCCGCGGTCCGCCGCGTGGGCTTCGGCGCGCTGTAGTACCCGGCACACCGCGGAAGGGGTGCCACCGGCTCTCGCCGGTGGCACCCCTTCCGTGCGTCTGGACACCCCTTTTGCGCGTCGCGCGCGCCCTTCGCCCGTTGCTTCCTCCCGGTGAGGGGAGGGTTGCGTTCCGCGAGGGTCGGGTAGGACGGGCTGTGACCGATTCCGTCCCGGCCGAACCCTGGGAGGCGACGTACATGCTGCTGGAAGCCCTTGGCTCCGTACTGCTCGGATTCGCTCTCGCGTGGGTCGCAGCCGCCCGGTTGTCCCACCGTCTGCCCGACCGCCGCACCGTGCTCGGTGTCGGCCCGCTCGCCGGTCTGTTCGGCGCGTTCCTGACCCACTCGGCGATCGGCCCGGGCCACGGGGTGACCACGGTGCTCGGCGCCACGTTCGTCGCGTCCGTCACGCTCTCGCTGCTGCTGCGCCCCACCCGCCGCCTGCGCCGGTCCGCGGCGTAGGCGGCACTGCCGGGGCGCGCGCCCCGTTGACGAGACGTCAGGCGGCCAGGCCGAGGGCGGCCATCCGCTTGGTGTGGGCCTTGGTGATCCGCGAGAACATCTCGCCGACCGCCGCCAGGTCGAAGCCCGCGGCCACGCCGTCGACCCCGCCGACCAGCATCGTGGAGAGCGCGTCGCGCTCGGCCACCACGCGCTGGGCCTGGGAGAGCGCCTCGCCCATCAGACGCCGCGCCCACAGCGCGAGCCGCCCGCCCACCCGCGGGTCGGCCTCGATCGCGGCGCGCACCTTCTCCACCGCGAAATTGCCGTGCCCGGTGTCGTCGAGGACCGACAGGACCAGCGAGCGGGTGTCGGAGTCCAGGTGGTTGGCGACCTCGCGGTAGAAGTCGCTCGCGATCGAGTCGCCCACGTACGCCTTGACCAGGCCCTCCAGCCAGTCCGACGGGGCGGTCTGCTGGTGGAAGTCGTCCAGCGCCTTGGCGAACGGCTCCATCGCGGCCGTCGGCTCGGCGTCGATCTGCGCGAGCCGGCCCCGCAACTGCTCGAAGTGCTGGAATTCGGCGGACGCCATCTTCGCCAGCTCCGCCTTGTCCCCGAGGGTCGGGGCGAGCTTCGCGTCGTCGGCGAGCCGCTCGAAGGCGGCGAGTTCGCCGTAGGCGAGGGCGCCGAGGAGGTCCACGACCGCCGCACGGTACTGGGGGACCGCGGAGGCCGCCGCCCAGTCCTGGGCGGCGATCCCGGTGCGCTCGGGCTCCGGGGTGGTTTCTTCGGCTGCAGTGGCGTTGTCAGACGTCTCCATAAGCCGCACAATAGCCCGCCCGGGGAGGGCTGTAAGGGCCGTCTTCCTCACACCCTTACCACCGGTCCCGTGAATTCGCCCGACACACATGCGCGAATCCGGGGTACAGTGGTAATGCGCCCGGCGAGTAATCTGCGACGGGCCGCACGAATGAGGATGCCCGGTCGGTTGCTCCGGTCGGCTCCGACCCGACAGCCCTCCGTGGGGTGCGTATCAGTACGTGCCACCGAAGAGGGATCCCTCAGCGGCACGAGCGCTTGAGCGACGGCAGTGGTCCCGCGCCACCCGGCAACACGATCGAATCTGATCCTCGCCGGACGAAATGGGCACGGTAAGACCCGCCGCGTTCGCCTCCGTACCGCGTCTCACAGAAGAGGCAGCACCCTGACTACGTTCCGAGAGCTCGGGATCCTTCCCGAGACCGCCGAAGCCCTTGAAGCCGTCGGCATCGTGTCCCCGTTCCCCATCCAGGAGCTGACGCTCCCCGTCGCGCTCTCCGGCACCGACATCATCGGGCAGGCCAAGACCGGCACCGGCAAGACCCTCGGGTTCGGCCTGCCGATCCTGGAGCGCGTCATCGTCCCCGCCGACGTCGAAGCGGGCCGGGCCACGAACGCGCAGCTCACCAACACCCCGCAGGCCCTCGTCGTCGTCCCGACGCGCGAGCTGTGCCAGCAGGTGACCAACGACCTCCTCACCGCGGGCAAGGTCCGCAACGTGCGCGTGCTCGCCATCTACGGCGGCCGTGCCTACGAGCCGCAGGTCGAGGCGCTCAAGAAGGGCGTCGACGTGATCGTCGGCACCCCGGGCCGCCTGCTCGACCTGGCCGGCCAGAAGAAGGTCGACCTCTCGCACGTCAAGACCCTGGTGCTCGACGAGGCCGACGAGATGCTCGACCTGGGCTTCCTGCCCGACGTCGAGAAGATCATCCAGCTGCTCCCGCCGAAGCGCCAGACGATGCTGTTCTCGGCGACCATGCCGGGCGCGGTCATCGGCCTGGCCCGCCGCTACATGTCGCAGCCCACGCACATCCGCGCCACTTCGCCGGACGACGAGGGCACGACGGTCGCCAACACCGAGCAGTTCGTCTACCGCGCCCACTCCATGGACAAGCCGGAGATGGTCGCGCGCATCCTGCAGGCCGAGGGCCGCGGGCTCGCGATGATCTTCTGCCGTACGAAGCGGACCGCCGCCGACATCGCCGAGCAGCTCGCCAAGCGCGGCTTCGCCTCCGGCGCGGTCCACGGCGACCTCGGCCAGGGCGCCCGCGAGCAGGCGCTGCGCGCCTTCCGCAACGGCAAGGTCGACGTGCTGGTCTGCACCGACGTCGCGGCCCGCGGCATCGACGTCGACGGCGTGACGCACGTCATCAACTACCAGTCGCCCGAGGAGGAGAAGACCTACCTCCACCGCATCGGCCGCACCGGCCGCGCGGGCAAGAAGGGCATCGCGATCACGCTGGTCGACTGGGACGACATCCCGCGCTGGCAGCTGATCAACAAGGCGCTCGGCCTGAAGTTCCCCGACCCGGTCGAGACGTACTCCACCTCCCCGCACCTCTTCGAGGAGCTGAAGATCCCGGCGGGCACCAAGGGCGTGCTGCCGCGCGGCGCGCGCACCCGGGCGGGCCTGGCGGCCGAAGAGGTCGAGGACCTGGGCGAGACCGGTGGGCGCGGGCGCAGGTCCGCGGCTGCGGCTCCCGTCGTCACCGAGGAGCGTCCGGAGCGCACGCGCACCCCGCGTCAGCGCCGCCGCACCCGTGGCGGCTCGCAGCCGGACGGTGCACAGCCGGTGGGCGCGGAGGCCGCGGTCCCCGCTCCGGCCGCGACCCCGGCCCCCGAGACCGCCGAGTCGGTGACCGAGCCGCGCACGCCGCGCCGCCGCCGTCGTACCCGGGTGGGTGCGCCGTCGTCCGCGCCGCAGGCCGCCGCGCCGGTGACCGCCGCCGAGCCCGTGACCCCCGTGGTCAAGCCGGAGCCCGCCGTCACGGCCGAGCCCGTGGCCAAGGCCGAGCCCGCGGTGCGGGCCCAGTCCCGCCGCCGTTCGGCCGCGCCGGCCCCGGCCGCTGCGGTGGCCTCGGCGCCGGTCGAGCCGAAGGCGCGTCGTCGCCGGGTGCGCAAGGCCGAGCCCGAGATCGGTTTCATGACGCCGGAGTCGGCCGCCCTTGAGCTGGCCCGGGCCGCGAAGGCCAGGACCACCGCGGCGATGACCGAGGTCGCGGAGGCCCCGGCCGCCGAGACCCCGGCGAAGCCGAAGCGCACGCGGACGAGGAAGGCGGCCGAGGCCGTCGTCGAGACGGTGGAGGCGGCCCCGGTCGTCGAGGCCGTGCCCGCCCCGGCCGTCGAGGCGGAGGCCCCGGCGAAGCCGCGCCGCACCCGCGCCAAGAAGGTCGCCGAGGTGGCCCCCGAGGCGGCCGAAGCACCGGCAGCACCGAAGCGCACCCGCGCCAAGAAGGCGGCCGCGCCTGTCGCCGAGACGGTCGAGACGGCGGCGGTCGTCGAGGCCGAAGCCCCGGCGAAGCCGCGCCGCACCCGCGCCAAGAAGGTCGCCGAAGCCGCCCCCGAGGCGGCCGAAGCACCGGCGGCGCCGAAGCGCACCCGCGCCAAGAAGGCGGTCGAGGCCGTGGCCGAGACGGTCGAGGCGGCGGCGGTCGTCGAGGCCGAAGCCCCGGCGAAGCCGCGCCGCACCCGCGCCAAGAAGGTCGCCGAAGCCGCCCCCGACGTGGCCGAGGCCCCGGCGGCGCCGAAGCGCACCCGCGCCAAGAAGGTGGCCGCGCCTGTCGCCGAGGCCGTGGTGGCCGAGGCCGAGGCGCCGGCGAAGCCGCGCCGCACCCGCGCGAAGAAGGCCGCGGTCACGCCCGAGGCCTGAGCATGACCCGCCCCGCCTGAAACGGCCCGGCTCCCCCTCGGGGGCGCCGGGCCGTTCGCCGTTCCGGGGGGGGGTGCTCGGCGTTGCGCGGGCCAGGGTGCTCGCCGGTCCTGGGCCAGAGTGCTCGTCGTTGCGCGGGCCGGGGTGCTCCCTGCGGGCGCGACGCTCGCCGTGTCCCGGGCCGGGTGCGCGCCCTTTCGCAGGGGGCACTCGCCGCTTACCGGGCGGGGCGCTCGCCGTTCCGCAGCCCGGACGCTCGACCTTCCCCGAGCTGGGGAAGCTCGCCGTTCCACGGGCCGGGCGCCCCTCTGCGAGCGGGGCACTCGCCGTGCCCCTGGCGGGGCACTCGCCGTTCCCCCGGCGGGGTGCCCCGGGGTGGACGGATACGCTCTACTCATGAGTAAGCCGCGCTCCCTCGACCTCCCGGCACGTACGCGTGCGTACCGGCTCGGCACCCCGCGCCAGGAGTTCGCCGTGCTCGATTCGCGGCCCGAGGGGCGGGCGCGCGGCACGGTCCTGCTGATCCCCGGCTACACCGGGAGCAAGGAGGACTTCCTCGCCCTCCTCGATCCGCTCGCCGACGCGGGGTACCGGGCGGTGGCGGTCGACGGGCGCGGCCAGTACGAGTCCCCCGGCCCGCGCAGCCTCGCGGCGTACGGCCCGCGCAGCCTCGCGGGTGACGTCCTCGCGCAGGTCGCCGCGCTGGGCGACGGGCCGGTGCATCTGGTGGGCCACTCCTTCGGCGGCTTCGTGGCCCGGTCCGCGGCACGGCTCGACCCCTCCGCCTTCCGTTCCCTGACCCTGCTGTCCTCGGGGCCCGGCCGGGTCGGGCCCGATCAGCGCACCAAGATCCGGATGCTCCGGACGGCGCTGCCGGTGCTGCCGCCGTCGTGGGTGTGGGCGGTGACGCAGTGGCTCGATGGGCGCGACCCGGCGTATGTCGTCGATCCGCCCGAGATCGTGGCGTTCCTCGAACGGCGCTGGTTCCGTACACAGCGGGCCCAACTCATCGCCACCGGGCGGCAGTTGAGGGTCGAGCCGGACCGTACGGAGGGGCTTGCGCGGTTGCCGCTGCCGTTGCATGTCGCGTACGGGGACGGGGAGATGGTGTGGCAGCTGGGGGAGCTGGCGCACATGGCGCGGAGTGTGGGGGCGCGGCACACCGTGATCGCCGGCGCCGACCACTCCCCCAACGTCTCCCACCCCGCGGAACTGACAGCGGCCCTGACGGACTTCTGGTCCCCCCTCTGACCACACCCGCGCCCCGGCCCGGCGCGGGCGGACGGGGTCAGTGGGACTGGAGGTGGTGCCAGAACCCGTCTCGCAGGGCGCGGCGAAGATCGGCGTGCCCGCGCAACGAGTACTGCAACAACCGCTCCGCCTCGATGAGCAGATCCTGATCCACCGGCCCGGGCAGATAGGGGTGCCCCGGCAGCAGCTCGGCCAGCGCCGCCCGCCCCCGCTCGGAGAGCCACGTCGCGGCGATCCGGGCCCCCACGAACCGCACGTCGTCGCGGCTCGGCGCCGGCCCGTCCTGCTCGTACAGCGTGACCGGCCGCCGCGTGACGTACGGCTTGCAGAAATCGAGGTCGAACGTGCGCTGACTGTCGACCTCCCACAGCAGGGGCTCCGCCTGGTTGCGCCCCTCCCCCGCCTCGATGCCCCACAGGTGGACCCGCGCCCCGTACCCCTGCGCGGCCTCCACCGCGGAGACGAGGTCCTCGTCCCCGCCGATCAGCGCCGCGTCGCTGATCGCGCGGTGGCGGGCCAGGGACTCCAGGTCGGAGCGGATCAGCGAGTCGACGCCCTTCTGCTGGTTGTTGGCGTTGAGGTTGCCGAGCCGCACCTTCACGTCGGGGAGCCCGGCGATCGACTGCTGTTCGGGGGTGTGGATGCGCCGGCGCGCGCCGTCGTACCAGTAGACCCGCAGCAGCCGGCTGTCCGCGAAGATCGTGCGCGCCTTGTCGATGAGCGCCTCGATGAAGCCCTCGGCGTCGAGGTCGAAGGAGCGGCGGTCCTCGGTGCCGGTGACGAGGAGCCCGGCGGCCGCGTAGACATAGCCCGCGTCGACGAAGATCGCGTGCGTGGAGGGCGTCTTCGCGACTTCCGCGAGCATGCGCTGGAGGAGCTCGTTGGTGGCGTCGAGCTTGCGGTCCAGCTGGGCCACGGGGTCGTGAGGCGCCTGGGACGGCTGAGGTTCCTGGGAATCGTCCATACGCGGTCCATTGTCGAGGCCGTGACACGGGGGGCACAACCGGGCACGTCGGGTCGCCGCTGCACCCCGGTCCTTAGCGAATCGAAAAATTTCCTTAGCGTAGGGAATGTTTGCTGGAGGCAACCCGTTGAACCCTACGGAACGCGTTGCACATGCGTCACGCAATCCACTCTTAACGGGCGGGCAACCGCCCCGACGCCTCGCGGGGGCACGCTGTTCACAGCCCCCCGCACCAGTAGTTCTCCTAGCAGGAGGATCAGACGAAGGGAGAAGCCGTGCGCTTCGAAATCATGCGCCTGGACGACGTCGACGGCAGCGCCGTTGACAGCACCGTCGTGGACGCCGCCTCCGTCAACCGGATCGTGCAGCAGGCCGCCGCAATGGGCCAGCGCATCTACATCCGCCCGACCGAATCAGCAGTCTCGTAACGCCTTGGATCCGCGTCCCGCGAGCCGGTGAACGGCCGCGGGTGCCGTGTGTGTGATGCCGTTGGATGACGAGCGCCCCCGTACAGATGTGTACGGGGGCGCTTTGGCGTGCCGGGGTACGGCGGCCGGTCTCAGCTGCCGTGGATGACCTGCGTGATGCCGTTGATGATCTGCTGCACCGCGAGCGCGGAGAGCATCATGCCCGCGAGCCGGGTCACCAGGACGACGCCGCCGTCCTTGATGACGCGGATGATCAGGAGCGAGTACCGCATCGTCACGTACAGCACCACGTGGATGGCGATGATGGCCGCCCAGACCGAGACCTGCCCCGACAGCGAGTCGTGGTTCTGGACGGCGAGGATCACCTGCACGATCGCGCCGGGCCCGGCGAGCAGCGGCATGCCGAGCGGCACCAGCGCGACGTTGACGTCCTTGGTCTGCTTCGGCTCGTCGGTCTTGCCGGTGAGCAGGTCGAGCGCGATCAGGAGCAGCAGCAGACCGCCCGCGATCATCAGCGCCGGGACGTCGATGTGCAGATACGTCAGGATCTGGTGGCCGACCAGGCCGAAGAGCGTGATCACTCCGAGCGCGACGGCGGCGGCCTGCCAGGCCATCCTGCGCTGGACCTTCGCGGCCCGGCCCGCGGTCAGCGCGAGGAAGATCGGCGTGATCCCGGGGGGATCCATGATGACGAACAGGGTGAGGAAGAGGGAGCCGAAGACGGCAGCGTCGAACACGGTGAGCCTTGCGAGGTGAGGGGTGTACAGGCAGAGGGGGGCCGGGGCGCCGGAGCGCGGGCCGGGCCGCCCGCGCGGCCCGCACGGCAGGACCGGGCGGGTACGAGGACGGAAGTCGCGGGGGCGGTGCCCCCGGAGGCGGAGAGGGTGTGCGCTCCCCTACGGGCGGGCGCTTCCGCCCGCACCGGGCACGGGGAAGGCCCCCGTGGCGCGGCGGGTGATCTCCCCGTAGATCTCGGGGTCGGTGGTGTACGCGCCGAGCCGTACCGTCTTGCGGCTGCCGTGGTAGTCGCTGGAGCCGGTGACGAGGAGGCCGAGGTCGCGGGCGATGCCGCGCAGCCGGTCCCGGGCGGCGCCGTCGTGGTCGGTGTGGTCGGCCTCCAGGCCGTCGAGTCCGGCGGCGGCGAGTTCGCCGATCACGGACTCCGGCACGACCTGGCCGCGCTTGACGGCGAGCGGGTGGGCGAAGACGGTCACTCCGCCCGCGGCCTTGACCAGGCGTATCGCGTCGAACGGGTCGAGCTCGTGCTTGCCGACGTAGGCCCGGCCGCCGTCGGCCAGCCAGTCCGGCACGAAGGCGTCGGACACGCTGTCCACCACGCCGAGTTCGACGAGCGCCTCGGCCACGTGCGGGCGCCCGACCGAGCCGTCGCCCGCGATGCGCGCGACCTGCTCCCAGGTGACGGGCACGCCGAGCTCCTGGAGCTTGGCGACCATGCCCTGGGCGCGCGGCACCCGGTCGTCCCGTACGAGTTCGCGCTCGCGCGAGAGCTCGGGCTCCTCCGGGTCGAAGAGGTAGGCCAGCATGTGCAGGCCGATGCCGTCGATGCGGCAGGAGAGCTCGGCGCCGGTGACCAGGGTGAGCCCCGCGGGCAGCGCGGCGACGGCCTGCGCATGGCCCCGCGTGGTGTCGTGGTCGGTCAGGGCGACGACGTCGAGCCCGGCCGCGGCCGCGTTGCGGACCAGATCGGCGGGGGTGTCCGTACCGTCCGACGCCGTGGAGTGGGTGTGCAGATCGATGCGCACGACGCGTACTCCAGGGCATAAGGGACGGATCAGGGGACGGTCAAGGATAACCGCCCGCCCGCCGGGCTAGGACAGGATGCGCGGGGTGAGCGCCCCGCACGGGACGAGGTCGACCTCGGCGCCCGCGTCCCGCAGATCGGTGAGCACCAGCTCGTCGTACATCAGGAGCCCGGACTGCTCGGGCCACACGATCGCCCAGAGCCACAGGCCGCGCGCCTCGCCGGCGAACACCGCGCGGTCGTCGGGCGTACGGCTGACGTGCCACAGCGGGGTGGGGCGGCCGGCCGCGAGGACCTTGGTGTGCGGGGGTTTGCCGACGTCCATGAAGGGGCCGGGGTCGGGCCCGTCGATGCCCGCGTACCGGGCGCCGAGCCCCACGCCCAGCTCCTCGGCGACCAGGATCAGCTCGCCGATGCCGCCCAGCGGGCCGGGGCCCGAGCAGGCGACGGCGGTGGCCCGGCCGCCGCTGCGATCGTCCCCCGCATAGGCGACGCCGGTGAACAGCCAGCCGACCGGCAGCGGCCAGGGCATCCAGGCCGGCACCTGCGTACGGCGCACGACGACCGCCAGGGCCTCCACGCTGGGCGGGACCACGGGCTGGAGCGGATACACCGGTCCGTGCGCATCGCACTGCCAGGTGTCGGCAAAGAGACCGGGCGCCCTGACCCGGCCTCCGCACTTCGGGCAACTGGGTTCGCCCCTCATAGAGCCCCACGGTCCTCCACGGCCGACGCCCCGTCAAGGACGATCACCCGTCCGGAGTCCGGCCCGCCCGTCGCTGCCGGGCGGGGGCGCCGGGGCCGGGGTCCGGGAGGCCCTGGGGCGCCGGGCCAGGAAGTAGTTTCATCTTGCACTCATTAGGCTCGCTAAGTTATTATGTGTATCGCACAACGATCTTGAGTCCCCCTCTGCGGGGCCATCCACGGGAAGCGGGAGCTGCCATGCGGCAAGGAAAGGACCCTCTCGACGAAGGCGCGGGAACCGGCGGTCTGCTGCGCCAGCCGAAGGCGGTGTGGGCGACCGCGGGCGCCTCGGTCGTCGCCTTCATGGGCATCGGCCTGGTCGACCCGATCCTGCCCTCCATCGCCAAGGGCCTGGACGCCACGCCCAGCCAGGTGTCCCTGCTCTTCACCTCGTACTTCCTGATCACCGCCGTCGCCATGCTGGTCACCGGCTTCGTCTCCAGCCGGATCGGCGGCAAGCGGACGCTGCTGGTGGGGCTCGCCCTCGTGGTCGTCTTCGCGGCGCTCGCGGGCACCTCGAACTCGGTCGGGGAACTCGTCGGCTTCCGGGCCGGCTGGGGGCTCGGCAACGCCCTGTTCGTCTCCACCGCGCTCGCCGTCATCGTGGGAGCGGCGGCCGGCGGGAGCGCGGCGGCGATCCTGCTCTACGAGTCCGCGCTCGGGCTCGGCATGGCGTGCGGGCCGCTGCTCGGCGCGGTGCTCGGCGACATGAAGTGGCGCTACCCCTTCTTCGGCACGGCCGCCCTCATGGCGATCGGCTTCCTCGCGATCACCGCGTTCCTGAAGGAACAGCCGAAGCCGGCGCGCAAGACGTCGCTGCTCGACCCCCTCAAGGCGCTGGGCCACGGCGGCCTCGCCTCGGCGGCGGCCTCCGCGTTCTTCTACAACTACGCGTTCTTCACGGTCCTGGCCTTCACGCCGTTCGTGCTGAACATGTCGCCGTACAAGTCGGGCGGGGTGTTCTTCGCCTGGGGCGTGCTGCTCGCGGTGTTCTCGGTGCTCGTCGCGCCGCGGCTCCAGGAGCGGTTCGGCTCCCTGAAGGTGCTCGGGGGGTCGCTGGTGCTGCTCGCGGCGGACCTGCTCGTCCTCGGCTACGGCAACCACACCACGGCGGTCGCCGCGACGGTGGCGTCCGGTGCGTTCATCGGCCTCAACAACACCGTGTACACGGAACTGGCGCTGGGCGTCTCGGACGCGCCCCGGCCGGTGGCGAGCGCGGGCTACAACTTCGTCCGGTGGTTCGCGGCGGCGGCGGCGCCGTACTTCGCTCCGAAGATCGAGGAGTGGAGCGACATCCACATGCCGTTCGTGGTGGCTGCGGTGGCGGCGGTGGTGGGGGCCGGGGTCGTGTGGGTGCGGCGGGGGGTGCTGGTGCGTGAGGTGGCGGAGCTTCAGCCCTCGCATGCCGCCGAGGACGGGGTGTCCGTCTTTGCGAACTGACCGTTCGCGCGGGTGAGTTGGGCTCTTGGGGTGCGGGGCGTGCGGGGTTGCCCGCGCAGTTCCCCGCGCCCCTTAGCCACACCGGTACCGGCCCGCATCGGCATGCTCGGCCTGTCGTCCGGGGCTTCGGGTGCGGGTGGTGCGTGGTTGCTCGCGCAGTTCCCCGCGCCCCTTGGGCAGGACCGCGCCGGCCCGCATCAGGGCACCTCAGCCCGTCCGGCGATTGAGGACGAGCGCCGTTCAGGCGCGAACGGGGTCTGGGGCGGAGCCCCGGGGTGGGGGGCTCAGGACAGGGGGACGGAGCCGCGGAGGGGGTCGCGGAGGTCCGTGCCGTGGGACAACCAGCGCTCCTCCAGCTCCGCAGCCCCCCGCACCCGCTTCCACGCCGCCTCGTTCGCGGTCATCGGCAGCAGCGGCAGGAAGCGCACCGGGTCGAGCGGGGCGTCCAGTTCCAGGTCCTCGACCAGCCCGCCGGGCTCCGCCACCAGCACCGAGCCGAACGCGGCGCCGGGCCACAGGGGTTCACCGAGGTCGAGCGAGGCGCCCGGGGCCACCACGAGGCCCTCCACCTGGGGCGACGCGGCGAGCACCGCCAGCGGGCGGAGCACCTTGTCGGTGTCGGCGCGCCCGGCCCGTACGGACAGGATCAGCTCGGCGCGCGGCCCCTTCACCGGATCGGCCAGCGCCGCGGTGGGATCGGCCATCGGCTGGGCGGACATGCCGAGGGTCGCGTACCGCACGATGTCGCCCTCGGTGAACCGCAGCACCTCGATGCGGTCCGTACCGAGGAAGGTGACCGCCGCGCGCGCGTCCGGCTCGCCCAGCGCGGTGCGCAGCCGGGCCTCGACCAGAGGAAGAACATCAACCATGGGCCGAGCATAGAAGGCGTATGCAAGCGGCAAAGACGGGGCTTGACGTGGCGGTGGGCTGATAGTCTTGGCCGCTGTTCGGGACAGCAGGAAGTTCCCCACGGGGGACCGGCTGGAGGAGGTGGGGCTGCGATGGATCGAAGTCGGCCTGGCAGTACCAACCGCTCTTCCGCACGGCTGCGTTGTTCCCGGTGATCTGACTCTCCCCGATCCGAGAGCCTGCATACCCGGCCTCCGCGCCCGGAAACACCTGAGCCTCATGGCGTTTCGCCCAACGGAAGAGCACATCGCTTCGCCCAGTCCGTTTCAGTAGCGAACGCCGTCCGCGCGTGCCCCTGTGGTGCCGCCCGCTGTGTGAACGTGTGCGATGAACGCCCCTCGGGGCCGGTCCGGGATCCCCCGGGGTCGATCAGGCCCCCGGCGGCCCCCTCTCGTCGCAGAACGCCGCTCTCCGGGCAGTTCCAGAGCGTCACGCCCCCGACGGCCTCTCCGTGAAGGAGTCCTGCCATGTCGATGATCCGTGACCTGCGCGCCGTGGTCCGGCCCGCCCTGCGCAAGCCCAGCACCCCGTACAACGGCTACGACACCACCCGCGACCCGTCGGCGAGCAGCGCCGTCGTGGACTGCGCGGTCTACCGCGACGGGCAGCGCGTGCGGGCCGTCGAGGACACCACCTGTCTGGCGCCGCGTGAGGCGATGCGCCGGGTGCGCGACGGCGGGGGCTTCGTGTGGATCGGTCTGCACGAGCCGACCGAGGCCGAATTCGCCGGTATCGCCGCCGAGTTCGGGCTGCACCCGCTCGCCGTGGAGGACGCGGTCCACGCCCACCAGCGGCCGAAGCTGGAGCGCTACGACGACACCCTGTTCACCGTCTTCAAGACGATCCACTACGTGGAGCACGCCGAACTCACCGCGACCAGCGAGGTCGTGGAGACCGGCGAGGTGATGTGCTTCACCGGCCGGGACTTCGTCATCACCGTCCGGCACGGCGGCCAGGGCTCGCTGCGCGCCCTGCGCACCCGCCTCCAGAGCGACCCGGAGCTCCTCGCCAAGGGGCCGTCCGCCGTCCTGCACGCCATCGCCGACCAGGTGGTCGACGGCTATCTGGCCGTCGTGGACGCGGTGCAGGACGACATCGACGAGGTCGAGATCGAGGTGTTCTCCGCCCCGGCCAAGGGCAGCCCGCGCGGGGTGGACGCCGGGCGGATCTACCAACTCAAGCGCGAGGTACTGGAGTTCAAGCGCGCCGTCTCCCCGCTGCTGCGCCCGATGCAGCTGCTGAGCGAGCGTCCGATGCGCCTGGTCGACCCCGACATCCAGAAGTACTTCCGGGACGTGGCCGACCACCTGGCCCGGGTGCAGGAGCAGGTCGTCGGCTTCGACGAGCTGCTCAACTCCATCCTCCAGGCCAACCTCGCCCAGGCCTCCGTCGCCCAGAACGAGGACATGCGCAAGATCACGTCCTGGGCGGCGATCATCGCCGTACCGACGATGGTGTGCGGTGTGTACGGCATGAACTTCGACCACATGCCGGAGCTGCACTGGAGGTACGGCTACCCGATCTCGATGGGGCTCGTGGCCGTGGCCTGCTTCGTCATCCACCGCACCCTCAAGCGCAACGGATGGCTCTGACGGGTCAGTCGGCGCGCCGGCCCGCCCGTACGACGAGGGCGAGTCCGACCAGGATCACCGCGAGCGCCGGATAGGCGAGGGCGGGGGGCTGCTGGCCGAGCCAGAGCGCGGCGATCACGGCCGCGCCGGGGGTCTCCAGCAGGATCGCGGTGGAGGTGACCGAGGGGCCGAGGCTCGCCACCACCCGGTTGAGCAGGGAGTGGCCGATCAGCTGGGCGGTGAGCGTGAGCACGGCCAGCTTCAGCCAGGCCCCCGCGTCGTACGAGGCGAGTTGGGCCCCGGAGACGAGGCAGGCGGCGAGCAGTCCGATGGCGGCCGTGGCGTAGCAGAGGTAGGTGTACGGCACCGTGTCCACGCTCTTGCGGGCCTCGGCGCCGAGCAGCACGTACCCGGCCGCGGCGAGCCCACCGCCGAGCGCGAGCGCGTCGCCCGCGAGCGCCGTCGGCGACAGGCTGAGGTCGACGCCGGTGAGCAGCACCACCCCGACGCAGGCGGTCAGCGTGCCGGTCCACACCAGGGCCGGCGGGCGGTGGCCGCGCAGGCGCAGCGCGATGGTGGCCCAGATCGGCGTGGTGGTGCTCAGCGCGGTCGAGGAGGCGACCGACGTCATGCTCAGGCTCGGCAGCCACAGCCCGAAGTGCAGCGCGAGCAGGGCGCCCGCGCCGATCGTCAGGGCCACCTCGCGCCGGGTCAGCGCGCGCAGCCGGGTGCGGTGGCGCAGCCATGCCACCGGGGTGAGCGCGCCGACCGCGAGCGCGTTGCGCCAGAACGCGATGGCGAGCGCGGGCGCCGCGGTGGCCGCGATCAGCGGCGCGGACAGGGAGACGCCGGCGATGGCGACGGCGAGCAGCACGACGTCGACGCGCGGGGCGGCCGTCGCGGTGGGCGCGGGGGTGGTGGCAGTGGTCACGGCGGCAGCGTAAGGGGCATGGCCGGATTACGGAACTGACTATTCCCCTGGACCTCTACTGTGGTCCCATGACGCAGACGTTGCTCGACCAGGCCCTTGTCGAGGAGGCCACGAAGAAGTCCGGGCTCATCTGGGTGCGCGGCACCCAGGGCGCCGAGCGGGCCCTGTGGCACGCGTGGCTCGACGGCGCCGCGTACGTGGTCGGCGGCGGCCCGGGTGAACAGCCCCTGGACGGCCTGGCGGACGGCGGCACCGCGCTGGTGACGGTCCGCTCCAAGGACAAGGGCGGCCGGCTCGTCGCGTGGACGGCGTCGGTGTCCGAGATCCCCGCGGGCTGCGAGGCGTGGGACACGGCGGTCGCCGAGCTGAAGGGCAAGCGCCTGAACGCCCCCGACGGCGAGGCGATGCCCGCGCGCTGGGCGGCGCAGTGCCGCCTGCTGCGCCTGACGCCGGCCGGCCCCCTGGAGCCGGCCCCCGACGGCTCGCTCGCCGCGGCGCCCCCGGCCTCCCCGGCCACCACCCGCCACCCGGTACCGGCCGGCCTGCCCAAGCTGCTCCTGAAGCGCCGCGGGCGCCGGGCGGGGAAGACGGCTTAGCCCGTCGGGCCAGGTCGCCGGATCAGGTCGCCGGATCAGGCCGCCGGGTCGGATCGTCCGGCTGGGCCGTCCGGCCAGCGCGTCCCGCTACGTCGCCGGGAGCTGGCGGCCGTAGTCGACCGTGGCGTCCTTCGCGGGCGCCGCGAGCGCGAAGTCCTTGTTCCAGTCGGCCAGTTCGAGCACTCCGGCGCCGCCGGCCCGCTCGAAGCGCAGCGGGTAGGGCGTGCCCTGGAGGGAGACGTCCAGGGTGCCGCCCTCGCCGTCCTTGCCCGCCTCGATCCGTACCGTACGGACCGTGCCGACCTCCGAGCGGTCGCCCTTGGACAGTGCGCCCTGGAGGCCCAGCATCCCCTTGAGCAGGACCGACTTCTCGGTGAAGCCGCGCAGTTGCTGGTAGGCCGGATCGCCCGAGGGCACCTTGACGTACTTGTCGTCGAGCTTGCCCGCCGCCGCGGTCGCGTCGCCCGACCCGCTGTGCGACCAGAAGCCGGCGTCCGCCTTGAGGAACAGGTCGTCCCCCACCCGCAGCAGCCCGAACGTGCTCTTCTGCGAGGTGACCGTGCCGGTGCCGCCGCTGCCCTTGAGCCGCATGTCGATCCGGTACGAGCCGCCCTTGCTGACCAGCGTGCCCGACAGGCGCACCGCGTCGGCCCCGTCGGCCGCCGACCGGGCCTTGTTCTCGATCTCGGTGGCGGACAGCTTGCCGACGCCGTTGGTCCCCTCGTCAGGATCCGAACCGCACCCGGTGAGCGCCGCGGCGAGCCCCGCGCACAGCGCCACGGGCAGAGCGGCCCGGCGGGCCCATACCCGCACGGCCAAGGGGGATGAGGTCACCTGCGCACTGCCTCTCACATCGATGTAGGGGGTCGGCAGACCGCACCCTACCCGCACTGCCTACGCTGTCCGGCAGAGCTCCGGACGGACGACCCGCAAGGGCGTACCGCTCCGTCAGCGGCTAGCCTGAAGCCCTTGTCCCGCAGCGATCGCGGTGGTGCGGAGCAACCCTGAACAGTAAGGAGGCGCTCGTATGGCGGCAGGCGCCCCCCGGGTCTTCGTCTCACACCTCTCCGGCGTCGCCGTCTTCGACCCCAACGGCGACCAGGTCGGCCGCGTGCGGGACCTCGTGGCGATGCTGCGGGTCGGCCGCAGGCCCCCCCGGCTGCTCGGCATCGTCGTCGAGGTCGCGAGCCGCCGGCTCATCTTCCTGCCCATGACCCGGGTCACCGGGGTGGAGTCGGGCCAGGTCATCACCACCGGCGTGGTCAACCTGCGGCGCTTCGCGCAGCGCCCCACCGAGCGCCTCGTCCTCGGCGAACTGCTGGACCGCCGGGTCACGCTGGTCGAGGACGGTGAGCAGGTGACCGTGCTCGACGTGGCGATCCAGCAGCTGCCGGCCCGCCGCGACTGGGAGATCGACAAGGTCTTCGTGCGCCGGGGGAAGTCGGGCGCGCTGCGCCGCAAGGGCGAGACGCTGACCGTGGAGTGGTCGGCCGTCACCGGCTTCTCCCTGGAGGAGCACGGGCAGGGCGCCGAGAACCTGGTCGCCACCTTCGAGCAGCTGCGCCCGGCCGACCTCGCCAACGTCATGCACCACCTGTCGCCCAAGCGCCGCGCCGAGGTGGCCGCGGCCCTCGACGACGACCGGCTCGCGGACGTCCTGGAGGAGCTGCCCGACGACGACCAGGTGGAGATCCTCGGCAAGCTGAAGGACGAGCGGGCCGCCGACGTCCTGGAGGCGATGGACCCGGACGACGCGGCCGACCTGCTGTCGGAGCTGCCGGAGGAGGACAAGGAGCGCCTCCTGACCCTGATGCAGCCCGACGACGCGGCCGATGTGCGCCGGCTGCTCTCCTACGAGGAGCGCACCGCGGGCGGTCTGATGACGACCGAGCCCATCGTGCTGCGCCCCGATGCCACGGTGGCCGACGCCCTGGCCCGGGTGCGCCAGCAGGACCTCTCCCCCGCGCTCGCCGCCCAGGTCTATGTGTGCCGCCCGCCCGACGAGACGCCGACCGGCAAGTACCTCGGCATGGTGCACTTCCAGCGGCTGCTGCGCGAGCCGCCGTTCACCCTGGTCAGCTCGGTGGTGGACAGCGATCTGAAGCCGCTGCCGCCCAACGCCTCGCTGCCCTCGGTGACCAGCTTCCTCGCCGCGTACAACATGGTGGCCGCGCCCGTGGTGGACGCGAGCGGGTCGCTGCTCGGCGCGGTGACGGTGGACGACGTGCTCGACCACCTGCTGCCGGACGACTGGCGCGAGACGGAGTTCCACGGGCCCGAGGGGGTGCCCGATGGGCAGCACTGACCGGTCCGATGAGCGCACCCGGGCGAGCGGCGCGAGCGCGGCGCCGCGCGGCCGCAACCGCCTCGACCAGCCGAAGGCCCCGCGCGTGCGGCTGCTGCCCGAGTGGGACCCGGAGGCGTTCGGCCGGGTCAGCGAGCGCATCGCCCGCTTCCTCGGCACCGGGCGGTTCATCGTCTGGATGACCCTGATCATCATCCTGTGGGTCGCCTGGAACATCTTCGCGCCGAGCCATCTGCGCTTCGACAACTACCCCTTCATCTTCCTCACGCTCGCCCTGTCCCTCCAGGCCTCGTACGCGGCCCCGCTGATCCTGCTCGCGCAGAACCGGCAGGACGACCGCGACCGGGTCACCCACGAACAGGACCGCAAGCAGAACGAGCGCTCCATCGCCGACACCGAGTACCTCACCCGGGAGATCGCGGCCCTGCGGATGGGCCTCGGCGAGGTGGCCACCCGCGACTGGATCCGCTCCGAACTCCAGGACCTGGTCAAGGAGATGGAGGAGCGCCAGAACGTATTCCCGGCCGAGCGCCCGCACGGACGTGACGAAGGCGACCGCTGACAGGGCTTTCCGTACCGTGCGGTAAGCGCCGTACCATCGTCGGTATGGCTACGGAAGACGCGGTGCTTGAGGCACTGGCGACGGTGAACGACCCCGAGATCCACCGACCGATCACTGAGCTCGGCATGGTCAAATCGGTGCAGATCGGCGAGGACGGGGCGGTCGCCGTCACGGTGTACCTGACCGTCTCCGGCTGCCCGATGCGCGAGACCATCACGAAGAACGTGACGGAGGCCGTCGAGCGGGTCGAGGGCGTCAGCCGCGTCGAGGTGACGCTCGACGTGATGAGCGACGAGCAGCGCAAGGACCTGGCGTCCGCGCTGCGCGGCGGCACCGCAGAGCGCGAGGTGCCCTTCGCCCAGCCCGGCTCGCTGACCCGCGTGTACGCGGTCGCCTCCGGCAAGGGCGGCGTCGGAAAGTCCTCCGTGACGGTCAACCTGGCGGCCGCGATGGCCGCGGACGGCCTGAAGGTCGGCGTCGTGGACGCCGACATCTACGGCCACTCCGTACCGCGCATGCTGGGCGCCGACGGGAAGCCCACCCAGGTCGAGAACATGATCATGCCGCCGTCCGCGAACGGCGTGAAGGTCATCTCCATCGGCATGTTCACGCCCGGCAACGCACCGGTCGTGTGGCGCGGCCCGATGCTGCACCGCGCCCTCCAGCAGTTCCTCGCGGACGTCTACTGGGGCGACCTGGACGTGCTGCTGCTCGACCTGCCGCCGGGCACCGGTGACATCGCGATCTCCGTGGCGCAGCTGGTGCCCAATGCCGAGATCCTGGTGGTGACCACCCCGCAGCAGGCCGCGGCCGAGGTCGCCGAGCGGGCCGGCTCCATCGCCGTGCAGACCCACCAGAAGATCGTCGGCGTGGTCGAGAACATGGCGGGCCTGCCCTGCCCGCACTGCGACGAGATGGTCGACGTGTTCGGCACCGGCGGCGGCCAGAAGGTGGCCGACGGCCTGACGAAGACGACCGGCGCCACCGTGCCGGTGCTCGGGTCCATCCCGATCGACGTGCGTCTGCGCGAGGGCGGCGACGACGGCCGCCCGGTCGTCCTGTCCAACCCGGACTCCCCCGCGGGCGCCGCCCTGCGCGCCATCGCGGGCAAGCTGGGCGGGCGCGCCCGCGGCCTGTCGGGCATGTCCCTCGGGATCACCCCGCGCAACAAGTTCTAGGCCGGGAATGGGCCGGTCGGCCCGTTCCCCGCACAGCCGTAAGGGGCGCCCGCAATGGCGGGCGTCCCTTACGCGTACCGGCAGGAGCTCAGCCTGACGGCGCCGTGGCGTACCGGCGCCTCCTCACGCGTACGACGTGATGTCCTCGACCACCGAGAAGCCGAGCCCGTAGGCGCTCAGGCCGCGGCCGTACGCGCCGATGTGCACGCCGCTGCGCGCCGAGCCCGCCAGAACCCAGCCGAACGGGGACTCGCGGTAGTGGAAGTCGGTCGGCACGCCGTCCACAGGCAGCGAGAGCGTCGACCAGTCGTCGCCCGCCAGGTCGTCGGCGAGCTCCCAGGCCGTCTCGGTCTGCTGGTCGAGCCAGTCACCGCGCAGCACGTGGTCCATCTGCGCGGGCCAGGTGAAGGACAGCAGTCCCGAGCCGGCCAGCCAGGCCGCCGAGGAGACCGAGGTGGCCTCCAGGACGCCCGTGCCGTCGCCGCTGCGCCGCACCGGGCTGGCGGGGACGCTCACGACCACCGCGAACCGCTCGCGCTCGGGACCGCCCGCCGCCTCCGGCCGTATCGACGGCTCGTCGCCGTGCCCGACCGACCCGTGCTGGACCGTGCCGTCCGCGGCGAGCGCCACCTGCATCAGCCAGCGCGGCCCGGTGTACGCCTCGTCCAGGCCGTACCAGGGGAAGGGGGCGCGCAGATAGCCGTCGACCGTACGCCGGGCACCCGGCACTCCCTCCGGTGTGGCCTTCGCGCCCTCGGGCGCTTCGTGCGGGGACTGTCCCGCTGCCCGGCTTGTCGTCTCCATCTGCCCGGCCGCCTCCTAGATCTGTAGCGTCCGCAGCGGCCCGCCCCCCGCGGGCGTCCTGGCTGCCGGACAGATGGAGGATAGCCACCTCAGCAGGGCTCGCCGGAAAAGCCCATGTGGGATTGGCGTGTACCGGGTGGCGATCAGGTCGCGTCGGCGTCGAACGGAGGGCGCTCGCCCGGGTCCAGCTTCTCGCGCTTCTTCAGCAGGTCGGGGGTGCCCGAGCCGTTCACGGAGCCGCCCGCGGCGGTCGTGGCGGGGGCGGATTCGCGGCCGTGCACCGCGTCCGCGACCTCCTCCATGTCCTTGCGCAGGTCGAAGCTGTTGCGGATCTCCTTGAGCCCCAGGTCGTCGTTGTCCATCAGCTGCTTGCGGACGAACGTCTTGGGGTTGAGGTCCTCGAACTCGAAGTCCTTGAACTCGGGGCCGAGCTCGGCCCGGATGTCCTGCTTGGCGCTCTCGGAGAAGCTGCGCACCTTGCGGATGATGTTCGAGACGTCCTGGATCAGCTTGGGCAGCTTGTCCGGGCCGAAGATCAGCACGGCGAGGACCACGAGTGTGACCAGCTCCATGGGCCCGATGTCGTTGAACACCCGCTGCTCCTCGTGTTCTCAGTGCCGGCGATCCCGCCGCTTGCCAGTCAGCCCCGCGTCCGGTCATGGACCGCTCCACGGTACCCGGCGGAGCCGACGCGGCGGTACCCAAGGGGTGACCTTTGGGCATCGGTACGGGGCCGGCCCGCGCCGCTCCCCTAGGACGAGGAGCCGAGGGTCAGGGTGAACCGCCGCTCCTCGCCGTCCCGTGTGAGCGTCAGCGCGAGCCGGTCGCCGGGGCGGTGCGCGCGGATCCTGACGATCAACTCCTCGCCGCCGTGCACCCGCTGGCCGTCCACCTTGGTGATCACGTCCCGCGGCTCGATCCCCGCCGTGTCGCCGGGGCCGCCGGCGGTGACGGACGAGGTGCCGTCGGTGGCCTTGTCGGCGACGCGCGCGCCGTCGCCGGTGAACTTCATGTCGAGGGTGACACCGATCACGGGATGCGTGGCCCGGCCCGTGTTGATCAGCTCCTCGGCGACCCGCTTGGCCTGGTTGATCGGTATGGCGAAGCCGAGCCCTATCGAGCCGGCCTGCCCGCCGCCGCCGTCGGTGCCGCCGCTCCCGGCCGACCTGATCGCACTGTTGATCCCGATCACCCGGGCCCTGGAGTCCACCAGCGGACCGCCGGAGTTGCCCGGGTTGATCGGGGCGTCGGTCTGGAGCGCGTCGACGTAGCTGACGTCGGTGCCGTCGCCGTCCTCGCCGCCCGCCGTGATCGGGCGCTCCTTGGCGCTGATGATGCCGGACGTGACGGTGTTGGAGAGGTCGAAGGGGGCGCCGATCGCGACCACCGGGTCGCCGACCGCGACGTTGTCGGAGTTGCCGAGCGGCAGGGGCTTCATCCCCGAGACGCCACTGACCCGCACCACCGCGAGGTCGTACCCGCTGTCCCGGCCGACCACCTCACCGGCCACGCTCTCGCCGCCGCTGAACGTGACGGAGATCTTGCCGGAGCCGCCGCCCGCCTTGACGACGTGGTTGTTGGTCAGGATGTGCCCGGCGTTGTCCAGCACGAAGCCGGTGCCGGTGCCGGATTCGGCGGCGCCGGTGACATGGATGGTGACCACGCTCGGCAGCGCGCTCGCGGCGATCCCGGCGACGCTGTCGGGCGCCCTGCCCGGCGGCTCCTTGCCGGCCTGCGGCAGCGTGACGCCGCTGAGCCCGCCGGTGCGCTCGACGTACGCGCCCACGCCGCCCCCGATCGCCGCCGCGACGAGGGCGAGCACCACCGCCCCCACGAGCAGCCCCCCACCCCGCCGCCGCCGAGCAGGCACCCCCACCCGGCTGAACGGCTCGGCGGGCACGGCCCAGGGGTCGTACTGAAGCCACTGCGAAGGGGTGGGGGCCTGCGGCGCGGGGTGGGCTGGTCCGGGTGCCTGTGGTGCGGGGTGGGCTGGTCCGCCGGGTGCCTGTGGTGCGGGGTGGTGGTCCGGTACGGGCGGCTGCGGCGCGGCTGAGGCGGGCTGCGGTCCTCCGTGCTGGGCCGGTACGGGGCGCTGCACGGGCGGGGCGGGCGCCCAGGGGCCGGGTCCGCCGTAGGGCGGGGTGCCGTAGGGGTCGGGGGCGTGCAGGGGCTGACGGGGCAGGGCGGCCGCCGGCACGGTGCAGGCCGGGTCGGCGTGACCTGCCGGGGCCGCGGCATCCTCGTCCACCCCGGGCGCAGAGGCTGCCTGCTCGGCGGGGCCCGTTTCCGTGGGCGGCTCCTGCCGGGCCGCCCCGGCTTCGGGTGAGGGGGGCGGCGGCGAGGCCGGGCGTGTGTCCTGCGGCTCCGGGGCGCCAGTTGCTGACGTGCCGTCAAGAGCCGGGTGTGCCGGGGGACTTGGCGTTTGGGGTGCGGCGGGACCGGGTTCGTCGGTGGGGAGGCGGTCGCTCTGCGGACGGCTCCACCACCTCGGCTTCGGCCCGGTGGGCTTCTGCTCGTTCATGCTCTCCCCGCAACTGCGTTCCGCGCCGGCATCCGCGCCGGCATCCGCGTGCTCCGGCGAGCACCCTCCCCCGGATTCAACCAGGTCTCCCGGGGCGGCGGCAGAGCGCGGTCGCCGGTGGCCCGGCGGCGCTCAGCGGGGCCGCGCCGAGCGGCCCCGGGCCGGCCCCCGGCCCCCCGGGCCAGGTGGCGCGCGGTCAGCGGCGGGCGGCCAGGGGGAGGTTGGGGGCGATCGGGGACGCCAGGTGCTGCGGGGCGTCCGCCGAGGGGGCGATCCGCACCGGGGTCCTCAGGTCCGACGTGGTGAGCGCGAGCGTGGCCACGACCGGCCGTATCAGCGGGGGCAGGGACGAGCCGTTGAGGCGGGCCGCGGGGAACGGGCCGCCCAGCGGCCGGACCGGGCCGTTCTGCGCGGGCATGCCGCTCAGCAGGCGCGCACCCGGTGCGACCGGCGCCGCCGACTGTGCCGACATGGCCGAGAGGAACCCGGCCGCCGCGGCACCCCGGCGCCGGTCCTCGGCCGAACTGCCGCTCTGCACCGGACTGTTGGACCGCATCGGCACGACATTGGTGCCGCCGGCGGCCCGGGCGCCCGAGGTGGAGCCGAGGGGCAGGGTGCCGCCGAGCGCGATGGCCGCGAGCGAGACCGCACTGGCCGCCGCGAAGGCGAACCTGCGGCCGCGCCGGGCCGCGCCCGCACGGTCCTGCTCGGGTCTGCCGACCTCGTGGATACGGAAGCCGCCGCCGAGACCGCCGGGCAGTACGGGGGCGTGGGAACCGACCGGGGCGTAGCCGAAGCCGCCCGGCCCTGGAGCGTCCGCGTCCGGGGCGTCGGCGGGGTCCAGCACGCCGAACCCGCCGAAGATCCCGTCGACCTGGCGGCCCCCGCCGAAGGGGCCCGGCCCGTCGTCGTCGCCTCCGGCGGCCGGCCCGCCGGGCAGGCCCTGGAGACGGGCGAGGAATCCCTCGGAGGGCGGCGGCGGGGCCGCCCGGGCGAAGACGTTCTTGAGGTTGCGCTGGGCGTCGGCCTCCGCCTTGCACTTGGCGCAGGTCGCCAGATGGGACAGGACGCGCTCGCGGGCGTCGTGGTTCAGCTCGCCGTCGACCAGCGCCGCGAGCCGGTCCCCGAGGTGCTGTTCCGCCGGGGTGGGACTCGGACCACTCACGCCATCCCCTCTCCGGCCACCCCGAGCGCTCCCGGCGCCACCCCGGCCAGCGCGCGCTGCTGCTCGGCGCGGGCTTCGGGCGAACGGTGCTGGAGGGCCTTGCGCAGATGCGAACGCCCGCGGTGGATACGGCTGCGGACGGTGCCGAGCTTCACCCCGAGGGTGGCCGCGATCTCCTCGTAGGAGAGGCCCTCGATGTCGCAGAGGACCACGGCCGCGCGGAACTCGGGCGCCAGCGTGTCCAGCGCCTGCTGCACGTCGGCGTCGAAGTGGGCGTCGTTGAAGACCTGTTGCGGGTTGGGCTCGCGGCTGGGGAGGCGCTCCGCCGCGTCGTCGCCGAGCGCGTCGAACCGGATGCGCTGGCGGCGCCGGACCATGTCCAGGAAGAGGTTGGTGGTGATGCGGTGCAGCCAGCCCTCGAACGTGCCCGGCGTGTACGTCGACAGGGAGCGGAAGACGCGGACGAACACCTCTTGCGTGAGGTCCTCGGCGTCGTGCTGGTTTCCCGTCAGGCGGTAGGCGAGGCGGTAGACCCGGCCGCTGTGCGTGCTGACGATCTCCTCCCAGGTAGGAGGAGTCCACGCCTGGGAATCCGCGTCGGCGAAGGTCGCGGTAGTTGCGGAGCTGGTAGCGCGGGAACGGTCAGCAATGTTGGTCACGGATTTCGGCTCACCCGCCGACCTGAGAAAGCGCCGCAGCACTCCTCCCCGATCCACAGGCGCAGCCGCACCTCCCCTGTCGGCTCTGGTGGTGTCCAGTGGAGCCCCTACCATAGCCACCTCGCCCGTTAGTTCCGGATAAGAATCTTTACGTGCATTTGGGACGGGCTTCCGTCGCTCGTCCGTGATCGTGTCCATGTGCTCCCCCGCGTTCCCCTGTCTTCATAACGCGCGGTCCCATCTGCGGGTTCCCGACTCCAGCGGATACAGTCACCGTTGCGCCAACCAAGGGGACAGGAGAGGGCCATTACCGCCAACCGGCAGACGAGCTGGGCGTTCGCCGACGCCTTTGTCGCCGAGGACGACGCGCTGCGCTGGGCCCGTGACCGGTCCCGGGAGGCAGGCCTGCGTTCGGTGTCCCCGGGGACAGGCGCCGCGCTGCGGCTGCTCGCTGCCACGGCGGACGCGAAGGCCGTCGCGGAGATCGGCACCGGCACCGGGGTCTCCGGCATCTACCTGCTCCAGGGCCTGCGCCCGGACGGGGTGCTGACCACGGTCGACCCGGAGCCGGACCGCCAGCAGTTCGCCAAACAGGCCTTCCGCGCCGCCGGCTTCGCCGCCAACCGGGCCCGGTTCATTCCGGGGCGGGCCCTCGACGTCCTGCCCCGTCTCGCGGACGGCGGTTACGACCTGGTGTTCTGCGACGGCGATCCGCTGGAATCCCTCGACGTGCTCGCTGAATCGTTGCGCCTGCTGCGGCCCGGCGGCATCGTCTGCTTCGAGGGCGTCTTCGCGGACGGACGTACGGTCGACTCGGCGGCCCAGCCGGCCGAGGTGCTGCGACTGCGCGAACTGCTGCGTGCGGTGCGGGAGAGCACCGAACTGCTCGCCTCCTTGCTGCCGGTCGGCGACGGACTGCTCTGCGCGGTCCGCCGCGGCTGACGGCGCAGCCGGCGCGACCGCCGCGACCGGGCCGCCCGCGCTCAGGGGCGACGACCCCGGGCACCGCCCCGTAACGCGACACCGCCCCGGTGGGGCAGGCACTCGCATGCCTGCTCCACCGGGGCGGTGAAGAGTCGGGGTCGAACCGGTCGACTCAGCCGACGACCTTCTTCAGGGCATCGCCGAGGGCGTCGGCCTCGTCCGGCGTCAGCTCGACGACAAGCCGACCGCCGCCTTCGAGCGGAACGCGCATGACAATGCCCCGCCCCTCCTTGGTCACCTCGAGCGGGCCGTCGCCCGTCCGCGGCTTCATGGCCGCCATGCTCGTTCCCCTTCCTGAAACCAGCTCATCGTCAGCCGACGGCCCCCGGGATTGGGCACGCGTCACGGCATCGAACACATTGCTTCCAGGTCATTATCCCGCATGGCAGGACCCGATGACCAACATCGGTCCGCATCGCTTGGGCAACGCGCTCTATCAAAACCACTCAATTCGGCGATCCGCCTGCGATACTTCGCCGCCGCCGGTCGGCTCCGGTGCCCCGATTGTTTGACGCAGGTCACATGCCCACCGCTGGTGATCTCCGCCATGCTGAGCGGATACGACGACCGAGAAGCATCCGCGACGGAGGGGATCCACCATGGCCGACAGCGTCCTGTACGAGGTGAGCGACGGGCTCGCGACGATCACGATCAACCGGCCCGAGGCCATGAACGCCATGAACACCGAGGCGAAGGTCGCGCTGCGGGAAGCGGTGCGCTCGGCGGCCGCGGACCCGGACGTGCGGGCCGTCCTGCTGACCGCGACCGGCCGCGCGTTCTGCGTGGGCCAGGACCTCAAGGAGCACGTGGCCTCGCTGGCCGCGGACCGCGAGGCGGGCACCGGCGAGACCATGAGCACGGTCCGCGAGCACTACAACCCGATCCTGACCGCGCTGGCCGAGATGCCCAAGCCCGTGGTGGCCGGCGTCAACGGGGTGGCGGCGGGCGCCGGGCTCGGCTTCGCGCTGGCCGCGGACTACCGGGTGGTCGCGGACACGGCCACGTTCAACACCTCGTTCGCGGGGGTCGCCCTGACCGCCGACTCGGGCGTCTCGTGGACGCTGCCGCGGCTGATCGGCCAGTCGCGCGCCGCCGATCTGCTCCTGTTCCCGCGCTCGATCTCCGCGGCGGAGGCGTATGCGATCGGCCTGGTCAACAAGGTCGTACCGGCCGACGAGCTGGCCGCGCAGGCCCTCGCGGTGGCCCGCACCCTGGCCGGGGGCCCGACGGTGGCGTACGGCGCCCTGAAGGCGTCCCTCGCGTACGGCGCGGGGCACCCGCTCGCCGAGACGCTGGCCAAGGAGGAGGAGCTCCAGGCGATGGCCGGCGCCTCCGAGGACCACGCCATCGCGGTGGCCGCGTTCCTCGCCAAGGAGAAGCCGAAGTACGTGGGCCGCTGAGCACGGCCCGGGGCGGGGCGGTGCTCAGGCGCCGCCCCGTGCCACGCAGTCCGCGAGGTGGTCGTCCACCAGGCCGCAGGCCTGCATCAGGGCGTAGGCCGTGGTCGGCCCGATGAAGCGCAGGCCGCGCTTCTTGAGGGCCTTGGACAGCGCCGTGGACTCGTCGGTCACCGCCGGGACCTCGGCGAGCGTGCGGGGCGCCGGGCGGGTGGCCGGGTCCGGCGCGTACGACCAGATCAGGGCGTCGAGCTCACCGGGTGACCAGGTGGCGAGGGTCTGGGCGTTGGCGACCGTCGCCTCGATCTTGAGGCGGTTGCGGATGATGCCCGCGTCGCCGAGCAGCCGTTCCTCGTCGGCCTCGGTGAACCGGGCCACCGCCTCGATCCGGAAGCCGGCGAAGGCGCGCCGGAAGCCCTCGCGGCGGCGCAGGATCGTGATCCAGGAGAGACCCGACTGGAAGGCCTCCAGGCAGAGCCGCTCGTACAGCGCGTCGTCGCCGTGGACCGGGCGGCCCCACTCGGTGTCGTGGTACGTCACGTAGTCCTCGGCGGACAGGCCCCAGGGACAGCGCGGACGGCCGTCGGGGCCGGGGATCGCGTCACTCATCGCCGGGTCTCCTCGTCGGTCGCGCCGCCCGGCCGACGGGGCGTCGCCAGGTCCTCCCGCTCGTGGTCCGCGGCGGGGTCGTCCGTGGGGACGTCCGCGCGGGCGCCGGGCGCCGCCGGGTCCGGCCGGGCGGGCGCCGCGGCCTCGACCGCGTCCGGCCCGGCCGGGGGCGCCTGGCGGTCGCGGGTCACCGGGCCCAGCGCCGCGTGGAGCTCGGCGATCCGCGCGTCCCGCTCGGCGAGCTCGGCGCCGAGCCGGCTCAGCACGTCGTCGACGTCCGCCATCCGGTAGCCCCGCAGCACCACCGGGATGCGCAGCGCCTCCACATCGGCCCGGGTGACCGGGCGGTGTTCGGGCAGCGGGTCCACCAGGTGCTCCGGCTCGACGTCCGCGGCACCGCCGGCGTCGTCCCCGCCGCCGCCCACCACGGCGAGGGTCACGGCGGTGACCACGACGACCATCGCGATCAGCAAGAACCAGAACACGAGCGAGCCTTCCCGACGCCGGAAACTGTCGGGTCCGATCGTGCCATGCGGCACCGACGGTTAGGGTCGCAGGCGGACAACGGCCCGGACCACAGCAAAGGACTCAGGGGATGCACAGCGGAACGGACCGCGGCACGCTGCGGCTCGGCCGGCGCGAATTCGGCGCGGACGAGCCGGTGATCATGGCCATCGTGAACCGGACCCCCGACTCCTTCTACGACCAGGGCGCCACGTTCCTGGACGAGCCCGCGCTGGTGCGCGTGGAGCAGGCGGTGGCCGAGGGCGCCGCGATCATCGACATCGGCGGGGTCAAGGCGGGCCCCGGCGAGGAGGTCACCGCCGAGGAGGAGGCGCGGCGCACGGTCGGCTTCGTGGCCGAGGTGCGCAGGCGCTTCCCCGACGTCGTCATCAGCGTCGACACCTGGCGGCACGACGTGGGCGCGGCGGTGTGCGAGGCGGGGGCCGATGTCCTCAACGACGCCTGGGGCGGCGTCGATCCGAAGCTGGCCGAGGTCGCGGCGCGCTACGGCGCGGGCCTGGTCTGCACCCACGCGGGCGGTGTCGAACCGCGCACCCGGCCGCACCGGATCGCGTACGACGACGTGATGGCGGACATCCTGCGGGTCACCGTGGGCCTTGCCGAGCGGGCCGTCGGACTGGGCGTGCGGCCGGACGGGATCATGATCGACCCCGGGCACGACTTCGGGAAGAACACCCGGCACAGCCTGGAGGCGACCCGGCGCCTCGACGAGATGACGGCCACGGGCTGGCCGGTCCTGGTCTCCCTGTCCAACAAGGACTTCGTGGGCGAGACCCTCGACCGGCCGGTCAAGGAGCGGGTGATCGGAACGCTCGCGACGACCGCGGTGTCCGCCTGGCTCGGCGCCCGGGTCTACCGGGTGCACGAGGTGGCCGAGACCCGTCAGGTCCTCGACATGGTGGCCTCCATCGCGGGCCACCGGCCCCCGGCGGTGGCCCGCCGGGGGCTCGCCTAGGGCGTGCCCTGAGGCCTCGTCAGCGCCCTGCTTCCTTGGTGACCAGGGCGATGGCCTCGTCCACGTCGTCGGTGACGTGGAAGAGCAGCAGGTCGTTCTCGGACGCCTTGCCCTGGGCGATCACCGTGTTGCGCAGCCAGTCCACGAGCCCGCCCCAGTACTCCGTGCCGAACAGCACGATCGGGAAGCGGGTGACCTTGCGGGTCTGCACCAGGGTGAGCGCCTCGAACAGCTCGTCCAGGGTGCCGAGCCCGCCCGGCAGCACCACGAAGCCCTGGGCGTACTTGACGAACATGGTCTTGCGCACGAAGAAGTAGCGGAAGTTGATCCCGATGTCGACGTGCGGGTTGAGCCCCTGCTCGAAGGGGAGCTCGATGCCGAGGCCGACGGAGATGCCGTTGCCCTCTCTCGCGCCCCGGTTGGCGGCCTCCATGGCGCCGGGTCCGCCGCCGGTGATCACCGCGAAGCCGGCGTCCACCAGGGCCCGCCCGATCCGTACGCCCGCCTCGTAGTCGGGCGAGTCCGCCGGGGTGCGGGCCGAGCCGAACACGCTGATGGCGCTGGGCAGTTCGGCCAGCGCGCCGAAGCCCTCGACGAACTCGGACTGGATGCGCATGACCCGCCACGGGTCGGTGTGCACCCACTGGGAGTCGCCCTCGGAGTCGAGCAGACGCTGATCGGTGGTACCGGCCTGGACCTGGTCACGGCGGCGCAGCACCGGCCCGAGCCGCTGTTCGAGCCGCTGCTCCGCCGGAAATGGAGTTCCCTCGGGGTTGGCCATGCCGTGCTCCCTCCGCTGACGATGTTGCACGTGCTCAGCCAGGGTAGGTCGGCGGCCATGACGAAGGGCGGAATTGCGGCGGGCCACACCGTGGCCGGCGGCCGCGGTGTGGCCCGCCCGGCGCGGGCGGGCCCGTGAAGGCGTCCTCAGCCGGTGAGCCAGGCCCGCAGCCGCTCCTCGCACCGCGTGATCCGCTCGACCACGACGTGCTCGTCGCGCTTGTGGGCCAGGAGCGCGTCGCCGGGCCCGTAGTTGACCGCGGGGATGCCGAGGTCGCCGAAGCGCGAGACGTCCGTCCAGCCGAACTTGGGGCGCGCGGTGCCGCCCACCGCGGCCATGAAGGCGGCGGCGGCCGGGTGCGAGAGGCCGGGCAGCGCGGCCCCCGAGTGGTCGTCGACGACGAACTCGGCGATGTCGCAGTCCGCGAAGACCTCGCGGACGTGCGCGAGCGCCTGCTCGCCGCTGAGGTCGGGCGCGTAGCGGTAGTTGACGACGACCGTGCAGACGTCCGGGATCACATTGCCGGCCACGCCCCCTTCGACGCGTACCGCGTTGAGGCCCTCGTGGTATTCGAGGCCGTCGATCACCGGGCGGCGCGGCTCGTAGGCGGCCAGCTTCGCGAGGATCGGGGCAGCCTTGTGGATGGCGTTGGAGCCCATCCAGCTGCGGGCGGAGTGGGCGCGCTCGCCGCTGGTCCTCAGGAGCACCCTGAGCGTGCCCTGGCAGCCGCCCTCGACCTCGGTGTCGGAGGGTTCGAGCAGCACCGCGAAGTCGCCCGCGAGCCATTCGGGGCGGGCCTCGGCGATCCTGCCGAGGCCGTTGAGGTGGGCGGCGACCTCCTCGTTGTCGTAGAACACGAAGGTCAGGTCACGGTTGGGCTCGGTCACCGTCTGGGCGATGCGCAGCTGGACGGCCACGCCCGACTTCATGTCGCTCGTGCCGCAGCCCCAGAGCACGCCGTGCTCGTCGAGCCGGGAGGGCACGTTGTCGGCGATCGGCACGGTGTCGATGTGCCCGGCCAGGATGATCCGCTCGGCCCGGCCCAGGTTCGTCCGCGCCACGACGTTGTTGCCGTACCGGTCGACCGTGAGGTGCGCCAGTTTGCGCAGTTCGCGCTCGATGGCGTCGGCGAGCGGCTCCTCGTCGCCGCTCACGGAGGCGAAGTCGACGAGCCGGGCGGTCAGTGCGGGCGCGTCCGCGGTGAGATCCAGGGTGGTTTGGGCCATGGCTCCGACCCTAGCGCCACCACCGGGAGCGCCTTCGCGCTCCAGTACGGTATGCACCGTGTCCGAGCCCACCGACCTCCCGCGCCCCTCCCGACGCGGCCGCCTCCTGCGTGTCGGGGCGGCCTTCGCCGTGCTCCTGGCGATCGCCGGATATCTGGTGGTGCAGTACGCCAGCGGGGGCCCGGGCGCGCCCCGGTGCGTGGCGGCGTCGGACGGAGGGGAGGGCTCCGCCTTCGGGATGAGCCCGGAGCAGGCCGGCAACGCGGCGACGATCACGGCCGTGGGCATCACCCAGGGCATGCCCGAGCGGGCCGTCACGATCGCGCTGGCCACCGCCCTCCAGGAATCGGGGCTGCGCAACCTGGACCACGGCGACCGCGACTCGCTCGGCCTCTTCCAGCAGCGCCCCTCGATGGGCTGGGGCACCGCGGCGCAGATCATGGACCCGGTGTACGCGGCCGGGAAGTTCTACCAGCACCTCGCCGAGGTGCCCGGCTACTCGCGGCTTCCGCTGACCGAGGCCGCGCAGCGGGTGCAGCGCAGCGCCTTCCCGCAGGCGTACGCCAAGCACGAGCCGGACGCCACGGTGCTCATGGCCGCCCTGACCGGCCGCGAGCCCGCCGGCCTGACCTGCACGGTGGCCCGCAGCGTGCGGCCGGGCGACCCGGTGCGGGTGCGGGAGGACCTGACGAAGGCGTTCGGCGCCGGCGTGGTCCCCGCTCAACAGCCGGCCGGCGCGGGGCAGGACGTGGCCGTGCCGGTGCGGGCCGCCGGCCCGTCGGGCGCCGCGGGCGGCGGGCCCGGGCAGCGCGGCTGGGCCCTCGCGCACTGGGCGGTGGCCCGGGCCGAGACGCTGCACATCGCGCGGGTCAGCTACGCGGGCCGCACCTGGAGCGCGGACGACTCGGACGAGGGCTGGACCGCCGACCCCGTCTCGGCCGCACCGGGCCCGCAGACCTCGGCGGGCGCCGCGGGCGGCGCCGCGCACGAGGTGCGGATCACCGTCGCGTCCTAGGGCCGACCCGCGCCCGGTCAGCCGTTCGGCCGGACACTCGACCTGATGAGCCCGGACTTCCGGGTCCACGGTTTCGCACCCACGTCCGGGCCGCCACCCGGAGAACCGTCAATTCCCTTGCCAATAAAGGGATCTGACGACCCGTCATCTAACAGCGACCCGCTTCATTTGCCCGCTTTTCGCCAGAGTAGATAATGCGACGCATTGCAAACTCTTTACGAGGGCCCACCGCAACCTCCCCTCCCCTCCCGGCGGTTGTCACTGCGTCCGAACGCCGGACAGCGACACATTTCCAACCCGTCTGAAGGAGCATCATGTCCCTCCCCCTGACCCGTCGGATCGCCCGCGCCGCGCTGCTCATCGCGGCAGGTGCAGCGCCCGTGGTCGGTGCGGCCGGCTCCGCAAGCGCCGTGGAACTCCCCCAGACCGCGCCGAACCTCGGCGGTCTGACCCAGATGGACCCGAGCTCGGTGAGCAACGCCGTGGACGGAGTGACCCAGAAGACCACCGGCATGGCCGGGAGCACCGGCGCCGACGCCGTCAAGAAGGCCGTCCCCGCCGCGGGCAGGACGGTCGGCCAGACGGGCAAGGTGGCCACCCCGGCCGCGCAGAAGGCGGCCGGCGACGCGGCGGGCAGCGCGGGCGACATCCTCGGTACGACCGCCAAGACCGCGACCCAGAGCGGCCTGTCCCCCGCGGGCAGCCTGCCCACCCAGGGCCTGCCGAGCACCGACCAGCTCCCCCTGAAGGGCCTGCCCCTCGGCTGACCGGGGCGCGGGTGATGCGAAGGGGCCCGGGGAGTGCTCGACTCCCCGGGCCCCTCCGCGTGTTGCGCGGGGTTACCGCGCCAGGCGCTTGACGGCGGCCTCGACGCGCTCGTCGGTCGCCGTGAAGGCGACCCGTACGAACCGGGCGCCCGCCTCGCCGTAGAAGTCGCCGGGTGCCACCAGGATGCCGAGCCCGGCCAGATGGCCCACGGTCGCCCAGCAGTCCTCGTCGCGGGTCGCCCACAGGTAGAGGCTGGCCTCGCTGTGCTCGATGCGGAAGCCGTGCCGCTCCAGCGCCTCGCGCAGCACCCGGCGCCGCGCCGCGTACCGCGCGCGCTGCTCCTGGACGTGGGTGTCGTCACCCAGGGCCGCGACGGTCGCCGCCTGTACGGGCGCCGCGGTCATCATGCCGCCGTGCTTGCGGATGGCGAGCAGCTCGCCGAGCACGTCCGCGTCACCGGCGATGAACGCGGCCCGGTAGCCGGCCAGGTTGGAGCGCTTGGAGAGCGAGTGGACGGCCACCAGACCCTCGAAGCCGCCGCCGCACACGTCCGGGTGCAGCACCGAGACCGGCTCCGCCTCCCAGCCCAGCTCCAGGTAGCACTCGTCGGAGACGACGAGCACGCCGTGCTCACGGGCCCACGCCACGATGCGGACCAGCTCGTCCTTGGCCAGCACCCGGCCGGTCGGGTTGGACGGCGAGTTGAGCCACAGGAGCTTCAGACGGGCGGGGTCGAGGGCGGTGGGGTCGTCGCCGTAGACGACCGGCTCCGCGCCGCACAGCCGGGCGCCGATCTCGTAGGTCGGGTAGGCCAGGCTCGGGAAGGCCACCTGGTCGCCGGCGCCCAGACCGAGCTGGGTGGGCAGCCAGGCCACCAGCTCCTTGGAGCCGACCACCGGCAGGACGTTGGCGTGCTCGACCGAGCGCGCGCCGAGGCGCTTCTCCAGCCACCCCTTGATCGCGTCCCGCAGCGCCGGCGTGCCCCACACCGTGGGATAGCCGGGAGAGTCGGCGGCAGCGCTCAGGGCCTCGCGCACGAACGCCGGGACCGGGTCGACCGGCGTGCCGACGGACAGGTCCACGATGCCGTCCGGGTGGGCCGCGGCCGTCGCCTTGTACGGCTCCAGCTTGTCCCACGGAAAGACGGGAAGGCGTGAGGAGACTGCGCTCACGGAGGTGCTCACTTTCTCGTACGTACGGTGTCGCGGGCGGGCGCGCCGGGAAACACCACGGCCCCGTACGGCAGCTGAGCCGTACGGGGACCGGGGAAGCGCGCTCAGCCGTTCTGCGGCGGCAGCGCTGCGATGAAGGGGTGGTCCCGCTCGATCAGGCCGAGCTTGGAGGCGCCACCGGGCGAGCCGAGCTCGTCGAAGAACTCCACGTTCGCCTTGTAGTAGTCCTTCCACTCGTCCGGGGTGTCGTCCTCGTAGAAGATCGCCTCGACCGGGCACACCGGCTCGCAGGCACCACAGTCGACGCACTCATCCGGGTGGATGTACAAGGACCGGGAGCCCTCGTAGATGCAGTCGACCGGGCACTCTTCGATACACGCCTTGTCCTTGACGTCGACACAAGGCTGCGCGATGACGTAGGTCACGCTGTCGTTCCTCCTCGATAGGGCGCGGCGGGCCGATCTGCGGCTCCGTCCACGTGGCGCGCGGGAGCGCGGCGTCGTCGATGCCCGCACCTAGTATCTCCGGTTCGGGGCACGATCCGAACAGGAGGGGCGGAGAGACCTGTGGAATTCACCACCGGCGGGCGGCTTGAGGTCCGAATTACACCGGCCGATACGGGCAAACGCGTATCAGTCCGGCGTCGGGACTCCAGCGGAACTCCGGGCTCCCTGTTCACGGACACGGTCGGCGTGCTCACATCGTGGGACGGCGATGTGTTGTCGATCACACGAAAGAGCGGTGAGACCGTTCGCGTCGACGCGGCGAGTCTCGTGGCGGGCAAGGTCGTGCCGTCCGCCCCGGCGCGCCGCCGCGGTCCGGCCGCCTCGTTCGCGGAACTCGCGCCCGTCCTGGCCCGCGCCTGGCAGCCGGTGGAGAGCGAACGGCTCGGCGACTGGACGCTGCGGGCCGCGGCAGGCTTCACCCGGCGCGCGAACTCGGCGCTGCCGCTGGGCGACCCGGGCCTGGCCCTGCCGGACGCCCTGACCCGCGTGCGCGACTGGTACGCGGCCCGCGGCCTGCCCGCCTACATCCAGCCGTCGACCGGCGCCGAGGGCACCCAGGAGCGGCTCTGCGCGGAGCTCGAACGGGCGGGCTGGGAGCGGGAGGTGAGCGCCGAGGTCCGCGTCGCGGCGCTCGCCCCGCTCGGCGACCTGGCGGCCGACGCGTCCCGGGTGCGCCTCGCCCGGCACGTGGACGCGGCCTGGCTCGGCCGCTACCAGCGGTTCGGGACCCCGGGCGACCACGTCCTCACGGTCCTGGGCAGCGGGCCCTCGGTGTGGTTCGCGTCGGTGCCCGGGGAGGGGGACGCGCCCGCGGCGATCGGGCGCTGCGTGGTGGACGGACGCTGGGCGGGGTTCATGGCCGTCGAGGTGGACCCGGCGCACCGCCGGCAGGGCCTGGCGACGGCGGTGATGGCGGCGCTGGCCGGCCGGGCGCTGGACGAAGGGGCGTCGGCGGCCTGGCTCCAGGTGGAGGCGGACAACGAGGGGGCCCGCGCCCTGTACGACGGTCTCGGCTTCGCGACCCACCACAGCTACCACCACTTCCGGCCCGGCCCGCACTCCGGCCATGGATCCTGAAGTCACCGACTGGCGGCGGGAGTTCGCCGAGGAGGCCCGCTCGGAGCGCCCCGATCCGGTGATGCTCTGCCTGCTCATCGGCGCGGTCGCCGACCCCTCGCTCGGCGGGCCGGGCATCGACGGGGTCCAGATCGAACTGGACCGGCTGACCGGCCTCCTCCCCCACGGCCTCACCACTCCCCGCTCCTGGGCCGAGGCCACGGCCGAACTCCTCGGCGCCGCCTGCGGGTTCCACGGCACCCCGGCCGACTACGAACGCCTGGAGTCCTCCCTCCTCCCCGAGGTGCTGCGCCGCCGGCGCGGGCTGCCGATCCTGCTCTCGGTGGTGTGGATCGAGGTGGCCCGGCGGGCCGGGGCACCGGTGTACGGGGTCGCGCTGCCGGGCCACTTCGTGGTGGGCTTCGGCACGGGCGGTGACCGGGTGCTGGTCGACCCGTTCGACGGCGGGCGCCTGCTGACCGGCGCGGACGCGGAACTCCTGGTGGCCGGGGCGACGGGGGCGGGGCTCGAGGAATCGATGCTGAGTCCGGCGGCGCCGCTGGAGACGGTGCTGCGCGTCCTGAACAACATCCGCGCCTGGGCCATGGCCCGCCCGGAACACAGCGCCGTCGCCCTGTGGGCCCTGGACCTCGCCCTCCTCCTGCCCTCCCACCCCGCCCACCTCCGCTTCGAACGGGCGGAACTGCTGGTGCGCCGGGGCGAGTTCCTGGCGGGGGCGGCGGCTCTGGAGGAGTACGCGGACGTCCTGGCCCCCGTGGACCCGACCACGGCGACGGACATACGCCGCCGGGCGTTCGCCGCGCGGGCCAGGCTGAATTAGCGGGGGGCCGGTGCGGGGGGCGGGGGCAACCCCCTCCCCCCGAAGCCCCCCGAAGTCCCCCAAGCCCGGCTGCCCCTCGCGCAATTCCCCGCGCCCCCAACCCCCGGCCATCTGCGGGCCGTGCTGGCTTGCTCGCGCAGTTCCCCGCGCCCCTTAGCGGCATGGTGCTGGCCCGCATCGGGCACCTCAGCCCGTCCGGCGATTGAGGACGAGCGCCGTTCAGGCGCGATGGGGGGTCCGGGGGCGCAGCCCCCGAAAGGGGTGCAGGGGACGCAGTCCCCGCCGGGGTTCGAGGGGCGGAGCCCCTCAGGGGGTCTGGGGCGCAGCCCCAGGGGGCCGGGCCAATCCAACCCCCTGCACGGGCGGGCGGGTGGGCAAACCCCCCAGGGGCGGCATTTGGCCAAAGTGGCGGGGGTGGGGCAAAGCGCTGCCGACGGGGCGCGCAGCCGTCACAATCTGTGGGCGTGACCTCGACCGGGCGTGAGCCACGGCCCACGGCGGGGCGCGCCGCCCTGTTCCCTCGACCCGCCGGGAGTCACCGTGTCACGCCTCAGACCGATAGCCACCCGCCTCGCCCCCGCCCTCCTCCTGCCCCTCCTCGCCCTCGGCACGGCCGCCGGCCCCGCCGCCGCCGACGGCGGCCAGGCCGATCTGGCCGTGTCGCTGGACGTCACCCCCAAGGGGCTCGGCATCAACGCCGCCACCTTCACCGCGAGCATCACCAACGACGGGCCCTCGGCCGTCAGCGCGGGCCGGGTGTGGTTCAGCTACCCCGCCGGGTTCACCGCGCCCTCCGCGTCCGGCTGCACGCTCGACAAGGCCAACCGGACCGCCGTCTGCGCGCTCGGCGCGATCCCGTCCGGCGCCACCGTCACCAGGAAGCTGACGCTGCACGCCGGTCTCCTGACGATGAGCGGCAACCTCCCGGTCACCGCCGCCCTGGTCGATCTGAACCCCATCGACCCCGACCCCGGCAACAACGCGGCGGTCCACGTCTGTTCGGTCCTCACCCTGCTCCTGGTGAGCTGCTGAGGGACCGTACCGGCCGGCGGGGACGAAGGCCCGCCGGCCGCCCTACAGCCAGCCCTTCTCGCGGGCCAGGCGCACCGCCTCCGCCCGGTTGCGGGCGGCCAGTTTCTGGATCGCCATGGACAGGTAGTTGCGGACCGTGCCCTGCGAGAGGCAGAGCGCGGCGGCGAGTTCCGCGTTGGTCGCACCGTCCTGCGCCGCGCGCAGCACGTCCCGCTCCCGGTCGGTCAGCGGGTTGGCTCCCTCGGCCAGGGCCGCCGCCGCGAGGGTGGGGTCGATGACCCGCTCCCCCGCGAGCACCTTCCGTACGGCGGTGGCGAGTTGGGCCGCCGGTGCGTCCTTGACGAGGAAGGCGTCCGCGCCCGACTCCATGGCGCTGCGCAGATAGCCCGGACGTCCGAACGTGGTCAGGATGACGATCTTGACGGCCGGCAGCGCGCGGCGCAGTTCGGCCGCCGCCTCGATTCCGGTACGGCCCGGCATCTCGATGTCGAGCAGCGCGACGTCGACCGGGTGGGCGCGGGCCGCGGCGAGCACCTCGTCGCCGCGGGCGGCCTGCGCCACCACCTCCATGTCCGGTTCCAGGCCCAGCAGCGCCGCGAGGGCCTCGCGGACCATGGACTGGTCTTCGGCCAGGAGAAGTCTGATCATGGGCCGGATACTAGAGGGATTTCGGACGGGCCAGGAATCAGCGGGACCCGGGCCGTCAGCGTGAAGCCCGCGCGGCCCGCCTCCGTCTCCAGGACGCCGGACACCTTCTCCAGGCGCTCGGCGAGCCCGGTCAGACCGTTGCCCGCGACCGGCGCCGCACTGCCGGGCCGCGGCTTGCCGTCGTCGTGGACGCGCAGTTCGAGGAACCGGCCGTCCAGGGTCTGGCGCTCCTCCAGGGTGACCGTGCAGTGCCGGGCGCCGCTGTGGCGCACCACGTTGGTGGCCGCCTCCCGCAGCACCCAGGCCAGCACTTCCTCCTCGGCCGCGGGCAGTTCGTCCGGCGCCCCGGACGGCACGTCGGCCCGGATGCCCGCCGCGTTCAGCATGGTGCGGGCACCCGCGAGTTCGGCGGGCAGCGTGGCCCTGCGGTAGCCGCTCACGGCGGCCCGTACGTCCACGAGGGCCTGGCGGCTGACCTGTTCGATGTCGGCCACCTGGCGGGCCGCCTGCCCGGGGTAGTCCGGCAGCATCCGCCCGGCCAGCTCGCTCTTGAGCGTGATGAGCGAGAGGGAGTGGCCGAGCAGGTCGTGCAGATCGCGCGCCATCCTCAACCGCTCCTCGTTCGCGGCCAGTTGGGCCACCGTGGCCCGGGCCTCGCGCAACTCGACGGAGGTACGGATCAGATGGCGTACGCCGGTCATCGCGAACCCGCCGAGCAGCGCGGGGATGACGAGCCCCGGCACCACGTCGCCGACGTCGGTGACACGGGTGCCGATCACCGTCATGCCCGCCGTGCTCACGAGGATCGCCCAGGTGGCGAGCGCCAGTGGCAGCGTCGCCCCGCAGGACACGGACACGTAGACGAACAGCACGAGCCACGCGCCGCCGAGGGTGAGCGAGAGCGTGACGGCCAGCGCCGCGAGGAAACCGAGGAGGCTGTAGACGGTGGCGCTGGCCAGGGGGCTTGCGGTGTGCCGCAGGACCAGGGCCAGGTAGACGGTCACGAACCCCGCGAGGCCGAGCCAGCCGAGCACGGTGGCCGGCGCCGCGTGGTGGTGGTCGAGCAGGTCGCCGATCGGAGCGCCCATGAAGGCGAGCCAGATGCCGACCCACATCAGCTTCTGCAGCATCTGGCGGCGCGTCTCGGGGCTCAGGCCGATCCGCACCGCCGGTGCCCCGTCGCCGCCCTGGTTCAGGGGAGTCACGCCTTCAGGGTGTCCTTCCGGTACAGCCATGCCGCGCCGCCCGCGAAGAGCAGGAAGTAGACGACGAGGATGGCGAGGTCCTTGCCGTGCGGGGCGTCGCCCAGCTCGATGGCCTGTCCGAGAGCAGCGTACGCGTGGGTGGGCAGCCACTCCGCGATGTTCTGCAGCCACTGCGGGAAGACGGTGCTGGGCATCCACAGGCCGCCCAGGATCGACATGCCGAAGTAGATGATCATCGTGATCGGACGGACCGCGTCACCGCTGGCGAGGTAGCCGATGGCCACGCCGAGCGCGGCGAAGCAGAGCGATCCCGCCCAGATGGCGAGGGTCAGGGCGCCCCACTGCCAGGCGTCGAACCGTACGCCCTTGACGCCCGCGGCCACCAGGAAGACGACGACGATGCACGGCAGGGTCACCACGGCGGCGCTGGCGATCTTCGCGAGGACGTAGCCGCGGCCGGGCAGGGTGGTCAGGCGCAGCTGGCGCACCCAGCCCTTCTCGCGCTCCTTGGCGATCTTCTCGCTGTTGCCCATGAGGACGGCGGTGATCGCGCCGAAGGACGCCATCGAGACCATGTACAGGGCGGGGAAGGTGAGGTCGGTGCCCTTGACCTTGTCGGTGCCGTTCTGGGAGGCCGCGAAGAGCAGGTAGAGCGCCGAGGGGTAGATCACGGAGAAGAACATGAACTTCTTGTTCCGCAGGGTGCGGGTGATTTCGAGCTTGATCAGCGTGTTCATCGTGCGTTGGCCTCCTCGGCCGAGGTGATGGCGACGAAGGCCTGCTCCAGGCCGAGGCCCGCGACTTCGAGGTTGCGCGGGTAGAGGCCGAGCCCGTACACCGCGTGCATCGTGGCGTCGGCGTCGTGCGACTGGATGCGGACCGTGCGGCCCGAGATGTCGATGGTGGACAGGAAGGGCAGCTCGCGCAGGGCGGCCTCGTCGATGGGGCCCTCCAGGTCGAAGCTGACCCGGCGGGCGCCCGCCTTGGCCTTGATCTCGGCGGCGGTGCCGTCGGCGAGGAGGCGGCCCTTGTGCAGGACCAGCACCCGGTCGGCGATCGCGTCGGCCTCTTCCAGGTAGTGCGTGGCGAACAGGACCGTACGGCCCTGGGCCGCCTGCTCGCGCATCGTCGCCCAGAACGCCTGGCGGGCGGTGACGTCCATGCCGGTGGTCGGCTCGTCGAGCACGATCAGGTCGTTGGCGCCGGCCGTCGCGAGGGCGAAGCGCACGCGCTGCTCCTGGCCGCCGGAGAGCTTGTTGACCTTGCGGTCGGCGATCTGGGTGATGCCCGCGCGGTCCATGACCTCGGCCACCGGGTGCGGCTTGGGATGCAGGTCGCAGCCGAGCTTGACCAGCTCGCGCACGGTCACGTCCTCCATCAGGCCGCCGCTCTGCAGCATCGCGCCGACCTTGCCGGCGTTGATCGCCTGCGCGGGCGTCATCCCGAAGAGGCTGACCGTGCCGGAGTCGGCGTTGCGCAGACCGAGCAGCAGGTCGAGCGTGGAGGACTTGCCGGCGCCGTTGGGGCCGAGCAGGGCGACCGTCTCACCCGGGTGCAGCCGCAGCGACAGGTCGGCCACGGCGCGGACGTCGCCGTAGTTCTTGTTCACGTTCTCGAAGCTCACCACGGACTGGGCGGTCCGCTCGGCGGGGGCGTGGGCTGTCTGCGTCATGTCCCCAGAGTGGCTCGGCGCCGGGGTGCCCCGGCAGTGCCGCCCGTCGTGACTCCGCCATGACAGATGTCATACCGGCCCCCCGGCGGGGGGTTTCAGGGGCGCGAGGCGACAACGGGGTCAGGGGCGCGGGGAACTGCGCGAAAAGCGCCCACGACCCGCACACGACAACGGGGTCAGGGGCGCGGGGAACTGCGCAAATAGCGACCACGGCCCGCACCCGACAGCGCAGTTGGGGGCGCGGGGAACTGCGCAAAAGGCGGGCCGGGGGCGGCCCCGCACCCCCCGAGGGCGCGGGGCACCCCGGCCTCACCCCTGGTTGAGCTCGATCGTCCCGGTGCGCTGCGCAGCAGTCCGCCCCCGCAACGCCCCCTGCATGGCGACGACGACGTCATCGGCGGACACCTCGTGCTTCTGCCCGCCCTTGGTGACCATGACCCCCTTGAACGTGCTGCCGATCAGTTCGGTGACGGCGCTCTTGTCGTAGACCTCGACCAGCTTCCCGTTCTCCGCCTTCATCGAAAGGATCTTGGGCAGCGACTTCAGGGGCCCGAAGGGCAGCGACCTGCCGCCCGCCTTGATCGTGACGTTCGCGGACATCGCGGGCTTGGCGAACTCGTTCATCGCCCGGTCGATCTCGGCCTGGCTGATGGTGGGTTGACGGACCGCGACGGGCAGCGCCACCGGATCTGCCTTGCCGGTCTGCACCAGCGTCCGGTACGCGTCCTTGACCGCGATCATCGAGCGGTTCACGTCGAGCGACTTGCCCGCCTTGCCCGGCACGGCCACCGCCTTGCCCGGTACGAACTTGATCGTGCCCTCCGTCGCCGAGCCGGAGGCCCCGGCGAGGTCGGTCAGCGCGACGCCGAGCTTCTCCTCGTCGACCGGGATGACCGGTTCGGCGACCCGCTTGCCGCCGAACAGGGAGCCGATCACGGACACCGGGTTGTAGTCGCTGCCCGCCGCGGCCCGCACGGTGGCCTGGCTGTCCAGGGACAGGCCCGCGATCTCCGGCCTCAGCTGCTCCTGCTTGCCGTCGACCGTGAGGTGCAGCGGCTGGTTGGCGCGCTTGCCGAGGGTCTGGTCGAGCTTGGAGACGGCCGCCTCCTTGGTGCCGCCGCCGATGTCGACGCCGAGGACGGTGGTGCCCTTGGGAACCTCGGAGTGGTTCAGGACCAGACCGGCGCCGTACGCGACTCCGGCCAGGACGACCACGGCGCCGCCGAGCAGCGCCGGCTTGGAGCGGCCCTTCTTCTTCGCCGGCTTGGCGGCGGACTTGGCGGCCTTGGCGGGCGGCCCGGTGCGCTCGGGCGGGGCCGCGGGCGCGGCCTCGTCGAGTCCGCCGGGCGGGGGCGGCGTCAGGGTGGGGCCGCCGGGCGAGGTGGCGGGCCCGGCCGGGAAGGAGCCGCCCCGGTGCTCCGGCGGGACCACGGGGATGCCGCTGGTGAGGGTGTCGCCGGAGACGTGCTCGCCCGGCGCGGGCGCCGCGGGATTGACCTGCGGGTTCGCGAGCGGGTTGCCCACGGTGTGGGTGAGCGGGCTCGGCGCCGGGGGCTGCGGGGTGAGCACCGCCGTGTCGTCGGACAGGACCGGTACCGGGCCGTGGGCGCCGGGCGCGAACGGGTCGCCGACGGGCCCGGGGCCCTGGAGCGGGTTGCGGTCGAACCCGGGGTCGGCCGCCGCACGCGGCCCCTCCCCCGGGCCGCGGCCCATGTCGGGCTCCTGACCGGGGTGTTGACCGCCCGGCCGGCCCGGCGCCGCACCGAAGAGCGAGGGCTCGCCGGGGCGCGGCCCGAGGCCGGCCCCCTGGCCGCCCCGGTTGGCGACCGGGCGCACGGGGAGCGCCGCGTTGCCGGTGACGGGCCCGGTGGTGGGGCCCGACGGCTGTCCCGGGCGCGCCCCTTCGGGGCCGGGCGACGAGTTCGGGGCGCCCTGGGCGTCCGGTCCGTCCGAGAAGTACGGCAGGTCGGGGCGCGGGGTGCCGCCGGCCGGGGTGGCCGAAGGGGCGGGCGCCGCCGGGGACTTGCGCGGGGCGAACCAGTCGCTGGCCGGGCGGTCGTCGCCGGCCGGCTCGGCGGGCTCCGCCTCGGGGGCCTCGGGCCTGGGCACCGACCCGGTGCGTTCGCTGACGCCGTCCGCGTCCGCCGGTTTGGCGGTGTCGCTCATCGGCGTCCGCATCACGACCGGCGGAATGGGGCGCGAGCCGGGGATGTTGATCCGGATCCGCGTCGTCAGCGTGGTCTCGGTCTTCGGCTCGTCCGGCTCGGCGGCGGCCTCAGGAGCGTCCTGGCCCGCGGCGGACGACGGGGTCCCGTACGGCGGGGTGCCCGAGGGGTACCCGGCTGAGCCCCGTCCCTGGGGGCCGAAGGACGCACTGTCAGTTTCACGACTCAAGGCTGGTTCTCTCCCGATTGGCTCCGCCACCCGGTCTCGTTCTTGTGGTGCCTCTGTACGGGCGGCTCGGCGGCGCGCACCACCATACTGGCCGACGCCCTTGCGTACGGGGCGGCCCGGAGAAGGCGTGCCCCGTCCTCTTCTACTGCGTCGTGGCGCCCGCGCACGTCACTTGCCAAGTCGGGCGGCGGGGCCGCCGGGTTGCGTGAATCCGCCGATCGTGGCGCAGATCACAGCGGCGACCATCCCTCCGAGGAGGAAGACGTACGAGCCCGCTCCGGCGCCGAAGACGAAGTCGCCCTCGGGCCGCGAGGCGGTCAGCAGGACGACGGTGACGAGCCATCCGGCCGCGGGCGCGCCCACTCCGCCCCGGCCGCCCATCAGTTGCGTGCCCGCGCAGAAGAGGCCGACGGCGCCCGCGAGCGACAGGATCAGGCCGCCCGGGAACCAGGCCGTCTGGACCAGCGCCCCGGCGGTGGCGACGAGCGCGCCGAGCACGAAGAGCAGCGCGTACAGCGCGATGCGCGCGGCCCGGGAACCCGGCGCCGGGGAGTCGTCCATGGGTGTACGCGTACTCATTCGGCCACCCCTTCAAACAGGTCGTGCTCGCGCCGCCCCGCCGCGACGCCCGGGGTGCCGGCCGCCAATTGGTAGTACTCGGTGGTGAAGAGCGGCTGGCCCAGGTCGTTGGAGAGCGCGAAGTGGGGCCCCTGGACGGTGATCTGGGTCTCGTGGGCGCGCATCGCGGCGGCCTTGGCGGCGGCGTACGCGCTGCCGTCGATCTCGGCCGTGATGTCGGACTCGTCCGTGACGCCCGGGACGTCGTCGATGGCCGCGATGCCGGGGAAGTCCGTGTGCGCGGCGCGCAGCCCGTCGAAGGCGGCCTCGGCGACCGGACGCGGCACGCGGTTCCAGTAGACCTTGGCGATCGTGTGCGCCCCGCCCAGGCCGGGGCGGTACCCCTCCTCGGCGGCGAGTTCGGCGGCCCGGGTCGCGACGCGGTGGGCCTGGATGTGGTCGGGATGGCCGTAGCCGCCGTCCGGGTCGTAGGTGATGAGGACCTGGGGGCGCAGCGCGCGGATCACCTCTACGAGGTACCCGGCGGCGTCGTCCACGTCCGCGTTCCAGAACGCGCCCGGCCGGTGGTTCTGCTCGACGCCCATCATCCCGGAGTCGCGGAAGCGGCCCGGGCCGCCGAGGAAGCGGTGGTCGGTGACGCCCAGTTCCTTCATCGCGGCGGCCAGTTCACCGGCCCGGTACGGCCCGAGGCCGCCGTCCCGGTCGGGTGCGAGATGAGCCAGGCCGGGCGGGATGACCTCGCCCTCCTCGCCCTGTGTGCAGGTCACCAGGGCGACATGCGCGCCTTCGGCGGCGTACTTGGCCATGGTGGCGCCGTTGTTGATCGACTCGTCGTCCGGGTGCGCGTGCACCAGGAGGAGACGGCGGGCGGGTGGTTCCGACATGCGCCAAGCCTACGAGGCCGCACCCCGGGGCCGCGCCTGGCTCCGGGGTGCGCACGGGTGCGGGGCGGGCGCCACCCGCCCGCTAGAACTTGATGCCGCCGATCATCCCCGCCACGTTGCTGGTCACTTGGCTGATCGTGGGGGCGATGGACGAGCTCGCCAGATAGAAGCCGAGCAGGATGCAGATCGCCGCGTGTCCGCCCTTCAGCCCGGATTTCCGGACCAGCAGGAAGACGACGATCGCCAGCAGCACCACCGCCGAAATCGAGAGTGCCACGGCGGTTCACCTCCATCTGTTCCGGTGGGCGGACGGACCCAACAGCGTGTGGACAGCCAGCGGGTTCCTACCCACTGAGCGCTACGGATCATAACTATCCGTGGGAACGCATTGATCGGGGCACGGGCGCACAAGGGGCGCACATGGTCCGCGCCCGAGCGGGTCCGGCGGCGTGCGACTAGGTTCCCCTCATGACGACCACCGCATCCAGGCACCCAGAGGACCCGGGGCAGCTCTCCTTCCCCCGGCACTCCGCACGCACCCAGCGCTTCACGCTCGGTGCGCCCCGCGCGTTCACCGTGTCCCCCGACGGCGAGCGGGTCGTCTTCCTGCGCTCGCCCTCGGGTACGGAACGCAGCAACCGGCTGTGGGTGCTCGACCTGGTACGCGGCGGCGCCGAGCGGATCGCGGCGGACCCCGCCGCCCTGCTCGACGGCACCGAGGAACGTCTCTCGGCGCAGGAGCGGGCGCGCCGCGAACGCAGTCGCGAGGGGTCGGCCGGAATCGTCGGCTACGCCACCGACGCGGCCGTGGAGCTCGCCGCCTTCGCCCTGTCCGGGCGGCTGTTCACCGCCGGGCTGCGGGCCGGCACCGCCCGCGAACTCCCGGTGCCGGGCCCGGTCCTCGACCCCCGCCCCTCCCCCGACGGGCGGTGGGTGGCCTATGTGACGCGGGGTGCGCTGCGGGTGGTGGGCGCCGAGGGCCAGGACGACCGGGCCCTCGCCGAGCCCGAGTCGGCCGAAGTGACGTACGGGCTCGCCGAGTTCATCGCGGCGGAGGAGATGTCGCGGTCGCGCGGCCACTGGTGGAGCCCCGGTTCGGACCGCGTCCTGGTGGCCCGCGCCGACGAGACGCCGGTGCGGCGCTGGTGGATCGCCGACCCGGCCAACCCCGGCCAGGAGCCGGCCCGGGTCGCCTATCCGGCGGCGGGCACCCCCAACGCCGAGGTGCGGCTGTTCCTCTACGCGCTGGACGGCACCCGCGTCGAGGTGGTCTGGGACCGGGCCCGCCATCCCTACCTGGCCCGGGTGCACTGGTCGCCGGACGGCTCCCCGCTGCTGCTCGTGCAGTCCCGGGACCAGCGCACCCAGTCCCACCTCGTGGTGGACCCGGCGACGGGCACCACCCGCACCGTGCACGTGGACGAGGACGCCGACTGGCTCGAACTCCTGCCGGGCGTCCCGGCGTGGGCACCCGACGGCCGGCTCGTGCGGATCGCCGACGAGGGCGGGGCGCGGGTCCTCGCCGTGGGCGACCGGACTCTGACCGGGCCTCAGCTGCACGTCAGGGCGGTGCTCGACATCGGTGCGGGCGATGTGCTCGTCTCGGCGTCGGCGGGCACGGCGGCCCCGTCGGGCGGGGACAGTGCTTCCGGGACCGGTGAGATCCATGTGTACCGCGTCAACGAGCTGGGTACGGAACGCGTCTCGGACGGCGCGGGAGTGCACTCGGCGGTGCGGTCCGGGGACGTCACGGTGCTCAGCTCCGCCCGGCCCGACCGGCCCGGCACGGACGTCCGGGTCCTGCGGGACGGCAGGGAACTGGCCAAGATCGCGTCATATGCCGCCACCCCGGGGCTTCCGGTGCGGCTGCGGCTGACCGAAGGGGGCGCACAGCGCATCCCGTGCGCCGTGCTGCTCCCGTCCCACTACCGCGAGTCGGACGGTCCGCTGCCCGTACTCATGGATCCGTACGGCGGCCCGCACGGACAGCGTGTGGTGGCCGCGCACAACGCGCACCTCACCTCGCAGTGGTTCGCCGACCAGGGCTTCGCGGTGGTCGTCGCGGACGGCCGCGGCACCCCGGGCCGCTCCCCCCGCTGGGAGAAGGCGATCCGCGAGGACTTCACGCTCGCCCTCGACGACCAGATCGAGGCGCTGCACGGCCTGGCGGGCGCCCATCCGCTGGACCTCGGCCGGGTGGCGATGCGCGGCTGGTCCTTCGGCGGCTACCTCTCGGCCCTCGCGGTGCTGCGCCGGCCGGACGTCTTCCACGCGGGCATCGCGGGCGCGCCGGTCACGGACTGGGAGCTGTACGACACGCACTACACGGAACGCTATCTGGGCGACCCGGCCCAGAGCCCGCACGTCTACGCCGCCAACTCACTCGTCCAGCAAGGGCAGTTGACGCGGTCCGCCGAGCCCGCCCGGCCCCTGATGGTCATCCACGGCATGGCGGACGACAACGTGGTGGTGGCGCACTCGCTGCGGCTCTCCTCCGCCCTGCTCGCCGCGGGCCACCCCCACGAGGTGCTTCCGCTGACGGGCGTGACGCACATGACGCCCCAGGAACAGGTCGCCGAGAACCTGCTGCTGCTCCAAGTCGACTTCCTGAGGCGGTCGTTGGGCCTTTCGAAGCCCTGACGGCCGAGCCGGGAGACGATGGCCATTTAGCGTGAGATTCCGGATAAGGAAGGCGCCTGTCAAGCACGCCGCCGCACCGAAGCGTGCAATCTTGGGCCAAGTGTTCCGATGAGTTTCTCCCGGCCGCCACCAACCCCTTGACTGCCGTCTCCGCACGCATGAATGTTCCGGTCAACAAATCACGCACCGGCGCCCGCTGAATCCTTCCTGTGCGGAGGGCAATGCGAAATGACGAGTTCCACAAGAGCTGCCATGGAGCCATCGGATCCGGTCCCCGAAGAGGGCCGGACTCCGGGTCCTTCCGATGGTTCGGACATCACGACGAGTGAGCTCGTCGGGCGTTCCCCGGGACGCCTCGCTTGGATCCGGTTCAGGCGCGACAAGGTGGGAATCCTGTGCGCCTGCACGGTTCTCGGATTCATTCTGGTCGCCCTGGCCGCTCCGCTCATCTCCCGGCTCTACGGCAAAGATCCCTATCAGCTCTACGGCCAGGACCGGGGTCTTCTCAACAGCTACGGCATTCCCTTGAAACCCAACGGCGGAATCGACAAGGACTTCTGGTTCGGCATCGAACCGAACCTCGGCCGCGACGTGTTCACGCTGTTGATCTACGGCATCCGCACCTCCCTGCTCATCGCACTCGCGGTCACCGTGGTCGCGGTGGTCATCGGCGTCCTGGTGGGCCTGGTGCAGGGCTATCTGGGCGGCCGGGCCGACTACTTCCTCGGCCGGTTCTCGGACCTGATGCTGTCGTTCCCGCAGCAGCTGTTCTTCATCGCCTTCACCCCGGTGATCGTCGCCCTGTTCGTCTCGCCCACCGAGGAGGAGCCGACCTACGTCCGCGTGGTGGCCCTGATCCTGGTGCAGCTGATCCTCGGCTGGATGACGGTCGGCCGGCTCATCAGGGCCCAGGTCCTGTCGCTGCGCGAGCGGGAGTTCATCGAGGCGGCCCGGCTCAGCGGGGCCTCGGGGTGGCGGATCATCCGCAAGGAGCTGCTGCCCAACATCTGGTCGACGGTCCTCGTGCAGTCGACCCTGCTGCTCCCGGTCAACGTGACCGCGGAGGCGGGCCTGTCCTACCTCGGCGTCGGGGTGCACAGCCCCACGCCGGACTGGGGCCTGCTCTTCCAGTCGGGCGCCACCTACTACGACTCCGATCTCACCTTCATGTTCTTCCCCGGCATCGCGATGGTCGTCTTCGTCGTCGCGTTCAACCTGCTCGGGGATGCGGTCCGGGACGCCCTCGACCCCAAGACCGTGCGCTGACGTCCGATCCTCCCGACAGGCAGGAACCCATGAGAAGAGACAAGGCGCGCCAGGTGTCCGCGGTCCTCGCGGTCGGGGCCCTGGCGCTGACCGCCGCGTGCAGCAGCGGCGGAGCGAGTGACGGCGGCAAGGGCCCGGACGCGGGCAAGAAGGCCGCGGTGCAGAACTTCGGCGTGGGCACCAAGGCCGATTCCACGGGACCGGCCGTGGCGGTCGACGGCGCCAAGAACGGCGGCACCGCCTACAGCCTGGACCAGTCCGGCTTCGACTACCTCGACCCGGGCCAGCAGTACGTGAGCGACCAGCTCTCGGTGCAGCTGCTCTACAACCGCTCGCTGACCGGCTACAAGATCGACCCGAAGACCGGCAGGACGATCGTCGTGGGCGACCTCGCCACGGACACCGGCACCCCGTCCGACGGCTCGAAGACCTGGACGTACACCCTCAAGGACGGGATCAAGTTCGAGGACGGCACCCCGGTCACCGCCCAGGACGTCAAGTACGGCATCGAGCGGCTCTTCGCCGACTACGAGACGCAAGGTCCCCAGTACGTCCAGAAGTGGCTGTTCGGCACCGACTACCGCAAGAAGTACGCGGGCCCCTACGGCGGCCGGTCGATTCCGGACGCGCAGATCGCCACGCCGGACGCCAGGACGCTCGTCTTCCACTTCCTCGCGCCGCACGCGGACACCCCGTACGCGATGGCGATGCCCAACATCTCGCCGGTGCCCAAGGCCAAGGACGACCAGCAGAAGTACAACAACCACCCGGTCGCGACCGGCCCGTACAAGATCGCGAGCTATCAGCCGGGCAAGTCGCTGACCTTCGTGCGCAACCCCAACTGGGACCCGAAGACCGACCCGATCCGCAACGCCTACCCCGACAAGTGGCAGTTCCAGCTGGGGATCGCGGAGCCGGGCCTCACCAACCGGCTCGCGGCCGACACCGGGACCGACCGGTTCGCCATCAACATGTCGGGCTCGGCCGACCCGTCGAAGATGCAGTCGCTGACCTCGGACCCGCAGTACAAGGACCGGACGGTCAACGAGTACCAGCCCTACGTCGAGGCGTTCAACCTCAACACCAGGCGGATCAAGGACCCCAAGGTCCGCCAGGCGGTGATGTACGCGTTCCCGATGCAGCAGGTGCAGCAGGCCTTCGGCGGCGGCGCGCAGGGTGACCTCGGCACCACGCTGCTGAGCCCGACGGTGGCCGGCTGGAAGAAGTTCGACCCGTTCGGCAAGCTCGCCAAGCCGATGGGCGACCCGCAGAAGGCGCAGCAGCTCCTCAAGGACGCCGGCGTGAGCACCCCGTACAAGATCTCGCTGGCGTACGCGAACACCCCGCGCTGGGACAGCGTGACCCTGACCATCCAGAAGGCGCTGGAGAAGGCCGGCTTCAAGGTCGAGCGCAAGGCCATCGACCCAACCTCGTACTACACGGTGGTCGGCAAGGTCGACACTCCGTACGACATGTACCGCACCGGCTGGGGCGCCGACTGGCCGAACGGCTCCACCGTGGTCCCGCCGACCATGGACGGGCGCAATCTGGCGGACGGCACCAACAACTACGCGTTCCTCGACGACCCGAAGATCAATGCGGAGATCGACCGCATCAACCAGATCACGGATCTGTCGCAGCAGGCCACCGCCTGGGACCAGCTCGCCGAATACTCCCTCCAGACGGACACCGCGCAGATTCCGTTCATCTTCGACAAGTACTTCAACCTGCACGGCTCCGGACTCGGTGGCGTCACCTACAACCAGGTGTACGGAACGATCAATCCGAACTCGGTCTTCGTGAAGCAGTAGCACGTGCGGTCCGGTTTCCCCGGCCCCGACCGGGCCGGGGAAACCGCATAGCGACGGAAGAGCCATCCCATGTTCCGTTTCCTGGTGCGCCGCGTGCTCGGTGCCGTGGTCATCCTGCTACTGATCAGCATGATCACCTATTTCCTCTTCTTCGCCCTGCCCTCCGATCCCGCGCTGCTTTCCTGCGGAAAACAGTGCGACCCCCAGAACGTCGCCCTGATCCGCAAGAACCTCGGGCTCGATCTGCCGGTCTGGACTCAGTACTGGCATTACATGGTCGGCATATTCGCCGGCCGCCATCTGCCCATCGGCGAATGCCCCGCACCCTGTTTCGGCTATTCCTTCGCCAATCAACAACCGGTCTGGGGCACGATCGCCGACAGTTATCCGACGACGCTGACCCTCGCGGTCGGCGGCGCCGCGGTCTTCCTGACCGTCGGCGTCTCGCTCGGTCTGGTCTCCGCCTGGCGCCAGGGCACCGTCTTCGACCGCGTCGCCAGCGCCACCTCACTGCTCGGCCAGTCGGTGCAGATCTATTTCATCGGCCCGCTCGCGATCCTGCTCTTCTCCACGAAACTGGGCTGGCTCGACCGGGGCCACGACGTGGACTGGCGCCACGACGCCTGGGGTTCGTTCACCGGGATGGTGCTGCCGTGCCTGGTCCTTTCGGTGATCTTCTGGTCCAACTACAGCCGCCAGACACGGTCGTTGATGGTGGAGCAGCTCTCGGAGGACCACATCAGGGCGGCCCGCGCCAAGGGCATGTCGTCGCGCTACGTCTTCCTGCGGTACGCGCTGCGCGGCGCGATGGCCACCATCGTCACCATCTTCGGCGTGGACCTCAGCGCGGTGCTCGGCGGCGCGATCATCACCGAGGTGACCTTCGGGCTGCACGGCCTCGGGCTGCTCTCGGTGCAGGCGGTGCTGCGCAGCGATCTGCCCCTGGAAATGGCCGTGATGCTCATCGGCGCCACCCTGATCGTCGTCTGCAACATCGTCGTGGATCTGGCGTACGCCTTCATCGACCCCCGGATCAGGCTCGCCTGACGCCCGCAGACCTCCAGGAGACCCCTCCGTGTCCACCCTGAGCCAGACCGCCGCCGGGTCCGCCACCGCACCGGCGCACCCCTTCCTGTCGGTGCGTGACCTGTACGTGCACTTCGCCACCGAGGACGGCACCGTCAAGGCCGTCGACGGACTCTCCTTCGACCTGGAACGCGGCTCCACGCTCGGCATCGTCGGCGAGTCGGGCTCCGGCAAGTCGGTGACCAACCTCGCCGTCCTGGGCCTCCACAACCCGCGCAACACCACGATCCGGGGTGAAATCCTGCTCGACGGACAGGAGTTGACCGGGGCGAGCGAGCGGCAGCTGAACCGGCTGCGCGGCAAGAAGATGGCGATGATCTTCCAGGACTCGCTGGCCGCGCTCTCGCCGTTCTACACGGTGGGCCGCCAGATCGCGGAGCCCTTGATGAAGCACACCGGCGCCTCCCGGCGCGAGGCCCGGGCCCGGGCCGTGGAGATGCTGCGCAAGGTCGGCATCCCCCAGCCCGAGCTGCGCGTGGACGACTATCCGCACCAGTTCTCCGGCGGCATGCGCCAGCGCGCCATGATCGCGATGGCGCTGGTCTGCGACCCCGACCTGGTGATCGCGGACGAGCCCACCACCGCGCTCGACGTGACCGTCCAGGCGCAGATCCTCGACCTCCTCAAGGACCTCCAGCAGGAGACCGGCGCGGCGATCATCATCATCACGCACGACCTCGGGGTGATCGCCAAGACCGCGGACCAGGTGATGGTGATGTACGCGGGCCGGTGCGTGGAGCGCGGGACCGTCACCGAGGTCATGCGTCGGCCCCAACACCCCTACAGTTGGGGCCTGTTGAGTTCGGTGCCACGCCTGGACTCCGCGGTGGAGGTCCCGCTCGTGCCGATCCCCGGCGCCCCGCCCAGTCTGCTCGCCCCGCCGCCCGGCTGCCCCTTCCATCCCCGGTGCCGGTTCACCGGGCAGGTGCCGGGCGACGCCTGCCGGACCGTACGGCCGCAGCTGCCGGAGCCGCGCGAAGAGGGACGGTCGGGCGCGGCCTGCCACCTGACGGCCGAGCAGAAGGAAGCCGTCTTCACCGAGCAGATCCGCCCCCGGCTGCGCTGACAAGGATGCGGGACATCGCCATGAGTGAGAACGCCACCCGTCTCGTCAAGCCCGGCGCCGCCTCCCCGGGCGCCGGCTCCCCCGGTCCGGGCTCCGGCCCGCTGCTCGAAGTGACCGGTCTCGTCAAGTACTTCCCGATCCACACGGGCTTCCTCGTCAAGCGGCACGTCGGGGACGTGCGCGCCGTGGACGGCATCGACTTCGCCGTCGGGCGGGGGGAGACGCTGGGCCTGGTCGGCGAGTCCGGCTGCGGCAAGTCGACCACGGGGCGCCTGGTGACCCGGCTCCTCGAACCGAGCGCCGGCACCATCGCGTACGCGGGCCAGGACATCACGCACGCCTCGCGCCGCGCCCTGGCGCCCATCAGGTCCCAGATCCAGATGATCTTCCAGGACCCGTACGCCTCGCTCAACCCGCGCCAGACGGTGGGCGACATCATCGCCAACCCCATGGAGGTCAACCGCATCAGACCGCCGGGCGGGGTGGAGCGGCGGGTGCGCGAACTCCTGGAGATCGTCGGGCTCAACCCCGAGCACTACAACCGCTTCCCGCACGAGTTCTCCGGGGGCCAGCGCCAACGCATCGGCGTGGCGCGGGCGTTGGGGATGGAGCCGAAGCTGATCGTGGCGGACGAGCCGGTCTCGGCGCTGGACGTGTCCATCCAGGCACAGGTGGTCAATCTGCTCCAGGAGCTCCAGCGCGAGCTGGACATCGCCTTCCTCTTCATCGCCCACGACCTGGCCGTCGTACGGCACTTCTCGCAGCGGGTGGCGGTGATGTATCTGGGCCGGATCGTGGAGGTCGGCGACCGCGAGTCGATCTACCGGCGCCCTCGGCACCCGTACACGCACGCGCTGCTCTCCGCGGTGCCGGAGGCGGTGGTGGACGAGGGGGCTGCGGGGCGGGAGCGGATCCGGCTCGCGGGGGACGTGCCCTCGCCCGTGAACCCGCCCTCGGGGTGCCGGTTCCGTACGCGGTGCTGGAAGGCGCGGGAGCGGTGCGCCTCCGAGGTGCCGGCGCTGGTGCGCCTGCCCGACGCCGCAGAGGGTCACCTCACGGCCTGCCACTACCCCCAGCCCGCGCCGACGCACCCGCGCAGTTCCCCGCGCCCCTAGACCCCCCGATGGTGCCGCCCAGCCCGCGCAGTTCCCCGCGCCCCTGATCGCCCACCCGCAGACCGTGCTGGCGCACCCGCGCAGTTCCCCGCGCCCCTGAAGGCTCGGCTACGCCATCGCCCCCAGCCCCGCCAGGGGCGCGGGGAACTGCGCGAGAAGCGACCACAACCCGCACCCGACAAGGGGGTTGGGGGCGCGAGGAACTGCGCGGCCAGCCCCCGCCGGCCCGCGCACAGCCACCGCCCCAGGGGCGCGGGGAACTGCGCAAAAGGGCCCCGGCACGGACGCGCCCAGGGGTCGAGGGGCGCGGGGAACCCCGCGGAGGGGGTGCCGGGGCTAAGGGCGTTCCGGGGGGAGCACTCGCTTCTCCTCGGCGAAGTGGCACGCCGAAGGATGCCGCGCCGGCCCGGCCCCGAGCCGGAACTCGGCCGGCACGGCCAGCGCAGGCACCTCCTGGGCACACCGCTCCCGCGCCTTCCAGCACCGCGTACGGAACCGGCACCCCGAAGGGGGGTTGGCGGGCGACGGCACGTCCCCGGAGAGGATGATCCGCTCGCGGGAGACCCGCGCCGCGGGGTCGGGCACCGGCACGGCGGAGAGCAGCGCCTGGGTGTAGGGGTGGGTGGGGTGGTCGTAGATCTCCTCGTCCCGCCCGATCTCCACGATCCGCCCGAGATACATCACCCCCACCCGGTCGGAGATGTGCCGCACGATCGACAGGTCGTGGGCGATGAACACGTACGAGAGGGAGAACTCGCTCTGGAGGCGGTCGAGCAGGTTCACCACCTGCGCCTGGACCGACACGTCCAGCGCCGAGACCGGCTCGTCCGCCACGATGACCTCGGGCCGCAGCGCCAGCCCCCGGGCGATGCCGATGCGCTGGCGCTGACCGCCGGAGAACTGGTGCGGGTACCGGTTGATGTACTCGGGGTTGAGCCCGACCACGTCGAGCAGGTCCTGGACCTTGCGGCGCCGGTCCCCCTTCGGTGCCACCTCGGGGTGGATCTCGTACGGCTCCCCGATGATGTCGCCGACCGTCATGCGCGGGTTCAGCGAGGTGTACGGGTCCTGGAACACCATCTGGATGTTGCGGCGGACCGCCTTGAGCGCCCGGCCCGACATCCGCGTGATGTCCTCGCCCTTGTACAGGATCTGCCCGGAGGTCGGCCGCTCCAGGTTGACCAGCATCTTGGCAACCGTCGACTTGCCGCAGCCGGACTCCCCCACGATGCCGAGCGTCTCACCCGCCGCGAGACCGAAGGAGACCCCGTCGACCGCCTTGACCGCGCCGACGTGCTTCTTGAAGAGGATGCCCTGCGTCAGCGGGTAGTGCTTGACCAGATCCCTGACCTCCAGAATGGCCTCAGCCATCGAGGGTCTCCTTCCAGAAGAAGCACGCGCTCTGCCGGGCGGGGCCCACGTCGAACAGGGGCGGCACCTCGGTGCGGCAGATGTCCTGGGCCATCGGGCAGCGCGGGTTGAAGGCGCAGCCCGGCGGGATGTGCATCAGGTTGGGCGGCAGGCCCTTGATCGCGTACAGCTCCTGGCCCTTCTGGTCCAGGCGCGGGATCGATTCGAGCAGACCCTTGGTGTAGGGGTGCGCGGGGCGCTGGTAGATCTCGTGGACCGGCGCCTGCTCGACGATCCGGCCCGCGTACATGACCGCGATCTTGTCCGCGACGTCGGCGACCACGCCGAGGTCGTGGGTGATCAGGATGAGCCCCATGTTGAGCTCGCGCTGCAACTCGGCCAGCAGGTCCATGACTTGGGCCTGGACGGTGACGTCCAGCGCGGTGGTCGGCTCGTCGGCGATGATCAGGGCGGGCTCCAGGGCCATCGCCATGGCGATCATGATGCGCTGGCGCATACCGCCGGAGAACTGGTGGGGGTACTGCCCCACCCGCTCCTTCGCCGCCGGGATGCGCACCCGGTCCATCAGCTCGACGGCCCGCGCCCTGCCGTCCTTGCGGGACATGCCGCGGTGGACGGTGAACATCTCCGAGAGCTGGTCGCCGACGCTGAGCACCGGGTTCAGGGACGACAGCGCGTCCTGGAAGATCATCGCCATCTCGGAGCCGCGGATCTTGCGCCGCTCGTCCTCCTTGAGCGTGAGCAGGTCCCTGCCCCGGAAGACGATCTCGCCGCCCGCGATCTTCCCCGGAGGCATGTCGAGGATGCCCATGACCGCCTGAGCGGTCACGGACTTGCCGGAGCCCGATTCGCCGAGCACGGCCAGCGTCTCGCCCGCGTCCACCGAGTAGTTGACCCCGTTGACCGCCTTGGCGACCCCGTCGCGCGTCCTGAACTCCACCTGGAGATCGCGTACTTCGAGCAGCATGGTCCCTCTCCTCACCGCAGCTTGGGGTCGAGGGCGTCGCGCACCGCGTCGCCGAGCATGATGAACGCGAGCACCGTGATCGCCAGCGCGCCGGCCGGCCAGAGCATCATGTGCGGGGCGTTGCGGATGTACTGGGACGCGGACGAAATGTCGATGCCCCACGACACGGTGGGCGGCTTGAGGCCGACGCCGAGGTAGGACAGCGTCGCTTCGAGCGCGATGTACGTACCGAGCGCGATCGTCGCCACGACGATCACCGGGGCGACCGCGTTCGGCGCGATGTGGCGCAGCAGCATGCGGGAGTTGGAGGCGCCGAGCGCGCGGGCCGCCTGGACGTAGTCGTTCTGCTTGGCGGTGATGACCGAGCCGCGCGCGATGCGGGCGATCTGCGGCCAGCCCAGCAGGATCATGAAGCCGATGACCGGCCAGACGGTGGAGGAGGTGACCACCGAGAGGAAGACCAGGCCGCCGAGGACGACCGGGATGCCGAAGAAGATGTCGGTGACGCGGGAGAGCAGCGCGTCCCAGCCGCCGCCGAAGAACCCGGCGAGCCCGCCCACCAACGAGCCGAACAGGGCGACGCCGAGGGTGGTGCACACGCCGACGGTGACCGAGGTGCGGGCGCCGTAGACGGTCCGCGTGTACACGTCGCAGCCCTGCCCGTTGAAGCCGAAGGGGTGGCCCGGCTGGGAGCCCTCCTGGGCCTTGGCGAGGTCGCACTGGAGCGGGTTGCCGCTCGCGATCAGCGAGGGCCAGATGGAGATGACGACCAGGAAGAGGATGACGAGCCCGGAGATGATGAAGACCGGGTTGCGCCGCAGGTCGCGCCAGGCGTCCGACCACAACGAGCGCGCCTTCTCGGCGGGGCCCGTGCCCTGCGGTCCGCCCGGGGTGCGCTCCAGCGTCGTCGCCTCGCTCGCGGCGAGGTCCATCGCCCCGCCCGCCCCCGTACCGGCGATCGCTCCTTCGTCGTACGGCTCAGGCATAGCGGATCCTCGGGTCGAGTACGGCGTACAGGAGGTCGACGATGAGGTTGGCGACGAGGAAGACCAGGACGAGCACGGTCACGAAGCCGACGACGGTCTGGGTGCTCTGGCGCAGGATGCCCTGGTAGAGCTGGTAGCCGACGCCGTGGATGTTGAAGATCCGCTCGGTGACGATGGCGCCGCCCATCAGGGCGCCCACATCGGTGCCGATGAAGGTGACCACCGGGATCAGCGAGTTGCGCAGCAGGTGCTTGGTGATCACCCGCCGGCGCGGCAGGCCCTTGGCGATCGCGGTGCGCACGTAGTCGGCGCGGGAGTTCTCGGCGATCGAGGTGCGGGTCAGACGCGTGACGTAGGCCAGCGAGACCGACGCCAGCACGAGCCCGGGGATGAGGAGTTCGTTGAACGGGGCCTCCGACGAGACCGTGGGTCTGATGACCCCCCACTCCACGCCGAGGAGCAGCTGGAGCAGCAGTCCGGTGACGAAGACGGGGATCGCGATGACGATCAGGGTCAGCATCAGCACGACGGTGTCGACGGGACGGCCGCGGCGCAGCCCGGTGACCACGCCGAGGCTGATGCCGATGACGATCTCGAAGAGGACCGCCACGATCGTCAGCCGGATGGTGACGGGGAAGGCGGTCGACATCAGCTCGGTGACCTTCTGCCCGTTGAACGCGGTCCCGAAGTCGCCGGTGAACACGTTCCCCATGTACGTCAGGTACTGCTGCCACACCGGCTTGTCGAGGCCGAACTCCTTCTTGAGCTGGGCCGCGGTGGACGCGTCGCACGCCTTGTCGCCGCACAGCCCCGCGATGGGGTCGCCCATCACGTTCACCATCAGGAAGATCAGCAGCGTCGCCCCGAAGAAGACCGGGATCATCTGGAGCAGACGCCGGAGCACATACCGTCCCATGAGGCCCTCCGGGGGTCGTCAGAACCGTCCGGGCCACGGTCCGGCGGCGCGTACGGCGCACCGGACCGTGTGCCCTAGGGCGTCACTTGACCTTGATCTGGTCGTAGACGGGGACGCTGAACGGGTTCAGCGAGACATTGCTGATGCGGTCCGAGTAGCCGGCGCTGCCGTTCTGGTACCAGAGCGGGATGGCCGCCATCTGGTCCCGTACGACGCCCTCGGCCGCCTGGAAGTCGGCGACGGCCTTCGTCTTGTCGGTGTCGGCGTTGGCCTGGTTGACCAGCTTGTCGAACTCGGCGTTGGTCCACTTGCCGTCGTTGGAGGAGGCGCCGGTGTAGTACAGCGGCTGGAGGAAGTTCTGGATCAGCGGGTAGTCCATCTGCCAGCCGGCCCGGAAGGGGCCGGTCATCTTGGACTGGGTGATCTGGCTGCGGAAGTCGGCGAAGGTGCCGACGGGACCGCCGACGCACGCCTTGTCGTTGCCCAGCGCGTTGTTGATGCTGTTGCAGACGGCGTCGACCCACTCCTTGTGCGAGCCGGTGTCCGCGTTGTACGCGATCTTCAGCTGGCCGCCGGGGATGCCGCCGCCCTCGGTGATCAGCTTCTTGGCCTCGGTGGGGTTGTAGGTGCAGCCGTCCCCGCAGAGCCCGGCCTTGTAGCCGCCCGCCTCGCCGAGGACCGGTGAGGTCCAGTCGGTGGCGGGGGTGCGGGTCTTCTGGAAGATGGTGTCGGTGATCTGTTGGCGGTTGATCGCCATCGAGATGCCCTTGCGGACCTTGACCGCGTCCGGGGTGTTCCAGACCGCGTCGTAGTACGGGAAGGCGAGGGTCTGGATGATGCCGGCCGGGGTGTTGATGTACCGGTCGCCGAGGTCGGCCTTCACGTTCTTGAGCTGGGAGGCGGGCACGTCGTCCACGAGGTCGAGGTTGCCGGCCGTCAGATCGGTGTAGGCGGTGTTGTTGTCGGTGTAGACCTTGAGGTCGATGCCGCCGTTCTGGGCCTTGTCCGAGCCCATGTAGCCGTCCCACTTGCGCATCGACAGCTTGGAGCCCTTGGTGTACGAGTCGACCGTGTACGGGCCGTTGCCGACGGGCTTGGACAGCCAGGCCGCGTGGTTGTCGAAGAACGACCGGGGCAGCGGCGCGAAGGCCGGGTAGCCGAGGGTGTCGGGCCAGGTGGAGAACTTCTGGTTGAGCTTGACCGTGAAGGTCTTGTCGTCGACGACCTTGAGCCCGGACATGGTGTCCGCCGACGCGCTCCCCTCCTTGGGGTGGACCTGGTCGTAGCCCTCGATGTAGCCGAACATCGACGCGTTCTTCTGGTTGTTCTTCAGGTTGGCGCCGTAGTTCCAGGCGTCCACGAAGGACTTGGCGGTGACCTTCTCGCCGTTGGAGAACGTCCAGCCGTCCTTGAGGGTCACCTTGAAGTTCTGCGAGTCCGAGGTCTCGATGCTCTGGGCGAGCATGTCCTTGGCCTCGCCGGTCTTCGGGTCGTACCGCTTGAGCCCGCGCATCAGCATGTCGAGGACCTTGCCGCCCTGGACCTCGTTGGTGTTGGCGGGCTCCAGCGGGTTCTGCGGGTCGCCCCACGAGGAGCTGACCACGCCGTCGGCACCACCACCGCCGCTGCTCCCCCCTCCACCGCAGGCCGTCGCCGCGAGGGCGACGATCACCGCACCTGCGGCCCACTTGGCGTGCGTGGCTCCGCGCATGGAGTCCTCCTAGAGTCCCATTCGAGTCCCAAGTCTCACTTAGGCCCAAATATCACCCCAGAAGCGGACGGGTCGCACCTTTACCAGCGCCGTACGAGCGCCCCGGCGCACCGGAACGGCAAACGGGTGGGCCCGCGACTTCGCTCGGAAGTCGCGGGCCCACCCGTTCGTACGGGTCGTCAGGCGGCGCCGACGACGTCCTTCTCCTCGGCGAAGTGGCACGCCGATTCGTGCGCGACCGGGCTGTCCAGGCCCTGGAAGCGCTCCGGGATCGCCAGCAGCGGGACCTCGGTGGCGCAGCGCTCCTCCGCCTTCCAGCAGCGGGTGCGGAAGCGGCAGCCCGACGGCGGGTTGGCGGGCGAGGGGACGTCTCCGGTGAGGATGATCCGCTCGCGGTGCTCGCGCGCGTCCGGGTCGGGGACCGGGACGGCGGAGAGCAGCGCCTGGGTGTAGGGGTGCGTCGGGTGCTCGTAGATCTGCTGGTCGGTGCCGATCTCGGCCATCTTGCCGAGGTACATCACGCCCACGCGGTCCGAGATGTGCCGAACGATCGACAGGTCGTGCGCGATGAACACGTACGACAGGTTGAACTCGTTCTGGAGCTTCTCCATCAGGTTGATGACCTGGGCCTGGACGGACACGTCCAGAGCGGAGACCGGCTCGTCGCAGATGATGATCTCGGGGTTCAGGGCCAGGCCGCGGGCGATGCCGATGCGCTGGCGCTGACCGCCGGAGAACTGGTGCGGGTAGCGGTTGATGTACTCCGGGTTGAGGCCGACGACGTCCAGGAGTTCCTCGACCTTGCGCCGCCGGTCGCCCTTCGGGGCCACCTCGGGGTGGATGTCGAAGGGCTCCCCGATGATGTCGCCGACCGTCATGCGCGGGTTCAGCGAGGTGTACGGGTCCTGGAACACCATCTGGATGTTGCGGCGGACCGCCTTCAGCGCGCGCCCGGACAGCTTGGTGATGTCCTGGCCCTTGTAGAAGACCTCGCCGGCGGTCGCCCGCTCCAGCGTCATCAGGAGCCGGGCGACGGTGGACTTGCCACAGCCGGACTCGCCCACGATGCCGAGCGTCTCGCCCTGGTACAGGTCGAAGGAGACGCCGTCGACGGCCTTGACCGCACCGACCTGCTTGCGGAACAGGATGCCGCTGGTCAGCGGGAAGTGCTTGACCAGATTGCGGACCTGGAGGATCGGCTCGCCCCGGTCGACCGGAGCGTCGAGGATGGCCTCGACCTCGGTGGTCGTGGAGGCGTCCGCCTTGACGACGTCGGTGACGTTGGGAGTGGCGTCCACGGCCTCGTCCTTCTTGTCGAGCTCAGCCATGGATCGTCTCCTTCCAGAAGTGGCAGGCGCTGCCGCGGCCGACCAGATCGGTGCCGTCCTGCTCGGTCACCGGCAGCAGGGGCGGGACCTCCTCGCGGCAGATGTCCTGCGCCTGCGGGCAGCGCGGGTTGAAGGCGCAACCCGACGGGATCTTGAGCAGGTTGGGCGGCAGGCCCTTGATCGCGTACAGCTCCTGGCCCTTCTGGTCCAGGCGCGGGATCGACTCCAGCAGACCCTTGGTGTAGGGGTGCGCGGGCCGCTTGTAGATCTCGTGGACCGGCGCCTGCTCGACGATCCGGCCCGCGTACATGACCGCGATCTTGTCCGCGACGTCGGCGACCACGCCGAGGTCGTGGGTGATCAGGATCAGGCCCATGTTGTACTCGCGCTGGAGCTCCGCGAGCAGGTCCATGACCTGGGCCTGGACGGTCACGTCCAGCGCGGTGGTCGGCTCGTCCGCGATGATCAGGTCGGGCTCCAGGGCGAGCGCCATCGCGATCATGATGCGCTGGCGCATACCGCCGGAGAACTGGTGGGGGTAGTCGCTGACCCGGGCCTTGGCGGCCGGGATCTTGACCTTGTCCATCAGCTCGATGGCCTTGAGCTTGGCGTCCTTGCGGGACAGCCCCTGGTGCACCTGGAACATCTCGCCGAGCTGGTAGCCGACGTTGAGCACCGGGTTGAGCGCGGAGAGCGCGTCCTGGAAGATCATCGCGATCTTCCGGCCGCGGATCTTGCGGCGCTCCTCGTTGGACATCTTGAGCATGTCCCGGCCGTGGAAGAGGATCTCGCCCTGCGGGATCTTCCCCGGCGGCATGTCGAGGATGCCCATGATCGCCTGAGCGGTCACGGACTTGCCGGAGCCGGACTCGCCGAGCACGGCGAGCGTCTCGCCCGCGTTCACCGAGTAGTTGACACCGTTGACCGCCTTGGCCACACCCTCACGGGTGTGGAACTCCACGTGCAGGTCACGGACTTCGAGCAGCGCCGCGGATTCGTCCCCACCGGGACGCTGTGCCGGGACGTCGAGGGTCTTGTCGATAGTGGTCACGTACGCCCTCCTCAGCGCAGCTTGGGGTCGAGGGCGTCGCGCACCGCGTCGCCGAGCATGATGAACGCGAGCACGGTGAGGCTCAGCATGGCCGCCGGGAAGAACAGCGCGTGCGGGGCCGTACGGATCACGTTCTTGGCCGAGGAGATGTCGATGCCCCAGCTGATCGTCGGGTCCTGAAGGCCGATGCCGAGGTAGCTCAGCGTCGCCTCGGCGCCGATGTAGCCGCCGAGCGCGATCGTGGCGACCACGATCACCGGGGCGACCGCGTTCGGCAGGATGTGCCGCAGCATGATCCGGAACGTGCTGGCGCCGAGCGCCCTGGCCGCGGTGACGTAGTCGGCCGCCTTGGCGGTGATCACGGCGCCGCGCATGACACGGGTCATCTGCGTCCAGCCGAGCACACCGAGGGCGAACACCACGGTCCACACGGTGCGGTTGGTGAACGCGCTGAGCAGGACCAGCGCGCCGAGCAGCAGCGGGATGCCGAAGAAGATGTCGGTGACGCGGGAGATCAGGGTGTCGACCCAGCCGCCGAAGTAGCCGGCCACCATGCCGGTGATGCCACCGATGAGGGTGACCGCGGCGGTCACGCAGATGCCGACCGTGATCGAGGCCCGGGCGCCGTAGAGCGTACGGGCGTAGATGCTGCGGCCCTGACCGTCGTAGCCGAACCAGTCCGGCTGGAAGACGTGACCCCAACTGGGGGTGGTCAGGTAGTGGTTGCGCAGATCGCCGGCGCGCGGGTCCACCGAGGTGAACAGGCTCGGCGCGATGGAGATGGCGATCAGCAGCAGGATGAGCAGCGCCGAGAGGATGAAGACCGGGCGGCGGCGCAGATCGCCCCACGCGTCCGACCAGAGGCTGCGCGGCTTGTCGACCTGGCCGGCCGGGGCGGTCACGGTCGCCGCTCCGGGGACCGAGGTCTTCTCGATGGTGTCAGGCATACCGGATCCTCGGGTCCAGGACCGCGTAGAGCAGGTCGACGATCAGGCTGGAGAGGAGGTAGACGACGACCAGGACGGTCACGAAACCGACCACCGTCGCACCCTCCTTGCCGTTGATGGCGCGGTAGAGCGCGTTTCCGACACCCTGCACGTTGAAGATGCCCTCGGTGACGATCGCGCCGCCCATCAGGGCGCCGAGGTCGGTGCCGAGGAAGGTGACCACCGGGATGAGCGAGTTGCGCAGCAGGTGGCGGGTGATGATCCGGCGCTTGGGCAGACCCTTGGCGACGGCGGTGCGGATGTAGTCCGCGCGCAGGTTCTCCACGATGGAGGTGCGCGAGAGCCGTGCCACGTACGCGAGCGACAGCGAGCCGAGGACGATGGCCGGCAGCAGCAACTGGCCGAGGTCCATGGAGTTCTGGACGGTCGGCGTGACCCATCCGAGGCCGTCCGCGAAGATCGCCTGGAAGATGTAGGCCAGGACGAAGATCGGCACGGAGATCACCAGCAGGGTGATGACCAGGACGAGCTTGTCCATGAGCTTGTTGCGGCGCAGGCCCGAGAGCACGCCCAGCAGAACGCCGAGGACGAGCTCGATGCTGAACGCCATGAGGGCGAGCCGGATGGTGACCGGCAGTGCCTCGCTCATCACGTCCGTGACCTTGCGGCCCGACATCGTGTTGCCGAAGTCGAGCTGGACCAGGTTGGTGATGTAGTCCCAGTACTGCTTCCACAGCGGCTGGTCAAGGCCCAGTTGGTGCCTGATGGCGGCGAGCTGGGCGGGGTCTGCCGCCTTGTCGCCCCACATGGCTCTGACGGGGTCGCCCGGCAGGGCGTACACCATCAGGAAGATGAGCAGGGTCGTCCCGAGGAATACCGGGATCATCTGGAGCAGTCGCCTCGCGACATAACGCCCCATGGTGCCTCCATAGATGGGGTCGGCGCGACGGCGGCCGGACCGCTCCCCCGAGAGTAGGGGGGAGCGTCCGGCCGCGTCTTCACTGTGCCTGCCCCGCGATTGCGGAGCTTGGGGGTGGGCCGGATGCCGACCTGGTTACTTCTTCTTGACCTCGACCTGCGTGAAGACCGGGTCACCGAAGGAGTCGTACTTCACGTTCTGGACGTTGTTCGACCAGCCGGCGTTGGTCTTGTAGTACCACAGCGGGATGACCGGCATGTCCTTGGCCAGCACGGCCTCGGTCTGCTGGTACAGCGAGGTGGTCTGGTCGACGCTGGTCGCCTTGTCGGCGTCCTTGGCGAGCTTGTCGAACTCCGGGCTGGAGTACTGCGAGTCGTTCGCCGAGGCACCCGTGCTGTACAGGTCGCGCAGGAAGTTGGCGTTCAGCGGGTAGTCCTGCTGCCAGCCGGACCGCATGATGCTGGCGACCTTGTGACCGTCGATCAGGTCACGGGCGGTCTTGAAGTCGGGCTTCGGGTCGCCGGTGCACTCGACGCCGGTGGCCTGGCGGATGGAGTTGCAGACCGCGTCCACCCACTCCTTGTGACCGCCATCGGCGTTGTAGAGGATGGTGACCTTGTTGTTCGGAGCGCCGCCGCCCTCCTGGATGAGCTGCTTGGCCTTGGCCGGGTTGTACGTGCAGGACTCGCCACAGGTGCCCTGCTTGTAGCCGGCGACGCCCGGGGCGACCCAGCTGTCGGCGGGCTGGCGCGAACCCTGGAGCACCGTCTTGGTGATGGTGTCACGGTCGATGGCCATCGACAGACCCTGGCGGACCTTGGCCTTCTCGGGGGCCTTCCACGCCGCGTCGTACATGGCGAAGGAGATGGTGGTGATGCCACCCATCGGCTGGTCCACGGCGCGGTTGCCGAGGTCGGCCTTGTACTTCGGCAGGTCGGTCGGGTCGACCTGGTCGAGAACGTCCAGGGTGTCCGAGGTGAGCTCCTTGTAGGCAGCCTCGGCCTGGGTGTAGTTCTTGAAGACGATGCCGCCGTTCTTCGGCTTGTCCTCGCCCTTGTAGTTGGCGTACGTCTTCAGCGTGACGGCCTTGTTGTGCTCCCAGCTCACGAACTGGTACGGGCCGTTGCCGATCGGGTGCTCGCCGTACTTCTTCGGGTCCGCGAAGAAGCCCTTGGGCAGCGGCGAGAAGGCGGTGTAGCCGAGCTTGTACGTGAAGTACGACACCGGCTGGACGAGGTCGATCTGGATCGTCTTGTCGTCGATCGCCTTCAGACCGGACATCTTGTGGACCGACGACTGACCCTTCTCGGGGTGCACGTCGGTGTAACCGGCGATGTCCGAGAACCAGTTGGAGTTCACCTGGTTGTTCGCGACGTCGGCCGACCAGTTCCACGAGTCCACGAAGGACGACGCGGTCACCGGGGTGCCGTCGTGGAAGGTCCACCCGGACTTGATGGTGATCTTGTAGTGCTGGGAGTCAGTGGTCTCGATCTTCTCGGCCACCTGGTTCCGCAGCTTGCCCGTCGCCGGGTCGTAGTCCGTCAGGCCGCGGAACAGGTTCTTGACGATGCGTCCGCCACCGACCTCCATGGCGTTGGCCGGCTGCAGCGGGTGCTGCGGCTCGGTGCTCTGGTAGCTGTAGACGGCGTTGGCGTCCACCTCTGCCTTCGCATCGGATCCCTTGCCATCGCCACCGCCGCAAGCGGTGACGCCCAGGGCGATGATTGCCGCTCCCGCGACCCACTTGGCGCTCGTAGCACCACGCATGGGTTTCCTCCTCATGAGTCCACTTGTCACTACAAGAGGGGTACTTCTACGCGCGCTGACACCCCTGACAGCGCTTCTACGCCAAGTACCCCGAGTGTGCTCGTGAGTCGGCACTCCCCACAGTGCGTGACCCATTGACCCGAGCTCAATGGAGCCAACTATTAAGTACGGCCGGGCTGTAAACCACACTTAAAGGGTCTCGTTTTGACAACATCGGTATAGGTCAACGGCCCGAAATCCGGACAAAATGAGCACAGACAGACACCCCCGAAACGGACCGTTAACACATCTTCCGGAGAGCGACGGTCGATATCCGAACAGGATGCCCCTTAAAACAACTTGACCGTAGAGCCCCGCGGCGGCCCTCCAGGGGCCTCTTTGACAGTCCTTTGTACTTGATCGCCCGTGCGTGCGTACGCCGCCGTCCAAACCTCCCGCGGCACGCCGAAGGCCCGGCCCCGCGGACTGCGCGGGGCCGGGCCTTCGAGGCGTACGGGGTACGTCAGTTGCGCTTGGCACGGGAGGCGGTGCGGCCGCGCTCCTTGGCGTCCAGGACGACCTTGCGGATGCGCACGGCCTCCGGGGTCACCTCGACGCACTCGTCGTCGCGGCAGAACTCCAGGGACTGCTCCAGGGAGAGCTTGCGCGCCGGCACCACGTTCTCGGTGTTGTCGGCGGAAGCCGCACGCATGTTGGTGAGCTTCTTCTCCTTGGTGATGTTCACGTCCATGTCGTCGGCGCGGGAGTTCTCGCCGACGATCATGCCCTCGTAGACCTCGGTGCCGGGCTCGGTGAACAGCACACCGCGCTCCTGCAGGTTGATCATGGCGAAGGGGGTCACCGAACCCGCGCGGTCGGCCACGAGCGAGCCGTTGTTACGGGTCGTCAGGGTGCCGAACCAGGGCTCGTGGCCCTCGTGGATCGAGTGGGCGATGCCGGTGCCGCGGGTGTTCGTGAGGAACTCCGTACGGAAGCCGATGAGGCCGCGGGAGGGGACCACGAACTCCATGCGGACCCAGCCGGAGCCGTGGTTCGACATGTTGTCCATGCGGCCCTTGCGCACGCCCATGAGCTGCGTGACCGCGCCCATGTGCTCCTCGGGCACGTCCACCGTGAGGCGCTCGACGGGCTCGTGGGTCTTGCCGTCGACCTGCTTGGTGACCACCTGCGGCTTGCCGATGGTCAGCTCGAAGCCCTCGCGGCGCATCTGCTCGACCAGGATGGCGAGCGCGAGCTCACCACGGCCCTGGACCTCCCAGGCGTCGGGACGCTCGGTGTCGAGCACGCGGAGCGAGACGTTGCCGATGAGCTCGCGGTCGAGGCGGTCCTTGACCTGGCGGGCGGTGACCTTGCGGTCCTTGACGGTCGCCTTGGCGTCCGCGCCCTTGCCGGAACCACCGCGGCCGACGAGCGGCGAGGTGTTGGTGCCGATGGTCATGGAGATGGCCGGCTGGTCGACCGTGATCAGCGGCAGCGCGATCGGGTTCTCCGGGTCGGCCAGGGTCTCGCCGATCATGATGTCGGGGATGCCGGCGACGGCGCAGATGTCACCGGGGCCCGCGACCTCGGCCGGCTTGCGGGTGAGCGCCTCGGTCATCATCAGCTCGGTGATGCGGACGTTGGAGATCGTGCCGTCCCGCTTGATCCACGCGACCGTCTGGCCCTTGCGCAGCTCGCCCTGCTCGACGCGCAGGAGCGCGATGCGGCCGAGGAAGTTGTCGGCGTCGAGGTTGGTGACGTGCGCCTGGAGCGGGGCGCTCTCGTCGTACTCGGGGGCCGGGACGCTGGAGAGGATCGTCGAGAAGAACGGCTCCAGGTTCTCGCTGTCGGCCGGGACGGTGCCGTCCTCCGGCTTGGTCAGCGAGGCGACGCCGTCACGGGCGCAGGCGTAGACGATCGGGAACTCGATCTGGTCCTCGTCCGCGTCCAGGTCGAGGAAGAGGTCGTACGTCTCGTTGACGACCTCGTCGATCCGGGAGTCCGGGCGGTCCGTCTTGTTGATGCACAGGATGACGGGCAGCCGCTGCTGGAGCGCCTTGCGCAGCACGAAGCGGGTCTGCGGCAGGGGGCCCTCGGAGGCGTCCACGAGCAGCACGACCGCGTCCACCATCGACAGGCCGCGCTCGACCTCGCCACCGAAGTCGGCGTGGCCGGGGGTGTCGATGATGTTGATGGTGATGACGTCGCCGCCATCCTTGGGGTGGTACTTGACGGCCGTGTTCTTGGCCAGGATCGTGATGCCCTTCTCACGCTCCAGGTCGTTGCTGTCCATCATGCGGTCGTCGAGCGACTCGGCGGCGTGCGCGGCGAAGGCACCGGCCTGCTTGAGCATGGCGTCGACCAGGGTGGTCTTGCCGTGGTCGACGTGGGCGACGATGGCGACGTTACGGATGTCGTGGCGCGTGGGCATACTGACTGGCGCTTCTCTCGATCGTGGGATCAGGCGTCTGACGCGGTCGAGTCCTCGTCCGCCCGCCGGGCAGACAGGCCACGGCTCCCCCCATGGTACGGGGCCGCCGCGCCGACGGCCTCCCGGGCCGTTTCCATCGATCTCGTGCAGGGGTGTGCGTCGTGCTTGAGCCTGGGTCAGGGGCGTCTACGACCTTGCCCGCCGGCGGGGCCGGCGGGCAAGGGACTTGAGCAGGTTCTGAGCTTGGGGCCGCATTGGGTCCACGGCTCTGACCTGCTGGTTTGCTTTTCTCCTGCTGGTTGTTCGTCTGCTACTTCTTGGTGTTCGCCGATCCGTCGGATCCCGTTTGCGGCTTCTTGAACCCGATGTCCTCGAAGTTCGGGGCCGCGAAGCCGAAGGCGCCGGCATTGGCGACATTGGGCTTGACCGCGACCAGCTGCGGGCGCTGGAAGAGCGGGATGGAGCCGGCCGCCGCCCAGATCCTGGCGTCCGCCTTGCGCACGAGATCGCGGGCCTCGTCCTCGTCGAGCTCCCCGGCCGCCTGCTCGAAGAGCTGGTCGATGTGGTCGGTGCCGACCCGGCTGTAGTTCTGTTCGACGAGCAGCGAGCCGTCGGCGGCCGGTTCCGGCTTGGCGAAGATGGGCCGGTCGTCGGTGGCCGGGTAGGCGGTGCCGGGCCACGAGTACAGGGCCAGGTCGAAGTCGCCGGAGGCGATGTGGTCCTTGAAGTAGCTGTCGTCGGCGACCTTGACGATCTCGGTGTTGATGCCGACGTCCTTCAGCATGGCCGCGATCTTGTCGCCGACGCTGCGCAGCGACTGTGATCCGGGGCCCGAGGGCAGCACGAAGCGCAGGGTCAGGGGCTTGCCGTCCTTGCCGAGCGGGCCGCCCTGGGGAGCCGGGGCCGCCGTGCCCTTGGGCGCGTAGGCGCCGGGGGCGCCGCCCTTGAGGCGGGCCTCGGTCTTGGTGTTCCGCTCGGCCTTGCGCGCCTGCTCGGCCGGCTCGGCGTCGAAGAGCGCGGCCTGCTCGCGCAGCGCGGCCCGCTGGAGGGCGGCGGTGCGGGCGGGGGCGAGCACGTGGACCGCCGAGGAGGCGCCGGAGCCGGAGCGGCCGGGCTTGTCGTCGCCGACGATGTAGGTGCCCTCGTCGTCGGGGTGGTTGCCCGCCGCCTGCCGCTTGCCGTCCTCGGACTCCTGCTCGCCGTCGGCCCTGCTGCCCGCCTTGGGAGCCTCCTGCTTGGGCTTCTGGCGGGCCCCGCCGACCGTCCAGCCGGCGTCCGCGAGCAGCGCCCTGGCCTCCTTCTCGTCCTGGCTGCCGAGCGCGTCACTGCTGTCGGCGTACGCGTCCTGGCCGATCAGGGCGAGGTGGCTGCCGGGAGGCTGGGCGGGCAGGCCCAGCGGCTTGAGGACGGCCTCGGCGATCTCCTGGCGGTTCAGCGCGCGGGCCACCGCGCGGCGCACGCGCTCGTCGGAGAGCGGCCCGGAGGCGCCGTTGAGGGCGAGCTGGGTGTAGGCGGGCTCCAGGGTCTTGCGGATCGCGAGGCCGCGCAGCCCGGCCTGCTCCTTGGCGTACTTCTCGACGGCGGCCCGGCTCGCCCTGCGGGCCTCCTGCTCGGCCTCGGCCTTGTCGTCCTCACCGCTGTGGGCGAGGGCCCAGGAGCGCAGCGCGGAGGCGGGGGTGATGGCGGCGGCCGGCCCGTGGGCGACGGCCTGGCCCTTGTCGCGTTCGGCCAGGGTGATGCGGTCGGCGTCCGCGCGGTCGATCTCGGCGAGGTCGACGGTGCCGTCGGCGAGCGCGGCGGCCCGTTTGTCGCGGGGCACGGCCTGGAGCACGAGGGTGTCGAGCTTGGCGGGGCGGCCCCACCAGCGCGGGTTGCGCTCCAGGGTGACGGCGCCCTTGGCGCGGTCGGCCTCCTTGATCCGGAAGGCGCCGGCGGTCGCCTTCAGCCGGCTGCGGGCGCCGTCGTTGAAGGCGTCGGGGGTGCCGGTGACGTCCTTCGGGTAGAGCGGGCTGAACAGGGCGCGCCAGTCCGCGTAGGGCTTGGCGAAGGTGACCTTGACCTCCAGGTTGTTGGCGCCCCTCTCGATCTTCTCGATGCGCTCGTACCCGGCGTTGCGGGCGGTCCAGTAGGCCGCGTCCTTGCCGCTGAGCGCCCGCCACTGGGCGACGAAGTCCGGCGCGCCGATCTCGCGGCCGTCGCTCCACACCGCCTTCTGGTTGAGCTTGTACAGGACGACCTGCTTGGGCTCGCGCTGGACGATCTCGGCGGACTCCAGGTAGTCGGCGTTGCGCCGGGGCCGGCCGTGCTCGTCCAGCGTGAACAGCGCGGGCAGCACCGCCTGGGCGACGCGCTGGGTCGCGTTGTCGGCGTCGGCCTGGAAGGTGTTGAGCGTCTCGGGCATCGCGTCGACGGCCCACTTCAGGGTGCCCCCGTCGGCGACGTTCTCCCGCGCCGCGGCCCCGATGTCCTGGGGCGCGGCGTCCGCCTCGGCCCCGCCGCCGGAGGAGCCGCAGCCGGTCAGGACGGGGAGCGCGAGCACCCCGGTGGTCAGGAGCGCGACGGAGCGAGACCGGAGGGAGGCCGCGGTCCGGATCGCCGCGACGATCCGGGACGCCCTCCCGTTCTGGTCACCGACGTAGGACATGGCGTGTACCTCTTCGTCAGATTTATGGGGCTTGGTGCCATTTCGCGATGATCACACCTATCCCAGCCACTGAAGAGGACGACCTCCGCGCCCCGGCGGCGACACGGCGCAGCGCCCCCCGAACCCCACCCGTGCGGCCGAACCCCACCCGTGCGGGCGAACGCCCCCGCCGGCCCGGCCGCCCGGTACCGCGCCCGGCGCCCCGCCCTGCGGCGCGCCCTGCGGCGCGCCCGCTTGCCGCAGGGGGCGCACCGCCACCGCGCGACCCCACAACCCCGTGCACGCACCTTCACAACCGCGCATAGGAGGCGCGACACTCTCAGGCGCATGAACATTGCCCCCCGCTCCGGCGAAAGGCAGGCAAGTCATGTCCCTGCACGATGAGTTGACGACGGCTCAGCGCTGTCTGGACGACCTGGTGCGCACCGTCGGACGGCTGGAGCAACAGGTCGGGCCCGGCCTGGACATCCGCCGGGTACGCACCGACACCGACCATCTGCGCGAGAGCCTCGCCCTGCTGCGCGCTGCGGCACCGCCCGGCGCGGCACCGGCCGGGCCCGACCTCGTCACCATTCCCGACACCCCCTATGACGCCTCGCTGTGGACCGACTCGGACGACGAAGGGCTCGGGAGCACCAGGTCCCGCGGCCGGCGCACCCCCTGACCTCCTCTGGAGCCACTCTTGGCCACAGGTACGGAACCCTCTCCCCCGGCGGGGGGCGGCACCGGCGTCCACGACGCCTCGCGCGCCGCGATCGGCCCCCGCCATCTGCGCACCGACCGGTGGTGGCTGGCGCCGGCCGTGACCGCGGCGGGGCTGCTCGCCTTCGTCGTGTACTCGACCTGGCGCGCGTTCGCGAACGCGGACTACTACCACGCGCCCTACGTCTCGCCGTTCTACAGCCCGTGCCTCGCCGACAACTGCGCGCCGATGCGGCACGGTCCGAACGCGGACGTCTTCGGCAGCTGGTGGAGCCTGTCCCCCGCGCTGCTCATCCTGATCTTCCCGCTCGGCTTCCGGCTGACCTGCTACTACTACCGCAAGGCGTACTACCGGGGCTTCTGGGCCTCACCGCCCGCCTGCGCGGTGGCCGAGCCGCACCGGCGGTACTCGGGCGAGACCCGCTTCCCGCTGATCCTGCAGAACGCCCACCGGTACTTCTTCTACTTCGCGGTCCTGGTCGCCGGGATCCTGACGTACGACACCGTGCTGTCGTTCCGCGACGAGCACTACCGGTGGGGCCACATGGGGCTGGGCAGCCTCCTGTTCCTGGTCAACATCGCGCTGATCTGGACGTACACCCTGTCCTGCCACTCCTGCCGGCACATCGTCGGCGGCCGGCTGCGGCACTTCTCGCGGCATCCGGTGCGCTACCGGCTGTGGGGCTGGGTCGGAAAACTGAATGAGCGTCACATGCTGCTGGCCTGGGCGTCGTTGATCAGTGTCGCGCTGGCCGACTTCTACGTGTACCTGCTCGCCACCGGGACGTTCGACGATCCGAGGTTCTTCTAGACATGACACAACTCGAACGGCAGCAGTGGGACGTCGTCGTGGTGGGCGCGGGCGGCGCCGGCCTGCGGGCCGCGATCGAGGCGCGGGAGCGGGGCAGGCGCACGGCGGTGATCTGCAAGTCCCTCTTCGGCAAGGCGCACACCGTCATGGCCGAGGGCGGCATCGCGGCCTCGATGGGCAATGTGAACTCCGGCGACAACTGGCAGGTCCACTTCCGCGACACGATGCGCGGCGGCAAGTTCCTCAACCAGTGGCGCATGGCGGAGCTGCACGCACGTGAAGCACCCGAGCGCGTCTGGGAGTTGGAGACCTGGGGCGCGCTGTTCGACCGCACCCCCGACGGCCGGATCTCGCAGCGCAACTTCGGCGGTCACGAATACCCAAGGCTCGCGCACGTCGGCGACCGCACCGGGCTCGAACTGATCCGCACCCTCCAGCAGAAGATCGTGAGCCTCCAGCAGGAGGACAAGCGGGAGTTCGGGGACTACGAAGCGCGCCTGAAGGTCTTTCAGGAGTGCACCGTCACACGGGTGTTGAAGGACGGCGAGCGCGTCAGCGGCACGTTCTGCTACGAGCGCGAGAGCGGACGGTTCTTCGTCCTTGAGGCACCCGCGGTGGTGCTGGCCACCGGCGGGATCGGCAAGTCCTTCAAGGTGACCTCCAACTCCTGGGAGTACACCGGCGACGGACACGCCCTCGCACTGCTGGCCGGGGCGCCGCTCCTGAACATGGAGTTCGTGCAGTTCCACCCCACCGGCATGGTCTGGCCGCCGTCGGTCAAGGGCATCCTGGTCACCGAGTCGGTGCGTGGCGACGGCGGGGTGCTCAGGAACTCCGAGGGCAAGCGGTTCATGTTCGACTACGTGCCGGACGTCTTCAAGGAGAAGTACGCGGAGTCCGAGGAGGAGGGCGACCGCTGGTACGAGGACCCGGACCACAACCGCCGGCCGCCCGAACTGCTGCCCCGCGACGAGGTCGCCCGCGCCATCAACGCCGAGGTCAAGGCCGGCCGCGGCACCCCGCACGGCGGCGTCTTCCTCGATGTGTCGACTCGGATGCCGGCCGAGGTGATCCGGCGCCGACTGCCGTCGATGTACCACCAGTTCAAGGAGCTGGCGGACGTCGACATCACGGCCGAGGCGATGGAGGTCGGGCCCACCTGCCACTACGTGATGGGCGGCATCGCGGTCGACTCCGACTCGGCGGCGGCCCGCGGCGTGCCGGGTCTGTTCGCGGCCGGCGAGGTGGCCGGCGGCATGCACGGCTCGAACCGGCTCGGCGGCAACTCGCTCTCCGACCTCCTGGTGTTCGGCCGGCGGGCCGGGCTGCACGCCGCCGCGTACGCCGACTCGCTCGCCGTGCGCCCCGCCGTGGACGAGATGCAGATCGACACGGCCGCGGCCGAGGCACTGCGCCCGTTCAGCGCGGAGAGCCCCGAGGACGGCGCACCCGCGGAGAACCCGTACACCCTGCACCAGGAACTCCAGCAGGCCATGAACGACCTGGTCGGCATCATCCGCCGGGAGGGCGAGATGCGCCAGGCGCTGCACCGGCTCGCCGATCTGCGCGCCCGGGCCCGGCGGGCCGGGGTCGAGGGGCACCGCCAGTTCAACCCGGGCTGGCACCTCGCGCTCGACCTGCGCAACATGCTCCTGGTGAGCGAGTGCGTGGCGCGGTCCGCCCTGGAGCGCACCGAGAGCCGCGGCGGCCACACCCGGGAGGACTGGCCCGCGATGGACCGCTCCTGGCGTCGCGTGAACCTGCTGTGCCGGCTGGCCGACCCCACCGACGGCCTCGCGCCGCCCGAGTCGGAGCGCGGCCAGATCCGGCTGGTGCGCGAGGAGACCGACCCCGTCCGTGCCGATCTGCTCTCCCTCTTCGAGAAGGAGGAGCTGGTGAAGTACCTCGCCGAAGAGGAGCTCAAGAGTTGAGTACGTACGATGCGAGCTTCCGGATCTGGCGCGGCGACACCGGCGGCGGTGAGCTCACCGACTTCACGGTCGAGGTGAACGACGGCGAGGTGGTCCTCGACATCGTCCACCGCCTCCAGGCCACCCAGGCCCCCGACCTCGCGGTCCGCTGGAACTGCAAGGCGGGCAAGTGCGGTTCGTGCAGCGCGGAGATCAACGGCCGGCCGCGGCTGATGTGCATGACGCGCATGTCGGTGTTCGACCCGGCGGACGTCATCACCGTCACTCCGCTGCGGGCGTTCCCGGTGGTGCGCGACCTCGTCACGGACGTGTCCTTCAACTACGCGAAGGCGCGCGAGGTCCCGGCGTTCGTGCCTCCCCGGGGAGTGGCGCCCGGCGAGTACCGGATGGCGCAGGTCGACGTGGAGCGCTCGCAGGAGTTCCGCAAGTGCATCGAGTGCTTCCTGTGCCAGGACACCTGCCACGTGGTGCGCGACCACGAGGAGAACAAGGCGGCCTTCGCGGGCCCGCGCTTCCTGATGCGCGTGGCCGAGCTCGACATGCACCCGCTGGACGCCGCGTCCGAGGAGGGCCTCGACCGCAAACGCACCGCCCAGGACGAGCACGGACTCGGCCTCTGCAACATCACCAAGTGCTGTACGGAGGTGTGCCCCGAGCACATCAGGATCACCGACAACGCGCTGATCCCGCTGAAGGAGCGGGCGGTGGACCGCAAGTACGACCCGCTGGTGTGGCTGGGCAACAAGATTCACCGCAGGCCGAGTTGACGCTCCGTCAGCTCCAGCCCGCCCGATAGGCCGCCCAGTCCTCGTCGCGCTCCGCGAAGTCGACGTACAGGGCGACGCCGAAGTTCTGCCGGCGGCGGTCGGTGCGGGCCAGGCCCAGCCGGGCGCCGCGCACGGCCGCCTCCACGGTCTCGGCGCCGCCGTGGTGGGACATGCTCTCGTCGTCGTAGAACGGCAGCCCCATGAGCAGGTCGGTCCGCTCGGGCGTGACCTGCAGGGCGAGCGCGGTCTGGCGCGCGACGTAGCCGCCGTACATGCTCTGCACGGGCATGGCCGTGTCGTACGACATCACGGCGATCTGGTCGACCCGGCGGGCCACCTGCCCGAAGTAGGACTGCGACCACCATTTGCCGTGCCCCGTCAGCGAGTCGGCGACGGAGTGCAGGGCGGGCAGCGGGTCTATCTGGTGCGCGGCGACCGAGAGGAGGGCGCCGCGCTGCCGGGTCAGGGCGTGCAGGGCGTCGAGCAGCGCGAGGTAGTTCCGATCGCCCGAGGGCAGGGGCTCCAGGTCGAAGTGGACGCCGTCGAAGCGGGCGCGGTCCAGGACCTGGCGGGCGGTGGTGACCACGGCGGTGCGGGTCCCGGGGTCCTCCAGCCGCAGCCCCACCGGGCCCTCGCTCGCCAACTGGTCGCCCAGCCAGGCCTGTACGCGCACCCCCGGCAGCCTGCGGTGCACCCCGGCCACCAGCCACGCGGCCCTGGGGTAGCGGGCGGCGGAGAGGGTGCCGTTGTGTTCGAGGGGGCCGGTGTGTACGAACAGGTCCTTGATGCCGCTGCCCCGCACCTTGGCGGCGAAGGCGTCGAGGTCCTGCTCGCTCTTGCGCCCGTCGACCCAGGCGTGGCCGAGCCAGTACGCGTCGTGGCCGCGGGTCCTCGTGCCCTCGCCCGGGACTCCCGCGTACGCGGCGCGCAGGGCGACGGTGGGGGCTGCCAGCAGGACGGCCAGGACGAGGCTCGTGGCGCCCAGGGCCCGGCGCGCCCTGCGCCCTCCGCTGCCGCGCCACCACGTGCGTATGCCGCCCACCCCGTGCGCCTCCCCCTGCGGTGCCATACCCCCAGCGTAACGACCCCCCGCCCCGCCACCCCTGCCCGCACACGCAGTTCCCCGCACCCCTAGGTCGACTGTCGACTGCGGCCCGCCCTCGGCCGCTCGCGCAGTTCCCCGCGCCCCTAGGTTCACCGTCAACTGCGGCCCACCGTCGGCTGGTCGCGCAGTTCCCCGCGCCCCTGACAGGACCGAGGCGCCCAGCGCGGGCAGTTACCCACCCGCGACCCGCAGCCGACAGCGGGGTTAGGGGGCGCGAGGAACTGCGCGACCAGCCACGCACGGCCCGCAGCCGACAGCGGGGTTAGGGGCGCGGGGAACTGCGCGAGAACCACCCACGGCCCGCAGCCGACAGCGGGTTTCAGGGGCGCGAGGAACTGCGCGACCAGCCACCCACGGTCCGCAGCCGACAGCGGGGTTAGGGGCGCGAGGAACTGCGCGACCAGCCACGCGCGGCCCGCAGGCGCAAGCGGGACCAGGGGCGCGGGGAACTGCGCGAACGGCCACGCGCGGCCCGCGGGCGCGAGCGGGGTCAGAACATGCTCAGGAGCTGTTCTTCCGTCAGCTCCGCCGGAGGCGACTCCCCGTCCGGAAGGGCAAGCTCGAACCAGACCGTCTTGCCCCGAGGCGTCCGCCGAGCCCCCCACGCCGCACTGAGCAACCCCACCAGCTGAAGCCCCCGCCCCCCCTCGTCGGTGTCCCGCGCCCGCCGCCGCCGCGGCTGCACGAGCCCCGCGTCCCACACCTCGCACACCAGCGTGCGGTCGCGCAGGAGACGGAGCCGGATCTCCCCGTCCCCGTAGCGCAGCGCGTTGGTGACCAGCTCGCTGACCAGGAGCTCGGTGGTGTCGACGAGGTCGCCGAGGTCCCAGGCGAGCAGTTGGGTGCGGGCCAGTTCGCGGGCCCGTCCCACCGAGCGGGGCTCGCGCGGCAGCCGCCAATCGCCGACCGCGTCCGCGGGCAGGCCCTGGATGCGGGCGAGCAGGAGGGCGATGTCGTCCTCGCCGTGCCGGGTGTCGAGCGAGCCGAGCACCTGGTCGCAGACGTCCTCCAGGGGCCGGTCCGGGTCGGTGAGGGTCTTGCGGAAGGCGTTGAGGCCCTCTTCGAGGGGGTGGTCGCGCGACTCGACCAGGCCGTCGGTGTACAGGGCGAGCAGCGCGCCCTCGGGCAGGTCGACCTCGACCTCCTCGAAGGGCTCGCCGCCGACCCCGAGCGGCAGCCCCGGCGGCACGTCGAGCAGCATCGCGGGCTCCCCCGGGTCGTCGCCGGGTTCGACCAGGACGGGCGGCAGGTGCCCGGCGTTGGCGAACGTGCAGCGGCGGGTGACCGGGTCGTACACGGCGTACACGCAGGTCGCCAGGTACACCTCGGAGAGGTCGGCGTCGCGGGACTTGTGCGCGACGCGGGACGCCTGCTGGCTGCCGCCGGGCGCGCCGAGACCGCGGGCGATCTCGTCCAGGTGCGAGAGCACTTCGGCGGGCTCCAGGTCGAGCAGGGCCAGCGTCCGCACCGCGGTGCGCAGTTCGCCCATGGCGACGGCGGCGCGCAGACCGCGTCCCATGACGTCGCCGATGACGAGCGCGGTGCGGTGGCCCGGCAGCTCGATCACGTCGAACCAGTCGCCGCCCACCTCGGACTCGGCGCTGCCGGGCAGGTAGCGGCAGGCGATGTCGAGCCCGGCGGCCTCGGGGTCGCCCGGCGGCAGCAGGGAGCGCTGGAGGATCAGCGCGCGCTCGTGCTCCCTGCGGTAGAGGCGGGCGTTGTCGATGCAGACGGCGGCGCGCGAGGCGAGTTCGGTGGCGAGCGCGCGGTCGCGTTCGCCGAACGGTTCGCTGCCCTTGGCGCGGGCGAACTGCACCAGGCCGACGACGGTGTCGTGGGCCACCATGGGCACGGCCAGGATGGTGTGCACCAGCCCGCCGTCGGCCCCCCGCACGGTGTGCACGCGGGCCGTGCGCAGGGCGCTCGCGTACGGGGTGTGGAAGGGGTAGCGGTGCACGTCGCCCACGCCCACCGCGTGCTCGCCCCCGGTCAGCGGCCCGTCCGAGACGGCGCTGGCGAAGGCGACGCGGCGCAGCTCGCCGGGGCCCTCGGGGGTGCCGGAGGCGGGTTCGTCGCCGGTGAGCAGGGCCTGGTAGAGGTCGACGGACGCCAGGTCGCAGAAGCCCGGGACGGTGATGTCGAGCAGTTCGCGGGCGGTGGTCTCCAGGTCGAGGGAGTTGCCCATGCGGGCGCCCGCCTCGTTGAGGAGCGCCAGGTTGCGGCGGGCGTCGGCGGCCTCGCGGGCGGCGTTGTGACGGCGGGTCACGTCGATGCCGAGGCCCGCGACGCCGATCGGGCGGCCGGTGCCGCTGTGCACCCGGTAGAGGTTGATCGACCAGTGCCGGCGGTCGGAGCCGCCGGGGGCCGCGCCGACTATCTGGAGGTCGTTGACGGATTCCCCGGTCTCCAGGACGCGTTGCAGCGCCGCCGCCATCCGGTCGGCCTCGGGGCGGCTGAGGTAGTCGTGCACGGTATGGCCGCGGTGCTCCTCGGGGGCGCCGCCGAAGACGGTGGCGAACCGGCGGTTGGTGCGCAGCACCGTGAGGTCCGTACCGAACAGCAGGAAGCCGTAGGGAGATTGACCGAATATGGCCTGCGAGGCGGCCAGGTCGGTCTCGATGCCGCGCAGAGCGCGTACGTCCACGACGATACAGAGGGCCGCGCGTTCGTCGGTGGCGGTACGGCTCGGCATGACGTACAGCTCGGCGAGACCCTGGGCGCGCTCGCCGCCGTCGGCCGACGGCATCCGGAACGGGACGACGCCCGTCCATTCCTTGCCGTCCAGGATCTCCGCGACCCGGCGGTGCCCGCGCGGGCGCAGCTCGGGGGGCATGAAGGCCTCTACGGGATCGCGCCCGATCACGGCCGTCGCGGCCAGGCCGAACTGCTCCTCGGCCCGCAGGCTCCACTGCTCGATCAGCCCGTCGGGCCCGATCGAGAACGAGGCGACGCGTATGTAGTCATAGATCGAGCCAGGCGGACTGCTCTGCCACACGACATCGCCAGCCGTCTCAGGTATCTCGCTCACGCGACCGTCCCCTCCAGCTCACCGCACCGGACCGGCCTTGACCGCAGTATTCAGCACTACGGCCCCAGCAGGCACGGCGTTCACGATCACATCCCGGTCTCGTTCTTTTCCAGCCGTTGTCGGCGGGTTCCCGGTCCGGGCCTTGTGATCGTCCGTCCCTCCCTCCTTCTAACCATGCAGAGCCAGCTCGAACCACACGGTCTTGCCCGTTCTGCCACGGCGGGTCCCCCAGCGCCGCGCGGAACAGGCCACGAGCTGCATCCCGCGGCCCCCTTCGTCGTCGATTCCGGCGGTGCGTTCGACGGGCGGATCCGGAATCGGGTCGGACACCTCGACGAGCAGGGTGGTGGCGTCGAGCAGGTCGAGCCGCACCCCGATGGGCCCGGAGGCGTACCGCAGCGAGTTGGTGACCAGCTCGCTGACGAGCAGGACGGCCACGTCCACGGAAGCGGAATCGAGGGCCCAGCCGCGCAGGGCGTCCCGGACGGCGTGCCTGGCGGTCCGTACGGCTCCCGGTTCAGCAGGGAAGGTCCACTCGGCGCACTCGCCCGAGGTGTCGATCACGCCGATCACCCGTATCCGAAGTCCGGGGGGTTTGAAAACGGTTAATAGGCACATACCCGAAATTTGGTATGCCGTATCCCTTTATGGGGCGTATGGCGGCACCGTGGCGCACATTCCGGGGCGTTGACCCGACCGGCGTCGGACGGCCGGCGCTCGGCCCCGTTCAGCCTCGGTCGGCATCGGTCGGCATCGGTCGGCCTGAGCCTCAGGCCAGCTCGCCCGCGGACTTGAGATCGTCGAACAGCAGCTGGTCGACGGGGGGCACCCGGTCGCGGTCGGCGTACGAGAACCACGCCATGTCCTCGATCTCGCTGCTCGGCGCGAGTTCGCCCCGGTACTCGGCGGTGTAGCAGGCCATCCGCACCACGGCGTCCGCCGGCAGACCCGGACCGCCCGCCTCGTAGGTGCCGACGTGGACGGCCGTCGCGGGATCGAGCCGTACCGTCAGCTCTTCCTCGATCTCCCGCACCAGCGTTTCGAGGTCGCTCTCCGCGCCCTCGCGCTTTCCGCCCGGAATATAGAAGACGCCCTTGCCGCGCGGGCGCGCGCACAGGATGCGGCCCCCCTCGGTCCTCACCCAGGCGACGGTGTCGATCAGCACCCCGGGCTCCTTCCCTGGCGTCCTCGCGTGGCGAACCTGGCCGAGAAGGACCCTACCCGGGGCGCGGGCGTGCGCCGGCCCGCGGGCCGGGGTGGACCGGACCACTGCCGGGCGCGGGCGGGCTGCTGCCGGGCAGGGGCGGGCGACTGCCGGGCGGTGGTGGACCACTACTGGGCGGGGGCGCCGATCCGCTCGACCCAGTACAGCTGCTTGTGGCCCCGGTCGTCGAGGCTGTCCGCGATGCGCTGCGCCTCGGCCTGTGTGGCGTACTTGCCGACGCGGTACTGGTTGCCGTTGTCGTCCTGCCGTATCACCAACCAGCTGAGCACCGCGCCACTGTCGTTCATCGCGCCCCTCCCGGCGTCGGCGTGCAGGTCAGTAAGCATCCGCAGGAAACCCCAATCCGCATATGCCCGAGCCTACGCCTGACCTTTACTCAGCGGATACGTGTTTGCACAAAGAGATACGAATTCGGTCACAGGCCGCAGATACGAAAGGGGCGCACCTCGTGGGTGCGCCCCTTGTCCCTTCCGTTCCGCCGTGCCCGGCGGCCCTACTTCACCGGCAGGTGATAGGCGATCCGATAGCGGTCGGCGGGGACGACCACGTCGGCCGTCTCCACCGCGAGGCCCGAGGCGAAGTACGTCCGCTCGATGACGAGCACGACATGGCCGGGGACTCCGCCGAGCGTCAGGAGTTCCTCCGCGAGCCCGGGGCGGGCGCCGACCTCCTCGACCACGTTGTCCACCACGATGTCGATCGCGGCCATCCGCTCCACCACCCCGCAGCCGCCGAGCGGCCCCTCCTCGGGCAGCATCACCGGGCTGCGGCCGGTGACCGCGAGCGGCTCCCACGACGTGGACAGCATCATCTGCTCGCCCGCGTCCCGGAACACGTAGCGCGTCCGCATCACGCGGTCGCCCGGACTGATGCCGAGCCGGGCGGCGATCTCGACGCTCGCCTCCTCCTGCTCGCTGTTCGACTCCCAGGTGCCGCGCGCGGCCTCCTCGGCCTGCTCCTGGCGGAACGGGCTCGCCCCCTTGGTGGGCCGGTATCCGGAGCGGGCGACCCGGCGCGGCACCGGACGCTCGCGCACGTACGTGCCCGAACCGGAACGGCCCTCCACCAGGCCCTCCGCCATCAGGACCTTGCGGGCCTCCAGGGCCACCGTGTCCGAAACCCCGTACTCCTCACGGATCCTGGCCTGCGAGGGGAGGCGGGTGTGCGGCGGCAGCGAACCACTCACGATCTTCTGCCTCAGATCGCTGGCTACGCGCAGATAGGCCGGCTGCTCACCGAATGTCACTGGCCACTCCCATCAGGTTGACAGACTGCAACAGCGTGGCAACCGTGGGTTGGCGACCGCAAGCAGAGGCCAAACATTCACTCGAAGTGATGAAGCGCCTCTACCCAGGGCGTACCCGCGGTACAGCGGGTACGTTCTGCCCCTCCCGGGACCTCCTCAGACGCTCTTGGAACCATTGCTTCCGGAACTGCCGCCGGACGCGGGGGCGTTGCCACCGCCGGAGCCACCGCCGGTGCCTCCGCCGCCCGGTCCGCCCGTCGCGCCGCCGGCCCCCGAGTCGCCGTCGGTGGACGGCGGGGTCGTCGCGAGGCGCAGGGCGCCGCGCGCGGTGATCTCGACGGACTGCTTCATCGCGGTGTCCGCCGCACCGGAGTGGAGGTAGAACGCGTCCGCGTCCTGCGTGCCCGCGGCCACCAGCCACTCCTTCTGCGCGGTCCGCAGGCCGTCGATGTACGGCTGGACGGACGGCTTGAGACGGGCCGGCCAGGGGTGCTCGCCCAGCAGGGATGCCTCGGCGGACAGGGTGCCGGAGACCTGGATCGCCCACTTCTGGAACGCGGGCAGGTCGTCCTCGACCTCGTCCTCGTCGGGCGCCTTGGCCATGACCCGGTCGACGCCGTTGACGGCGTCGAGGAAGGCGACCTGGTCGGCGTCGAGCGTGCTGATGTCGTTGCGGACCGAGCCTTCGAGCTTGCTGTGCTCCGAGGCGAACGCGCAGGTGACCGAGTGGTCCCCGAGCCCCCAGCTCTTCGCGCTCGGCGTGTAGTAGTACGGCTCCGCCTCGGCGGGCACCTTCCACCGGTCCATGGCGTACGACTGCTCCACCTCCCAGCACCGCGTGTCCGCCTGGGCGGCGATGGCGCTCGCGCCCGGGTAGGAGGTGCCGGACAACCGGAAGGAGCCGGACACCTCGGCGTCGTGCCTGCCGGAGCACGGCACGATCCGCACCGAGGCGACCTCGCGCTCCAGCTTGCCGCCGGGCACGTCGAAGCAGTCGCCCTTGCGCAGGTCGAGGGTGCTGCGCGAGGAGGCCACGGAGTTGTTCCAGCCACGCTTGAACCCGCTCCAGCCGTCGGCGAGTCCGCCCGTCGCGATCGACACGGCCACCAGGAGCGTGCTGATCGTCGAGAGCACCAGACCGGTGACGGCCATGCCCTTGCCGCGCTGCCCCTTCTTCTTGATCTGCCCGAGGGCGCACACGCCGAGGACCAGACCGAGCGGGGGTATGCAGCACAGGATGCCCGCGACCAGCGAGCCGATGGCCAGGCCGCTCACGGGTGGGCGCTGGGGGGCCTGGGGGTACGGGTACCAAGGCCCCCCGCCATGCACCGGCCCCGGGTGGAGGCCGCCCCCGCCGTCCATGGGCTGCCCCGGATACGGCCCGGGCCCGCCGTGCGTAGGCTGCCCCGGGTACGGGCCGGGCCCGCCGTCCATGGGCTGCCCCGGATACGGGCCGGGCCCGCCGTCCATCGGTTGCCCCGGATACGGGCCGGGCTGTCCCTGCGGCCCCGGCCCCGGCTGCGGCGCCGGCCAGCCGTACCCCTGGCCCGGTTGCGGGGGTTGGGGCTGCCCGGGGGCGGGGGGCGGGGGTATTTCCACGGGTACGGTGCTCCTAGTCGACCTGCTGCGAACTGCTGCGCGATTCCGCATGCTACGCGGTACCATCCCACCCCTTTGCCCCTGGCGGGGCAGGCCAAAGAACCGAGCCCCGGCCCACCTACCAGGGGCGCGGGGAACGCCTCGATCCCGGCCCACCTACAGGGGCGCGAGGAACTGCGCGACCAGCCCACGACGGGTCGCACGGGTCCACGCACATGCGGAAGCTTGCCCTTGCAGGGGCAGGCTGAGGATGTCGGGCGCCGACCCACCTACTAGGGGCGCGGGGAACTGCGCGACCAGCCCACAACGAGCCGCACTCGACCACGCACACGCGGAAGCGTGACACCCCGGTGCGGGGCACCTTCGTCTGCGGACCGTGGGGCCCGTTCGCGCAGTTCCCCGCGCCCCTGGGGGCTGATCTACGCAGTCGACTGCCGGCCGTGCGTGGCTGGGCGCGCAGTTCCTCGCGCCCCTGGGGGGCTGGCCTACGCAGTCGACCGCCGGCCGTGCGTGGCTGGGCGCGCAGTTCCCCGTGCCCCTGGGGGGGCTGGGATTCGCGGTCGGCCGCGGGGCGCAGGGGGCCGGGGGCCCCGGGGGCCGGCCCGCACCCGTGACGCTCCGTATCCACCGAAATGCGGAGCGCCCCACCCCATGCCACGCTGGTCAAGGCCCGGCGGAGCCGAGGGAACAGCCCCGGCCCGCCGCCCCAACACCCCCAGTAGGAGTGACACCAGATGGGCATCAAGGACCAGTTCCAGGACAAGGCGCAGGAGCTCCAGGGCAAGGCCAAGCAGGCCATGGGCGACAAGAAGGGCGACGCTCAGGACCGCGCCCGCCAGGCCCAGGACAAGGGCCAGGACGCGTCGCAGCGCGCCCGCCGGCCGGAGCAGGACCGCTTCGACCAGGACCTCGACGTCTGACGCGAAGCATCCAGCACCCCCAGACGGAAGCGGCGCACCCGCGGCACCGGGTGCGCCGCTTTCGTGCGCCGGGCCCCGCGTGCCGCCCGCACCCCGCACCCCCGATGCACCGCGTGCCACCAGACACCCCCGCACCCCGCACCAAACGACACCCCCGCGTCAGCCCGGTGTCAGGTCGCGACGGGACCATCGGTCGGGCGTGCCCGCAGTCGCGTGGCCGTGTGGGACGGAATCTGGGGGCTCGATGGTCTGGATACAGCGCGTCGCGCCGAGGCCGTTCGCGGCGCGGCGCCTGATCTGCTTCCCGCACGCCGGGGGCTCGCCGTACTTCTTCCAGAACTGGGGCAAGGCACTCGACGGCTTCGAGGTGCACGCCGTCTGCTACCCGGGGCGGGCCGAGCGGATGGCGGAGGCGCCCGCGGAGCACCTGGCCACGATGGCCCGCGACATCGCCGGCGAACTGGCCGAGGCCCTGGCCGAGGACGAGCGGCCCGCCGTGTTCTTCGGGCACAGCATGGGCGCGATCGTCGGGTACGAGACGGCGGTGGCACTCGCGGCCAAGGACGCCGGGCCCGCCCAGGCCCATACCCCGTCCCCCGCCCGAGCCCAATCCCACGTCCACGCCCCGACCCCCGCCCAAGCCCAAACCCCCAACCCCGCCCAAACCCGAGCCCCCACCCACTTCTTCGCCTCCGGCGCGCGGGCCCCGCACCTCATGCGGCCCGACCCGCACGCGTACGGGGACGACGCCTCCGTCGCGGCCGCCCTCGTCGAGCTCGGCGGCACGGATGCCGAACTGCTCGCCAACCCGGCCTTCGTCGAGTTCGTCCTGCCCTACATCGGGGCCGACTTCCGGATGCTGTCCTCGTACTCCGCGACGCGCGCCGCCCCGCTGGAGTGCCCCGTCACCGCGCTGGTCGGCGCGGCCGACCCCCGGGTGAGTGCCGAGCAGGCGTCCGCGTGGCGGGAGGTGACCCGGGGCCCGTTCGCGCTGCACACACCGGCGGGCGACCACTTCTATCTGGCCCAGGAGCCGCCGTTCGGACTCATCGAGCGCTGCGCGAGCGGGTGTTGACGCGGTTGCGCTCGCGGTACATACGGGCCAGCCGGAACGCCAGGTCGAGCGACTGGGTGGAGTTGAGCCGGGGGTCGCACGCCGTCTCGTAGCGGTGGTGCAGTTCCTCGGCGAGCACCGCGTTGCCGCCGCCCACGCACTCGGTGACGTCGTCCCCGGTGAGCTCCACATGGATGCCTCCCGGGTGGCTGCCGAGCGCGTCGTGCACCTCCACGAAGCCGCGCACCTCGTCCAGGATCGCGTCGAACCTGCGGGTCTTGTGGCCGCTGGCCGCGGTGATCGTGTTGCCGTGCATCGGGTCGCTGACCCAACACACCTGCGCCCCCTCGGCGTTGACCTTCTCCACCAGGGTGGGCAGCACATCGCGGATGCGCTCGGCCCCGGCCCGCACCACGAAGGTCAGCCGGCCCGGTTCGCGGTCCGGGTCGAGGCGGTCGATCAGGCCGAGCACCGTGTCGGGCCCGGCGGTGGGGCCGAGCTTGACCGCGATCGGGTTGGCGATCCGCGAGAAGTACTCGATGTGCGCACCGTCCAGGTCCCGGGTCCGCTCGCCGATCCACAGCAGATGGGCGCTGGTGGCGTACGCGCGGCCCGACTCGGAGTCGGTGCGGGTGAGGGCGGCCTCGTAGTCGAGCAGCAGGCCCTCGTGGCCGACGAAGAACTCGGCGGTGCCCAGCTCCCGGGTGTCCACGCCGCAGGCCCGCATGAAGGCGAGGCTGCGGTCGATCTCGTCGGCGAGTTCCTCGTACTGCTCGCCGACGTGCGAGTCGGCCACGAACCCCCGGTTCCAGGCGTGCACCTGGTTCAGGTCGGCGAAGCCGCCCGTGGTCAGGGCGCGCACCAGGTTGAGGGTGGTGGTCGAGGCCTCGTACATCGCGCGCAGCCGGGCCGGGTCGGGGCGCCGGGCCGCGGCGGTGAACTCCAGGCCGTTGACCGCGTCGCCCCGGTAGGAGGGCAGGGTCACGCCGTCGCGCACCTCGTGGTTCTGCGAGCGCGGCTTGGCGTACTGGCCGGCCATCCGGCCGATCTTGACGACGGGCAGGGCGGTGGCGTGGGTGAGCACCACGGCCATCTGCAGCAGCGTCCTCAGCTTGCCGTGGATGCCGTCGGTGGTGGTGCCCGCGAACGTCTCGGCGCAGTCGCCCCCTTGCAGCAGCACGGCCTCGCCCCGGGCGACGGCGGCCATGCGCCGGCGCAGCAGGTCGCATTCGGCGGCGAAGACCAGCGGGGGCGCCTGCTCCAACCCCGCTGTCACGGAACGCAGTTCGGCCCGGTCGGGCCAGTCGGGCTGCTGGGCGGCGGGGCGGGCGCGCCAGGAATGTGCGGCGCCATCGGTGCGCGCATTCAATTCGGTGTCCCAGATGCTGTTTCTCATGACTGCCTCCGGTACGGCGGACGGGGCGGAAGAGCGGCAGAACAATACGGCGAGCGAAATACGGGCGGCGGCCCGTTTCGGTGGGGGGCCGCCACCAGGTCAGCCCAAGAGGACCACCGGGGTCAAGCAATTCCGGAGTGGTCCGTACGAGGAGCGGCGAATTGGTCTGGCCCCTGGGGCGGGCCCGCTGATTTCCTGGTTCCGGCCGCGTGATCCGCGCCGCCACCGGGCCCCATCACCGTATTCAGCAAAGGAGTTCACCATGCCGGAATCCAGCACGATCGGTGTGCGGGTCACCGATACGGCGCTGCCGCACCACGACCCCCTCGATCTGTACGTCCGGCTGCGCGAGACCCTGGCCGCCGACGACGTGTTCCTCTTCGAGAGCGTGGACGGCGCCGACCAGGACCGCCGCTGGGCCGTCGTCGGCTTCGGCCGGCTGGCCGAGATCCGGGTGCACGACGGGCATCTGGAGATCGACGGGGCGGCGCGGATCGCCGAGGCGCTGGCCGCGCGGGCCGGCGGGGCCGGGATGACGGACCACACCGTCACGGACGGCACGCACCGGCTCGCCTTCGGCTCGGCCGAGCAGATGTGGGCGTTGCTCGCCGGGGCCCAGGCCCTGTTCGACGTCACGACCGACGTCCCGGCCACGGCGTACGCCTTCGGGTTCCTGGCCACGTTCGCCTACGAGTCGGCCTGGCACATGGAGACGCTGCCCCGGCGCACCAAGGCGGCGGGCGGCCCGGACATCACGCTCACCCTGTTCCGCGACACCGTCTGGTACGACCTGGCCCGCGGCGGCGTGCGCCAACTGGCCGCCGAGAGCGCCGCGTTCGCGGACGTACCGCGCCGCGCGGACGCGGCGCTCGCCGCCGGGTTCGCCTGGAGCGTGCGGCGCGACGGCGTGCGTCCACCGGTGCCGGCGGCGCCCGCCGCGCTGTCGGTGCGCGACAGCGTGAGCCACGAGACGTTCCTCGGCTGGGCCGAGCGGTGCCTCGAACACATCCGGGTCGGCGACATCTACCAGATCCAGATCGGCCACCGCATCGACGTGCGCACCGAGTTGGCCCCCGTGGACGTGTACCGGCGGCTGCGGGCCCGCAACCCCTCGCCGTACATGTATCTGATGCCGCGGGCCGGGCGCACCCTCATCGGGGCGAGCCCCGAGCTGTTCTACCGGATCGAGGGCGACGAGATCACCATGCGGCCCATCGCCGGCACCGCCCGGCGCGGCGGGGACGACGAGGAGAACCAGCGCCGCGTCAAGGAGATGCGCGAGAGCACCAAGGAGCAGGCCGAGCACATCATGCTGGTGGACCTGTGCCGCAACGACATCGGGCGGGTGACCCGGCCCAGCACGCAGCCGGTGGACCGGCTGATGGCGGTGGAGACGTACTCGCACGTCTTCCACCTCGTCTCGACGGTCACCGGACGCCTCGAACCCGACGTCGACACCTGGCGGGCACTGCGCGCCACGTTCCCCGCGGGCACCATGACGGGCGCCCCCAAGGTCCGCGCCATGGAGATCATCGACACCCTGGAGCAGGAGCGGCGCGGGAGTTACGCGGGCGCGGTGGGCCTGGTCGACGTGCGCGGCTGGAGCGAACTGGCGCTGACCATCAGGACGGTGGAGTACGACGGCCACACGTACTCGACGCAGAGCTCGGCGGGCATGGTGGCGCAGTCGGAGCCCGAGTCGGAGTGGCGCGAGACGCTGGCGAAGATGGGGGCCGCCTACTGGGCGCTGACCGGTGAGGAGCTGTCGGCATGAAGGTGCTGCTGATCGACGCGTACGACAGCTTCGTGCACATCATCGACCAGTACCTGCGCACGCTCGGCGCGCGGACCGAGGTCGTGCGGTCGCTGACCTGCTCCCCCGACGAGCTGGCCGCCCGCGAGCCCGACGCGGTGGTGCTCGGCCCGGGCCCCGGCCATCCGGCGCGCTCGGGCCATGTGGACCTGGTGCACCGGTTCGCCGGGCGGGTCCCGCTGCTCGGGGTCTGTCTGGGCCACCAGGCGATGGCCCTCGCGTACGGCGGCCGGATCGAGGTCGCCGAGCAGGTGATGCACGGGCGGACCAGCACGGTCCGGCACGACGGGGCCGGTCTGTTCGAAGGGCTCGGGCACACCCTGGAGGTGACCCGCTACCACTCCCTGATCGTGTCCGATCCCCTGCCCGACGAGCTGGTGGCCACGGCCGTCGCCGTCGACCACGGCTATCTGATGGGCCTGCGCCACCGCACCCTGCCGATGGAGGGCGTGCAGTTCCACCCGGAGTCCATCACCACCACGGGCGGCCTCACCATGCTCGACAACTTCCTTGCACAAGTGACCGGTTGGCGCTCCGAAGCGCCGCTCGTACGGGTCTGATCCCGCTCATCGCCAGGCGGCCGCCGCCAGTGCGCGCACCGCTTCGGACACGCCCGAGCGCGGCAGGTGGGCGTGGCCGACCACCAGCGCCGGGGCGCTGCGGCCGGGCCCGGCGTGGAAGGGCGCGGCGCCGCGCAGCAGTACCGAGCGGCGCAGCGCCCGGGCCACCAGGGCCGCCTCGTCGGTGCCCCGGGGCAGCCGGAGGTAGGCGTGCAGTCCGGCGCCCCGGCCGAGCACGGCGGCTCCGGGCAGATGGCGGCGCACCGCCTCCTCCAGGCACTCGCGGCGGCTGCGGGCCAGCGAGTTGAGGCGGCGCAGATGCCGGTCGAAGAGGCCGCTGCGCAGCAGTTCGGCGAAGGTCAGCTGGGTGAGGGTCTCGGTGCCGAGGTCCTGGCGGGCGCGGGCGCGCAGCAGCAGGTCGAGCACCGGCTCGGGCGCCGCCAGCCAGCCCAGCCGCAGCCCCGGGGCGAGGGACTTGCTCGCGGTGCCGGCGTAGACCACCCGCTCGGGGTCGGTGCGCTGGAGGGCCAGCGGCCGGGCGCCGGGTTCGTACCACAGGCCGCCGTCGTAGTCGTCCTCCAGGACCCAGCCGTCCACCTCGCGCGCCCAGCGGCACAGCTGCTCACGGCGGCGCGGCGAGAGGGTGACGCCGGTCGGGAACTGGTGGGCCGGGGTGACCAGCACCGCGCGCGCCCCGGACGCGGCCAGCGCCGCCACGTCGATGCCCTCGGCGTCGACCGGCACCGGCACGGCCCGCAGCCCGCTCTCGCGCACGAACTGGCGCTGGCCCGGGTGGCCCGGGTCCTCGATGGCCAGGGCGTGGATGCCGAGCCGGGGCAGCGCCGCACACATCAGGCCGAGGGTCTGGGCGAAGCCCGCCACCACCATCAGCTGCCCGGGCGAGGTGCGCACCCCCCTCAACCGGCCGAGGAAACGGGCGAGTTCGAGGCGCAGGTCCGCCTCCCCCGCGAGCGAGGGGTAGTCGTGGTCGGCCGGGTCCGCCGCGTACAGGACGCGCTGGTAGCAGCTGAGCCATTCGCGGCGCGGAAAGGCGGGGATGTTGCCGCCGCTGGGCCGCAGGTCCCAGCGGACCGGCCGCGCGGGCTCCCCGTCGTGCGGCCCGGGCGCCCCGGGCCCCCCGTCCGGCGCCCCGGGCGCCGCGGGCTCCTCCAGGAGCGCGGGCACCACGCTCCGCCCGCCGTCCAGGTGGCGCACCACACGGGTGCCCGCCCCCTGGACCGCCTCCAGATAGCCCTCGGCGACCAGTTGTCCGTACGCCTCCACGACGACGCTGCGCGAGACGTCGAGGTCGTCCGCGAGCCGTCGGCTGGACGGCAGCCGGGTGCCGGGGTGCAGAATTCCCCCGGTTATCTCCCGCTTGATGAAATCCTGGATCTGCGAGGTCAGGGAATCCGAGGAGTCTCTGACCACCTCCACCGCCATGTGCAGGGCCATCGGACCCCTCCCCCTTCACGAATTGGACCGCATTTCTCGTCGAACAGTGGTCTGGAGGGCGCGGGGCGCGCCTCACAGAATGGATCGCGCACCCTTCCGTCGGCGCCTTTCGAGGAGATTCCCCATGACTGCCGAGCCCCAGGGCCGTACCTGGCCGGAATTGCTGAACTCGCTTGTGGAGCAGCGGGATTTGACGACCCGGGAATGCTCCTGGGCGATGGACCGGGTGATGTCGGGAAGTGTCGGGGCGGCTGCCCTCGCCGCTTTCCTGGTGGCCCTGCGCGCCAAGGGCGAGACGGCCGGCGAAATCGAGGGCCTGGTGGGTTCCATGCGCCGGCACGCGGTGCCGCTGCGGGTGGCGGGTCCGACCCTGGACATCGTGGGCACCGGCGGCGACGGCTCGAACAGCGTGAACGTGTCCACCATGTCGGCGGTCGTCGCGGCCGCCGCGGGGGCCAGGGTCGTCAAGCACGGCAACCGCTCGGCGTCCTCGGCGTGCGGCTCAGCCGATGTGCTCGAAGAGCTCGGCGTGGCCCTGGACCTCGCGCCCGAGCTGGTCGCCACGGTCGCCGAGGAGACCGGCATCACCTTCTGCTTCGCCTCGGTGTTCCACCCGGCGATGCGGCACGCGGCCGCGCCCCGCCGGGAGATCGGTGTGCGCACCGTCTTCAACGCGCTCGGCCCGATCGCCAACCCCGCCGACCCGGCGGCGCAGGCCATCGGCGTGGCCGACGCCCGGCTCGGGCCGCTGCTCGCCGAGGTGCTGGCCCGGCGCGGGGTGTCGGCGCTGGTCTTCCGGGGCGACGACGGGATGGACGAGCTGACGGTCACCACTACCTCCACCATCTGGTCGGTCCACGAGTCCCGGGTGCGGTGCGAGACCTTCGACCCCCGCGACCTCGGCATCGCCTGCGCGCCGCCCGAGGCCCTGCGCGGCGGTGACCGCGCCCACAACGCGCGGGTGGCCCGGGAGACCTTCGCGGGGGCGCGCGGCCCGGTCAGGGACGCGGTCCTGCTGTCGGCCGCCGCGGGCCTCGCCGCCCTGCACCCGAGCGGGCGGCCCGTCACCGAGCGGCTCGCCGAGGGCATGGGCCGGGCCGCCGGGGCGATCGACTCGGGTGCGGCGACGGACCTGCTGGAGCGCTGGACGACGGTCACCGCCAAGTACGCGGCGCAGGGCTGAACGTGCGGGCGGCGGGCGCACAGGGGCCCGCCGCCACCAGGTCCGCGACGGCGGCGCGGGTTCCCCCGACGGGCCGGCGCGGGGTGTTCAGGACGGCGGCCCACCGGTCAGCTGCGCGAACACGTCGTCCAGGGTCGGGCGGCGCAGCGCGAAGTCCGAGACGGTGACGCCCGCCCCGCGCAGGGCCACCGCGACGTCCGCGACGTCGCCGAGGCCGTCGTCCAGGAGGATGGAGACCTGGCCCTTCGCCTCGTCCACCGTCGGGGCGGTGGTCAGGGCGCTGCCGAGCGCGGTGAGCACCGCGCCGACGTCCGAGGGCGTGGGGACCGTCAACTCCAGCCGGTCGCCGCCCACTTTGCGCTTCAGCTGGTCCGGGGTGCCGTCGGCGATCACCCGGCCGGAGTCCACGACCACGATCTGATCGGCCAGGACGTCGGCCTCCTCCAGGTACTGGGTGGTCAGGAGCAGCGTCACCCCGCCGGCCACCAGCTCCCTGACCAGGTCCCACAGGGCGAGCCTGCTCACCGGGTCCAGACCCGTGGTCGGCTCGTCGAGGAACAGCACGGGCGGCGAGGTGATCAGACAGCTCGCGAGGTCGAGCCGCCTGCGCATGCCGCCGGAGTAGGTGTGCGCGGGGCGGTGGGCCGCGCCCGCCAGGTCGAAGCGCTCCAGGAGCTCGTCCGCCCGGCGCCGCGCCGCCCGGCCGCCCAGGTGCAGCAGCCTGCCGAGCAGGACCAGGTTCTCGTGCCCGGTGAGCACCTCGTCCACCGCGGCGTACTGGCCCGCGAGGCCGATGCGCCGGCGCACCTCGACGGGCCGGCGCACCACGTCGAAGCCGGCCACCTCGGCCCGGCCGCCGTCCGGCGGCACGAGCGTGGTCAGCACCTGCACCGTGGTCGTCTTGCCGGCCCCGTTGGGTCCGAGCAGGCCGAGCACCGTGCCGGCCCGGACGTTCAGGTCGATCCCCGAGAGCGCCTCGACGCCCCGGTACCGCTTGCGGATGCCCTCCGCCCGGATGGCCATCTCCACGTCGGCCGCCCCGTTCCCTCAGCGCGCCGGGTCTTGGGCCGGCTCGCGCAGGGAGCGCGGGCGCATGTCCGTCCAGTGCTGCTCGACATGGGCCAGCGCGGCGGCGTGCGGGCTCTCCTCCAGGACCACCGTCCATCCGGGCGGGGTCGGCGCGAAGGCCGGCCAGATGCTGTACTGCGCCTCGTCGTTCACCAGGACCCGGAACGTGCCGTCCTGGTCGTCGAAGGGGTTCGGCATGTCGTCGCTTCCGTTCTCTTCGGTCGTACGCGGTCAGGGGTATTCCGGGTGGTCCGGCGTTCGGTGGCGCGGGAGTTCAGGCGGCCCGGTCGAGCCGGACCGGCAGGCTGGTGTACCCGTACACGAAGTTGGAGTAGAGGGTCCTGGGGGCGCCGGCGATCTCGATGCCGCCGACCTTGCGGCGCAGCGCGGAGAGCATCGCCGAGACGTGCGTGCGCCCCAGGAAGGCGCCCAGGCAGAAGTGCGGGCCGTGCCCGAAGGCGACGTGCTTGTTGGGGGTGCGGGCCAGGTCGAAGCGGTCGGGCTCGGCGAAGACGTCCTCGTCGAAGTTGGCGGCGCTGTTCCACAGGGTGACCACGTCGCCGGCGGCGATGGTGCGCCCGCCGATCTCCACGTCGGTCAGCGCGCGCCGCCCGAAGTGCATCGCCGGGGTGGTCCAGCGCAGCACCTCCTCGGTGGCCGTCTCCAGGTCGGCGTCCCCGCGCAGGGCGCGCCACTGCTCGGGGTGCTCGGCGAGCGCGAGGACGGCGCCCACCGACGACATCCGGCTGGACTCGTCGCCGCCGAGGATCAGGCTGTAGCAGTTGAAGACGATCTCGTCCTCGCTCAGCGGGCGGCCGTCGACGACGCCGGTGGCCAGGGCGCTGAGCACGTCGTCGCCGGGGTGGCGGCGGCGTTCGGCGGCGAGCGCGGAGAAGTACAGCAGGATCTCGTTGCGGGCCAGCCACTCCTCCTCGGCGCCGTGCTCGGAGCTGGTCCGCGACAGCGTCTGGGTGTTCCAGTGGACCAGCTGTTCGCGGTCGGCGGCCGGGATGCCCATCAGGTCGCCGATCGTGTTGATCGGGATGTGGTCGGCGAGGTCGGTCACGAAGTCGAACGAGCCGCGGTCCAGGGCCTCGTCGAGCAGCGCGTCGGTGCGCCGCTGCACGCCCTCCACCACCGGCGCGAGCACCCGGGGCGAGAAGGACTTGAGCATCAGGTTGCGGATCTCGCGGTGGCGCGGTCCGTCGGTGACGGCGAGCATCTTGCCCGACGCCGAGTCCTGGCCCTGGAGCAGCGTGGCGAGGACGTTGCCGCGCTCCGAGGTGAACCGCTTGTTGTCGCGGTACACCGCGAGCACGTCGGCGTGCCGGGACAGCACCCAGAAGGGCGGCGCGCCGCCGGTCGCGGGGTGCAGATGGACGGGCCGCTCGGCCCGGAAGCGGGCCCACATCGCCCGCAGGTCGGTCTCGGCGAAGGTCCGTGGATCGGTCAGGTCGATCCGGTCCAGATCTGGTGCGATGGACATGGTCGGTGCCATGGCGTCTCTCCGTTGACGGGCGTCAAGTGCGGTGTAATACGGGCGTGTTGGGGCGCGGCTTGGGACGGCTCCGCTCAGTGGGCGGCCGTGCCGTAGCGGCGCAGGCTCAGGAGCACGGTGAGGGCGAAGACCACCCCGAGGGACACCGCGAGGGCGAGCGTGGCGTGGTCGGTGGGGAAGCTCCCGCCGGTCGCGGTGGGGTTGCCCCAGAGCCTGCGGGTCTCGGTGACCACCGCGCTGACCGGGTTCCACTCGGCCATCGCGCGCAGCGCGGCCGGCAGCCGGTCCACGGACTGGAAGGCGTTGGAGAGGAACGAGAACAGCACGGCCACCAGCCCCGCGACCACGTTGATCGTCTCCAGGTTGCGGGAGAACAGGCCGAGCAGCACTCCGACCCACAGCATCGCGTACATGAACAGGGCGAGCAGGGCGAACCCGGCGAGCACCGACAGCGGGCCGTTGTCGGGCCGCCAGCCGAAGAGCACCCCGAGCACGGTGACCACCGCGAGGCCGATCAGACCGACGGCCAGGTCGCCGAGCGTGTGCCCGATGAGCACGGCCGGGCGGGAGATCGGCAGCGAGCGGAACCGGGCCACGAGGCCGCCGCGCAGGTCCTCGGCGACGGCCACCGCGGTGGGCCCGATGCCGGCGAGCCCGGCCTGGGCCGCGACCCCGGCGAAGATGTACTCCATGTAGCCGCCGGCCCCGGTGACCGAGAGGGAGCCCCGGAACAGATAGCCGAGGACGACCATCGACACCAGCGGGTTCATGATGATCCCGATCAGCCGGCCGGGGGCCCGGCGCAGCCGTCGCAGCCGGCGCCCCGCCACGGCGAGGGACTCCACGGCCAGCGCGAGCGGCGCCGCGGGCCTGCGTATCTGAACCAGCGTCACCATGTGCGCTCGCCCTCCTCGGGTGCGTCCTTCGCCACCGGGGCGGCGGGAGTGTCGGGCAGCCGGTCGAGGGCCGCGTCCACGACGCGTCCGACGACCGCCTGGGGGCCGGGGTGCATCAGGTACTCGTGGCCGCAGTCGATGCGGTGGATCCGCAGCTCGCCGCCCACCTGGCCGGCCCAGCGGCCGGTCAGCCCGTCGGCCTCGTCCGGCGTGTACTCGCGGGTGGCGACGAGCAGGTGCATGTCGCCGTCGAAGCGGCCCGGGGTGAACCGGTCCATCAGTTCGCCGTGCGTGCGGGCCAGGCGCAGCAGCCGGGGCACTCCCTCCTCGCCGAGTTCGGCGAGCGGGTGGTCCATCGTGCGCAGCGCGTCGAGCAGTTGGGCCGGGGTGACCTCGCGGCCGTCGAATTCCGCGCGGCTGCGGCCGAGCGCCTCCAGGGCCCGCAGCAGCAGTTCGCGGTCGTCGTGGTCCTCCGCGTCCCGCGCGGTGCGGCCGGGATAGCCGTCCAGGTTGGCGAGGAAGTCGACCTGCTCTCCCGCCTGTTGGAGCTGTACGGCGATCTCGTGCGCGAGGACGCCGCCGTAGGACCAGCCGAGCAGCCGGTAGGGCCCGTGCGGGCGCACCTGCCGGATGTGGGCGATGTACTCGGTGGCCACCTCGCGGATGTCGGTCGGCATCGGCGTCACGCCGCCCGCGGCCGTGGACTGCAGGCCGTACAGCGGGTGGCGCCGGTCGAGGTACCCGGCCAGGCCCACGTAGGGAAGGCTGAAGCCGAGACCGCTGTGGACGAGGAAGACGGGCGGCGCCTCGCCGCCGGGCCGGATGGGCAGTACGGGTGCGAACGGGTCGAGCACTCCGTCCGCGGCCGGGCCCGCCTTCTCGGTGCGGACGGCGAGTTCGGCCACCGTGCGGTGCAGCACCACATCGGCGACGGTGAACCGCAGTCCGGCCGTCTGGGCCCGGCTGACCAGGCGTACCGCGAGCAGCGAGTGGCCGCCGAGGTCGAAGAAGCTGTCGTCGACCCCGACCCGCTCCAGACCGAGGACCTGCGCGAACAGGCCGCACAGCGCCTCCTCGACCGGGTCGCGCGGCTCGCGCGAGGACACGGCCGCCGCGAGGTCGGGCGCGGGCAGCGCCCGCCGGTCGACCTTGCCGCTCGGCGAGAGCGGCAGCGTCTCCAGGCAGACGACGAGCGGCACCATGTACGCGGGCAGCGAGCGGGCCACGAACTCCCGCAGCTCCGTCGCGTCCACCGGCCCCTCGCCGGCCGGGACCACGTACGCCACCAGGACGCCGCCGCGCCCGCCGTCCGCGCGGGCGACCACCACGGCCCGGCCCACCGACGGGTGGGCGAGCAGGACGGTCTCGACCTCGCCGAGTTCCACCCGGAATCCCCGCACCTTGACCTGGTCGTCGGCGCGGCCCACGAACACCAGCCGGCCGTCCGCGTTCTGGCGCACCACGTCACCCGTCCGGTACATCCGCGCTCCGGCCGGCCCGAACGGGCAGGCCACGAAGCGCGAGGCGGTCAGATCGGGCCGGCCCACATAGCCGCGAGCCAGGCCCGCGCCCGTGAGGTACAGCTCGCCCGCGACCCCGGCGGGCACCGGGCGCAGCCCGTCGTCGAGGACGAGGACGCCGGTGTTCCACACCGGGCGGCCCAGGGTGACGGGCTCGCCCGCGGTGAGCGCGGTCGCGGTGGACCAGATGGTCGTCTCGGTCGGGCCGTAGAGGTTGGTGACCTCGGCGGCGTGCCGCGTCAGGGTGTCGGCGAGGGACTGCGGGACCGCCTCGCCGCCGACCAGGACGCGCAGCCCCGCGACCGCCTCCGGGTCCCGAAGGGTCAGCTCCTGCCACAGGGCCGGGGTCGCCTGCATCACGGTGACGTCGGCCCGCTCGATGAGCGCGGTCAGGGCCGCCGGGTCGAGCACCACCCCGTCCCCGCCGATGACGACACCCGCTCCGCGGAGCAGCGGCACGTAGAGCTCCAGGCCGGCGATGTCGAAGGACCAGGTGGTGACGGCGAGCAGTCGGTCGGTGGGACCCATCGGGAAGCGCTCGGCCATCGACAGCAGGAAGTTGAGCAGGTTGCGGTGCTCGATCATGACGCCCTTGGGCCGTCCCGTGGAGCCCGAGGTGTAGAGCACGTACGCGGGGTGGCCGGGCAGCAGCGGCGCCGCGCGGTCGCCGTCGTCCAGGTCGGCCGCGCTGCGCACGGCCAGGGCCGTCACGGTGGCGGGCTCGTCCAGGACCAGGGGCGCCGTCCCGGTGCCGGGCAGCAGGGCCGCGGTCGCCGTGTCGGTGACCAGGAGCGCGGGGTCGGCGTCGGCGAGGATCAGCGCGATGCGCTCGCTCGGGTGCGCGGGGTCGACGGGCAGGTAGGCGGCGCCCGACTTCAGCACTGCGAGCAGGGCCACCACCATCGTCTCGCTGCGCGGCAGGGCGAGGGCGACGAGCCGCTCGGGTCCGGCGCCGCGGGCGATCAGTTCGCGGGCGAGCCGGTTGGAGCGCTCGTTCAGCTCCCGGTAGCTCAGCGCGGTGTCGCCGGCCAGTACGGCCAGTGCGTCGGGGGTCCGCGCCGCCTGGCGCTGGAACTCCCGCGGCAGCGTGGTGTCCGGGAGCGGGCGGGCGGTGTCGTTCCACTCGACGAGGGCGCGGTGACGCTCGTCGGCGGAGAGCATCTCGATGGCGCCGACCGTCAACTCCGGCTCCTCGGCGACCTGTTCGAGCAACCGCACCAGACGCTCCGCCATCGAGACCACCGTGGCCTCGTCGAAGACGTCGGCGCTGTATTCGACGAATCCGTCGAGGCCGCCGCCGGGGCTCTCATCCTCCAGGACGTTGAAGGTGAGGTCGAGTTTGGCGGCGTCGGTCCGGATGTCCTGCGGCTCGGCGCGCAGCCCGGTCAGGCGCAGCTCGGGACGTTCGTTGTTCTGGAGGATGAGCATCACCTGGAACAGCGGATTGCGACCCATCGACCGCTCCGGATCCAGCACCTCCACCAACCGCTCGAACGGCACATCCTGATGCGCATACGCCGCAAGCGCCGTCTCCCGCGCCCGACCCACCAACACCCGGAACGACGGATCACCCGACACATCCGTCCGCAACACCAACGTATTGGTGAAACACCCCACCAAGTCGTCCAACGCCGCATCCAAACGACCCGCCACCGGCGAACCCAACGGCACATCCACCCCCGCACCCAACCGCGACAACAACGCGGCCAAGCCCGCCTGCAACACCATGAACAACGACGCACCCGACTCACGCGCCAACCGCACCAGACCCCGATGCGCCACCGAACCCACCCGGAACGGCACCACACCACCCCGATGCGACATCACCGACGGACGCACCCGATCGAACGGCAACACCAACTCCCCCGGCAACCCCGCCAACCGCTCACGCCAAAACCCCACCTGACGCGCCACCACACTCGACGCATCCGACTCATCACCCAACAACTCCCGCTGCCACACAGCGAAATCCGCATACTGAACCGGCAACCCACCCCACTCACCCACACCACCACCACACCGCACCCCATACGCCCGCGACAGATCACGGGCGAGCGGAGCGAGCGACCAGCCGTCGGCCGCGATGTGGTGCAGCATCAGGAGCAGGACGTGCTCGTCGTCGGCGGTGCGGTGCAGGAAGGCGCGCAGCGGCGTCTGCGAGGTGAGGTCGAAGCCGCGGCCGGCCTCGGCCCGGGTCAGCTCGGCGAGCCGCTCCTCGGTCATCTCCTGGACGCGCAGCCCGCTCCACACCTCGCCGGCGTCCAGCACCACCTGACGGGGTTCGCCGTCGACCTCCGGGAACACCGTGCGCAGGCTCTCGTGCCGGGCCACCACGTCGCCGAGCGCCGCGTCCAGGGCCGCCACGTCGAGGGCGCCGAAGAGACGGACGGCGAGCGGCATGTTGTAGGCGGCCGACTCCGGGTCGAGCCGGTTGAGGAACCACAGGCGCCGCTGGGCCGAGGACAGCGGGAGGCCGCCGGTGCGCGGGGCGGGGGTGAGCGCGGGCCTCGGCCGGCCGCCGGTCCTGGCCCGCAGGGCCAGTTCGGCGACGGTCGGCGCCTCGAAGACGTCCCGGACCGACAGGGCGGTGCGCAGGGCGGCGCGGGCCCGGCTGACGAGCTTGGTGGCGAGCAGGGAGTGGCCGCCGAGGTCGAAGAAGCTGTCCTCGACGCCGACCGTCTCCACCCCGAGCACCTGGGCGTAGAGCCCGCACAGGGCCTCCTCGACCGGGTCGCGCGGCTCGCGCCGAGCCGTCACGGCCGCCAACTCGGCTTCCGCGTCCGCCCGTTGGGTCCGCTCGTCGGTCCGTTCGGCCAGGACGAGCTGTCCGTCGGCGCTCCAGTGCGCCCGGTCGCCCGTCCGGTACATACGGGCCCCCTCGGGTCCGACCGGGCACGCCATGAAGCGCGCGGCGGTCTCACCGGGGCGGTCCGCGTATCCGCGGGCGAGTCCGGCACCGGTCAGATACAGCTCGCCCACGACGCCCGCCGGCACGGGGCGCATCGCCGCGTCGAGGACCAGCGCGCCGGTGTCGCGCACCGGACGCCCGATCAGGACGTCCGCGCCGGGCTCGGCCCGGTCGCCGGTGACCGCGACGGCGCCGGCCGCCGCGGAGGCGTAGAGGGTGACGAGCCGCGCCGAGGGCAGGGCGGTGCGGAAGCGTTCGACGGCCACGGCGTCCAGGTGCTGGTCGCCGCACATCCACACGGTGGCGTCCGTCATGCGGGGCAGTTCCGCGCTCGCGGCGAGGGCGCCGAGGCGGCCGGGGTGCACGGTGAGCCGTGCCACGCGGTGCCGGACCACGGTGTCGGCGAGGGCGGACACGCTCTCGGCGAGTTCCGGTGCGGCCAGGACCGCCGAGCCGCCGGACAGCAGCGGCGCGAGCAGTTCGACGAGGCCGTCGACGGCAGTGGTGGGCGTGGTCGCGAGCACGGCCGCCGTGCGCTGCTCGGGGAACGCGTCGGCGTACCAGGTGAGCCGGTTGACCAGCGCGCCGTGCACCCCGGTCACTCCGGAGAGCAGATACGCGGGGTGACCGGGCAGCAGGGCCGCGGCGCGGTCCGTGTCGTCCAGGTCGGCGCCGCTGTGGGCGGCCAGGGCCGTCACCGTGGCGGGCTCGTCCAGGACCAGGCGCGGCAGGACGGCGTCCGCCGGCGGGGGCGCGGTCGCGGTGTCGGTGACCAGGAGCGCGGCCCCGGCGATGCCTTCGCAGTCGGCCGGAACGTAGGCGGCGCCCGACTTCAGCACGGCGAGCAGGGCCACCAGCAGGGCTTCGTCGCGCGGCAGGGCGAGGGCGACGAGCCGCTCGGGCCCGGCGCCGCGGGCGATCAGTTCACGGGCGAGCCGGTTGGCGCGCTCGTCCAGCTCCCGGTAGCTCAGCTCGGTGTCGCCGGCCACCACGGCCACCGACTCGGGCGTCCGCGCCGCCTGGGCCGCGAAGCACGCCGGGACGGTGGTGGCGCCCAGGGCGCCGACCGGGTTGCCGGCGGCGAGCGCGCGGCGCTCGTCGTCGGAGAGCACCTCGATGGCGCCGACCGTCAACTCCGGCTCCACTGCGACCTGTTCGAGCAGCCGCACCAGACGTTCCGCCATGGAGGCCACCGTGGCCTCGTCGAAGAGTTCCCTGCTGTACTCGACGAAGCCGTCGAGCCCGGCGGGAGCGCCGTCGGTGCCGTGCTGCTCCAGCAGGAAGAAGTTCAGGTCGAAGACGACCTCGTCGACGTCCGGCGGCTCGTACTGGGCGCGGACACCCGGGAGTTCGAGTTCGGCGCGTTCGTTGTTCTGGAGGATGAGCATCACCTGGAACAGCGGATTACGACCCATCGACCGCTCCGGATCCAGCACCTCCACCAACCGCTCGAACGGCACGTCCTGATGCGCATACGCCGCAAGCGCCGTCTCCCGCGCCCGACCCACCAACACCCGGAACGACGGATCACCCGACACATCCGTCCGCAACACCAACGTATTGGTGAAACACCCCACCAAGTCGTCCAACGCCGCATCCAAACGACCCGCCACCGGCGAACCCAACGGCACGTCCACCCCCGCACCCAACCGCGACAACAACGCGGCCAAGCCCGCCTGCAACACCATGAACAACGACGCACCCGACTCACGCGCCAACCGCACCAGACCCCGATGCGCCACCGACCCCACCCGGAACGGCACCACACCACCCCGATGCGACATCACCGACGGACGCACCCGATCGAACGGCAACACCAACTCCCCCGGCAACCCCGCCAACCGCTCCCGCCAGAACCCCACCTGACGCGCCACCACACTCGACGCATCCGACTCATCACCCAACAACTCCCGCTGCCACACAGCGAAATCCGCATACTGAACCGGCAACCCACCCCACTCACCCACACCACCACCACACCGCACCCCGTACGCCCGCGACAGATCGCGCAGCAGGGGTGCCACGGACCAGCCGTCCCAGGCGATGTGGTGCACGACGAGCTGGAGGACGTGTTCGCCGGGCTCGGTGCGGTAGAGGAAGGCGCGGAAGGCGATCTGCGAGGTGAGGTCGAAGGGGCGCCGCGCCTCGGCGCGCGAGGCCGCAGCCAGCTGGGCGGGGGCGAGTTCGCGTACCCGCAGGGCGCCGCGTACCCCGGCGTCGAGGACGACCTGGCGGGGTTCGCCGTCGACCTCCGGGAACACCGTGCGCAGGCTCTCGTGCCGGGCGACGACGTCCTCCAGGGCTCCGTCCAGGGCCACCACGTCGAGCGGGCCGGAGAGCCGCGCGACGAAGGAGACGTTCTCGGCGGCGGAGTCCGGGTCGAGCCGGTTCAGGAACCACAGCCGGGTCTGGGTGAAGGAGACCGGCAGCTGCTCGCCCTCGGCGCGCTCGGTGCGGCGCAGGGCGGGCCGGACGCCGTCGGCGTCGCTGCCGAGCCGCTCGGCGACGCCGGCCACCGTGCGCTGCTCGAACATGGTGCGGATCGGCAGTTCCACGTCGAGCGCGGCACGGATCCGGCTGACCACCCGGGTGCCGAGCAGCGAGTCGCCGCCGATGGCGAAGAAGTCGTCGTCGATGCCGACGGCGTCCTTGCCGAGGACGTCGGCGAAGATGCCGCAGAGGATCTCCTCGACGGGGGTGCGCGGGGCCCGCCCGCGCGGGCCGCGCACCTCCTCCTCGGCGTCCGGCAGGGCACGCCGGTCGAGCTTGCCCTGCGGGGTGAGCGGCAGCTCGTCCAGGAAGACGACGGCCGCGGGCACCATGTACTCGGGCAGCGTCCGGGCGAGGCGCTCGCGCAGCAGGTCCGGGTCGGCGGCGTCCGGCGCGGCCTGGACGACATAGGCCACCAGGCGGTCGCCGCGCTCCTCGTCGGAGCGCACCAGGGCGGCGGCCTGGCGCACCTCGGGCTGTGCGGCGAGTTCGGCCTCGACCTCGCCGAGCTCGATGCGGAAGCCGCGCAGCTGGACCTGGTCGTCGGCGCGGCCGGTGTAGTGGAGCTGGCCGTCCGGGAGCCACATGGCGAGGTCGCCGGTGCGGTACATGCGGGTGCCCGCCGGGCCGTACGGGTCGGCGACGAAGCGCTGGGCGGTGAGGCCCGGCCGGTGCAGATAGCCGCGGGCGAGGTTGCCGCCGACGTAGAGCTCTCCCGTCACCCCGGCCGGGACCGGGCGCAGCGCCTCGTCGAGGACGTACACGCGATGGGCCTCGGTGGGGCGCCCGATGGGCGGGTGGCCGGCGCCGCTCAGCGGATCGCTGACGGTGGAGGCGAGCACGGCCTCGGTCGGGCCGTAGCCGTTGAACATCCGCACCTGGTGCGCCCAGCGCTCCACCACGTGCGGCGGGCAGGCCTCGCCCGCGACGATCAGGGTGAGGTCGGCGGGCAGGGTGCTGCCCTCGGGCAGGGCCCCGACCACGACCGGCGGCAGCCCGGCGAGGTTGACCCGGTGCCGGTGCAGCAGGTCCACCAGCGGGCGGCCCGGCACCCGGCACTCCTCGTCGGCGACGACCAGGGTGCCGCCCGCCAGCAGCGACAGGCTCAGCTCCCACACGGAGGCGTCGAAGCTGAACGAGGCGAACTTGAGCACCCGGCTGTCGGTGCCGACGCCGAACTTGCTGATCAGGCTGGCCACCATGGCGGCGAAGCCCGCGTGGTCCACCATGACGCCCTTGGGGCGGCCGGTGGAGCCGGAGGTGTAGATCACGTACGCGGGGTGGTGCGGCGCGAGCGCGGCGCGGCGGTCGGCGTCGACGGGTGCGCGTTCGGGCGCGGCGGCCAGTGCGTCGGCGGTCCCGGCCGTGTCGGTCAGCAGCGTCTCGCAGCCAGGCGCGGGCAGCCGGCCCGCCAGCTCCTCGGTGGTGACCAGGAGCGAGGGGGCGCTGTCGGCGAGCATGAAGGCGATGCGGTCGGCCGGGTACTTGGGGTCGACCGGCAGATAGGCGGCGCCCGCCTTGAGGACGGCGAACACGGCCGCCGTCATCTCGACCGGGTCCGGCAGGGCGAGCGCCACGATCGTCTCGGGGCCCGCGCCCCGCGCGATGAGGACGTGCGCCAACCTGCTGGCCCGGGCGTCGAGTTGGGCGTACGTGAGCGCGGTGCCGCCGTCGATGACGGCGACGGCCGCGCCGTCGCGCGCCACATGGCCTTCGAAGACGTCGGGGATCACGGTGTCCGGGCTCGGTGCGGCCCGGCCGCCCCACTGGCCCACGACGCGGCCGAACTCGGCGTCCTGGTGCAGCGCGAGCGCGCCGAGCGGGGTCGCCGGGGCGTCCACGAGGGCGCTCACGGCCTGGACCAGCTGGTCGAGCGCCACCTCGACGGCCTCGCGCCCGTAGGCGTCGGGACGGTACTGGACGCTCAGGCCGAGCCGGGGGCCCGGGTACACCAGCACGGCGAGGCCGCGTTCGGCGGCGAGCCGGGTGGTGCCGTTGCTCAGGCGCAACCGGGGCACGAGCGCGCTCAGTTCGGTGAGGTCGGCGCGCGGCTGGTTCTGGAAACTGAGCACCGTGTCGATCAGATCGCCGGCCCCGGCCACCCGCTGCACCTCGGACAGTCCGAGGTGGTGGTGCTCCAGGAGGTCGGTCTGCTCGGCCTGCACCTGGCGGACCAGGTCGGCGAAGGGCTGCGCCGGGTCGAGCACGACGCGGACCGGCAGCATGTTCATGAACAGCCCCACCATGGCGTCCACGCCCGGGAGTTCCGGCGGGCGGGCCGAGCTGACGGCGCCGAACACGACGTCGGTGCGGCCGGTGCGGCGGCCGAGCACGACCGCCCAGCAGGCCTGGAGCACCGTGTTCAGGGTGACGCCGTGCTCGCGGGCGAAGGCGGTGAGCCGCGAGGTGAGGTCCTCGGGCAGTTCACGGGCCAGCCACTGCGGCAGCCGCGAGGCGTCGGCGCCCTCGCCGGCGCCGAGCCGGGTGGGTTCGGTGATCCCGTCGAGCGCGGCGCGCCAGGCGGCGCGGGCGGCCGGGGCGTCCTGCGCGGCGAGCCAGTCGAAGTAGTCGCGGTAGGGCGGCGCGGGCGGCAGGGCGGCGGGGTCGGCGTCCGCCGCGTACAGGGCGAACAGTTCGCGGGCCAGCACCCCCATCGACCAGCCGTCGACCAGGAGGTGGTGCAGCGTCCACAGCAGGCGTACGCGCTCGCCGGGCAGCCGCAGCACGGTGAACCGCAGCAGCGGCGCCGTGGCCAGGTCGAAGCCGCGCTCCCAGTCGGCGTCGGTCAGCCGCTCGATCTCGGCGTCGCGTGCCGCCGCGTCGGTCAGGCCGGTGAGGTCGGCCTCGGTCCACGGGGTGCGGGCGCGCGCCGCCACGGTCTGGAGGTGCTCCTCCTGCCCGGGCACGGGCGGGAAGCAGACGCGCAGGCCGGCGTGCCGGGTGAGCAGGACGTCGGCGGCGCGGCGGAAGGTGTCCGCGTCGAAGGGCCCCTCGATGTCGAGCACGACCTGCATCAGGTACGAGTCGGTGTGCTGCTTGTCGAGTTCGGCCTGGAAGAGCAGGCCCTTCTGGAGCGGGGACAGCGGCAGCACCTCGGGCGCGGCCTGCGCCCCGGCGCTCCCGGTGTGGCGTACGAGCACGTCGAGCGCCCGGAACCAGGTGTGCGCGATGTCGTGCGCGTCGGCGTCGGCGAACACCCCGGGCGCCCAGATCCAGTCGGCGACCAGGTGCGGCCCGTCCGTCCGGTCCTCGGTGACGGGGGTGACCGCGAGGGTGTGCCGCAGCGGCATCAGGGGGTGGGTGCCGGTGCCGACGACGCCGTCCTCGGTGACCAGGGACCAGTCGCCGGCCGGTGCGCCGGTGCGGAAGCGGCCGAGGTAGTTGAAGCCGATCGCGGGGGCGCCGTGGCGGGCGAGCGCGGGGATGGTCTGGGGGTTGAGGTGGCGCAGCAGGCCGAAGCCGAGGCCGTGGTCGGGCAGTCTGCGCAGCAGGCGGCGCACCTCGCGCACGGCGGCGCCCGCACCCGGCCCGCCCGCCCACAGGTCGTCGAGGTCGACGGCCTCGCCGAGGCCCAGCAGGACGGGGTAGACGCTGGTGAACCAGCCGACCGTACGGGACAGGTCGACGGCGTCGGTGAACTGTTCGCGGCCGTGGCCCTCCAGCTCGACCAGGGTGCCGGCCGGGGAGGCGTCGCCGTGGCGGCGTCGGAAGTCGGCGAGGGCCAGGGCGAGGGCGGTGAGCAGCAGGTCGTTGACCTCGCCGTCCCGGGCGTCCGGTGCGCCGGACAGCAGGGCGGCCGTGGTGTCGGCGGGCAGTTCGAGGCGGAGCCGGTGGGCGCTGCCGTAGGTGTCGCGCGCCGGGTCGAGCGGGCCGGTGCCCACCGGGGCGGCGGCGCCCGTCAACTGCTCGGCCCAGAGCGGGAATTCGGCGATCCGCTCGGCGCTGCGCGCCTGCTCGCCGAGCAGGCGGGTCCACTGGCGGTAGGAGGTGGGCACCGCGTCGGGGGCGGTGCCCGCGACGGCGGCGGCGAGATCGGGCACGAGGATGCGCCACGAGACGCCGTCCACGCACAGGTGGTGGGTCAGCCACACCAGCCGTCCCGGCCGGCCGGGCCCTGCGTCGAGCAGCACCAGCTGCGTCACCAGGCCGTCCTCGGGGGCGAGCCGGGCGCGTGCGAGGTCCGTCTGCTCGCGGACCGCGGCGGCGAGCGCGGCCGGGTCGCCGGCGACGGCGGAGACGTCGACGCGGCTCACCACGGCGGACACGTCCACCGCGCCGGGCGGCAGCGCGGTCAGCGACCACAGGCCGGCGGCCGGCACCGACAGGCGGGTGCGCAGCGCGGCGTGCCGGTCGATGACGGCGCCCGCCGCGGTGCGCAGCGCGTCGAGGGCGAGCCCTTCGGGTGTGGCGAGCACGACGTACTGGCTGTATTCGCGGGAGCGCTCGTCCAGGACGGCGAGGTCTTCCCTCAACTGGGCCGCGATCGGGGCGAGTTCGATGTCGCCGGTGCCGTCGTCGGTGGCCGTGGGGGCGGGCGCGCCGGGGGTGGCGAGGGCGGCCAGGGCGCGCGGGGTGCCGTGCTTGCGGATCAGGAGCGGGGTGAGCGAGAGTCCGGCCTTGCGGGCGCGGCTGACCGCGAGGATGGTGGAGATGCTGTCGCCGCCCAGGGCGAAGAAGTTGTCGTCCACGCCCGCCGAGGGCAGGCCCAGTATCTCGGCGAACACCGCGCAGAGGATCTCCTCGGCCCGCGAGCGCGGCTCGGCGGCCGTGGCCGCGGCCTGGTCGGGGCCGCCCTCGGGCCGGGGCAGCGGCAGCGCCTTGCGGTCGACCTTGCCGTGCGCGGTCAGGGGCAGCGCGTCCAGGGTCAGGAGGTGCTGGGGCACCATGTAGGCGGGCAGCGTCTCCTTCAGCCGGGTCCGCACCGGGCCCAGGTCCAGGGTCTCGCCGTCGCGCGCCACGCAGTAACCCACCAGCTGCTTGCCGCCGTTGGGGTCGTCGGTCACCCTGACCACGGCGTCGGCCACCGCGGGGTGGCCGCGCAGCGCGGCCTCGATCTCGCCGAGTTCGATGCGGTGGCCGCGCACCTTGACCTGGTCGTCGCGGCGCTCCAGGAACGTCAGCTGCCCGTCCTCGTCCCAGCGGACGCGGTCGCCGGTGCGGTACATCCGGGTCCCGGGCTCGCCGTAGGGGTCACCGACGAAGGTGGCCGCGGTGCGGGCGGCGGCCCCCAGATAGCCGCGGCCGACGCCCGCTCCGGCGACGTACAGCTCACCGGGGGCGCCGTGCGGCACGGGCCTCAGGTCGTCGCCGAGCACGTACAGGCGGGTGTTGCGGACGGGGACGCCGATCGGCACGGCGCGGCCCTCGGCGGGTGCCCGCCGGATCACCGCGTGCGTCACGTCGTCGGAGCACTCGGTGGGGCCGTAGGCGTTGACCAGCGGGATGTGCGGGTAGCGCGCGAGCCAGCGGCGGCACAGGTCGGCGGGCAGGGCCTCGCCGGTGACCATGAGGTGGCGCAGGCCCGGCAGCGCGATCTCGGTGCCGTCGAAGTCCCACACGTCGAGGGCCGCGCGCAGCAGCGACGGCACGACTTCGAGGACGGTGACGCCCTCGGCCGCGGTCAGCGCGAACAGGAGGTCGGGGTCGGCGGCGGTGTAGCGGTCGACGGCCAGGACCCGGCCGCCGACGGCCAGCGGGGCGAGCATCTGCCAGACCGAGATGTCGAAGGTCACCGGCGCGTTCTGCACGAGCGTGTCGTGCTCGTCGAGCTCCAGATCGTCGATCTTGGCGAGCAGGTGGTTGACCATGCCGGCCCGCTGCACCATGGCGCCCTTGGGCTTGCCGGTGGAACCGGAGGTGAAGATGACATACGCGAGGTCGCGGGGATCGCCGGCGAGCGGGGCCAGGGCACCGACCGGATCCTCGGACCCGTCGGGCGTCACCAGGCGCACGGGGCGGCCGACGGCGGCGGCGGCCTGCTCGGCGAGCGCGCGGTGTTCGTCGTCGGCGATCAGCCAGTCGATGCCGTTGTCCGCGAGCAGCGCGGTCGTGCGGGCGACCGGGGCGTGCGGGTCCAGCGGCACGTAGGCGGCCCCGGCGCCCATGACGGCGAGGACCGCCGTGACGAATCCGGCGCCGGGCGCGGCCAGTACGCCGACCAGTCCGGTGCCAGGAAGCCCGCGCGACAGGGCGCTGGCGCGGCCCACCAGGGCGCCGTAGGTGAGGCGTGCGCCGTCCTGCTCGACGGCGACCGCGCCGGGGCGCCGGGCCGCCTGCTCGCGGACGCGGGCCACGACGCAGTCGAAGCCGGCGGGGCGGCGCGGACCGGTGCCGGTGCGCAGCCAGGCCTCCGCGTCGGTGTCCCGGGCGGCCACGGCGCCGATCGGCTCGTCCGCCCCGGCGGCGGCGAACTCGCCGACCAGGTGCGTGAGTTGGGCCAGCTGTTCGGCGGCCTCTGCCGGGGTGTAGCGGTCGGGGTTGGCGTTGAGGTGGAGTTCGACGCCCTCACCCGCGGTCTCCACGACGGTGATCATCAGGTCGTCGACGAGGCCGGTGGACAGGTTGCGCACCTCGGCGACACAGGCCCCCAGAGCGAGTGACGCCTGCTGCGGCAGGAGGTTCACGAACGGGCCGAAGGGGCGCCGGTCGTCGGCGCGCAGCCCCATGTCACGGCGGATCGCGCTCACCCGGTGGCGCTGGTGCTTGAGCACCTGGGCGAGTTCGCGGGAGGCCAGGCGCAGCAGCTCGCCCTTGGTCAGGGTGGGCCGCACCGGCACCCGCAGCGGCAGGTAGTTGGCCATCATGCCCGGCACCGCGCGCTGACGTGCGCTCATCCTGGCGGAGGCCGCGAGCGTCAGGAGCACCTCGTCGGTGCCCGCCGCGCGCTGGGTGTGCAGGGCGACGGCGGCCACCGCCACGGTCGGCAGGGTGACCTCGGCGCGGCGGGCGCTGTCACGCAGCGCGCGGGCCGCCGCGGCGGACAGCGGCGCGGAGATGCGCAGGAAGCCGGTGGGCAGCCCCGAGGGCTCGGCACGGCGGGACAGGGTGACGAGCTGCGGCGGCTCGGGGAAACGGCCGCGCCAGAACGCGGCGTCGCGGCGCGCGCCGGCCGACTCGCGGTACGCGCCCTCGGCGTCGGTCAGCACGCTCAGCGGGGGCAGCTCGCCGCCCGGCACGGCCTCCTCCGCTCCTGCCTCGTACAGCTCCGCGAGGCGCCGCCACAGGACGGTCTGGCTGAAGCCGTCGCACAGCAAGTGGTGGACGCAGAGGTAGAAGTAGCAGTGCTCGTCGTCGAGGGTGAGCAGGGCGGTGCGCATCAGCGGGAAGTCGTCGAGCCCGAACGGCACGTCGAGGTCCTCGCCCATCCAGGCGAGCGCCGCCTGCGCGGGATCCCCGTCACCCCTCAAGTCCCGCTCGGTGAGCGGGAGTTCGGCGAGCGGCTCGATGTGCTGGCGCGGTTCGCCCTCGATGTCGGCGAACCGGGCCCGCAGGCACTCGGCCTCGTCGAACAGCCGACGCAGCGCCGCGCGGAAGCGGGGGCGGTCCAGGGGGCCGCGCAGGTCCAGATAGCCCGCGGAGTTGTAGGCGTTGCCGCGTCCCGCGCCCTGCGCGTCGAGCCAGATCTCCACCTGGCCCGCGGTCAGCGGCAGCACGGTGCCATGAGTCGTAGTCATCACAGGCTCCCAGGAGAGGTCGGGCCGGCACGGGGGGTGGGGCGAAGGGTGCGGGGCCGGGGCCGGGTGCAGGCCGTAAACGATGGGTTCATCCTTGACGGGCCGCCTGACGACGGCCTGACTCACCGCTGACGCGCGCGACGCCCCGGCAGCTCGGACCCCCTGCGGGGCCCGAGGCGCGGGGCGCCCGGTGGTTCGGATGCGGTGGCTCGGGAGGCGCGGATCAGGGCGCGGAGGCTCGCGGGGCGGCGGGGCGGCCCGCGGTGGCCCGGGACGCGGTGGGCCCGGGGTCGCGGTCGACCTTGCCGCCGAGCAAGCCCTGGAAGAGGTTGAGCCGCTGCATGTTGCCGGTGCCTTCGAGGAACTCCATCGCCCGCGCGTCCCGGGCGAGTTTGTCCAGGAAGGGGTGCGCAAGGCGGGCCCCCGGGCCGAGCAGCCCGGCCGCCCCCAGGGTGACGTCCTCGGCGAGGCGGGCGGCGCGCAGCTTGGCGGCCGAGGCCAGATGGCCGTCGGTGCCGCGCGCGTCCACGGCCGCCGCGGCGTGGTGCACCAGATGGCGGGTGGCGTCCACGCGCCGGGTCAGCTCGTCGAAGCGTTCGCGTCCGGCGCCGCGCAGGGCGCCGCGGTGCTCGGCGACGTACTCCAGGGCGGCGCGGGCGATGCCGACCGCGATGGCGGCGACGCCGGGGCGCAGCACGTTGAAGGTCTGCACGAACGCCCACACTCCGCGCCGGGTGGCGGTGAGGTGCCGGCCAAGGAAGCGGTCCGCCGGCACCGGCACCCGGTCCATGACGATGGAGCTGATCATGGCGCCGCGCAGCCCGATCATGTCGAGCGGCTCGGCCACGAAACCCGGGTCGGCGGTGTCCACCAGGACGGCCTGGACGCCCAGCGGCCCGGGCCTCGCGCGGGCGAACACCACGCCCAGCTGGGCGCGGCAGGCGTTGCCCACGTACCGCTTCTCACCGCTGAGCAGGGCGTCGCCGTCCGGGGTGGCGGTCAGGGCGGTCCGCAGGGCCGCCGCGTCCGAGCCGCCCTCCGGCTCGGTCAGGGCGAAGCAGGTCCACAGCGGCTGCTCCAGCATGCGCCCGTAGAACCAGCGCTTCTGCGCCTCGTCGGCACACAGGCCGACGGCGACGCCGGCGAGCAGCGGGCCGGGCGAGGCGACCAGCGTCCCGACGTCGGCGCAGGCCAACTCCTCCATGACGACGGCCCGTTCGAGGGCGCTCACGCCGTAGAAGCGGTGCCCGTCGATCTTCTCGGGCTCGTGGCCGTACTCCTCGGGGATGCCCATGGTGGCCAGGTGGCGCACGGCGGGGTGCGCGAAGTGGCCGCGTACCGCCTCCGGGTCGCGGTCGATCTCCAGGGCGAGCGGGCGCAGATCGGCGCCCCACTCGCGGACCTGCCCGCGCAGCGCGCGGAGCCGGTCGTCCAGGTGCGTCACGATGCCTCCTGTGCCACGGCGTGGACCTCGGCGAGGAGCTCCGAGGCGTACGCGGTCATGCCGGGGCTGTCGGTGAGATAGCCCGCCGCGCCGAGCAGCCGTACCTGCTCGCGGTCGGCGGCGGTGATCCGCCCGTGCAGGTGCTGGAGCACGGCGGCGGACCGGGACCCGGGCCGCGCGCCGTCCAACACCGCCCGGATCTCCAGGTGTTCGGCCAGGACGTCGGCGACGGCGCCCTTCACCAGCTGCTGCTGGAGCAGGGTGGTGTCGCCCACGCGCCGCCCGGCCAGGCGCGTGACGCAGGCGGCGCGCAGCGCCTGGGCGAGTCCGAGCCGCAGCCACACCAGGCCGAGGCCGTACAGCTCCCGCTGCTCCACCGCCACGCGCCCGCCCCGGTCGGCCGGCGCCCGCCGCCCGGTGTCGAGCAGGACCACGGGCCCGCCGGGCAGGTCGAGTTCACCCCGCACCACCGCACGCCCGGGCTCCACCGGGCGGCGGGCGCCGTCGAGCCAGAGCGTGCGGGCCGTGCGGTGGGTGTGCGCCGCGACGACGGCGTGGCCGCCGGGACCACACGGCAGCAGACCCGGCAGGACGGTGTCGGCGAGCAGGGCCAGCGCCGGGGCGAGGCCCTCGTGCCGGGCCGCCCGGTGACAGCCCCGCACGAGACCCTCGGCGTCCTGGACGAGCGTGGTCATGGCGCTCCCCGGTCGAGCAGGCACACGCTCAGCTCGGCGGTGTCCGCGTCGTGGTCCACCAGGACCCGCCGGCCCTCGTGTCCCGCCGCGGGGGCCCAGCCGACCTCGGAGGCCAGCGCGCCGAGGACCCCGGAGACGGGGAAGCCGTCCGGGGCCGAGACGGTGGGTCCGGTGTGCCCGGGCAGGTCGCGGGCGGCCCGCAGCCCGGGGCTGAGGACCGCGGGGACCTCGGGGTCGCAGCCCAGCTCGTCCAGCGCGCCGCGCACCGCGGCCGGCACGTCGTCGGCCGGCACGCCCGAGACCCGGCGCACGGTCAGCGAGCCGGCCCGCCCCTCGGGCGTGAACAGCAGCGCGGCCCCCGCGTCCCCGGCGAGGTAGCGCCCGGTCTCGTAGGGCAGCGTCGCCTGGTCGAGGACGAACAGCGCGGCGGTGCGGTGCCCGTGGCGCCTGATGTACGAGGCCGCCACCTCCAGGGCGACGAACGGGGCCGCCGAGCCGCAGTCCGCGACGGTGAACACGAGGGGCCGGCCGGGGATGACCTCGGACAGACAGGTCACGGCCGCCCGCCGGCAGTCCAGGTCGGGCGTGGTGTGGGCGACGACGGCGAGGTCGATGTCCGCGGGCTCGTCCGTGAGGTCGGCGAGCAGGTCGGCGGCCATGCCGGCGAAGGTGTTGCCGGGCGGCCCGTCCGCCACCTCGGGCCGGGGCCCGACCCCGTACAGGGCGGTCAGGTCGGCGAAGTGGCGGCGCGAGAACGGGTCGTCGATCCGGAGGTTCCCGGTGGGGAACTCCCGGTGCACGATCCGGTCGAGCCGCAGCGGGAACCGGGCCGGGGCCCGCCGCGCGTGCGGGACCCCGGTGGCCTGTGCGGCCATCGTCAGGAGCCCATTTCCGTGGCGATGAAATCGGCGAGCGAGCGCACGCTGGTGAAGTGCGCCATCTCCAGGGAGTCCGTGTCGAACTCGATGTCCAGCGCCTCCTCCAGGCGCATCAGCATCTCGAACACACCCGTCGAGTCGAGCCCCAGCTCGTCGAACAGCCGTGATTCCTCGCCCAGTTGGGGCAGGTCGTAGTCGAGCACCTCGGTGAGCGCGTCGGAGATCGCGGCGACGATCCGGTCGCGGTCGGTGGCGGTCAGTCCGGCCATGGTCGGCGGTCCTTTCATCGGGGACGGGCAGGGCTTGGTCAGTGGGCGGCGGTCCGGCGGAACGCCGCCGCGGCCGGCAGGTGCTGCTTGCGCAGCAGGTCCTCGGGCTGGTCGGCCTCGCGGATCAGATGGGCCCGGCCGTCGGCGACGAGCACCTCGGCCGGATAGCCGTGGCTGAGGAAGTGCACGGGCGAGGCGGTCGGTCCGTACGCGCCGGAGCGCTCCACGCCGAGCAGGTCGCCGGGCCGCACCGGCGGCAGCTGGACCTTCTTGGCCAGCGTGTCGTTGGGGGTGCACAGCGGCCCCGTCACGTTCCAGGCCTCGGCGGGCGCCGGCTCCGCCCCGTCCACGGCCCCGCTGAGCAGCCGCATGGGGAAGTTCCGCTTGACGAACGAGCCGATGCCGACCGCCGCCATGTGGTGGTGGGTGCCGCCGTCGGTGACCGCGAACCGCTCGCCGAGCGAGGTCTTCACGTACCGCACGCGCACCACGTACGTACCGGACTCGGCCGTCAGATAGCGGCCGAGCTCCATGACGAGCCGGGTGCGCGGGTGGGCGTCGGCGAACCGGGCGATCACCGGGTTGAGGTCCGCGGCCAGGGCCAGCAGGTCCAGGTCGCGCTCGCCCTCGAAGTAGGCGACGCCCAGTCCCCCGCCGATGTCCACGAGGTCGAGCTCGAAGCCGAGGGCGGCCGAAAGGCGTTCGGCGAGCTCGAAGATGCGCTCGGTGTTCTGCACGACGGTGGCCTCGGTCAGGATGCGGGTGCCCATGTAGACCTGCACGCCCTGGATCCGTACGTGCTCGTACCGCTCCACCAGGCCCGTCTCCGCGAGGAGTTGGGCCTCGTCCATGCCGAACTGGCGGGCCTTGCCGCCCATGGTGAGGCCGGAGCCCTTCACCGAGAACGAGGGGTTCACCCGCAGCACGACCGGGGCGCGCAGCGCGCGCTCGCGGGCCAGCTCGTCGATCCACGCCAGTTCCTGGAGCGACTCGCACACCACGGCGGCGACGCCCTCGTCGAGACAGGCCGCGAGTTCGGCGCGGCTCTTGCCGGGGCCGAGGAAGAGGATGTCCTCGGGCTCGACGCCCGCGCGGCGCGCGGTCAGCAGTTCCGTCATCGAGGAGACCTCGGCGCGGGCGCCGTGCGCGTGCAGCAGCGCGCAGACCGCGATGTTGGGGTTGGCCTTGAGCGAGTAGAAGATCTGCAGCCGCTCGTCGAAGGCCTCGCGCAGCTGGCGCATCCGCCCCGCGAGCGCGTCCCCGTCGTACACGAACAAGGGGGTGCCGTAGGTGCGGGCGAGTTCGGCGACGGGGATGCCCTGCACGGTGGCCGGGGTTGTCCGCACGTCGTCTGCCGTGGTCATGGTGGTCATGCGCCGGTGTCCCTTCCCGCCGCGAGCCGGGCGGTGATGTCCGTGTCGAGGGCGTCGATGCCGTCGTCCGATGCCGCCACGAGCAGGCCGTAGAGGCGGCCCGCGACGGGTGCCGCCGGGCGTTGTCCGCCGCCGGGGAAGCCCGCGTTGACCGTGGCGTAGTTGTTCACGAGCAGGCCGGTGCCGCGGTCGCGGTCGAAGAGCAGCCCGTCCAGGAGCGCCCCGGCCCGTTCGAACGGCAGGGGCTCGGTGCTCCTGACCGAGTAGTGGCGGGCCACCGCGATCTGTCCGGGCGCCACGAACCGTTCCTGGAGCCGCACTTGGTAGGTGGACATGTTGTTGCGGGCGTTGATCTCGACGACCGGATAGAGCTCCCCCGCCGGGTCCACCATGGCGTCCACGCCGACCACGCCGAAGTAGCCGTCGGCGGCCAGGCGCTTGCCCAGGCGCTCGGCGGTGTCGTGCACCACGGCGAGCTGGGCGCCGGTCAGCCGGGCCGGCATCCGGTGGCCCTTGTGGACCCCGTTGTCGGTGAGCTGCTCCTTGACGAAGTCGAAGTGCACGCCGCCGTCGCGGCCGACGGTGAACTGGTAGTTCAAATCGCTCTGTTTGGCCACCCACTCCTCGACCACGAAGGCCACCCGGTCGCGGCCGGCCCGCCGGGCCTGCCGGGTGACGACCGACAGGATGCGGTCGGCCCGGCGCCTGCTCTCCAGGACGGCGATGCCCTTGCCGGAGACGCCGAACGCCTCCTTCACGACGTAGCGCCGCTCCTCGTCGCCGGTGGCGGCCTCGAAGGCGTCGGCGAGTTCGGCCAGGGTGGCGCAGGCCCAGCCGCGGGGCTGGCGCAGTCCGAGCTCGTCGGCGACGCGCCTGCTGTAGACCTTGCTGTTGACGGCCTTGCAGACGGCCGCGCCGGGCGCGGCGATGCCGAGGCCGGTGGCCCGGGAGAGCAGTTCCTCCCGTACGGAGACGCCGTGGGCGGTGAGCCGGCAGCCGTCCGCGGCGAGGGCGGTCAGCTCGGCGAGCAGCGCCGGGTCCTCCAGGGCGTCCTCGGTCACGGTGCGCCCGGGGTCCTGTTCCGCGGCCACGTGCAGGCGCGGCAGGCGTACGCCGAGACCGGCGAGGAAGGCCAGATAGCCCTCGTCCGGGCGGGACTTGAGGACGACGTGGTCGCGTTCGTCCGCCAGCAGCAGCGCGAACTCGTCCATGTGGTTGACGACCGCGTCGGCCGCCGAGGCCGACAGGCGGGGCAGGGTGTGTTCGCCGTGCGCCCACTGCTGTTCCACCTCGAAGTTGCCGAGGAACACCAGGGGGGTGTCGGGCGCCCCGGTCAGCGCCGTCGCGAGTCGCTCGCGGAAGCCGGGCAGCGTGCCGCTCATGTGCTGTCCTCTCGGATCTCGGGAGCCCGCGCGCCGGTCGGCCGCGCGGGGCTCGGTGCCGTGGCTCTCAGTGCTCAAGCACCATGGCCGCGAAGGACTGGCCGAGCCCCGCGGAGGTCATCAGATAGGCGGCGCCGGGCCGCAGCAGGCCGAGCTCGCGCGCGGACTGGTAGTTGATGAAGGGGTCCGCGCAGAAGCAGTGGCCGGTCTTCGCGATGTTCTCCAGGAAGATGCGCCCGGGAGCGATGCCCAGCTCCTTGGCGGCGACCGTCCACGAGACGCGGTTGACGTTGTGCGGCAGGACGAGGTGGATGTCGGCCATGGTCAGACCGGCGTCGTCCAGCGCGTGGTGGATGACGTCGGACATGACGTCCTGGTAGATGCGCTTGGCTTCCCTGGCGCCCTCGGGATCCAGGTCGATGATGCCGTCCGCGCGGCCCACGATGCGCGCGTGGTAGCCGAGCACCCGGTCGCGGGGACCGTTCGCGCCGACGAGGACGGCGGTCATGCCCTCGCCCATGATGGAGACGTCGGCCACCCACTGCGAGAACGGGGTGAACGTCTTGTCCCCGGCGAGCACCAGGGCCAGCGCGTCCGGGTCGCCGTCGGCCTCCAGCAGGGTGCCCGCCGTGTCGATGGCGAGCAGCCCGGTCGCGCAGCCGTGGTCGGCGACCGAGAAGGCGGTGGCGTTGCGCAGGCCGAGGGCCTCGCGCACCTGTTGCAGGGGACTGACCGGGTAGGGCGCCGTGGTCCGCAGGCCCTTGGCCCGGATCACATAGCGCACCCGGTCCTCCTGGCCGGCCAGCTCGTCCAGCTTGCCGGCCGCCGTGATCAGCATGTCGGCCTCGGACTGGTCGGGCGCCTGACAGATCCGGTCGAGGCCGTAGAGCCGGGTGAACCTGCGCACCTGCTGGTCGTCGAGCCCCAGCGGTTCGCGCAGTTCGGCCACGGAGATGGTGGGCGGCAGGTAACTCGACACCGCTTCCAGTGAGGTCATGCGCCGGGCCCTCCTTGAGTGATGGGAGCCACTCAAGACTTGCCGGGCCCGCTGACGCCCGGCTGACGCCGACCTGACCGGTGCGGACGTGCCGATGCCCCAACCCGCCGGTGGATCCGGGGGGTTGGGACACGAAAGAGGTTCAGGAGCTCTTGACGCTCACATCGCCGCTGCCGGTCTTCAGACCGATCTCGTACTTGCCCGCGGGGTCGTTGGGCACCTTGATGTCCTTGTCGCCATTGCCCGTCTTGACCGAGACGCGGTAGCTGGCCGAGGGCACGGTGAGGCTGACGTCGCCGCTGCCGGCGGTGATCTGGACGTTCTGCGGCTTGCTGGGCGTCAGGTGGATGTCGCCCGAGCCGGTACGGGTGTCGATCCCGCCGCCCGCCAGGCCCTTGCCGCTGATCTCGCCGCTGGTGGTCTTCACCTTGACCGCGCCGCTGACGTCCTGGAGGGTGATGTCGCCGGAGCTCGCGGCCACGTCGACCGCGCCCACCTTGTTCAGGCCGACCTCTCCCGAGGAGACCTCGCCGCTCACGGGGATCCCGGCGGGCACCTGGACGGTGTACGTCACCGAGCAGGACCCCGAGCAGCCGCCGAGGATCAGCACGCCGTCCTCGATCCGGTGGGTGGGGCCGCTGGGCTTGGTGTCGCCGTTGTCGTAGCTCACCTTGCGGTGTAAGGACGCGCTGCCGCCGTCGGTCCCGTTCACGGTGACCCCGCCCGAGCCGTTCTCCAGGCGTACGGAGGTGATCTTTCCGGAGAGCGCACTGTCGTCCTCGTAGGACTTCTGGTTGAGCGAGCCGCACGCGGCCAGTCCACCGGCCGCGATGCCGATCGCGGTGAGAATGCCCAGGGCGCGGAGCTGCTGACGCATGAATGTCTCCCAGTTCTGGAGCTTCAGCTGGGCCCGCACAGGCACACCGCCCGCACAGGCATGAGGAAATCTCGGGCCCCCGCGAACTCGGGACCTTGCGTTGTCACGACGCTAACGCAGAGCGTCACCGCACGAACATGGGGCAGGCCCCCGGATGCCTCCTGAGGACTGCCCCCGTCCGAACTCACCGCCGTGGAACGGTCGTGCGTCCGGTCATCCGCAGCCTCCCGCGTGCCCGTCGTCGACGGATCCGGGGCCGAGCCCGACGGCCGCGCCGACGGGCCGGGGCAGGGCGGCTGCGGGCAGACCGCGTTCGCGCAGATGGGCGACGAAGGCGGGGAGCCGGTCGAGGCCCCAGAAGCGGTTGAAGCCGTGCACGAAGAAGGGCACGCCGAACACCCCGTCCGTGTCCACGTCCAGGAGCAGGCGCACCCCCTCGGCGCGCAGCTCCGGGTCGTCGCAGGCGTTCGCCAATTCGGCCGGATCCAGGCCCAGTTCGGCCCCGATGCCGCCGATCACGGCGCGGTCGCAGATGTCGCGCCCCTGCTCCCAGCGGGCCCGGTAGACGGCGGCGACGTACGCCCGCCCGAGCCCGGCGCGCTCGGCGACGAGGTGGGCCAGGTGCGGCACCTCCCACACCGGATCGCGGTCGACGGGCCAACGGAGCGCAATCCCGCGCGACTTGGCAATGCGGCCGACGTCCTGGAGTACGTAGAGGTGCTTGGCGCGGGACATCGCGGTGTACGGGAAGCTGCCGCCGGCCTCGGTCAGCAGCCGGGTGCTCAGCTCGTCCGGCTCGAAGAAGGGCCGCCACCGCACCGCGTCGGCGATGTCCGGGTGCTCGCGGGTCAGATCGCGGTGGGCGAGCCAGGAGTACGGGCTGCGCAGGGAGAAGTAGAACGTCGGAGTGCGGTCGGCCTTCACGTCAGATCACCAGGCCCCCGTCGACGCCGAACACCTGTCCCGTGATGTAGGAGGCGCGCTCGGACACCAGGAACGACACCAGGTCGGCGACCTCGTCGGGGCGGCCGAAGCGGCCGAGCGGGACGCGCGCGGCGAGCTTCTCACCGCTGTCCTCACCGAGCGCCGCCGTCATGTCGGTCTCGATGAAACCGGGGGCCACCGTGTTGACCCGGATGCCGCGCGGGGCGACCTCCTTGGCCAGCGCCTTGGAGAACCCGATGATCCCGGCCTTGGAGGCGGAGTAGTTGGTCTGGGTGGCGTTGCCGTACACCCCGGCGACCGAGGACAGCGTGACCACGGTGCCGGTGCGCCGCTTCAGCATGCCGAAGACCGCGGCCCGGCAGATGTGGTACGTCCCGTCCAGGTTGGTCCGCAGGACGTCCTGCCACGCCTGGTCGTTCAGCATGATCAGCGGGTTGTCCCGGACGATGCCGGCCGAGGAGACCACCGCGTGGATCGGGCCGAGCGTGCGCTCGGTCTCGCGGACGAACTCCTGGGCCTGGGCCCCGTCGGCCACGTCCACGCGGCGGGCCAGCACCGAGGCGCCCTGCGCCTCGGCCTCCTTGGCGGCGGCCCGGGCGTCCTCCTCGCGCGACCGGTAGCAGAAGGCCACCGCGAAGCCGTCGGCGGCGAGCCGGCGCACCACGCTGCGGCCGATCCCCCGGGAACCCCCGGTGACCAGTGCGACGCGGGGTTTGTCTGCGGACATCATGACCTCTCGTGGGTGGTGTTCACGGCCTGGCGAGGACGGCCTCAGCGGCGGCCGGCTCCAGTTCTTCGGCCGGGCGCAGGGCGAACGTGAGCTGCCCGACGTCCAGGACCCGGCGCCCGTCGACGGAGCTGGTACCGGTCACCACGACGGTGTCGCCGAGGTCGCGCAGCAGGGTGACCTCGTGGACGAGGACCGAGCCCGGGTAGACCGGCGCGAGGACCCGCGCGTCGCGCACCCCGGCGCCGAGCGTGACCTGGCCGGTCCGCACGTCCGGGTTGGGCCGCTCCCAGCAGGCGAGCAGCAGCGCGGCCTGCGCCCAGGACTCCAGCATCATGCTCGCCGGGTAGGCGTACGGCTGCGCGGCCCCCTGGGCGAGTCCCCGGTAGGCGGGCTCGGCGACGCTGACCGCCTTGTACGCGACCAGCCGCCGGCCCGGCTCCACCTCCCCGACCCGGTCCACCAGCAGCGCCGGATAGCGGTGCGGGATGACGGAGGTGATACGGAATTCGGGGTTCACTCGTCCTCCAGATCGGGCAGTTGCGACGGGAATTCCAGGGCGATGCGGGCGGCCGGGCGGGCGTCGGCACTGACCGACGCGGTGGCGCGCACCGCGCCGTCCCGGCGTTCGATGCGCGCCTCGATGATCAGTTCCTGGCCCGGCCGCACCGGGCTCAGGAAGCGCGCCTTCTTGAGCACGAACCCCTGGCCTGCGCCCACTCCGTGGGCCGACACCAGATCGTGCACGTACTGCACCAGGGCGAAGCCCGGCACCAGCGGGAAGCCGGGGACGTGACCTTGGAGGAAGGGAGCGCCGTGGGCGACGGTCACACTGCCGCGCACGGTCTCCTCGGCGGGCGGCGGGACGACGGGGCCGTAGCGCCGCGGGCTCAGCCCGGGGATGGTGAGCGCCTCTTCGAGCATCATGGTCGCGTTCTCCTCATCCGCCCAGCAGGGCGCAGCCGACGGTGCCGTCCCGGTCGATCCCGGTGACCAGGGCCGTCGCGCCGGGCGGCAGCCCTCCTTCCTCGGCGAGCGCGAGGACCGCGGCGGTCTGGAAGGCGGTGGCCGCGGCCGAGGTGTCGCCGAGCAGCGGTCTGCACCGGATCCAGCGGGGCGCGGCCCCCTCGGGCAGGGCGCCGCGGACGGCGTCCTCCTCCCCGTCGGTGCCGAGCGGGGCGACGACCCGCACGCTCGCGGCGTCGGCCCCGGCCTCGTCGAGGACCGCGCGGACGCAGGCGGTGAGCGCCCCGGCCGCCTGCTCGGGACGGTGGTAGGCGCGGAAGCGGGTGCCGAGCAGCCGGGCGAGCGGGGCGCGGCCGGCGGCCGAGGCGCTCGCGGCCGGCTCCAGGAGCCAGACCACACCGCCCTCGCCGAGCGGGGTGCGTGCCCCGTCCTCGGCGGCGTGCCACTCCAGCCAGGACCGCTGCACCGTGTACTCCTCGGCGGCCCCGCACAGGACGCGGTCGCAGTGCCCGCCGCGGTGCAGGCGGGCGGCGTAGCCGAGGGCGAGCAGGCCGGTCAGCCAGCCGCCCGCGACCGTGGTGTTGGGTCCCTTGATGCCGTGCCAGATGGCGCTCTGGCCGGCCATGCGGTTCATCACCGTGTTGGGGAAACGCGCCGGATCCACCAGGTAGGGGCGCTCCCCGGTCAGCGAGTCCCGGGTGAAGTCCATGATGCTCTGCACGCTGCCGTGGCCGGTGCCGAGCACGAGGGCGAGCCGCTCGGGCCGCTCGACCACATCGGGGCCGCACTCCTGGAGCAACTGGCCGTACGCGCTCACGGCGAGCGCCGTGAGCCGGTCCATGGTGCGGGTGCCCTTCTTGCCGAGGGCGCCCGCGGCGCTGAAGTCCGGTACCAGGGCGCCCTGTTGATAGGGGCCGGGGTGTTCGTCCGCGTCGAGCGCGCTCAGCGCGCTCTCGGCGGCGGCGAGCCCGGCGCGGTAGGCGCCGCGGCCGATGCCGTAGGGCGAGACCGCGGACCAGGCCGAGAAGACGAGGTCCCCGGCGGACGCGGGCCGGGCACCGGGGCCCGCGTCCTGAAGGGTGGCGGCGCCGCTCATGCGGTGGTCCCGCGGGCGGTCGTCTGCCCCGGCTTGCCGTTGAGGGCGTTGAGCAGCCGGTCGTCGAAGTCGACCAGGCTCCAGTCGCGGCGGTTCTCGATCACGGCCCAGCCGTGCGTGATGCGGCCCGTGGTGGTGGGCACGAGGACGCCGTCGCGCAGGACGTAGGTGTCCATGCGGGCGGTGTAGGTGTAGCGCTTGAAGACCCTCTCGACCGTGAAGACGGTGTAGAGCGTCTCCTCCATCCGCGCCTCGTCCAGGACGGTGATCCGCGAGTGCGGGACGACCGGGATCCAGTCCTGCTCGTCGAGCAGGGTCTTGATGGAGACACCCCGGTCGGCGAGGAAGAGGTCGACGACCTCCTCCATCTGCCGCAGATAGCCCGACATCTGCACGCGCTCGGTGAAGTGGCAGTAGAAGTACGGCATCCGCCAGGCCCAGCCGAAGGCGTTGCGGCCCTCGGTCAGCTGCTCCAGGGGATCGGCGCCCGGCCGCAGCGCGATGGGCTCGGCGCCCGCGCCGAGGCGGTCCACGACCGCCGCCTCCAGGGCCGCGGGCGGCTGCTCGGCCTCGTGGCCGCGCGGGTCGAAGCGGAACTGCACGGCGACCTTGGACACGACGGCCTTCTCGGTCGCCTCGCCGCGCCGCACCGTCATCTCGACGACCAGGCGCAGCCCGTCGCCCTTGTCCGGCGCCGGCGTCACGGCGGCGGTCGCCACGTCGTCGATGTGGAAGGCGGTGAGGATCTTGGTGTCGATGTCGGTGATGTCGACACCGAGCCCGTGCCGCTCGTACAGCTGCCCGGCGGGGTAACCGCGCTGGCGCAGGTGGTCGTAGACGGCCTCCTCCACCATGTAGTTGACGTGCTTGAACCCGATCCAGGTGCAGATGTTGGACCCTTCGTAGCGGGGCCGTATCTCCACGCGGGTGGTGCCGTCCGTCGCGGCGGGGCTGACGCTCATGGCTTCTCCAGTAGGGAAACGGGGGCGGCGGCGACGTGCCGCGCCGGGCTGGGGCCGGTGGCGAGGAAGTCGCACACCAGGCGGGTGACGCGGTCGGCCGCCTCCACCATCGGGAAGTGGCCGCAGCCTTCGAGGAGTTCGAAGCGGGCGCCGTGCACGGCCGCGGCGAGCGCCCGGCCGTCCTCGGCCCGGGACGCGATGTCCTGCTCGCCGGACAGCACGAGCAGCGGGGTGCGGACGGCTTCGAGGTCGAGGAAGGGGGTGCGCAGATACGACTCGAAGAACCGCATCCAGCCGTACGGGCCGATCTGGTCGCGCAGCCGGCGCGCCATCCAGTCCCGGTGCGCCTTCGCGAACCGGGCGGTCTCGCCGACCGCCAGCGCCTCCTCGAAGACGCGGTGGAAGTCGTTGAGGTAGTAGGAGATCGCCGACCAGTCGAAGTCCTGGGGATCGGGCCGGTAGAAGGGGCTGATCAGTACGGTGCGGCGAGGGGCGAGCCGCCCGGCCGCCAGCGCCTCGGTGATCAGGTTCGCGGCGTAGGAGTGGGCCACGACCGCGTCGTAGCGGTCGTCCACCAGGTCGAGCAGGCAGCGGCCCGGCTCGGGCAGCGCGCCCCATCCGTCGCCGCCCTTCATGGCCCGCCAGGGCAGGTCCGCGTCCCACAGTTCCAGGCGCGGGTGCGCGCGGGCCGCGAACGGGTCCCACACCGAAGGCTTGCCGCCGAGGCCGTGGAGCAGCAGGACCTTGAGCGGCCGGTCGGACGCGGCGGGCCTGCGCAGCCGCGCGGTGAGCGGGCTCATGCGACCGGCTGTCCCTCGTACGTGCCGAGGATGACCACCGCGTTGTTGCCTGCGAAGGCCAGCGCGTTGTTCTGCACGATGCGCACATCGGCCGGGCGTGCCTCGTTGGGTACGGGGTCGAGCGCGCACTCGGGGTCGGTCTCGCGGTGGTTGATGGTCGGCGGGATGAAGCCCTCGGTGATGGCCAGGGCACAGGCCGCCGAGGCGAGCGCGCTGGCCGCGCCCATGGTGTGGCCGAGCATGGACTTGATGGAGATGGTGGGCGGCGGCTCGGCGAACACCTGCCGGATCGCGCCGGCCTCGGTGACGTCGTTGGCCTTGGTGCCGGTGCCGTGCGCCGAGATGAAGTCGATGTCCTCGGGCTTCACCCCGGCGTTGCGGTGGGCGAGTTCGATACAGGCGGCGAGACTGTCCCGGTCGGGTGCGACCGGGTGGTGCGCGTCGCAGTTGAGGCCGTAGCCGAGCACCTCGGCGTAGATGCGGGCACCGCGCGCGAGAGCGGACTCCAGGCTCTCCATGAACAGGATGCCCGCCCCCTCACCGGTGAGGATGCCCTTGCGGTCCACGTCGAAGGGCTGGCACACCTCGGGCGCGATGGTGCCGAGCCGGTAGAAGCCGGTGAAGGTCTTGCGGCACACCGCGTCCGCCCCGCCGGCCAGGGCGATGTCCACCTCGCCCGAGCGGATCGCGTCGAAGCCGGAGCCGATGGCGTAGTTGCCCGCGGCGCAGGCGGTCGGAATGGTGACCGCCTCCACGTCGCACAGCTCCAGCTCCCGCACGATGCTGCTGGACAGCATCCCCGCGGTGGAGCGCCGCGCGACGACCGGGTCCAATGCCTCGGGCCCGTCCCACACTTGACGCTCCATCAACACATCCAGGTCGTGCGACTCCCCGTCGGTGGTGCCGACGGAGACCAGGACGCGGCGCTCGCGCAGGGCGGCCAGGTCCATGTGTGCGTCGCCGACGGCCATCCGGGCCGCCGCGACACAGAACTGGCTGGCCCGGCCGAGCTCGGCCGGATCGATGGTCTCGATCCACCGGGCGGCGTCGAAGCCCTCGATCTCGCAGCCGTTGGCGTGCGCGTATCCGGCCGTGTCGAACGAGTTGATCGGCTTGACGCCGCTGCGGCCGGTCCTGAGCCCGGCCAGGAATTCGGCCGGCCCGGTGCCGATGCTGGTGACCGTTCCCAGGCCCGTCACGACGACCCGGTGTGGCTGCCGGCGCTCAGTGCTCACCGGTGTCTCCTCTCTGTCGGCTCCCGTCGGCATCCGAGCGGGCCGGACCTACTGGGACAGGCCCTCGCGGACCACGGCGACGACGCCGTCCATGTTCACCATCCGCACGAGTTCGGCCTGGTCGATCTCGATCTGGAAGGTGCGCTCAAGGGAGGAGAGGATCTCGATCGCGCCCAGCGAGTCGGCGTTGTGGTCCTCCTTGAAGAGGCTCGTGTCCGTGACCTCGGCGGGCTCGATCTCCAGGATCTCGCAGACGATGTCCCGGATCTGGGCGCGCTGTTCGTCGGTGATGGCTACGGTGCTGGGCATGAGGCCTCCCGTGTGGCGTGGTTGGGGGTACCGGGTGGATGCCCAGAAGTCTTCTCACCCCCGCTGACGCCCCCCTGACGCCCCCCTGACTCCCACCGGGGCTGCGCCCCGCCCCCCTGGGGCGCTTGCCCACCCGCCCGCCCGTGCGGGGGCCGGAGGGTGCCTGGCCCCCTGGGGCTCCGCCCCAGACCCCGAGGGGTCTGCCCGCCCACCCGCCCGTGCAGCGGGTTGCATCGGCTGAGCCCTGGGGCTGCGCCCCAGACCCCCAGGGAGCTGCCCACCCGCCCACCCGTGACGGGGGTTGAAGGGTGCCTGCCCCTGGGGCTGCGCCCCAGACCCCCCGAGGGGCTCCGCCCCTCGACCCCCGGCGGGGGCTCCGCCCCCTGCACCCCCCTTTCGCGCCTTAAGGGCGCTCGTCCTCAATCGCCGGACGGGCTGAGGTGGCCTGGTGCTGCCCAGCACCGAGCAGTTA
>NZ_JBIDBD010000007.1:0-287420 GCF_043202815.1 Streptomyces sp. NPDC048111
TCGACGGTGTCCCCCGTATTGCGCACCCGCAGCCTGACGACGGCGCTGTCACCGGGGGCGACGGTGGTGGCGGGGGGCTCCAGGGCAGTCCACATGGGCATCCTCGGTACGTAGGGTCTCTCTTCGGCCTTCTTGCCTGCCGCTGCCGACCTCTGAATCACTGTCAGGAAGTCGGTAGAGCACATCAATTGTGCGATGGACGAATGGCGCACCGGTACGCGGGGCAGAGCCCGGCGGCTCCGGCGCCCGGGAGCCGCCGCCCCGCGTGCGCCGGGCGCACCGGGACCGCCCGGGCCCGCCGGGCTACGGTGTGCACGTGGACAGTCGTGAACCTGATGGGGCCCGTGGAGCGGGAGATCGTACGAGCCGGAAGGCGGCGCGGGACGCCCCGCATCCGGATCTCCAGGCGCTGGCCGTCCAGTTGCGCCGCCTGAACGGCGAAGTCAACCGGCTCATCCACGGCTTCGCGGCGGGGCAGGGCCTGCATCCCACCGACGTCCAGGCCCTCTCCGCGATCCTCGACGCGAAGGATCCGCTCACCCCCAGCCTCCTGCGCCGGCGCCTGGGTCTCACCTCCGGCGCGGTCAGTGCGTGCGTCGACCGGCTGGAGCGCGCCGGGCACATCACCCGCGTGCGGGAGAGCACGGACCGCAGGGTGGTCCACCTGCGCTACGTGCCGGGTGCCCAGACGCGTGCCCGCTCCCACTTCAGCCCCCTCGCGGAGGCGACCGAGCGCGTGCGGCGCGGTTTCAGTGACGAGGAACTGGCGGTGGTCCTGCGCTTTCTGGGCACCCTGAACGAGGAGCTGGAGGAGACCCGCCGCCCGCAGGCGTAGTCGGCGCCCCCTTCCCCGGCGCCACATCGCAGCGCGGACGGAGCCAGCACCTGCCGGGTGCGATTCCCTCCACCATTTAACTCAATGATTGAGATACTTTCTCATCGAGCTTCTTTGGCCGTCGACCCGGGAGAACCATGCTCCGTACCCGTGCCACCCGCTGGCTCGTGCCTGTCGTCCTGCTGATCGTCTGGCTCGTCATCGGCGGCGCCCTCGGCCCCTTCGCCGGAAAGCTCGGGCAGGTCGCCACCAACGACCAGGCGGCCTTCCTGCCGCGCAACGCGGAATCGACCCGCGTGATCGACGCGCGACGCGCCTTCCAGGAGAACGAGACCCTGCCCGCCATCGTCGTATGGACCGCTCCGGGCAACGGGCCGCTCAACGACGATCAGCAACGCCAGGCCACCCGCGCCCTGGCGTCGTTGCGCGGTGCACCGGGGCTTGCGGGACAGGTTTCCCCCGCCGTCGCCTCCGGTGACCACAAGGCCCTCCAGGGCGTGGTGCAACTGCGTCCCGACCTCGGCGACGACCTCCCGGACACGCTGGACGCCGTCAAGGAGAAGGCCTCCCGCGTCACCGGCACCACCGTCGCCATCGCCGGGCCGGCCGCCAGCCAGGCCGATCTGTCCGGGGCGTTCGCCGGCATCGACGGCCTCCTGCTCGTGGTCGCCCTCATCACCGTGCTGGTCATCCTGCTGCTGGTCTACCGCAGCATCCTGCTGCCCTTCGTGATCATCCTGGGCGCCGTGTTCGCACTCGGCGCCGCCTGCGCGATCGTCTACGTACTCGCCGACCACGATCTGGTGCGCGTCGACGGACAGGTCCAGGGCATCCTCTCCATCCTCGTCATCGGGGCCGCCACCGACTACGCCCTCCTCCTCACCGCCCGCTTCCGCGAGGAACTCGCCGCCGGCGCCGACCGGTTCGCCGCGATGCGCGCGGCCCTGCGGCGATCCGCCGGCGCGATCGTGGCCAGCGCCGCCACGGTCGTCCTCGGCCTGCTCGCGCTCCTGCTGAGCGACCTCACCAACAACCGGGCGCTCGGCCCGGTCGGCGCCATCGGGATCGTCTGCGCGGTACTGAGCACGCTGACCTTCCTGCCCGCGGTCCTGGTGCTGCTCGGCGGAGCCGCCTACTGGCCGGCCCGTCCCCGGCCCGCCGAGGGCGCCGGAGGCGGGCACGGGGTGTGGCGCCGCATCGCCGCCCGGGTGGAAAGGGCGCCGCGCAGGATCTGGGCCGTCGCGCTGGTGGGGCTGATCGCGTGCGCCGCCTTCGCTCCGACCCTGAACGCCAAGGGCGTGCCCCTGGACGAGATCTTCGTCAACGACGCGCCGTCCGTCGCCGCACAGGCCACCCTCGCCGAGCACTTCCCCGGCGGCTCCGGCAACCCCGCCGTGGTGATCGCCGACGCGGACCGCAGCCGGCAGGTCATCGCCCGGGCCAAAGCGACCCGCGGTGTCGCCGACGCCTCGGCCGTCGGCGCGCAGGGCCGGCCCGGCGGAGCCCCGTACGTCGTGGACGGCGCCGTCCGGGTGGACGTCACCCTGCAGGACCCGGCCGACAGCGACGCGGCCAAGGCCACCATCGCCCGCCTCCGCCCGGCCCTGCACTCCATCGACGGAGCCCACGCCCTGGTCGGCGGCTACACCGCCCAGCAGTACGACACCCAGCACACGGCCGAACGCGACCGCACGCTGATCGTCCCCGTCGTCCTGGCCATCATCCTGATCATCCTCATCGGACTGCTCCGCTCTCTCCTGCTCCCGCTGCTCCTCGTCGCGTCCGTCGCCCTCAACTTCCTTGCCACGCTGGGCATTTCCTCACTCGTCTTCCACCATGCGCTCGGCTTCTCCGGCACCGACGCCTCCGTGCCGCTGTACGGATTCGTCTTCCTCGTCGCCCTCGGCGTGGACTACAACATCTTCCTCATGTCCCGGGCGCGGGAGGAATCCCTGGAGCACGGAGTGCGCGAGGGAATCCTCAAGGCCCTCGTGGCCACGGGAGGAGTGATCACGTCGGCCGGCGTCGTGCTGGCGGCGACCTTCGCCGCGCTCGCGGTCATCCCGCTCGCCTTCCTCGTACAGATCGCGTTCATCGTGGCCTTCGGCGTCCTCCTCGACACCCTCGTCGTGCGCTCGCTGCTCGTGCCGGCACTCGTCCGGGACATCGGGCCGGCGGCGTGGTGGCCGGGCAGCCTGAGCCGGCGTACGCGCGGGCCGGGGCAGGAAGCCGGACAGGGAAGCAGCCCCGGCCAGCCGCCTTCTGGCGGAAGGTGAGTCCTCCGTTCGAAGGCGGATGATCGTTTTTTCGGTCGGGGCGGGGCGGGGCGGCGGCGACGGCATGATCACGACGCCTCGCCCGTGCCTGCGGCAGGCTCATCATGCCGAGACTCCCGGAGGTGGCCCCGCGTGGCCCTCGTCATCGTCATCGCCGTCATCGCCCTGCTCGCCGGACTTGCGGCCAACCGCTGGCTGCGGCCGAGACTGCTCAGCGAGGACGACGACACGGGCATGGCCGTCAAGGACCTCGTCGGGCCGCTCCTCACCCTGACCGTCCTGCTCCTCGCCTTCGTACTGGTCACGGCCAACGGCTCGTACGGCAAGGCGGAGGTCGCCTCACGCGGAGAGGCGCGGGCCCTCGACCAACTCGTGGAGACCGCCGAATACGCCCCCGACCCGCAACGCGCACGCATCCAGGCCGACGCCGTGTGCTACGCCCGGGCGGTGCGCGCGCAGGAATGGCCGGCCATGTCGAACGGCACGGGTTCGTCCGGGCCGAGCGTCTGGTCCACCGATGTCCGCGAGACGTTCCGCCCGCTGGAGGGCAAGCCCGTCTTCGGCATGCTGATCGCCGCCGACAACAAGCGCTCCGACGAGCGGGACGAGCGCCTCACGCAGGCGAGTGCGAGCATCCCCAGCGCCTTCTTCTGGTTCCTTCTCGCCACCTTGTTCATCACCGTGCTGGCGCTCGGCATCTGTGTGCCCCGCAAGAACAACCGGGGTCAAGTGATCACTCTGGCGGTGATCACCGCGCTGCTGACGACGATGCTGGTCATCATCAGGGACGTGGACCGGCCCTTCGGCGGCATCATCGACGTCAAGCCCACGGCGATCGGCGAGGTGGAGCGCCAGGCCAACCGTGACTTCCTCGCCCACCACCCGGCCATTCAGCTCCCCTGTGACGGCGACGGCAAGCGCCGCGCGGCCTGAGGAGGACCGGACATCCGGCAGTGATGTGGTCGCGGTTCCTCCCGTAACCCGGAGCATCTGAAGGGCCCGGCAGAGACGAACTGCCGGGCAACAGTTCGTCACCCGGGCCCCTCCTAGTGCCGCTCGCCTACGGCAGGGGAGGAACGGCGAGGAAGCTCTTGCAGCTCCAGGCGGCGTGCCGGGCCGGGTCCAGGGTGTCCAGCGTCAGGTTGACGGCGTTGGGGGAGTACGCGATGGCGACGTGCCCCGATGTGTCGCCCGGGCACACCCCCTGGAGGGTGAGATTGGTGACCGCCCCCGGCTCACCGGCCGAAGGGGTGAGGAAGCCGGAGGTGTACGGGGTGACCACCTTGTCGTACGTGGTCGCCACGACCGTGTACTTCACTCCGGGCCGGGTGTCGCCCCCGGCGTTGAGCCTGGCCAGGAACCGCGAGCCGGTCACCTGCTCCAGGGTCGCGGGCCCCGCCACCGCGTCCGTCACCGGGGCGACCAGCCTGAACACGGTGCCGAGCCCGTCCACGGTCGTACCGTGGTTGTCAGGAGCGAGCCCGACCAGCCGGTGGACCTTCGCGGCGCCGCCCTCGAACTTCAGGTACTGCCGTGGCATGGGGCCGGCCCCCTGGGAGTGACCGACGAGATCCACCGCGCGGGCCCCTGTGCTGCGCAGCACGCGGTCGACGTAGGCCGCCAGCTCCTTGGCGGACTCCTCGATGGGGCCGGTCGCCTTCGCGCCGATCGCCGTGAGGGGGCCGGTGGCACCGTAGTTGATGGCGTAGACGCAGTAGCCCGCGTCGGCCAGGGCGGGGGCCATGACGTTCCAGTTGTCGTACGCGTTCTCCGCGGTGCCGTGGATCAGCACGACGGGCCGCGGGTGCGCCCGGCGGTCCGCCCCGGGCGGACAGGGCTGTTCGGGGTCCGTCTGGGCGCCCGGGGGACGGGAGTTGGCGACCGCCGGCGACAGCACGGTGGCTGCCAGGGCTCCCACGAAGGTGCCGTGGTCGGGCCGATGGCCGCCCCCACGGGCCGTCGCGGCGGGGGCGGCCAGCAGGAGGGCGAGGGAACATGCGGCGGCTGCGACGGCGGTCGCACCGAATCGCTGGGGCATCGCGGGACCTCACGGGTTGGACGGGCCGGGACGGGAGGGCCGACCGCGCGTGGACCGGGCCGGGGCACCGCCCAGGGGAACGCGTCGAACGGGACGGGGTCACGCGGACTCACCCGGGCGGGTGCCGTACGCACCGATCGCTGAGCCCGTCGGGCCCGCGCTCGCACGCATGCGGGGTGCCGAGCCGGACCGGTCCGGCACATGGGGTGTCGGCCCGGCCCGATGTCGCCGTCGAGCCCGAGGCCCGGTTGGCCGCGCCCGTCGCCGTCGAGTCCGAGGGCCGGCTCGCCGCGCCGTTGCAACTCCGGCCCACCAGGAGCTGACCGTCCTCGGGGCGCTCGCCTGGACTGTCCAGGCACGTGGCCATGTGCCGGCCGTCTGGGCGCGGCGGGGCACGGACGTACGGGTGTAGGGCGAACCGCCGGGCCTCAGCGCAGTGCGTCGGCCCCCCGTACCTCGGCGAGCGCCTGCCGGGCCAGTGCCCCGAAGTCCTCGCCCCTGTCGGCTCGGATCCACCGGTCGTGGGCGATCTCCCATACGAGCGTGCCCAGTTGGGCGGCCACACGTGCGTCGAGGTCCGGGACTCCGCGGCGGCCGAGCGCCTCGATCATCGAGGCGGTGAGATCGATCCTCTTCAGGGCTTCGCGCTCACGCAGTTCCGTATGGGCGTCGAGTACGGCCTGGCGCCGGCCGCTGAACTCCCGGCGGTCGCCGGTGAAGAACGTCCGGCCGAGCGCATCGAGGGCGTACGCCACCGCGTCCAGGGCCCCGGCCGTCGGCGGCGCCGAGGTGATCCCTTCGACGAGCAGGTCGGTCACCGTGCCCCCACCGAAGAGCACCTCTCGCTTGTCCGGGAAGTACCGGAAGAACGTGCTCTTGGTGAGCCCCGCGCGCTGCGCGATCTCGATCACGGTCGTGCTCTCGTAGCCCTGCTCCTCGAAGAGATCGAGAGCGGCGGCGGCGAGTCGTCCTGGTGCGTCGGGTTGCCAGCGAGCCATGGGAGCAGTGTACGGGACTTGGTCCCATCACTCGTGTACGGTCGATGAGACCAAGTCCCATCACTGGCCGGAGAGGTCACCCATGAGCAGAGCTGTGCGCTACCAGCGGTTCGGCGGTCCCGACGTACTCGAACTGCGGGAGATACCCGAGCCGCACGCCACGCCGGACGAGGTGCGCGTGCGTGTCACGGCCGCCGGACTGAGCCCGATGGACTGGCAGATCGCCAGGCAGCCCGCGATGGCGGCGCGGTTCGGGATATCCCTGCCGGCTGGGTTCGGCAGTGACTTCGCCGGCGTGGTGGACGAAGTGGGCACCGGAGCCACGGGGTTCACCACCGGAGACCGGGTGTACGGGGCCGCCATCGGGCGCTCCATCGTCGACTTCGTCCTGGTCAAGACACCGGCTGCCCATCTGTGGCACACCCCGCAGGGCATCGGCGACGAGGTGGCGGCCACGCTACCGGTCTCCGGCCTGACGGCCTGTGCGGCGCTAGCGGCGACCGGGCTCCGTGCCGGAGACACCGTGCTGATCGGTGGGGCGGCGGGCGGCGTGGGCATCTTCGCGGTGCAGCTGGCGAGGCTTGCGGGAGCCCGGGTGCTCGGCACCGCCTCCCGGGGCACGTTCGAGTTCCTGCGCCGACTCGGCGCCGAACCCGTGGCGTACGGGCCCGGCCTGGCGGACCGGGTACTGGCCGTCGCACCCGAGGGCATCACCGCCGCGGCCGACCTGTTCGGGCGCGAAGCGGCCGAGACCGCGCTCGAACTCGGCGTCGCACCCGAGCGAATCTCGGTCGTGGCCGACGGCCCCGCCCCGCCTTCAGGTGTCCGCACGGCGGGCGCCCTCGACGCGAGTCCGGGGTCCCTGCGGCGGATCACCGACGCCATCCGCGCCGGCGGGATCACCGTGCCGATCGCGGCGACCTTCCCGGTCGAGCGCATACGCGAAGCCGTGACGACACAGGCCGAACGGCATGTCCACGGCAAAATCGTGATCGCGCTGTGAACCGCGCCCGGGCCCGTCGTGAACGTACGCCACGCGCTGTTGACCGGGCCCAGGCCCGTTGCGGCCGTACGCCACGCTCCGTTCGGCCCGGACAAAACGCATGGCCGGGGGCGGGCCTGACACGGCAGGATGCCCTCCATGACATGGCCCGCCCCCGAACTGCCCACCGCCCGCCTACGGTTGCGGCCGTTCACCGATGCCGACGCGGCGCCGCTCTACGCGCTGCACAGCGACGCCAACGTGCTGCGCTACTGGGACTCCCCACCCTGGACCGAACCGGCCCGCGCCCAGCGCTTCATCGCGGTCTGCCGCAGGATCGAGGAGGAAGGCACGGGAGCGCGGTGGGCCGTGGACCGCGTTTCCGATGGCGCGTTCATCGGCTGGTGCGGCCTGACGCAATGGAACGCGACCTTCCGCAGCGCCTCCCTGGGTTACGTCTTCGACGCCGCCGCGTGGGGCCAGGGCTATGCCACGGAGACCGCGCACGCCGCGCTGCGCTGGGCGTACGACACCCTGGACCTGAACCGCGTCCAGGCCGAGACCGACACCCGCAACCTGGCGTCCGCCCGGGTCCTGGAGAAGCTCGGCTTCGTCCGCGAGGGCACCCTGCGCGAGGACTGCGTCGTCAACGGCGAGGTCTCCGACTCCTGGGTCTTCGGACTCCTGCGCCGCGACTGGAACCCGGTGACCACGCTTCCGGCGGGCCGCTGAACCATGTCCTCCGACACCGCTCGACCAGCAAGACCACCCGCTTCCGGGACCGTGACGTCGGGTCATCCATGCCAGTCGTCATTGCGCAGGCATTCGGTGACCAGGGCGACTGATACTCGGTTGAAGGGCGGTGCCTGAGCGGGGACTTGATGGTCTGCTGTGACGTCGGCGGTGCCTGAGCCCGGCATCTCCAGGCGTATGGAGACCTCACCGTCCACCGCTGAGACGCCGCCAGAACGTGACGCCTTCCACCCTTTGGCCTCCATCCGCGTGGCGACCTCGCGGGCGAGCTGGGTCGGCGAGCGCTTGTCCGACGGAAGTGTGTCGAGGCTGATGGAGGCGGACCCGATGACCTCACTCTCGTCCGTGGAGTCGCCGATGAAGTCGCTCGGGTGACACCCGCTGTGCCCGTCGGGGAACTCGTCCGGCTTGATGCCGGGGGCAACGGCGGCCACCGCGTCCAGTGTGGGCTGGTACATCGCCTTCCACGCCTGTCGGTCCGACCTCGCGGAGGGGTCGACGGTTCTGGCGCAGGCCGTTGTGGTGCCCACCACGGCGAGCAGTGCGGTGGCGCGCAGCGCCCAGGTGTGAGGCAGGGATCGAGGCATGCCTCCACCTCATCCCAATGCGGCGGCCGTGTCCTGAGTACGGGTACTCAAGGGCTCTCGTTCGTCCCGGCGGCCCCCCCGGCCCCCGCCCTAAATCCGCCCGCGCCGCAAATCTTGATGGAGGAACCACGCCGTACCTCCCACGACCACTCCGCAGACGGACGGCACGACCTGCCACGGAAGTCCGGACCCTACGGCGACCGACGACCACCCCGCCTTCGCACCGGCCACCTCACCGGTGGAAGTAGCGAGCGAACGCCGAGGCGTCGGTTCCCAGCACCTCGCCGAAAGGCGAGTCGAGTTGGTGGATGAGCAGCACGAGGAACGTGATGAGGCCGGCCAGGCCCATGACCATCACGACATGGGTGAAGCTGCGCTGGATGCCGAAGATGAACATGAAGGCGACCGTCAGCACGCCTCCCAGGATCAGGCCGAGCCACAGGACGGGGGACAGGCTGCTCTGCGCGTCCGCCTCCCGTCCGCGGCGTGCCTCGTCGAGGGTGCCCAGCTGGGAGAGAAGTTCCTGGGCGGCGAGTTGCTGGCCGGGCGTGGCCGTCGCGGGGAGCCTGGTGCCGGAGCGCAGGCGGTCCAGCATCGTCCAGCCCTCGGGGCCGAGGGACTCGCGGGAGGTCATCCGGGGCCACTCGGTGGCGACGACGTGGTGCGCGTACTGCTCGGAGACGGTCCGCACCTGGTCCCGCTGGGCCGGCGGCAGGGTCTCGGCGAGCAGCGAGATCTCGTGCAGGGCGCCGGCTTCCGCCTGTACGTGGGAGGACGCCTGGCTGTTGGTGTCCCATACGGTCACCAGGGCGAGGCCCAGGACGAGGGCGTACAGGACGCCGACCATCATGGAGATGTACTCGGCGACGTCCTCGCGCGGCTCCTCGTCCGGATCCGCGGGGAAGAAGCGGCCCTTGGCCACGACGGCCGCGGCGGCGAGCATGGCCACTCCGAGGACGATGGCGAGGCTTTGCAAGGCATCAGGCACGGGGATTCCCTTGGATCAGGGGCGGCGTGAACCCAGAAGTACCGCTGCGAGCGCTGCGGGGACGAGGAAGATGAGCAGGAGGGCCATGAGCGAGAGCGCGCGGTGCTTCTGGGCATGACGGTGCAACGCGCCGAGCAGTGACGTCTGTTGCTCGTCGGCGTGCGGCACCTTCGGCTTGGCCGGCGACACCGGAGCGGGTGGCTGTACCGGCGTGCGGGGTTGCACCTGCGCGGGCCCCACAGGACGCTCCCCGGGCGGTTCCGCCGGCGAGACCTCCTCGGTCGTGGGTGCGGCGGGCGGTTGCGGCGCCGCGCCGACGGGGGGCGGTACGGCGGGCGCGGCGCCGGTGCCGGGTGCCGCGCCCGTGCCGGGTTCCGCGCCGGTGCCGGGCGCGGCGCCCGGTGGTTGTGGCGCCAGGACGCCGACGGGGGGCGGCGCCAGACGCGCGTCGAACGGCGGCGGGGCCGCCGCGCCCGCGCCCCCGGGCGCCTGACCAAGCGCTCCCGCCCGGGGCCCCGCCGCCCGGGCGCCGGGAGGCAGGACGCCCGTACGCGGTGCCCGGGCCTGACCCGGTGCCCGCGGTGCGCCGGGCGGTTGCAGGTCCGCCGTACCGCGGGCACGTCCCGGCGGGGTCGCCCCCGGGCCGGGGGGCTGTGGCGGCGCGGGGGGAACGGCCACCTGGTCGAGAGTGAAGGAAGCGGTGGCGCGGGCGGTCAGGACGGGGGGCGGTTCGCTGCCGCCCGCCGGGTTCAGGGTCGCGTGACGGTCGCTGCCGGTAGCCGTGCCCGCGCTCTTGTACAGGCCCGGCGGGCGTGCGGCCCGCCCGGTACACGTCACCGAGGCGCCGGGCGGGAGTTCGGGCACGTCCGCCCGGCCGGCGCAGTCGAGGGCGTCGGGGTTCAGCTCCGGGTCGCCGAGCCGGACGTCGTACACCGTCCTGTCGCCCGGGTTGCTCAGGACGTAGCGGACCTCCGCCTCGGTGAAGCTCGTGACGCGGGCGGACTCGGCCAACGCGAGCTGCCCGGCGATGCCCGCGTAACCGCTGCGTGCGGAGGCCTTCACCCGCATCCCCAGCGAAGGGATCGAGCCGGACGCGGTGACCCAGTGGGCGTGGGCGCCGGAGGTGGCGGGAAGGGTGGCCGTACACGTGATGCCCGTCAGCGCGCGCAGGCCGCCGGGGTGGTGGCGTGCGCCACCCCCGCAGTGGATCGCCGAAGAGGGCACGTCCGGGTCGTTCAGGCGGATCGAGGTGATGTCCGCCCCGCCCTGATTGGTCAGCCGGTAGACCTTGACCACGGGGCTGCCGACCCTGATCCCGGGATCCAGCGCACCGAGCCCGGGACGGGTGTTGACGGTGACCGTCAGTTGCAGGATGTGATCCCCGGTGCCGCCGGCCAACGCTGTCGGGACCTGATCCGCCAGGGCGGCGATCAGCGCGGTCCCGAACGTGGAGACGGCCAGCAGCGCTGTTCGCCGACTCGTCGGACGCCCGGTCCACAGCCTCATCCCGGTGCCTCTCGGTCGACGGCCTCGTAGAGGGGAATGGTTGCCGCGAGGGTGGCGATCCGGCCGGAGGCATGCCGTGACAAGTCCTATTTTCAGATCACCATCACTCTGATGGATGGTCGTGCTCGCGCGCCGCCATCTCGTCGCGGACCACGACAGGTGTGCCCCGTCGGCGCGCCCACGGGACGGGTGGGGTGGGGGTGGCGCGCCGTGAGGGCCGGGGAGCCATGCGTCCGGCTGGAGCAACGGGGAGGCCGGATGGCCCTGGAGGGGCTCGTATGGGTACAGCGGCCCGCCCTGGTCGCCGTCCCGCAGATCGACTGGAGCGCCATGGGGATGCCCGTGTTCACCGAAGTCCGCACGCTCATCTCGGAGACCCTGAGGATCCCCGCCGACCACCTCACCCCCGACACCCGCCTGACGGACCTGGACTCCCTGGCCCGCGCCGAACTCGCCGTCGCGCTGGAGAACTCCTACGCGGGCAAGGTCGACGGCGACCGGGCGGCGCGCGCCGCAACGGTCAAGGAGCTGGTCACGCTTCTGGAGAAGGGGCTGAGCCGCTGACCGGGGTCCCCGCCGCGGTCACCGGGCTCGGCCTGGTGACACCGGCCGGCATCGGCGTGCCGCAGAGCTGGGCGGGCATCTGCGCCGGGCGGGGAGCGGGCAGGACGGACGCCTCGCTCGCACCGTCACCGGTCCAACTGGTCTGCCGCGTACCCGGCTTCGACGCCGAAGCCGCACTCGGGGCCGAGCGGGCCCGCCGCACGGCGCGGTTCGGTCAGTTCGCCCTCACCGCGACGGCGGAGGCCCTCGCCGACGCGGGGCTCGATCCCGCCACGTGGGACGGGACACGGGTGGGCATGGTCCTGGGCAATGCGATGGGAGGGCTCGACGTCTGCCTCCCGGCCCAGGAGACGATGCTCAGCCGTGGGGCACGAGCTGTCTCGCCGCTCGTCCTGCCGCAGTACCTGTCGAACATGGCCGCCGGTCAGACCGCGATCGCACACGGCATCACCGGCCCGTGCCTGACGGTGTCGACCGCCTGCGCTTCGGGCACCTCGGCGATCGGCGTCGCCCTCGACCTGCTGCGCGCCGGGCGCTGCGACATCGTCGTCGCCGGCGGCGCCGAAGCGCCGCTCACCGCTCTGACGGCGACGGGCTTCGCCCAGCTGGGCGCACTGTCGCGCGCGAAGGACCCGCGGAGCGCGTCCCGCCCGTTCGACGCCCGCCGGGACGGCTTCGTGCTGGCCGAAGGCGCGGGGATGCTGGTCCTCGAACGCGAGGAGCATGCGCTGGCGCGCGGGGCGCGTGTCCGTGCCCGGATCGCGGGGCACGGAGAGACCGCCGATGCCCACCACATGGTGGCGCCCCACCCGGAGGGCCTCGGACTGCAACGGGCGATGCGCGGCGCCCTGGCCGACGCCGGCGTGTCCCCGTCGGAGGTGGACCACGTCAACGCCCATGCCACCGGGACGCCCCGCGGTGACGCGGCCGAGGCACTGGCGCTGGTGAAGGTCTTCCCGCACCGTCCACCGGTCACCTCGGTCAAGGGTGTCATCGGGCACAGCCTGGGGGCCGCGGGCGCCATCGAGGCGGTGTGCTCGGTCCTGTCGATCGAGCACCGGACCATCCCGGGCACCGCCAACCTGCACGACACGGACCCCGAAATCGACCTCCAGCTGGTCCGGTCCACCACCAGCGCTCCCGTCACCACGGTCGTCACCCACTCCGTGGGCTTCGGCGGGCAGAACGCGGCGCTGGTGGTGACGGCGCCGTGAGAGGGCCCGGCCGCGGCGGCGCGCTGTCACGCGCGAGCGCGGCAAAGCGCTGTCTCCAGCTCGCACGGGCCTACCTCGTCCACTTCGAACTCCCGGCGCTGCAGGCCGTGTTGACGGGCCGCGCGCGTGGAGCCCGCGCCCGTGAAGAGCTTCTCGTACGCCTCAGTCACCGCTTGTTCACCTCGGGCCTGGCCAGGGCGGGGCTCGTCCTCCACGGCAGCCACCCGGCGCCGGTCCTTCCGGCCGACCGGCCGGTCATCGTTCTGGTGCGCCACGCCGGCCCGTTCAACACGCAGCTCCTGGCGCTGCTCGCAGGCCATGCACTCGGGCGCGACCTGATCTCGGTGGGACGCCTCCTGCCGGCCGGGGACCCGGCCGTCGCCCTGCTGCTGCGCCCGCTCCGGGTCGCCCTCATCCGGTGGAACCGGCACGGCCCGGCCCGAGCGATGCGGTTCCTCATCCGCCAGGCACAGGCACTCGGCCCGCGCGACGCGCTCGCCTTCTTCCCCGAGGGCGCGCACATGAGTGCCGGACGACGGCGCGCGGCGCTGGCCGCGCTGCACGCATCGGACCCCGAACGGGCGCTGTGGGCACGTCGGTTGAAGCACGTCCTGCCGCCCGTGTCCGCCGGGGCGGCGCGGGTGATCGCCCAGGCCGCCGCCGCGGACGTCGTCATCGTGGGGCACACGGGCCTGGAGGATCCGCTCAGCTGCCTGACGGACCTCGGATATCCGCCGGCCGCCGGGGGCCGGGTGCACCTCGCCTGGTGGCACACCCCGGCGGCCGAGGTGCCCCGGGAGCCCGCGGCGATCGCAGCGTGGCTCGACCGGCGGTGGGCGGCCATGGACGAGTGGATCGCCCGTGCCCGTCTGCCCGCCGGTGCCCCGGTGCTCGACCCGGCACGGAGGAGCACGTCGTTCCCGAGCACGTCCCCGTCGTGACCGGACCGTACGCAGGAGAGGCCGCGCAGATGACAGACCGACACATCACCACCCCCGAGGTCGCCTTCGTGCTCGGCGGCGGGGGCGCCCTGGGAGGCCATCAGGTGGGCATGGTCCGTGCCCTCCTCGAACGCGGAATCACCCCCGACCTGGTCGTCGGCACGTCCATCGGATCGATCCAGGGCGCCATGGTCGCCAGGAACCCCACCCTCTCGGTGTGCGAGGAGATGGTGAGGTTCTGGGACGACTTCGTGAACCGCCGCGTCATGGGGATTACCCCGAGCAGCCTGCTCAAGGCGCTCACCCTGCGACCGGAGATGAAGTCGAACACGGCCGTACGGGGCCTCCTCGCCGACCACTTCCCGCGACCCGGCAGAATCGAGGAGCTCCAGGTCCCCTACCAGTGCGTCGCCGCGTCCATCGAGCGCGCCACCGTACGCTACTTCGACTCGGGCCCGCTGGTCCCCGCGCTCCTTGCCTCCAGCGCGGTGCCGGGCCTGTGGCCGCCCGTCAGGATCGGCGCCGAGCACTACGTCGACGGCGGAGTCACCGAATCCGTTCCGCTGGCGCGGGCCGTGGCCAGTGGCGCCCGCACCATCTACGTCCTGCGCATGCGCCAGAACGAACGCCCGCTGCGCCCCGCGCGCACCCCGTGGCAACTGGGCGCCACCATCTTCGAAGTCTCCCGTCGCCACCACCTGCACCAGGTGCTCAACAGCCGCCCCGACGGGGTCCGCATCCATGTGCTGCCCAGCGGTGAGGACGAGTTCGGCCAGGCCGAGGAACTGCCCTGGCCCACCAGGCGCCGTCAACTGACCGCCATCCACCGCCGTATCGACCTGAGCTACGCGGCCACCAGCCGCTACCTGGACGAGCGCCTGGCGCGACAGCCCGTCATCCCCCGCCGGACGGCATCCACGCCCTTCCCCGAGCGCGCAGCGAACGGGAAGGTCCCCCCGATGGTGGCGGAGAAGCACCGCCGGCAGTTCGTCCTCTTCGACCACGACACGGACGGAGCCGTCACCGCCGCGGACTTCACTGCCGCCGGGACGCGGATGGCGGCGCTGCTCGGCCACGAGACGGACAGCCTCCAGGCCCGCGCGCTGCGCGACGCGTTCGTCACGTACTGGCGCGGTGTGACGGCCGAGGCGGGCGCACCCCCCTCGGCGACGCTGCGGCAGGAGACGTTCACCGCGGCCCTGTCACAGCTCGTCCGCACGGCCACCGCCTACGACACATGCATCCTCCCGTCCGTCACCGCGATCCTGATGGCCGCCGACGACGACCAGGACGGACTCCTCAACGCGGCGGAGACGCGCCGGCTCCTTCAAGTCCTGGGGGCCGACGAACAGGACGCCGGGCACCTCGCGCGCCGACTGGACACCAACGGAGACGGCATGACGAGTCTGGACGAACTGAGCGAGTCGTTCCACGACTACTTCACCAGTGACGAACCCGGCTGTGTGGGCAACCTGCTCTTCGGCGGCACGGCCCGTCGCACATCCTGACCGTGGCCGCTACGGAATGCCCTCAACTGGCCCGGCAAGCAGGCCAGTTGCTCTGCGCGGTTTCCTGACAGCGAACCGGTGCGCACTTGCGGGCCCCCTGGACGGGCGCGGGTGCGCACCGGCCGTGGCGGCGGCGCGGGCAGATGGACCCGCCGGCGCGGTCAGGACGAGGTGTGCACCTCGATCGCGGCCCGCACGCCCGACTCGATGGCTCCTTCGATCCAGGCGGGCTTCAGCGACGTGTGGTCGCCGGCGAAACGCAGCGGGCCTTCGGGGGCGGCGATGTCATGGAACAGCTCGGTGTGCTGACCCGGGAGCAGCACGGATGCCTCGCCGTACGCGTAGGGATCCCGTGCCCAACTCTGCGTCCGGCCCGCCCCGGTGTAGAAGACCTCGATGCGCTGACCGTAGATCTCCTGGAGCCCGGACAGGGCGTGCGGGTAGCGGGCGTCGTCGTCGAAGGCGTCCCAGCGCATCGCGTCGTCGGCCCAGGTGTACGACGCGAGCACCACGCCGCCGGGGCTGCCCGCGACGGGGTGGGAGGGGTTGAAGGTGAACCGGTTGGGATTGTCGCTGACCGACCCTCCGCCGAGCGCCCCGACGGCGGCCGGCTGGTCCCGGGTGACGTTGCGGTAGGCGGCGTAGTAGGCGCGCTGGTCGTCGGAGAGGCGCTCCCCGGTGACGGAGTCGTGCCGGCCGAGCATGCTTCCGTCGGACGCCGCCCGGCCCGTGCGGTAGGCGTCGTAGAGCCCGGGCTCGATGGTGTCCAGCTCCCGCTTCCAGTCCGCCTCGGTGAACTCCCACCAGCGGCGGCTGAATTCGAGGACCACCTTGGTGGCACTGTCGTAGTGGAGCTCGGTGACGGCCCGGCGCTTGCCGTACGACATCTGGGGGGCGACCTGGATGTGCCGAAGACCCGAGAACGGCACCGTCACGATGGCCAGGTCCGCGGTGAACTGCTCGCGCACGGGCGGCCCTTGGCGCCCCTCGGACACCGTGTCGACCCAGACGTGCGGTCCCGGGGCGCTCACATGGGATGTGGCGGAATGGTCGCCGTTGGGGTCCCAGTACTCGATCCGCGTGACACGCCGGTTGAAGTGCAGGGAAGGCCGGACTTCCTTGAGCAGCGCGTCGGGCAGGGCCGCGGTGCCGCCGCGAAGCTCCCAGAACGTCGTCTGCGGGTTGATGAGCGCGGCGTCGAGGAAGCTGTGCAGGAACGACAGCGGCAGCCGGGAGGTGAGGTCCTCCAGGCAGCCCACCAGGTCGATGGTGGGCTCGTCCAGCTTCGCGAACTCGCTCAGGTAGCGGCGCATGGACCAGTCACCGAATCGTTCGATGACCCGGGCCCATCCGGCGATCCGCTGCTGGACCGGCTTGTCGGTGCGCCGGCCGTCCGCGCCCTGCGTACTGAACTCGTCCCGGACCGGCGCGAGGGCATCACTGAGGATCCGGCTCGACGGGACGTCCCAGAGCGCGCGGGGGACCCCGAAGGAGCGGTTGACGCGCCGCGGGTCGCGGGCGTAGTCGGCCCGGCGCACCCGCACACCGTTCACATGGATCCAGGTCTGCAGGGCGGCGCTGCCGTCGGCGTGCTGGTCCACCAGCCGGAACTTCTGCCGCTGCACGCCCAGATGATCGATGAGCGCCATCACCAGCGGGTGGCTCTCCGGAATGCGCATGGCGCCGGCCTCGGCGTACTGACGCGGGTCGGCGAACGGCTGCTCGGCCTGCTCGTGGCCGCCGGTCCTGAAGGTCTTGATCCTGCCACCCACGCGGTTGCCATTGGCTTCCAGGAGCGTGACCGTGTGCCCCGCGCGACGCAGCAGCATCGTCGCCACCAGACCCGCCGGGCCGGCCCCCAGCACCAGCACCTTCTTGCGCGGCGCGGCCGAGCGGGGGAGCCCGCTGCCCACCAGCGCCTTGAGGTAGGACGGCACGAGATCCTGGTCCTGCGGTCCGCGCAGCAGCAGGGCGCGTGCCACCTCGGCACATCGCTGGGACAGGGAGGCCGAAGCCGACGGGGTCTGCGCCGCGAGGGAGATGTCTCGGGCGGCGGCAGGTACTGCCGAAGTCGCCGCGACCGTGGCCGCGGCCGCGACGGAACCCACGGCGAAGCCGCGTCGGGACAGGGAGCCACCCCGGGGGGAGGCCCCGGACGGTTCAGTTGATTGCATGGCCACAACCTTGCAGCTCCGCAAGCCAGTTGCCGCACCCACCTTCGCGAGTTACCCCGTATGGACCATCCAGGAGTGAGGCGGGGAAGCAGTGCGCGACGGCTCTGGCTCAGGCGCCTGTCGGGGGGCGCGTTCCGGTGCACGCGACCCGCCACGTGATCTTGTGCGCCGCGGGTTCACGCTTGTGGACGCGCGGCGCTCATACCTCCGGGTGAGGCCGACGGACTTAACCGGTCGCCCGGGACCATGGTGCCTACGGTGACGTCACCGTGGTTGTCGGCCGACTGTCCGCGTCGACCGTTCGGGAGGGCGCATGATGCACCACCTGGCGTCTCTCTGGAAGCGCCTGCAATACCGCTTCGACAACCGGGTCTCGCGCAGTCCGGCCGTCCTCATCGGGTGGCTCGTCCTCATCTGCCTGACGGCCGTCGTCCCGATGAGCGTGCTCCTGGTCCAGTCCACCCGCCGGCCGCCCACCACCTTCACGGGGCAGTTGGTGGCCGTGTGGGTCAGCGTCGGGCAGACGCTGAAGATCGGCGGAGCGGTCGGTTCACCGCTCTACGTGTTCGCCTCCGTCGTGCTCGCCCTCGTGGCCCTGTTGTTCGTCTCGTCGCTGGTCAGTCTGATCACCACCGGGCTCAACGGCCGGATCATGAAGCTGCGTCGGGGCCATTCCACGGTCCTCGAAGTGCGGCACACCGTCGTACTGGGGTGGTCGGACCAGATCTTCCCCGTCATCGCGGAACTGGTGTCGGCCAACGCGAATCAGCCGAAGGCCGCCATCGCCGTCCTGGCGCCCAAGGACAAGGTGGAGATGGAGGACGCGATCAGCGCCCGCATCCCCACGACCGGCACCACGACCCTCGTCTGCCGCAACGGCTGCACCACGGATCCCGCGGCTCTCGCACGGGTCAGCCCCCGGTCCGCGAAGGCCGTGCTGGTGCTGCCGACACACGCGCAGGGCGGCGACGCCCATGTGGTGAAGACACTCCTGGCCCTCAACGCGCCCCTGCCGCCCGGCGTGGCCGGCAGCGGCGCGCAGGGGGCGGAGCGCACCCGGGGTGGCGGGGGCGACTCGGGTGCCGTCGGGAAGACATGGCTCGGCGTCGGCGGGAAGAAGTGGCTCGGCGCCGACAACGCGAACGCCTCCGGCGCCGAACCGTCCGTCAGCAAAAGCGGCGACCGTGACGCCGAGGCGGACACCGTCGCCGGCACAGAACGGCAGGACGGCGGCAGCGCGGGTGAGGCCGTCCTGGTCGCCGCCGTGCACGACACGGGCAACCGTCTCACCGCCGCCCTGGCCGCCGGACCGCGCGGACGCGTACTGGCCATCGACGACATCGTCGCCCGCCTGCTCGTGCAGACCGCACGCCAGCCCGGCCTCTCTCTCGTCTACCAGGAACTGCTCGACTTCGCGGGTGACGAGTTCTACGCCGTCCCCGCGGACGCGCTGACCGGCCGCACCTTCGGAGAAGCCCTCCTCGCGTACACCACCTCCTCAGTCGTCGGCCTCCTGCGCGCCGACGACTCGGTGGCACTCAACCCCAGCATCGACACGAGGATCACGGCGGACGACCGGATCATCGTCATCACGGAGGACGACGACACGGCCGTCCTCGAAGACGCCACGCCATTCGTCGACGCGGAAGCGATCGGGTCGGCTCCGCCTCGCGAGGCGACTCCGGAACGGCTGCTCCTGCTCGGCTGGAACCGGCGCGCGCCCCTCATCGTCGAACAGCTCGCCCTGTGCACCGGCGTCGGAACCACCCTGGACATCATGGCCCTCGCGGACGAGGACACCATGCGCAGCGCCTGCGACCTCGCCATCGGCCACGGAGTGATCGACGTGGTGCTGCACCGCGCGGACACCACGAACCGGGCCGTCCTCGAAGCGCTGGACGTGCCGTCCTTCGACAGCGTGATCGTCATCGCGGACCCGAACCACGCCTCGACCAAAGCCCTCGCCCCCGCCCCCGGCGCCACCTCCGCCGAAGGGAGTGCGGAGGTGGACGTGGACGACGCGACGCTGGTCACCCTGCTGCACCTACGGGCGATCGAGCAGGCCACAGGGCTGGAGATCCCTCTCACGACGGAGATGTCCGACGACCGCAACCGGCTGCTCGCACCGGCGCGTGAGGGCGCAGACTTCATCGTCAGCGGCCGTCTCATCAGCCTCCTCATGTGCCAGATCTCTGAAAGCCCCTACCTGGCCGCGCTCTTCGACGAACTCTTCACGGCCGAGGGCAACGAGGTGTATCTGCGACCCGCCGACGACTACATCCGGACGGCGGGCGAGGTCACGTTCGCCACGGTGGTGGCCGCCGCCCGCGACCGCCACGAGTGCGCCATCGGCTACCGGCTCCGCACACAGGCGGCGAGGGGACCGATGTACGGGGTCCGACTCAACCCCGACAAGCGGCAGCCCGTACGTCTGACGGCGCAGGACTGGGTCATCGTGCTGGCGACGGGGTGAGCTGGGCGAGGACGAAGTAAGGGGGGCCCGCAGGAGGGAGTGGGTGCCCGTAGGCTCCCCCGCGCGGGGGAGTGAGTCCCCGCTGGAGGGGGAGGCCACGGCCCGGTGGGCGGTGGCAACGTGGAGGGGACGCTGCGCCCCCTCACCCACCGGAGCTTGTGATGGCTGTTTCCCTCCCTTCGTCGGTCCTTCGAACTACCGCCCCCCGATGGGCAGTTGTGGCGGCATGGGTGACCGTACTGTGCACCGTGCCGTCGTGCCTGTGGCGACTCTCGCTCGCCTGCGGGGTCGATGTCGGCTTCACCGGCCGACTCGGTTCGCTGTACAGGGGAACGCCGATCACGGTCTACGTACTGATCCTGTCTGCGGTCTCGCAGGCGGCCGCATGTCTGACGCTCGGCCTGGTGAAACCCTGGGGCGAGCGGATCCCGCGATGGGCGCCATGGATGGGTGGCCGCCGGATCCCACCCTCGGTGGTGGTCATACCCGCGGCGGGGGGCGCCGCCGCGGTCATGGCGCTGTGCGCGGCGGTCAGCCTGGTGCCGGGCGGGCCGCTGGACAACCCGGACTTCCCCCACGGTGCGGCAGGCGTGGTCATGGACATCTGCTACGCCCCGCTGCTGGCCTGGGGCCCGCTGGTCGCCGCTCTCACGATTGCCTATGCGCGGCGACACCGGGTCGAATGAGCGGTGTACCCAGGTGTGCGTGCGTGTGCGTGTGCTCGGTCGGCGAGTGAGCGGGCAGTGCGTGAGGGCGCAGCCCGGCAGGACGAGTCGACGGGAAAGCCCGTTACGCCCTTGACCTCAAGCCAACTTGAGCTTCTACGGTCGACCACATCGAACAGACACAGACACAGACACAGACACAGGTGCCTCGGACACTGACAGGGGTTTCGGCCATGGAGTATTCGCACAGCGACACGGATCTGACCAAGCAGCCGATCGGCTACTGGAGTTGGGCGGCCTACAAGGCAGTGGTCACCCGCACCCGGAGCGCCCTCGCCGATATCGGCACCACTCAGCCGCAGTGGTGGGTGCTCGCCCAGATCGCGAACGCCGCCACCACCAAGACCCGTGACGACGTGTCCCACCTGCTGCGCAACTATCTCGACACCGGCCCGGGAATCATGGAGTCGGAGATCGACGCCACCATCGCCCAGGGCTGGATCACCGAGGACGTCGAGGGACGGCTCGGCATCACGGCTGAGGGCAGGACGTTCTACGACAAGGTCGCAGCCCTTCAGGACGAGCTGTGGACGGAGCGGCACGCGGGCATATCCGACGAGGAGTACCTGACGACCCTCAAGGTGCTCCAGAGGTTCGTTCACAACACGGGTGGGCGGGCCTGGCATCACTAGCGCTGCGGAAGCGTTTCGAGGGGAGCGTGACAGTACGGCTGCGATCGTACGGCTCGTGTCGTGGCCTCCGTCCTCGCCAGGGGAGGGCCACCTCGCGCGCCCGCGGCGGCCAATCGGGGTGTGCCAGATCGGACCCCGGGAGGTAGCTCGCGCGGGGGAGGTGGATCCTGCGTGCGGATGACGTGCTGTCGCAGGGGTGCGGACCATGCTCAAGTCATGTCAGCCACGCGCTCCCTGAACAACACGATGCGTCCCGTCCCGCACCGAACCCGAACCACCCGCCTCCGCTCAAGCGGCTGGCCCGGATATGCCGCGGCTGGATGGGGGTTGCTGTTCGCGGTACCCAGTTTCGTCTGGGCGACGGGCAACTCCTTCGGGGCGCGGTCGACAGTGTCGCCGTCGTTGGTGAAGCTCGCTCACGACGGGGTTCCATGGTTCGTGGCCGTCCTGGTGGTGACCGGCTTTCTGAAGCTCTTCGGGGCGTTGGTCGGCATCGTCCTGACGCGACCACGGAGCCCGCGGATCCGCCGGCTCGCGGTGTTCTGCGGGGCCGGTGCCGCGACCCTGCTCACATGGCACGGCGGCCTCTTCGTCGTCCAAGGTGTGCTGGTGAAGGCCGGATTCGCCTCTGTGGAGCCTGAGCTTGCCGGACTGACTGGTTGGTACCTCTATCTGTGGGGGCCGTGGTTCGTCATCGGCGGGCTGGCCTTCGCCGGAGCCACGGCACTGCGTGTCCGCGACAGCGACGATCGGCGCGAGCTGCGGCGCTACGGTGCTGTGGGGGTGCTGGGAGCGCTGGGTCTGTCGCTGGGCGCGATGGTTACTGGGATGGGGTGAGGCCCACTCAGCTTGCCGGCCTACAGGTGAGCGGCCTTCGTACAGGGGTGGCGACGTCGTCGGGGATCGAGCAGCGCATGATCGGGGCGATCGTCAGACCGTCTTGCGCGGCCCACTGCGCCGGTACCCCTCCCAGATCGGGCCACCCGCCGCGTCGAGAACTTCCCCGACGAGGGATGTCAGGGCTTCCGGTGCGTCGCGCAACGCGGCTTGCGCCGCTTCGTCCAGGCGAGCGGCCAGGTCAGGCGCGACGGGTTCGAGGCGCCGGGCCAGCCACTTGCCGTTGCCGAGCCACGTGCCGTGCATGAGCAACGCCAACTCGCCGCTACGCCGCACGAGTTCGGCCACGACGAACAACCGCTCCCCCGCGTCCGTACAAGCGGCGAAGTCGTCGAGCAGGTCCGTCAGTGCGTACCGGGCGTCTTCGAGTGCCGCGTCGGCGACCGGAGGTGGGCCCGCCGCCGCGAGGCGTTGCGCTGTCTCCGCGATCCGGGCGCCCGTTCCGTCGGCGTCGAGCAGCAGCGCACCCTCGGCACACATCCAGAGCAGGGGCGAATTCCGCTGTGCGATCTCCGGGGTCACGAATGCGTGCCAGGACTCTTCGGTGTGCACGAACAACTCCACGGGCCAGTCCGCGTACCGCAGGCTCTCCCGGTAGGGGGCGGGTGGGCCGTCGAGCAGGACGACAACGTCCAGGTCGGACCGGGCGGTTCGCCGGCTCGTCAGGACACTGCCACCGAGGAACGCCGCGCGGGCATCGGGGTGGCGCTGTAGAACAAGGGCACGGGCAAGCTCGAGTACGTCCATGGCCACAGTGTGCCGTGGCGGCGTTGTAGAGCGACGGCCCGGCGTGAGTGCCTCCGCGAGATCAGGGCCATGAGCAAGGCGTGGGTGGGCTTTTTGCGCCGGCCTCGACCGGCGCGACCGAGCCGAGCAGGCCCGGCCCGGCCCCCGAGCCGAACTGGGCAGGCCCAGCTCGGGCGCCCCCGAGCCGAGCTGGGCCCCGGGGCGCCCGGCGGCGGAAGGGTGGGACCGGTGCCGGCACGGCTCCCGGGTGCCGGCACCGGTGGCTCAGGGGAGGTTGACGACCTTGTGGGACGCGATGTTGTGCCACATCTGCTCGCCCGAGCAGGACCCGCCCGAACCGAACCGCCAGTCGTGCAGGTCCGGGAGCCCCGCGCCGTTGTAGATCCCGCGTCCGGCACCGCCGTAATTGCTGTTGCAGTACACCCAGACGTCGTCATTGGATCCGGGGTACCGCAGGTTCCACACCGATTCCGAGGTGTTCTTGCAGTCCCCCCAGCCGGCCGAGTCGCCCCACCAGGACCCGCACTCGTGCTGGTACCAGGTACCGAAGTAGGTGTGGAATCGGCCGTCCGCCGGATTGGCGGCCGTCGCCGCCGTCGATGCCGGTGCTGTTTCGGTGGCGTTCGCCATGACGGGTGTGGCCATCACGGCCAGGACGGTCAGGGCTGCGCCGGCGCATGTGGTTCGCAGAGAAGTCACGTTGCTCCTTCGTGGTGTGGGACATGGTGTGGGAGTGCGGGTGGTCGCGGGCGCCGGAAGTCGCGGCGTCACCGATGTGCGTCCGCTGAGACGACCGAGCGGGCGCGGGGCAGTGCCGAGAGACGGAGCCGGAGCCATGTGCTGACCTCACCCCAGTACTGCTTCCTCAGCTCCGCGTCGTACTTCTGGTCCAGCCGGGCGGCCGCCGCCGCCAGGCCGGAACTCTGCGCGCAGCCGGCCTCGGCGACCGCCATGGCGACCTCGCGCGCGTGCGGCAGCGGATGGTCGGAAGGCGGCAGCGCGGCGCGGGCCGCGGAAGGGTCCTTGAACGCGTACCCTGCGGTCCGCATGCATACGGACCACCGGTGTGTGCCGCTCCCGAACTCGCTGTCGGCGATGACCTTTGCGCCCCGCAACGCCGGGAGCGAGTCGATGGTGACCCGTGCCTGGAACCAGCCCGGCAAGTCGCGGTAGAGGGTCCGTTGGGCCTGTGACTCGCATCCCTGGGCACTGTGGGTGATCGTCAGGCCGTCCGGTGTACGTGCCGTCAGCCCGTCCGGCCGGGGTCCGTTGGCGGCGACGATGGCCGGTCCTCGGCGCTCTTGCGGGAGGCTCTGGAAATAGCGTTCGTTGGCGTCGTCGGTGCGGAGCTTCTCTCTCGCGCGGTCCAGGTCACTGCCGTAACCGTGCCGGCGCGCCCAGGACGTGTCGTCCACGACGTAGGGGAACTGCCGGGCGTCGCCCAGTGGTTGGCGAAGAACCGGCACATAGACGAAGCCCTCGTCCTTCATGCAGTCGCGCAGCAGTAGCTGTTCCGCCGAGTGCAGCAGGTCCTGCTCCGCCTCCGTCACCTCCCGCAACGGCTCGGCGGAGGCGGACCGTGATGGCTGGACCTGACGCGGGTCACGGGCCTCTTTCCCACCTGCGCCGGCGGCCGCGAATGTGCCCCCTGCCGCGAGCAGAACGACTGCGCCCCATAACGCGAAGCCATTGCGCACGTGCCGACGACGATCCGTGCCACTCGTGCCCGCCGCGCCGCATTGTGGTACCGGGTCGGCCCGCCGATCAGAGCCATCGGCTCCTCCGGACACGGACACAGAAAACTCCTCCACCAGCAACCTCCTTTCCTGTTCCGTTTTCCTGTTCCGTGACGACCTCGAAAGATCCTTCCGTTGCTCCGGCGAGAGCCTTCCGCTGGAGGCAACCCCGTATCGCGCTCCGCTGGACGCAATCCCAGATTCGGGACGGCGGGATTGTCCGTCCACAATTCGAGCCGAAGACGCAGCTCGGCCGCGGACAATGGGCGTTTGTCCGGCGGACGTGGATCAGTACGTCGGCGATGTCCGCAGATTCAAGCCATCGGCGGGACCACGTTGTCCCGGCAAGTGCTGGAGAGGTCGGGCCGCTTCTGGTCTCCTGGGCATCGCACTGGACGAGGCGGGTGGGGGGACGGTGCCCGCGCGGAGGCAGAGGAGTGCTCGAATGGGCAGGGCGGGACGTCTGCAAGGGGAGCCGCGAGGTGAAACTCCCCAGGCGAATGCGTTGGCGGTTTTCCTGCGAACCATGACGGAAGGCCGTACGGTCCGAGAGCTGGCGCGGTCGTACGGGGCCGGAAAGACCAGCTGGAGCGAATACCGCTCAGGGGCGAAAATCATCCCCCTGGCTCTCTTGGAACACGTGATAGCGCGCCGGGTGCGGGATGAAAGGAGCCGCACCGAACTCTGGCGCCGGGCACGGCAGTTACATGCCGCGGCGTGTGCGGCGGAAGCGGGTAAAATTCTGCCGGTGGCCGACCGGATACGCACATCCGGAGCGCAGGAACTGCTCCGCGAAGCCCAGCACGCCACCGCCGAACTCGCCCGGTCCGAGGAGGCTGTCCGTACGTTGCTCGGCCTGACGGCCAAATTGCAGAAGGAACTCGACGCGGTTCTCCAGCAGCGGGACCGCGCGGCCGGCCGCACGCGGAGGGAGATGCCGGGGGAGCGGCCGGAGCGGCCGGAGCGGCCGGCCGTCGCCGAGGCAGCGCGCGCTGATCACTCGTCCGCGGACCCAGGGCCGGCGGCCATGGCCTACGCGCAGGAAGAGCCTCGTACGAAGGAAGAGCCCCATACGCAGGAAGCGCCCCCCGCGCAGGACGTGGCCCCAGCCGGGGCCGGCACGGCAGGGACGGCGCTGGTCCTCTGGCAGCCACCGCGGAACAACCTGCGCCCTCGCGACGAGACGCTGGGCAGCACCGGCTCCGAGGTAGCGCTCCGGCAGCCGGGGTATTCGGTCCCCCTGCACTTTTCGTCCCGGGAGCTGTGTTTGACGCGTCCCGGGTCGCCGGACGTCGGGGGAGTGGTCCGCGCGAGGCGCGCGCTCGTGCGTCGCGCCGTTTCCCACCGTGTGAGCCACGGCCCACACGGACCACGGCGGCTGCTGCACGTGCTGTTGCTCGCCGCCTTCGTCCTCGTGTGCGGCGTGACGGCCACATCGGTGGAACCCGGACGCCGGCCGCCCCCTCGTCCAACGGCCGCATCACCAGCGACGGCCGCGCCGGGAACGATCATGCGTGAATACGCGCCGGACAAGTCCGGCGGGCCACTGCCCTCGGCGTCGACACGTCCTGCGCAATCGCACAGCCCCATTGCCGGACCGGCACCCCGCACACTCCCGGCCCCGGCCGTCCCCGCCCCCGACGTCCCGGCCGCTGAGCCGCCTCGACCCGTGGAGGTGGCTGCCCCCGAGGGCAGCGGCGTCTACGCCGTCGCCGCGGACGGCAAGGCGGTCGTCCAGTGGAGCGGTACGGGCTCGCAGTGGTCAGCCATCGGCGGTCCAGCAAAGGATCTTTACGCCGGCCCGGCCGGAGTGTTCGCCACGGATCCAGCGACGGGCGAACTGCGCGGCTACAGCGGCGTGCCCGGCCACTGGGGGGTCGTCAGTGGGCGCGCCGCTGGCTTCGCCATCAGCGGTGCGAACCTGTACCGACTGGCGGACGACCACAGCGGCGTCCACCGGTGGGACAAGCAGCGCGGCACCTGGCGGCAGATCGGCGGTCCCGCAGGGCGCATCTACGGTGGCGGGGCGGGACTGTTCGCCACCGATCCGGTGGACGGCCGGATCTTCGCCTACAGCGGCAACGGCTTGACCTGGTCGTACGCCGGAGCCGCCGGTGCCGAATTCGCCGTGACGAACCAGCACTTGTACGGGCTCAACCCCGAACGCAGCGCCGTTTTTCGGTGGACGGGCGAAGCCGGAAAGTGGAACCAGGTCGGTGGCGCGGCCACCACCATCTACGCGAGTCCCACGGAGCTGTTCGCCACCAACGGAGCCGACAGCGGCATGTGGCGTTATCGCGACGGCAGTTGGGCCCGCATCGGAGACGCCGGCGCGGGGTTCGGGGGGCGTGCCGAACGCGTCTACCGTCTCGACAGCGACCAGAAGGCGATCTGGGAGTGGGACGGCGCCGCCTGGAAGCGGATCGGCGGCCCGGCCCGCTCACTCGTGGTCGCAAGCTGATTTGGCCGGCCCTGGAGTTGACGTGCGGGCCCGCCACAGGCTGGACGCGGCCCGCTCACTTGCGGTTGCAAACTGACTTGCGCAGTTCCGGAGTTGACGTACAGGCCCGCCAGAGGCCGGACTCCCCCGCCCGAACCTGGCGGAAGCCGCCGCGCGAGGGACGGGGTGCTCATGCGGCGGCTCCGTCGGCGATCAGGCGTCGCGTCCGATGGTCTCTCGGATCCAGTCCGCATAGGCGGGAACGCTGGTGTACAGGCCGGGGCCGTCGGAGCACGCAACGCCCGGGGCGCCCGGCCCCGAGGTGACTCCGACGAGCTCCCAGCGCCGGTGCCCGCCCTTTTGCAGCTGTGGCCCGCCGGAGTCACCGAAGCAGGCCATGGCCTGGGGTACGCGGCTGATGGTGCACAGCCGGGTCGTGCCGGCGTAACCGGGTGCGCACTCGGCCGCGGCGCCCCTGCGGGTTTCGAGCTCCTGCAGTCGGTCGGCGAATTTCAGCTCCGTGTCGGAGGTGGTGCCGAAGCCCAGGATCCTGCTCGGGGTGCCCGGTCGCCCTGCCCGCTTCGCGAGGGGGACGGGCCGCTCGGCCACCGGTCGGTCGAGGCGGACCAGCGCGATGTCGTCCTTGTTGGCGCCGCCCTTGTAGCTGTTGACGTAGCCGGGGTGGACGACTGTCCGGTCGATCAGCCGGACGGTTCCCCCGGACTTGCGGCGGTCGCTGCCGATACGCACGGTGCCGTCGAGCACGAGATCCTCGCCCTGCACGCAGTGAGCCGCGGTCAGCACCCACTGCGGATCGATCAGGGAGGCCCCACAGGTCCCGTCGAGCAGCCCCTGCGCCGGGGCCGACTCCGGGATGGTCGCCATGAAGGCGTAAGGCCGGGTGGCGTCGCTCCCGTTGACGATCGCCCCGGCGCTGCCGGTCATCACCGTGCCGCACACCGCGGCCGCGAGAGCGCCGACGGCCGTGATGCGCGCCGCGCGGCCACGCAACGAGTTGGTGTTGAACACAGAAGGCCCCACTTCCTTGAAGATCCAGAAGTGTCCAGCCTGGCCGTTCACGATCCACCGGACCATCGGGCCAGTAGGCCCATGTGCACGCCAGGCAGCGGTCCCAGGTGCGGTGGGGATAACCCCCGGCCGGGCCGGGCCGGGCCGGGCTGGGCCGGGCGGGGGCGGGCGGGGGCGGGGCGCCGGGCCTTGGCCCTGACAGGCTTCGGCCCGGAGCCCGTTCGGCCAATGGTCCCTGTTCGGCCAATGGTCCCCATGCGCGCCCCATGTGGGCCGCGACGTTCCGACAGCGCGCCTCCCGTCCGGTCCTCAGGGCAGCGTCTTGATCCACCCCGTGATCACGTCGACATACTGCTGTGCCATCGGCTCGTGCAGGGTGTGCGGAGCGTCGAGCTGCCTGAACGTCACTGGCCGGCCGGTGGATTCCAGCAGACGGCGGGCCTGGGCCGCTTGAATGTCCGTCATGGCGCCCATGAGCCGCCCGGTTTCGGGGTCGGTCATGTGGAAGTGGTGGGTGAGCAGCACCGGCGCCCTGACCTGAGCGAGCATCGTGGCGTGGTCGACGCCCGCGTTGGCGGTGTCGTCCGCCCATGCCCGGCCCCATTCGGGGTCGTACTCCTTCAAGTGCTGCACCGGAGTGGCGGACGCGCCCGCCTCGGGGTCGCCGTCGCCCATCATGAAGCCGATGCCGGGGTGCAGGAACTCGGGCAGTTCGGTAGGGGCGGCCCTGACCATGCCGGTCCAGTCACCGATCGACCATTGCGGCCCCAGCCACTTCGCCCAGAGGGCGAAAATCGGTCCCAGGGTCTGCGCCATGCCGGGCCCGTAGGGCGGGGCGGCCTGAGAGGAGAACAGCGGAGGGTCCTCCAGGATGGCGCCGCGAACCAGGCCCGGCTTTCCATAGGCGGCCACGTAAGCGGCGATGATCCCGCCGGAGGAGTTCCCTGCCACGACCACCGGCCGCCGGACGACCAGATCGATGAACCGCTCCACGTCGGCGCCCCAGGTGCCCAGGTTGTAGCGCCCCGGCGTCCAGGTGGAGCGGCCCTGCCCGCGCAGGTCGATCGCGAACACCTGGAACTCGGAGCTGAGCAGCCCGATCGCCTCCTCGTATCCCCACCAGGACTCGCCCTGCGCGGGGACGAGCAGCAGCGCCGGGGAATCCGGGTGGCCCTCGACGACGTAATTCATGCGGATCTCACCGAGGTCCACCAGCTGCTCGGTGAACCGGTGCGGGACAAAGCTGTCGGCGCGATCTGTGGCCTCTGAGATACCCATGGTCGTACTCCTCGTGCGGCAGGCCCCTGGAGCCGGCGGCTACCTGCGTGTTCATCCTGGCTATGAGCCACCGGATCGGCGACCCGGCACGACCGTAGGGGCCGTATAGGACAGAGGCGGTCCTCAACGCGCCCATGGCCCATCCCGACTTCGCCTCCGCACGGGGACCGCGCTACCTCGCCCACGCAGGGGGATCGCGCCGTGACCGCTCCTCCGAATCGATGACGTTCGGGCCCCAGCGGCTGAGCGACACCGCAGGGGCGGTGGTGGCCGCGCCGCGACCTATGGCGCTGCCCTGCGCGACATCAGGTACATGCTGCCGGCGTCGGGATCGCCGAAGAAGAAGAACAGGACCAATGCGTCATGCCGGTCGTGGTCGACAAAGAAGGACCACGTATAGGCGGAGGGGGGCGGAGGGGCCGGAACGTCGACCGGTGTCGTGGAGGAACGGCTCGCGACCTCCGTCCGACCCGTGAGCCTGAGAAGGACGAGCTGTCCGCTCTCGCTGTCGGTGAGCTTCCAGGTCCCCGTCCCGGACAGGCGCCAGCCGCGGTCGAAGTCGAAGTCCTGGCCGTCGAGCTTCTCGATCGAGGCTGTTCCGTCCGGCCGGAACATGACACGAGTACCCTCGACGTTCTCCCAGGCCCCCACGACTTCGCCGGCCTTCGCACCGTGAAACCCCGTGCCCCTGTAGTACTGATACGGGCCGCACGCCGTCAACAGGCCCAGAGCCATGGCGAAGACGATGACGCCCATCCTGTACGAACGCAGCCCACTTCTGCCCCACATATGGATCCCCCTGACCCGCGTCTGACCCGCGTCGGCCGAGCAGGCCGTTGGATGCACACCTTGTCAGAGTTATTGAACGCGTTCAACTCGGTGCGAACGTGACGCTGCGCCAGGGATTCGAGGGGCGGTGGGCAACGCATGGACGCCCTCCTCTGCTCGCTGCCGCGCCCTCTTCAGCGCGCGGCACGGATCAGTAGCCGGCCCGGTGACCTGCTGAAAGGACGGATCTAGGACGGCAGCAGGACGCGCCTCCGTAGGTTCACCCGCACCGCGAGCGCCGGCGAGTCGAGCGGCGCCGCTCAGCTCCCCGTGGCCAGGGTCCTGGCTCCGGGGCCGACCCCAGGGGGGAACAAGTGCCGGAGTGGACCGGAGGACTCGTCAAGGCCGTGGTCACGGGGCTCGTCGCCGTCAGCAGCGTGACCATCGGAGCCGGCAACGCTCACGCCGACAGCGCGTATGCGTGCCGCTCCGGGGACCCGAACCATCCCGGACGCTATGTGTCCGTGGTCGGCCGCTACGACCTGGTCGACCTCGACTCCTGTTACGACGTCCTGTCGGACGGCCGCACGATCGAAGCGAAGGTCCCCTTCCAGCAGGCAACCGGCGGCGCGCTCACGTACTGCGCGCACGCGCTCAACGTGAACAACATCTACGGTCCCTGGGCGCACGACTTCGGCTGCACGTCCTCCTCCGAACTGGGTGGATGGGTGTGGGCGGGCAAGGACGCCCCGTACGGTCCATCCTGGTCGGACTGGACCGCCCCGGCCGGTACGTACGTGATCTCCACGGGCGTCTGGTACCAGGGCCACTACTACGGTGACGTCCAGAGCCCGAGGACCACGATCGGGTAGCCGATCGCAAGGGCTGCCATCCATCACGTGCCTGGGCGCCGACCGTGCTCCGCGCCCACGCCGAACATCGGGCGGCGGCCTGCCCGTTACCCCTGCTGATCAGAGTGCGATCGACCGGTGCTTGAGGGCCTCGTCCACGATCCACTCCGCCGACGCGTCCTCAACGACAGTCGAGGAATGGAAGATCAGATCGCGCAATCGGGGATGCGGCACGTTCGCCTCCAGTAGCCGGAGATAGAAATCGCTCTCCGGCGAGGCCGTCAGCAGCCGGCGAACGATCTCGATCAGCTCGTCCCGGGCGATGCCCGCGACCACGGGGCGAGCCGGCCGGGCCGCCTCCCTCGCGAACTCCTCGACCCCGAGGAGCAGGCCGCGTCGTACGCCGCCGACCCGTACGTTCAGCTATTTCACCCCCGCTCTGCGGCGACCTGGGGCGAGGGTGCGTGTGCGGGCGGGCCGATGCGGAGCGCGTTTGATCGGTCGGTGGCTCCTTGCCTGGCGACCCTCGAATTGCCTGGCGCCCCCCGAACTCGCGTGACCGTGGCGCGGTTTCCCGGAGGCGCGGTTCCCATGCGCGGAAACCGCGCCACGGCCACATCAGGCCCGTACCCGCGATCCGGGCAGTAATGACTCCCACACCCAAAGTGATGAGGTACAGCAAAAAGATGGGTGCCCCCCGCCGAAGCGTGGGGCACCCATCTCTTTGCTCAGCTGCGCCGGCTACCAGCGATACCAGCGGCCGCTTCCTCCCTTGGGACGGGCGATGAATCCGATCAGCCACACGACGAGCACGATGATCGCGATCCACCACAGGGCCTTCAGGGCGAAACCCGCGCCGAAGAGGATCAGAGCCAGCAGAAGAACGAGAAGCAGGGGAACCATAGTTATCAACCTCCGAGGCATCGAATGCCCCGGCCTCCTCTGTTGACACAGCCTCCGCGGGATTGTTTGGATAATTCCTGTCCGGGAATTCGCTTGGAGCGTGTATCCCCGGACGGTAAGGCAGTAGCCGAAGAGCCAGGCGATCGACCGCTCAATCTTCCTACGGTGCCGGCCGAGGCGCTCGCTGGGCTCGATACCGGGTCGGGCGCTTCGCGGGGCGAGCTGTGACCGCGGAGCCAGCGCAGGTGTTCCGCGAAGTGGTACGCATTGTCCGCGCGAATTTTCACCGGTCGCCGTCGCGGTCCGCTCCGGATGATGCCCCATCAACCAGCGGCGAGGTGAAACATCTTCTACGGAGCGAGCTCCGCCCACCGTGCCGGGCCGGCATGCGTTGCTTGCTTGGAGTGCACTCCAAGGCCCTAGCGTTGGGACAGCTGAACCGAACACCCAACAGGTCGCTGCGTCATCACGCACGACCGCACCACGCATGGCCAACGGGAAGGCGGCACAGCCGTGGGCAACCACTTCACAACGCATGCGGCACTCTTCGATCTGACGGGAAAGCGCGCACTCGTCACCGGTGGCACCAGAGGCATCGGCATGATGATCGCGCGTGGTCTGCTCCAGGCGGGCGCCAGCGTGGTCATCAGCTCACGCAACGCAGAAGCGTGCGCCCGAGCGCAGGAACAGCTGTCCGCATTCGGTGAGGTGCGGGCCATCCCCGCCGATCTGTCCCGCCACGACGAGTGCCGGCGACTCTCCGACCTCGTCACCGTCGGCGCGGAGCAACTCGACATCCTCGTCAACAACGCGGGCGCCATATGGGACGAGCCGCTGGCGACGTTCCCGGACGCAGCCTGGGACACGGTCGTCGACCTCAACCTGAAGTCGCCGTTCTGGCTGGTCCAAGCACTGCTGCCGGCACTTCGCAAGGCGGGCACGGTTGACGATCCCGCCCGGATCATCAACATCGGCAGCATCGCCGCCATCCACATCCCCCAGCGTCCCAACTACTCGTACTCCAGCAGCAAGGCCGCACTGCATCAACTCACCAGAGTGCTCGCGAAGGAACTAGGACCCCAGCACGTCACCGTGAACGCCGTGGCGCCGGGGCCGTTCCCGTCGATGATGATGGCTGCGACCCTCGACGAGTTCGGTGAGGCGATCGCCGCGTCGGCCCCCCTGCGCCGGATCGGCCGCGATGACGACATGGCGGGTGTCGCCGTGTTCCTCGCCGGCCGGGCAGGCGCCTACCTGACAGGCACTGTGATCCCCGTCGACGGCGGCATCGCCACGACCGCGTAGGCCGTCCAGGGCCCGCCCGGTGCGATGGGGTGTGCGCCTGCGCGGGGCCACCCGCAAAGCCGCCGCCAAGACCGCCGCGTCCGGCAGGGCCCCTTCCCGCACCCGGACCCCTTCGCTACGGCCGCGGGCCTGCTCCTGCGGTTCAGCTCCGGGTATCCGGGCGGGCCGGTGCGTACGGGCTCAGATCGGTTGGCCCGGCTTGGGGCGCGGTGTTCTGTCCATGTGGGCCGAGCGTGCCTGGGTGATTCTTCGACGGCGGCGAGCAAGGCCGCCTAGCCCAGGGCCGCGTCCACCATGCGACGGGTGACGACTGTCAGTTCGGCCAGGTCCGGGGCGGGCCGGGACCTGGCGAGGGCGCCCGCGAGGCGGTCGTAGAGGAGGCCATCGGTCCAGCCGACCAGGAGTTCCGCGGACTCCTCGGGTCGCTCCGCCCCCAGGCCGCCAAGGACTTCGGCGACCCGGGCCCGTGCGCCGAGGCCCGCCCGGTGGAAGGCGCTCTCCAGCTCAGGATTGCGCGCCGCTTCCAGGCTCAACTCGAAGCGAGCCAGCTGCCGGGCCCGCCCGGTGGTCAGCCACCGGTGCAGCAGGGCGGCTAGCGCTGCCGCCACCGCATCGCGGTCCGGGAGTGACGGCTGTCCGTCGCCGTGAAAGTCGCCCAGGTCCAGCTCGGCGAGCCGCTGGTAGCAGGCGCCGATCAGCGCCGTTCGCGTACGGAAGTAGTACGAGGTGCTGCCGCTCGGCAGCTGCGCCGCGGCATCGACCGCTCTGTGGGTCAGACCGCGCAGCCCGGCGGAGGCCACGAGACCGATCGCCGTGTCCGCGATCAGGGTTCTGCGATCAGGGGTGGACATGCCGTCACTCTACAGCTGTAGAGTGGTGACATGCCTCTACGGGTGTAGAGGATCTGAGGTGAGGGGGACTCGTCATGGCGAGGACTGCACGCCACGCGGTCGTGGTGGGGGCGGGGATCGGCGGGCTGACGGCGGCGGTGGCCCTGCAACGGCGCGGCTGGCGGGTCACGGTGTGCGAGCGGGGGCCCGGACCGTCAGCGGCCGGCGCCGGCATCGTCCTGGCCCCCAACGCCCTTCGGGCCTTCGATGCCATCGACTTCGATGCCACCGACACCACGGGTCGCATGCTTCCGGCCGCGCTGGGTCTGCGGCGCCCGGGCGGAGACTGGCTCAACCGCGCCGACACCGCCGCGATGGCGGTCCGGTACGGCCGGCCTCCGCTCGCCGTGTACCGCCCGGCCCTCGCGGCCGCGCTGGCCGCCGCGCTCCCAGAAGGCGCGATCCGGTACGGCATGACCGTCACTGCGGTCGATGACGTCCACGGCAGCCCGGTCCTTCGCACTCCGTCCGGGGACGTCGATGCCGACGTGGCGATCGCTGCCGACGGCATCCGCAGCACCCTGCGCCGCCAGCGCTTCCCCGACCACCCCGGCCTGCGGTACAGCGGGGAGACCGCCTGGCGCACCGTAATGTCGGCCGACGGGCTCGCGGATCTCGCCGCCGCCGAGACCTGGGGCCGGGGCGAGCGTTTCGGCGTGGTTCCGCTGGCGGACGGCCGGGTCTACGTCTACGCCACCGCCGTGGTGCCCGAGGGGTACGAGCCCGTCGATCTCCGCGCCGAACTCCTGCGCCGCTACGGCACTTGGCACGCCCCGATCCCGGCGCTGCTGGACCGGATCGTCCCGTCGGCCGTGCTCCAGCACGACCTGTACGACCTGGCCGCGCCGCTGCCCCGCTACCACCAGGGCCGGCTCGTCTGGCTCGGCGACGCGGCCCACGCCATGACCCCCAACCTCGGCCAGGGCGGTTGCCAGGCCATCGAGGACGCCGTGGTGCTCGCGCACCTGCTGGACGGCGACGACGTACCGGCGGCCTTGGCCGCGTACAGCCAGGCCCGCCTTGCGCGTACCGATGCCATCCGCGTCCGCTCCCGCCGTGCCGGCCGGGTCGCCGCCCTCACTCACCCCCTCGCGGCGGCCGCCCGCGACCTCGCCGTCCGCGCCACCCCGGCCCGCGCCACGCAACGCGCCCTGGACGACCTCTTCAACGGCTTCAGCCTTCCCGCCGCGTCGGTAACACCGGGCTCGGCGCTGCGATGAGAGACGAGGGTCCGTGATCCGCGCCGTTCGACTGACCTCCGGCGCGGGCGAAGAGTTGCCCGAGCTAGTGCGACAGGGGCGCTTCGCGGACCGGGGCGCCGTCCGGCTCGTCCGTCGCCTCCCAGCGCAAAAGGTCTCCCGGCTGGCAGTCGAGTACTTCACAGAGGGCGGCGAGCGTGGCGAAGCGCACCGCTTTGGCGCGGCCGTTCTTGAGGACCGCCAGATTGGCCGGGGTGATCCCGACGCGTTCGGCAAGCTCTCCCACGGCCATCTTCCGCCTGGCCAGCATCACGTCGATGTCGACGACGATCGGCATCAGATCACCTCGTCCAGCTCGGCCTTCAGTTGTGACGCCTCGACATCGCGCGCGACGGCCTGATGCAGCAGCATCCGCAGCACGACCACGACGAGCGCGACTCCGAGCACCGCGAGTCCCATCCCGCCGATGAGGAGCACGACCCCCGGCGCGACGGCCTCGCCCGGCGCGAGGACGGCGCCAAGAACCCACAGGAGAACGGCCGCTGTTAGGAAAGCGCCGGTCACGAGGTCCACGTAACGGAACGCCGAGCGGGAGAAGACCGTGCCGCGCCGGGCCATGGTCGCCAGTCGCCACACACACATCAGGACGACCTCCGCGCATGCGATCACCAGGACGACGATGGTCAGCACACCCGCGCGCGGGACGTCCGCCGCGTCGTCGTCGAAACCGCCCGTCCCGCGGAACAGCAACACGGCCATCACCACCTGCAGGAACGCGGAGCCGCCGAGCAGCGCCACGATAACGGAGCGCAACGCCGGCACCGTCAGGTTCTTCATGAGCCTCTCCCTCTATCGAGCCTCGACCATATTCGATCGTTTCTCGATAGGTCAATCAGCGAGCGGGGCCGAGTGCTGATGGCCCGAGAGGCCGACGTCGAGCAGCCCTGCCCCCGGCACCCCGCACCCCGTCGGCGAACACCGGACGACCAAGACCTGGGTGACGGCTCGGCAGTCACCGGCGCCGCTTCAGCGGACGCGAGTCCGCGCCTGAACCGGTTGGTTCATGTACGGGCTGGCGGCTGGCGGCGATGGACACCGGACTGCTCGTCCAGCACCGCACAAGGTGATCCGAACGAGACGGCCTAGCCGGGAATCTCGCGCCCGGCCGCACAGCGGAACACGTACGCGGTCATCGGAGCGGTGACCGGCCCGGTGCCCAGCCGCGTCGTCATCTCTTCGAGGACGGCGGCCCGAACGGCAGGTCCGTCTCCGCGCCCTTCGACGGCCGCGCGCACGGGTGTTCCCGTGAGGAACCCCGTGGCAACGTCCTCGACGGACGCGGCGTGACCCTCCAGCGTCAGCTCCCGCGCTTCCTCGACGGCGAACCCGGCGGCCGTGAGATCGGCGGACACCCGAGCAGGGTCCGCGTAGCCGTGCGGCACCGTCGGGAGGAACCGCGGGGTGCCGACGGGGAAGGCCCGCTCCAGTCCGGCCTGAAAGGCGGCATCGAAGCTGTGGGATTCGAGCGTGCCCCAGGTGTTGCACAAGAAGTGGCCGTCCGGGGCCAGCACGCGCCGGACCTCGGTGAAGGCCGCGACCCGGTCGGGGAAGAACATGACTCCGAACTGGCAGACCACCAGGTCGAAGGCGCCGTCCTCGAACGGCAGGCGCTGCGCGTCGGCCTGCCGCCACACCGCGCTCGGGGCCCGGAGGGACCCGAAGCCAACCATCGTCTCGTTCAGGTCCGTGGCCGTCACCTGGGCCGAGGGGGCCGCCGCGAGCAGGGCCGACGTCAACGCCCCTGTACCGGCGGCCAGTTCGAGAATGCGCCGGGGCCGCAGCGCTGCCGCCCGGGCAGCCAAGTCCTCGGCGAAGGGCCGAAAAAGCACGGGCACGAGGAACTGCTCATAGGCGGCCGGCATGGACTCGGACCAGTGCCGATCGGCATCGCTTTCCATCATTCTGCTGACGGTAGCGCCGGGCCGGAGAACGGTCGGCCCGCCCCGCCGCGGGCGGTGTCCTTCCGAAGGTCGGGCACGTATCCGACGCTTCTGCCTCCGCATCGAATGGGGAGGGCTGGCGCGACCCGGTGCCGGACGGGTCAGTTGTCGCCGACCCAGACGGGTCGGCCTTCGGGCCGGCTCTGCTGACGGGGCCGATGGGTCAGCTTCGCCAGGTGGGCACGTCCGGCAGCGGTCCGGGCGGGCTGAGGGTGAGGCCGTGCCCGTCCGTGCGGCCGGTCAGCCAGCCCAGGAGAACTGCCGCCGGTCCCGAGACGCGTGGCCCGTGCCCGTCACCGATCGGACGCCGTGCCCCGTCTTCATCGGCGATCAGGACCATGCCGGGCACGTCGGCGCGCTCACGCAACCCGGCCGCTGTGGTGGCCAGTTCGCGGGCGACGAAGAAGGGGGGCCAGTCCGAAGGCCCGTGACCGCAGTCCAGGTCGGTGTGGTGGACCTCCACCTCACGCACCAGACTGCCCACGGCACGCCGCACGGGCCGCATCCCCGCGTCGAGCCAGCGCACCGGCACGTCCCACGCCGTGTCCGGGTGCTCGGCGGCGGCCTTCAGGAACCCGTCCAGCGCACCGCGCAGGTCCGCGGCCAGTTCTGGTGCCGGACGTCCGGCGCCCTCCTCGATCTCCCGCTCCCGCTGGGCCTCGTCGGCGTACTGCGGGGTGTCTGCGCCCGTGCGGGCGGCGGTCAGCAACCGGGTGCGCGAATCGGCGGCGCGGGCGATGTGCGTCAGCACGTGCGCGCGGCTCCACCCGGGCAGCAGCGAGGGGGCCCGCACGTCGTCGTCCGTCAGGCCCCGTGCCGTGGCGTGCAACCGCTCGATGGAGGCACGTAGGTGGGGCAGCAGGGCGGTGGGTGCCGTGTGTGCGTCGTGCGTCATGGGGGCTCCGTTCGGTGGGTGCGTGTCCTGCACTGGTTACCCCGGCTACCCCGGTTACCCCGGGACGGGTCTGCACCTTCCACGCACGTGCTGGGTCGATGCCGTCGATGTCCGTTAGTGACGTTCGCGACGTTGATGGGTGACGACCCGCCCGGCGTAACTACACATGTACGGTGCCGCCTCAACCCGCGGCGCGCGGCGGACCGCTGTGCCCGCCTGGCAACCGATACCGACCGCATGCCGCGGCCTTCTGCACGCTCGTGCTGTCGCTCGGGTCGGCGCGGGGGAAGGCGGACAGCGGGCGAAGGGGAGTGAAGAGATCCCGGGTGCTGTGTCGGCAGCGCCCGACTCCCGTGCTTCGTACAGGGGTTGGGTGCCGGGGGAGGGGCATGCCAGACTGGCGCTCATGAACCAAGGAATCGAGTTTTCTCACGCCCGGTGAGGCCGGCGCCCGTGCTGGATTTCGCTCCCCCTCCCGTGCCGCTGCTGCAACACGCCCTGAAGTTGCACCAGTTGAATCCGAATGCCTCTCTGTTCCACTGGGGTGAGCCGGTCCCCGGCCAAGCCGCCTTTCAATCTCGTCGCGGGGTAGAACACAACGAGCGCGGAGCGGCGGCGGCAGCGGCATTTGCTTGCCACCTTGCAGCCGGGCCGCCGTACTCGGCCCTGCGGGAGGCAATTCTCGACACGGGGCTCATAGATGCGGCGGATCCTCAGGTGGCTCAAGTGCTCGCGAACGTTCCGAGCGAGCAACTGAGGCGGCTCGGGTGCTCATGGGCGTACGAAGCCTTCGAGCCCGAGTTGGTGCACGCAGGACTTGAGCTGCTCCGAGGCAGGGCGACTGCGCGCGATGTACCCAATGTGCAAGTACTGGGCCTGCTCTCCCGCCTCTTCGGACGAGCGGCCCTCGACATCCTGGCCGGTCTGGAAGGTCAGTTGCCCGCGATGCTGTGGCCCGCCGATCGCAGTGACAGCTGGGGACGCGTTCACGCCGTCCACCTGCTGCGGCGAGAGCGGGATCACCGGGCCCGCGCATGGCTGTTGCGGCGTGCCGTCAATGGCGACCACCTCAACCAGTACTTCGCCGGCGAACTCGCGGAGGACCTTGCCATCCACAGCGTTCTCGCTACGCCTGCCCTCGACGCCGAGCTCGTGGATCATTTGGGCCGCATGCTGCGCATGATGACGAACTGTCAGGGCATGGGCCGACTTCTGGCCGACTACGTCTTTGCGGACACCGCACTGACCGAGTACGCGCGCCATGCAGCAGCACTTGCACCGACGATCGACCGCCACATCACTCTGCACGCGCTGCGGAAGTGGGCGCTGGTGCACACCTCCTCCACGGCCGCTGCGCTCACGACCCTCCTTCATCGACCTGGGTGGGAAGACGGCGTACGGCAACGCCTGCTCGATCCCGAGGAACCGTGGCACCCCGGAGGCGCCTGGCTGGCGGAGCAACTCTCACTGGACGTGGCCCGACTCGATCCTTGATCATGCGCACGGCCAAAGCGCTGCCCTGACGAAGGCTCTGTGCGGCGTGGGGGGGGCCTGATTTCGGTCCTTCGTACGATCGGGTGAGCTTCCATCGGCCAACGGCGAAGCCGAGGCGGGGCCGGCGCCCAGCTTGTTGTGACAACGGAGTGACCTGCCCGTATCCCTCGTGGAGGCGTCTCGTTGCCCAGGCATGAAGAAGATCGTTTCTGTAACTGCGCTCACTCTCGCTGGCCTAGCCCTCGCCGCCCCCGCCCACGCCGACAACGGCGACAACTTCGGGGGAGGTGTCAACGCGACCAACAACTGGAATTTCACTGCATCGGCGGTGTGCCTGCAGGAGGTCGCCGTCGTGCCGGTCCTTGGCGATTACGTTTCGGACCACGTCAACAACTGCTCCAACGGCAACGTCATTGACCACGTGGGACGGTAACCCCACGCCACAACTCCCTGGTTCGAGTGCCGGATTCCGGGCTTGCGCCAGGGGTGAGGGCCCTTCTGGAGGGGTGCTGGGGCCGCACCTGCGGATGCGGCTGATCTGCTGTGCTGGCAGGAGAGGGTGTGCTGCTCGGCCCGGAGGCGCGGTTATGGATCTGGTGTGTTCCGCCCGCTGGGCGGGCGACCGCTTGCGGCTCCGAAGGGAACCCTCTCGTTGCCCGCGCGCTGTCAGACGCGTGCCCGCCCCGGCGGGGCCGGCGCTGGCGCGGGCCGGTGTACCGAGGCGCGACAGGGCGCTGTACCTCAGGGGAGCGACTCGGGATGATGCCGACATGGACGCAACAGGTGTTGCCGCGATCCTGGCTCTCACCGGGATACCCGTGAGCGTGTTGGTGAGCCGCTGGCAGCTGCGCGCCGCGCTGCGGCAGGCGGAAGTCTCGCATCTGGCCGCTCTGCAGCTGGCGGCCGAGAACCACCGAAACGCCTTGGAAGCCGTGGAGGTCAACCATCGCAACGCTTTGGCACTCGCGCGGAGACAGGCCGAGGCAGAGCGCATACGGTGGCTGACCGAGGCCCGTCGCTCCGAGTACAGGCTCTTCGAGTCGGCGCTGGCGCAGTACCGGCGCGCACTCATGGCTCCCGAGCCCCTCGCGGAGGACGTGATCGCTGCCTTCGACGAAGTGCACCACAGCGTGAACCACATTCATGCCGTGGGGCCCGAAGAGGTGAGCCGAAGCGCGAGCAGCATCCTCGGCGAGTGCAGACAGCCGGCGATCGACTATCAGATGGGCAGGGCCCCCGATGCGGAACGACGGGAGGAGTGCTGGGCTCGCATCAGGACCCTACGGCGCGACTTCCATGACGAGGCGAAGACGGTCCTCGAAGGAGCGCCGAGTTGAATGTCCGGGCTGTGCAGCCACGCGCAGATGGCCGTGGCGGCGGCGGACTGTGAGAGGTGATGAGCGTCTTCGACGGGAAGGCCGCGCCTGCCTTGTCGTCATCTATGCCGGCCCAGAGGGACCACTCTTCGCGGTCAGGAGGGTGACCCGCGCCGTGCACTCACCGTCGGCCGGCCCTGGTAGTGCCTGGGTCGTTCATGGGCTGTTGGGGTGGTCTGGCGTGGCTGGGGCCAAGAGGCGGGGTAGCTGGCTGAGGTGCCATCAGGCACGTCCATGCGATGTGCCGCACATCTGCTGTCGCGGGTGTGCCGGCAGACAGAAAGGGACCCTATGCGTAAGTTGCTCGTCACCCTCTCGGCGCTCGCTGCCACCGCCCTGGTGCCGTTGGCCGGCGTCGTGGCGACCGCTCCGGCTGCTCATGCGGCCGACTTCGGTGGATGCCTGGAGTTCATGGAGCAGTTCGGTGCCGGCGAGGCGTGTGCCGTGGGGGCCCGGGACGGCGCCGACGCGTGTGTGGAGGTCGCGCGGGACAAGTTCGGCGTTCCGGAGTTCCTCTCGCAGCGTCCGTGCGAGCTCGCGACGCGCCCCTGATCCACGAGTGGCAGCCTGACGCCGGGCCTTCCGCACACAGGCCGCGCACAGGCCGCGCATCGGCCGGGCGCGAAGTGTCGCCGCAACGGAGCACGTCGGGCCCGGCCGGATCGATGTCTTCTTTGTGGATCAGGGCGAAGGCTGCGCGGCACCGGCGAACATCCCGTACATGGCGCTGAGCAGAGCCACGTCGTGCAGGGCCGCGAAACCCGCGTCCTTGCCGACGTAGGTGGTGCCGGCCGGTACGGCGAGGGTCTCCCGGTGCCGCTCGAACAGTTCCCGCGAGCCACTGTAGAAGACGTAACCGGCGGCCTCCGGGACGCCGATCATCGGCGGGACGGACATGATCCCGCCGTCCAGGTAGCGGGCGCCGCGTTCGCGGGTGACCTCCACTCTGACGCTCAACAGTTTGTTGAACTTAGAGTCGATAGCGGGGAATGTCAACGCGTTGCCAAACAGGTTTGGGTGAGCCTACGGTCTGTCTCGCTGCCCGCGGCCCGACGGTCACCAGGCGACAGCGAACGCACATGAGGACGACGTGGATCAGAGTGTCCGCGTCGGAACAAGGAAGACATGACATGGAGCCCTCGATCAGAATCGCCCCGGCTGTCCGCGCCTCTGTCACGCACTGATGCGCTGGATGAGGACCGTAAGCATGATCGAGCAGCCATCGTTCGGCCGCCGGTTGCGGCAGCTGAGGCGGCAGCAGGGGAAAGCGCAGTCGGAGCTGGCGGGACCGGGCATGTCGGCGGCCTACCTCTCCCGGCTGGAGTCGGGTGCCCGGCCGCCGACCCAGCGAGCCGTCCAGTACCTGGCCTCACGGCTGAATGTGACGCTCGACGCCTTCAGCACGAACGAACCGTCGAGTCTGGTGGACGTTCTGGCCGCAGTTCAGGCTTCGGCCGCCGACGAGCCCGAGCTGCGCGCGCGGCTGCAGACGGCCCTGGCCGCCGCAGGCACAGAGGATCCGGGCCTGCGCTGGCAGGCCCACGCCCACCTGGCCTCCCTCCTGTCCGACGAGGGGGGCCGGCAGGAGGCTTCCGAGCACCTGCGCATGCTGGTATTGCTCAGTGACGAACTGAGGCACACGTCCTTGCAGGTGCACTCGCGCCTGAGGCTGGCCCGGTGCCTGCGGGCGCTGGGGCACGTCGAGGAAGCGCGGGCCGTCGCGCGTGAGGGCCTGCGCCTGGGCGACGAAATGGCCTGGGTCGGGCCGGACTTGCTCCGCTGCAGGCTGTTGGTCGCTTCCGTCACGGCCGAACTTGGGGATCTGGCAGAGGCGCTGCGCCTTTCGCAGGAGGCCTGTGACAGCCTGCGCAACCGCACGGGGCCGCTGGCCGCAGAGGCGTTGTGGACGATGGCCACCCTGTCGAGCAGGCAGGGTGATCACGAGCGGTCGGCCGTCTGCATGCGCCAGGCTGCGAGCGTCCTGGACAGCCGGGACGACCTGCTGCTGTGGATGCGGCTGCGGCTGGCCGCGGCGGCCCTGGTCCTTCGGGCCGTGCCGCAGGATCTCGCCGAGGCCGAACGCCATCTCGACGAGGTGCGCCCGGCCCTGGGCCTGGTGGGAAGCGTCCTGCACGAGTACGAGTACGCCTTCTTGCGGGCCCAACTGGCTTACGGTCGAGGCGACTTCAGTGAGGCCGGGTCGCTCTGCGCGGTAGCGGCCGAAGGGGAGGACCACCTCAACTTCCGCGACCAGATCCTCTTGGGGATGCTGCAGGAGCAGATCCGGATCAAAGAGACCGGGGACGCGGGCGGTGGCCATCTCGGTGACCTCGCCGCAGCGGCACAGCGCCAGGGCATGCTCGATCTGGCTGCCGAAATCTGGCGCGTCCTCGCGGAGGCGCGTGCCTGACGCCATCTTCAGGCGCCCCTCGGTGCCGCCGCGGCGGCCCGCGCGGCGCGACAACCGGCCCCCTGGTCGCGGCGGGGGCTGCTGTTCGCCGGATCCACCTCGAACGAGTTCGGACCACCCCTTCCGGCCTGGCCGGCGCCTGCCTACGCGAGGCCCGGCTCCGGCCCGCCCCCGGAATCCGCCCCCCCGATCCTGCCCGACCACCACGATCCCCTTGGAGAACCATGACTTCGTCCATTCCGTCCACTGGCCTCGGCAGGGCCCAACTTGAGGACGGCCTACGGGAGTTGGGGGTGCGGGCAGGTTCCGTGCTCATCGTGCACGCCTCGCTGTCCGCGTTCGGGCCCGTCCAGGGCGGTGCCGACGCCGTCGTCGGTGCGTTGCTCGACTGTCTCACTCCCTCCGGCACCCTCGTCGTACCCACCTTCACCCCCGAGGTCAGCGACCCTCATGCACATGTAGAGCAGCCCAGCAGTGACAAGGTGATGGCCGCCCGCGACGAGGTCCCGCTCTTCCACGACGCCCTGCCCACCTCCATGGGGGCCGTGCCCACCGCCGTCCTCGCCCGCCCGGACCGCCTGCGGGGCACCCACCCCCAGGCCTCTGTCGCCGCGATCGGGCCCGCCGCCCGGCGCATCACCCGCCAGCAGCCCTTGGCCTACGCACTCGGTACCGGATCGCCCTTCGACGTCCTCCACGAGCTCGACGCCGACATCCTGCTGCTCGGAGTCGGCCACAACCGCAACTCCTTCCTGCACTACGCCGAGAGCCGCGTCCCCCATCACCGCCGCAAACTGCGCCGCTTCCCCTACCTCGTCGACGGGCAGCGCCTATGGGTCGAGGCCCGTGACGTCGGCGACGACAACGGCACGCACTTCCCGCGCATCGGCGCGGAGTTCGCCGCCACCGGCCAGGACCGCACCCGCACGATCGGCCGGGCCGAGTGCCGGCTCATGAACAGCCGCGCCCTCGTGCCGTTCGCCGAGCAGCGCCTGGGGGAGCTGCTGAGCGCCGGCGCGTGAGGCCCTTGGGGCCGTCCGGCGCCGTAGCGGTTGCGAGGTCCGTCGGCGCCGTACGAGAGCAGAACGGCGGCCCGTAGGGCAATGGGGGCAGCCCCACCTCCAACCGGGTGGGTGACCGGATCACATGCAGGGGCTTCGCCGACAAAGACTGGGTCCGTCAAGCACGTTGTCGCCCATCTGCCTCGGAGGAGCCTCCTGTGTATGTGCACGCGCACGCGACGGACCAGTCATGTCCCGTGGGGAGGAGGGCGGGTGCGAGCCTCGGGGTGCGGAGTTGGCGCATCGCCGCTGTCGGCGCCGTCGCGAGCGCTTTGTTGGCCGCCGGATTTGCTCCGCCCGCGGCGGCCGCGGACTCCCGGGCGACGTCCGCCGTGGGGGACGGGCACCGCGCTACCCGGCAGGCGCTCGACGGCGTGGTCCGGGACGGGCCGCCCGGCGGGGTCGTGTTCGCCGAGCAGGGACATGACGTCTGGGCGGGCCGCGCGGGCGTCGCCGATCTGGCAACCGGCCGCCCGGGGAGAGTTGACGACCGGTTCCGAGTGGGTTCGATCACCAAGACGTTCGTGGCCACCGTGATGCTCCAACTGGAGGCCGAGCGCAAGCTGAGCCTGGACGACACGGTGGACCACTGGCTGCCCGGTCTGGTCGAGGGCCACGGACACGACGGAGCGAAAGTGACGCTCCGTCAACTGCTGAACCACACCAGCGGTATTTACAGCTACACCGACGACGCAGGCTTCAAGCACAAGGAGTTCAGCACCGACTTCCTGCGGTACCGCTACGACACGTGGACGCCGCGACAACTCGTCCGGCTGGCGATGAACCACCCGCCCGTCTTCGAGCCCACGGGCGAAGGCGACAACTGGAGCTACTCCGACACCAATTACGTCCTCGCCGGCATGGTCGTCCAAGCGGCCACCGGCAACTCGTACGCCCGGGAGATCGAGCGGCGCATCCTGCGTCCCCTGCACATGGACTCCACCACCCTGCCCGGAACCGGCGCCCGCGTACCCGGGCCCGCGGGGCGGGCCTACTCGAAGCTCACCGGGGAGCTAGCGGGGCCCGGTGAGCCGGCGGGCGCCACGTACGACGTCACCGAACTCAACCCGTCGCTCGCGGGCGCCGCGGGCGAGATGATCTCCACCTCCCGTGACCTGAACAGGTTCTACCGGGCCCTGCTCTCGGGGCGCCTTCTGCGGGAACGGCAGCAGAAGGAGTTGACCGCGACCGTGCCGGTCCCCGGGGCGCCCGGTGTCTCGTACGGCCTGGGGCTGATGAAGATGACACTGTCCTGCGGCGTCGAGATATGGGGCCACAACGGCGCGATCCAGGGCTCCATAGCGCAGACCGCCGCCACCGCGCGCGGCGCTCACGTAATGACGCTCCACTTCAACGGCGACTGGAACGTGCACGAGCAGCGCGTCGTCGACGCCGAATTCTGCGGGAGCTGACAGCGCCCCCGCCGGGGCCTGGTCGTGGGCCGGGCGTTACGGAGCTGGTCCGCCTCCAGGGTTTCCGGCCATCACGGCATCCGACTCGTCACGTCGGCGCCCCCGCTGTGGGCGTCGCCGGCCCTGCCCTGCGCCCGCCCACCACGTCCGCGCGGTTCACGGGCTCACGCCAGCAGCGCTGCGGCGAGTTCGTGGGGACGGGCGGCGAACGGACTGTGACTGCCCGGCAGGGTGCGCACGGTGAACGGGTTGGCGGGCATGGCCCGGTCGGCTTCCGCGATCATCAGATCCTGCACGGCCACGGGCAGCGCCCGGTCGTCCGCGCAGCGCACGAAGGTCCGCGGGACGCGACCCCACCGGTCCGGGGTCACGACGACCGGGGTGGTGGGGATCGCCAGCGGCAGGTCGGGGGTCAGCGCGCGGCGCCAGCGGTCGAAGCGGTGCGGGGGAGTGTCGTGGTAGTGCGTCTGCCGCAGTTCCTCGACGTAGGCGGGGTCCTGTGAGAGGGGGTTGATCCGGACGGCGCCCAGTTCCCCGGGGTCGCCGAGGTTCAGACCCCGGCCTCGTGCGGCCGAGTGCTCGGGTGCGTCGAGGTAGTCGAAGAACCGGGGCCGTGCGGCGGGCACGAACGCGGAGAGGTAGACGATCTCGTCGACGAGTTCGGGTGCGCGCTCGGCGGCCAGTGACGCGGGGGCCCCGCCCGCGCTGTGCGCCACGAGCACGACACGACGGTGGTGGCGGGCCTGGCGCAGCGCGTCCAGTACGGCCTGGGTGCTGTCGTCCATCGTCACGGTGGCCAGCGCGGACTTCTCGGTCAGCAGGCCCGGTTGGCCCGGCTGGAGGTATCCGCTGGGCAGTGGCGCGTCGAAGCCGTGTCCCGGCAGGTCGATCGCCGTGCTCGCGGCTCCGAGTCCGGCGAGTGCGCGCCGCGTCGCCGCCCACTGCGCGGAACCGTGCCAGGCCCCGTGCACGAAGACGAAGACGGTGTCTGTGGAGGAAGGAGCAGTCATGACCGCATTCCACGTGTCCCGACTCCGATCATCCATCGAAAGATCTGGCAAGCTGGTCCGCGATATCCGTGAGGTATGGAAGGGAGCCCTGCGTGGAGGCGCGGCACCTGCGATACGCCTTGGCCCTCGCCGAGCACGCGCACTTCGGCCGGGCGGCGCGTGCGCTGGGCATCGCGCAGCCCCCGCTGTCCAAGCAGATCGCCGACCTCGAACGAGACGTGGGTGCCCGCCTGTTCGACCGCACGCGTCAGGGCGTGTTCCCGACCGCCGCGGGTGCGGCCTTCCTCGCCCGGGCGCACAGGGCGCTCGACGAGATGACCGCGGCGTCGGTCGACGCGGCGAGGGCAGCACGCGGCGAGACGGGACGGCTGCGCCTGGGGTTCATCGCCTCCGCGCTGCTCGAACCCCTGCCGGACGTCCTCGGGCGGTTCGGCCGCGAACGCCCCGAGGTGCGACTGGAACTGCGTGAGATGGCGACCAGCCGCAGCACGGCCGCACTCGTCGCGGGCGAGCTCGACGTGGCGATCGGTCTCGGCCGTCCACGAGGCATCGGGGCCGAGCGGTTGCTGTCGGTCCCGATCGGTCGTGACCACCTGGTCGCGGTGGTGAGCAGCACCCATCCGTATGCGGGACAGTCGTCGGTGGGCGTGGACCAACTGCGGCAGCAGCCGTTGATCGTGGCCCCGGAGGAGGACGAGCCCGCTGTTGCCACCGGGCTGCGGACTCTGCTGGGCGGCGACTCCCCGGCGCTGCTCGGTGCGACCGTGGCCAGGGACGTCCACACCATCATCGGCCTCGCCGCCTGCGGGATCGGCGTCGGCCTCGGTCCCTCCCGCATGCTGACGGCGCCGCGGCGGGGCACGTGGTTCTGCGAGGTGACCCCGCACACGCCCCTGCCCGATCTGGTCCTGTCGTGCCAGGCTCGCGACCGCTCCCCGGCATTGAACGCCTTCCTCGACGTCGTCCGACAGGACTGTCCCGAGGCCGGTGCCGTGCTCGACCACCGGCTCGGCTCACTCGAACCACGATGAGGCGTCCAGTTCGATGGTCCCGGGGTGTGGATGGTTACGCTGGGTCCGCGAGCTGAGGAGGCTGTGTTCCCTATGGGTGACGGGCAGGGTTCGGCGCGGTCCGAGCAGGAGGACGCGCTCGGAGCTGCGTGGGAAGCTCACCGGCCTGCGGTCTTCGGCGCGGCGTACCGGTTGCTGGGGAGCGTGGCCGACGCCGAGGACGTGACCCAGGACGTGTGGCTGCGGGCGGCCGGAGCCGATCTGCGGGACGTCGGTGATCTGCGGGCATGGCTGGTGACGGTGGCCGCTCGGCGGTCGTACGACATCCTCAGGAGTGCCCGGTTCCGCCGCGAGAGCTACGTCGGGCCGTGGCTGCCGGAGCCGCTCCTGACGGGACCGGACGCTTCGCAGCCGGTACTCGTCGACGAGTCCGTCACCTCGGCCATGTTGCTGATCATGGAGGAGCTCAGCCCGCCGGAGCGGGTGGCTTTCGTCCTGCACGACGTCTTCGGCGTCGAGTTCGCCAAGATCGCGGAGGTGCTGGAGGTCGCCGGGCCGGCCGCCCGGCAGCTCGCCTCGCGGGCGCGACGGCGGGTGGCCAAGGCCAGGCAGTCCGTGCCGCAGGCGTCGAAGACCGAGCGCGAACGCCTCCTCGCGGTGTTCCGAGCCGCGTACGAGGCCGGAGACCTGGCCGCACTGGTCCGGCTCCTGCACCCGGACGCCGTCTACGTCACCGACGGCGGAGGCAGGGTGTCCGCGGCACGCAAGCCCATCCACGGCGGCGAGCGCGTCGCCGAGGTCATGGTCCGTGTGGGGCGCCAGTGGCAACCCGACCGCATCGACTTCGCCGAGGTCGGTGGCGAGCTCGCCCTCGTGTTCCACCGCGGCGGCCGGGTCTTCTCCGTGGACACGGTCCAGATCACGGACGGATTGATCAGCCAGTACCGCCGGGTCGTCAATCCCGACAAACTCGCGCGCCTCTGAGCTGTCACACCCGCGGGGGCTACCTCGTCTCCCTGGTGAGACAGCACACGAGCGACGAATCGAAGGAACCATGAACGACCCCCAGCGCGTCAACATCGCCAAGCAGCACCCCGCCTCGTACAAGGCCCTCACCGCCCTGTCGACCGAGGTGCAGGAGGCGGCCGCCGCAGTGGACCTGGATCCGCTCCTGGTCGAACTGCTCAAGATCCGGGCCTCCCAGATCAACGGCTGCGCCTTCTGCCTGCGCATGCACGTGCGCGACGCCCTCGCGATGGGTGAGAGCGCCGACCGGATCGCCGTACTGCCCGGGTGGGAGGAGACCGGCTACTTCTCCGAGACGGACCGCGCCGCACTCCGCCTGACCGAGGCCGTGACACGCGTGTCGGACGGGCATGTCAGCGACGAGGACTACCACGCCGCTGCGGCCGTACTCACCCACGACCAGATCTCGGCCGTCGTCTGGCTGGCCATCCTGATGAACGCCTTCAACCGGGTCGCCATCGCCAGCCGCTTCACCGTCGACCGCTGACGGTGCTGATGACGGCCCGCAGGCAGTAGCCGGCGAGGCGCCGCCCCGGCTCCGGAGACCGCGGCTCCGGACCGCGGGCTGCGGGCTGCCGGCTGCGAGTGAACGCCAGGACGAAGTTCTCGCGGACACCCGACGCCGGCAACTCCCCGCAGCGCAGGACCAGTTGCGATCTCCAGGTCGTGCCCCGGCCGGGCCCGCGCCGGTCGTGTCCGAACCCTTTCTGCCCACTTAGTCCTTCGACGGATCGAGGGACTGCCCGGACGGGGTGGCCGCCCACGATCGCCCGTCCTCGTCGAGCGAGGACGGGACGTCACGGGAAGCAACCCGAAGGGGATCAGACATGAGCGTGGCAACCTTTCTCAACCGTCCTGTGTCTCTGAGCGACGGTCCCGCCGACCCGACGATCGATCCATCCCTGCTCACCCCCGGATCCTTCACGGTGTCCGCCCAGTTGCTGCAGGACGCGGTGGCGGCGAACGGCGTTTCGGTGGGCGACGGCGCCTACAACCAGGAAGCCCTGTTCGCCAACCCGTTCAAGGACGGGCGTGAAGAGGCGCTGGTCATCGACGAAGGCAACTTCCTGACCTACCTCCAGCGGACCGACACATCGGACACGGGCTGGGCCAAGTCGCAGGTGGTGGACGACAGTTCCACTGCCTACAGCCTCGCCGAGGTCGTCGTCGTGCGGCACCCGAGCGGGGACATGTACGCCGTGTGCAGCCCGCAGTCGGCCTCGGAGCCCGCGTTCTGCCTGAAGCTCGTCCTGAGTGAACGGCTCGCGGACGGCACCGCGATGTGCACATGGACGGACAAGCTCGAATTCCCCAGCGTGCCCTCCACCTACGCCCGTTCCCTCTGCGTCTCGTACGCGCCGGACACGGGACCGGTGGTGCTGGCGGGCGGCCGCGGCGGCGGAGTGTACGGACTGGGGCTCTACCCGGTGCTCCCGGGGACGGGAACCGTCCCGTGGGTGAACATCCTGGGCACGCTCGGCGTGTCGGACCTTCCGCTGGCGGGCGGCGGCCTGGTGCCGTACCGCTCCCAAACCGGCCAGTCCATGGTCGTCATCAGGTACTACCTGAACGGGCAGACGCTGATCCGGGAGGAGTTGAACAAGAACGGGACCACCCGGCACGCCACGGTCAGTACGAACGTGCAGCAGTTCTGCGGCACGTTCTACGTCCCTTACTTCAGCTACACCTACCCCCGCGGTGACGTCGGCTTCGCGTACCTGGACACCCTGGGCAACCTCGTCACCGGGAGCGGATACCCCGGAGAGGACCTGCAGAGCACGATCACCTCCGGCCTCGGCTTCGCCGGGCAGACGACCTGCTGGCAGGACGCGGACGGACTGCTCCATGTGTTCGGCCTCGACAGCGGTGCGACGCTCCGGGTGCTGCACTCGACGAGCTGGCGGCAGGTGGCGAACTCGATGGGGTCTCCCTATGTGCAGCCCCAGTGGACCTCGGCCGTGGTGGCCGGAGCGCCGTCGGGCATCGGCGGATTCGACCTGATGAACGCGGCGGACCGGCTGGTGGCCTTCGACTTCACCGGATCCGGCACATCGGACCACCTCTTCGCCTACGGGCCGGGTACGGCATCCGACCGCCCCGCGGTCGCCGTCCTCGAGCACGTCCCGAACGGCTTCACCACCGTGTACGAGGCGACCGGTGTCCCGGGCTACTCCTTCGATCCCGTCAACGACGACGTCGTGGCGATCGACTACACGGGGTCGGGCAGCGCGGACCATCTGCTGATCTACAACCGCCTCGGCAACTCGGGTGCGTACGCGATCGTCAAGGGCGTGCCGACCGGCGACGGGGAGACCGTCATCGAAACGGTGGCCACCGGCTTCAACGGCCTGGCCGCCCGGTACCCCGAGTTCACCCCGGAAGACCGCATCGTCGCGTTCGACTACGGCCGGACGGGCAAGAACGAGTACCTGCTGGCCTACCGGCCGGGAGCCGGGCAGGCGTTTCTGCTCACGCCGAGCACGGGCACGTCACCGGCGTTCCCGTACGAGGTCGTGAAGGTGTTCAACGGCGGCATCGTGCCCGGGTTCAACCTGATGAGCTACGCGGATCTGATGGCCGGCTTCGACTTCAACTCCACCGGCAGCGCCACCCACCTGCTCATGTACCGGCCGGGCACCGGGCTGGTCTGCATCGCGACATCGGACGGCAACGGCGGCCTCAAAGCCGTGATCACCAACACGGACGGGATCGGCGGCTGGGACCTCGCCGAGCCCGAGGACCGGCTGGTTCCGTTCGACTACACCGGATCGGGTTGCAACGACCACATCCTGTCCTACCGTCCCGGCAACACCACCGGGCACAGCGACGGTCAGGCATGGGTCCTGGCGAGGGAAGGAACCACCAACAACTACCTCGTGCCGGTGCGTTCGGACAGCGGCGGTCTGGGCGGCTACGACTTCCGGTCCGCCGCCGACACCGTGACCGGCCTGGACTACGCGGAGACCGGCGGCCTGTCCTTCCTCGTCGCGTACCGGCCCGGTACCGGCAAGGTGTCGGTCATCGGCCGGCGCGGCGGCCAGGACGTGGTCAGTCCGGTCTATCAGGCCCCGCCGAACTCCAACATCCCGGTCACCGTGGGTCTGCACGCCAAAGTCGTCGACTTCCAGCTGGACCCCTACCCGGACTACAAACCCTCCGAGCTGATCAAGATGGAGGGGGCGACGGACGCGGAGGCGTACTGCGTCTGCACCCAGGACGTGACGACCTCTCAATGGCAGACCGACAAGGTGCGCCTTCCCGCCGCGACCCCCGACACGCCCGCCCCGGTGTACATGGTGTCCCACTACCTCGCCAACGCCACCCTGCTCGACAGGACGGGGCGCCCGATGGGCGGGCACAACGTCAGCGTGTCGGCCAACACGCTGGTCGAGGTACAGCTCGGCGAGGTCTCCTACCAGGTCGGGCCGGGCCGGGCCATCGTCACCACCACGGACGCCAGCGGAAAGCTGGTCATCGCGATCGCCGCGCGGGGTCTCAACCCGCCGACCGTGCATCTCAACGCCGACGGCCTGGAACGGGGCACGGCGATCGACTTCGCGTCGGACGTCAACAACTTCCTGGCGGGCAACGGATCGCTGCCCTCACAGACCGGCACCTTCACCGCGGAACTCCTGGAGACGGCCCAGACCCACTCCAACACCACGGGCACTCCGGACGAACCGCTCGCCGACTGGACGAAGCTGAAGGACCGCGGGCTGACTCCGCAGGTCGTCATCGACCACTGCACCACCGTGTACGGGCAGGCCGCCGGCAGCACCGAGATGCCGAAGGTCGTGTTCGACGGGTGCGACGAACCGCAGCCGATCATCGGCTACGTCATCCAGCTGTGGAATCCGGACCGGCCGGCGTTCCAGGCCTTCCGCACCCAGGACGAACTCGACGGCTACAAGGCGCAGCGCAGCACACATCCGTCCTACGGCGGCCTGTGGGACGACTTCACCGGCTGGGCGTCGGACGTCTGGGAAGGCATCAAGACCGGTGCCACCCAGGTCGCCGAGGTCATCGTCTCCAGCATCACGGAGATCGCCGTCATGGTGGGTGACGCCATCGTCTCGCTCGGCGAGATGATCATCGAAGCGATCGAGCAGGCCATCCAGGTCGTCGAAGCGGTGTTCCAGATGATCGCCGACGCCGTCATGAGCGTCATCGACTGGCTCAAGTCCCTCTTCGCGGTGAAGGACATCTGGGACACCAAGACGGTCATCGAGAGTGTGGCGACCCAGTCCATCTCCTTCATCGCTCCGACCATCACCCACTACCAGGGCGAGGTGAGCGGCTGGTTCGCGCAGCAGAAGCAGGAGGCCACCGCTCTGTTCGAAGGCCTCAAGGTCCAGTACCGGGGAACGCGCCTGGGCGACTTCCAGAACAGCACGCCGTCGGTCAGCGACTCGACGGGCACCTCGGTGAGCCAGGACAGCATCAAGGAGAATCCGCAGGCCAACTGGATGTCGTCCAAGATCTCCGGCATGGAGACCAGGAACCCCCAACTCTTCGACAGCGTCCACCAAGGCTTCGGGGACTCCAGCATCCTCGACCAGATCATCGCCGCCGTCACCAGCAGCGGCATCCCGGCCGTCTTCGAGAGCTTCGAGACGCTTCTGCTCGACCTGTTCTCCTTCGACGATCCGTCCGCTGCGGACCACAGCCTGGTGGTCGATCTCATCGACGTGATCGAGAAGATCGCGCTGGCCGTCCTCTCGATCTTCGACCAGATCGTCTCGACGATCCTCGGCCTCGTCGCCGGCGCGGCCAAGACGGCCTTCGATCTCCTCACGGCGCCGCTGGACATCCCCGTCGTCACTCAGCTCTACAACTGGATCGTCGAACTTGCGGGCGCACCCGAGGAGGACATGTCGATCCTGCGCCTGATGTCCCTGGCGTTCGCGTTCTTCGGCACGGTGATCTACAAGCTGTGCGTGGGCGTGGACAGCGCGCCCTTCCCGCGCGACGCCAACGGCAATCTGCCCGCCTTCACCATCCCGGCGCCGCCCTGGATGCCGACACCGCCCCCGAACGCGGGACAGGGAGGCGCGGGTGCCGCACCACAGACGGACATCAACTTCATGGCCCTGCTCTACAACGGATTCATCGGCGGCATCGGCGGCTGGCTGACAGCCCTGTTCGGCGGGGTGTTCACGGACGCGGCGGTTCCCGGTGAAGGGACGACGATCGCCGGCAAGTGGCCCTTCTACGTCAACTTCGCGAGTCTGCTGTTCGGCGTGCTGGTGCCGGCGTTCCCGCCGATGACCGGAACGGCCTGGGGAACCAAGTGGTACTGGGACGCCATCGCCGGCACCCTGTGCATCTACACCGCGATGGAGGCCGTCTGCCTGGGATTCCCCATCGCCCTGAAGAACGCGGGCGTCGAACCCGACGACAGCCCCCTGCCCAACCCGGGCTCCATGTGCGCCTTCCTGATCGGCTGCCTCCTGCTGGGGTTCCAGGCCTACGCGGTCAGCCAGGAAGGGGACGAGATCCCCGTCGGCCTCCAAGTGACCCTCATCGCGGGCCCGTTGCCCATGATCTTCCAGATCGTGCGGGCCATCGTGAAGAAGGTGACGAAGGCGCCGGACAAACGCCTCGCCGTGTGTGCCGTCCTGGCCGGGGTCAACGCGGTGGTGAACACCATCTCCTTCATGTCGGCCGCCATCACCGACATCATCGAGCTGGTGAACGCGCCCCAGTTCACGGGAGCCGGCGCCGTCGCCGAGGGCGAAGTGGGGATGAACTTCGAGTACACCCTGCAAGCGAGCGGCGGGACGGGGGAGTACCACGGAAAGCTCGAGGCGGGCAGTTCGCTCCCCGACGAGCTGGAGTTCGAGCAGGAGGACGGCAAGAACTCGGCGGCTGTCGTCGGAGTCCCCGTGCAGTCCGGTACGTTCCCGGTCTCGCTGCGCATCAGCGACTCGTTCACCCCGCCCCTCACCACGCAGGCGGGCACCGTCACGTTCACCATCGCGCCGACGCCGGTGGGCTCGATGTCGATCGAGGGGGACGCCGACCCGTCCATGGAGGCCGCCACCCTGCTCGCCGAACCGTTCGCGGTCACGGTGTACGGGAAGCCGGAAGCGGGAAAGGCGGCGCAGCCGCTGGCCGATGCCGTGGTGCGCTTCTCGGTCGGCGGCGCGCCGGCGGCGGACAGTGCGTCGGGCGCGTTCTACCCCGCTGGATTCGACGCCTCGCCCCAGCTGACGTGGGACGTGGTCACCGACGAGGAGGGCACCGCTACCGCGCCGTCGTTCTGCGCCAACGGGGTGACCGGGACGTACGAGGTCACCGCACAGGTCCCGGGCACCAACGCCAAGGCCACCTTCAACGTGGTGAACACGGCATCGACGATCACCGACCTCGTGGCCGCCTCGGGCACGCCCCAGTCCACGAGCGCGCCGTCGCAGGCCCTTTCCCTCATCTACGTCCCTGGCGGGACCTTCGACATGCAGATCATCGCGAAGGTGACGGCCGGCGGGAATCCGTGCCCGAATGTCCTGGTCACGTTCTCCGTTCCGGCGCTGGCGCCCATTTCGCTCCCCGCGGGTTTTCCGCAGCACAATTACGGCGCGTTCTCGGACAGCGGGACTCAGCAGCATCAGGTCCTCACCGATGAGGACGGGCGGGCGAATGCCGGGCTCTTCACCGGAAGCCGTGCCTGGATCGAGTCAGGCGACGCGAACCCGTTCACGGTGACGGCCCAAGTGGCCGGCGTGCCGGACAAGAAGGCGGAGTTCTCCCTGAAGTACACCTACTCCGACTGACCTCCCCCACTCATACGCCCTGCGGGGGTTCACCGGACGGCCGGCGAACCCCCGCAGGGTCATGTGGGCAGCGCTTGATTATCCCTTTTCCTCCGCATTCGACGTGCTGTCGGTCCGATTCGGTTCCGTCACCTGCCGAGGCGCCCGGCCGTTCAGGAGAGCGTCGAGCCGGGCCTTCGAATCGCCCGGAAGGAATTGCCGGACCAGGCCGAACAGGAAGTCCGGGCTGCTCATTTCAGCGGGCATGGTGATGGAGAGCTTGGCGCACCTGGTGCACTGTTTGGCCGTCGGCTTGTCCCGTCGGCACGGCCGCCTGGACGTCAGGAGGTGGAACGCGGTGAAGGGATCGCCGCACTCCTGCCCTGTGCACTCGACCGCACCGTCCGCGTGGACCCACACGGTTCCGTCGCAACGGGTGTCGTCGGACAGACCGTGCCAGGCGAAGGCCAGCCGGGTCCACGCCTTCCGCTGCGCCGTCGTATCGGCCTTCATCGACGGTGACGACGCAGGGGTGGCCCTTCTCCGGCCGTCACGCGCGTGCCTACTTCTGGTCATGATTCCTCCTGGTGACGGCATCCGGCCGCGGACCTTTCGCGCTGCGGCGGCAGACGGCGCCGGCTCTCCTGCGAGAAGGGCGGTCGACGGTGCTGACTGCCGGAGTTCCGAGACGTGCCGAAGCGCCGGTCAAGACCGCTCGAAGTCTCCAAGCGGGCCACCAGGGACGGCAGATGCGCGCCCAGACGGTGCCGCAGACGCGGGGGGAGGTCGCCCGCGTTCGTGTCCAACCAGGAGAGGACGGAGCGGTGCAGATCGGGTGGCAGGTCGTCCACGATCCAGATCCGGACGGCTCCGGACTCGATCATCGCGATGCAGGAATCGTCCACCGGGACCTGATCGTCGACGGGCTCGGCCACCGCTTCGAGGGGGGACATGGACTGCGCGCCGCGCAGCACGTTCATCACGCCGCCTCGCGGGGCGAGGGCGGCGGCCAGGTCGTAGGTCTCCCGGGCGGACAGGGTGCGCGACAGCTTCTGTGTGAGCTGCTCCTCGGCGGCCAGGAACTGCTCGCGGGCCCGTCGCTGGCCCCGTGTCAGGGTGTCCTCGTGCCGGGCGACCGAGGTGAACGCACCCCGCAGCCGAGCCTTGAGCAGGGCCGGCCACTCGTGGAAGCGCCGCCAGTCGATGCGTTCGACGGACTGGTAGAACTCCCACACGGCCTCGCTGCGCACCGCGTCGCGATCGGCTCGCGCCGGAAGGTGGGCTGCCATGCGGTTGGCCGTGCGGGTGATCCACGGCCACAGGAGGTGGACGAGCTCCTGCTTGAGGATTGCCTCGGGTTCCCCGGAGAGCGCCCGCGCGGCGAGCGGCGCGAGTGCCCCGTCGATCCATTTCCGGTCGTACGGGTTGACGGACGTGCTTTCCGGTTCCGTCACGTCTCTTTGGCTATCGGCATCGTTGGGCGCGGTGGATAAGGTGCTCATTCCTGACCAGACTTTCTGTGCGCGACGCAGAGCGCGACGTGCGTCGCAGCAGGCGTCCGCGCGCGTGTGCAGAGGGTGTGGCAGCTAGGATCCCGACGACATCTGGCTCAGTCGATGGAGAAGCCATTCCTCGAAAACCGTGAATGAGGTGGCCACGATGTCCAGGAAATCCGAGTCTATTTCGTGCGGACTCTGCCGACAGGTGTGGCAATGGTGAGGCTGCGCCATTGTGGCTCCAGGGTGGAGAGCGTGGGTTCTCTGCGAGAAATTCCCGTGCGAATGCATCCCGTGCGCGACCGACAGCGCAACGGTGAACTGCATGAAACGCGCAGAGGCACTGCTCCCCAAGCGAGCCTGCGTCAATTCCCTACAGGCGAGTCTGCTACGCGCGTACCGGCCATTCAACGACGCGGTATGCCAAGAAACAGTAAAGACGGCGCCCCGTGGTTTAGGGCATAGGGTGCGGCTTTACCGTGGGTGACGATTATGGCGTTCACGGCATGGTGAAGCCGAGTTCTCTCGGTCCACCGCCGTCGTCGGTGCCGGGCTCGGCCGCGTTCGGTCGCCTCCGCCGACACCGTTCCGCGCGGACGGGCCTCATTGTTCGGACGGCCCCGCCCATGGAGCCAGCATCGTCAACTCGGCGAAGTAGCCGTAGATCGCCGCCTGTTGAACGGGCGGGGAAGCTTGTCGAACAGCGTGCGGGCACCCGCGTCGCGTCGCGATCTCCTCGTGTCTGACCAGCGGTGACGTTGTGCGTCCGGGCGGCGGTGGCTTGGCGGGTGCGTGCGGGCGGTCTGCTAAGTGACGGTGGTGACGTGAATCCGCCGGATGTGGGCCGGCGTTCCTTTCGGCGAGAGCCGCTTCGTCCAGGTCGCGCACGCCGTGTGCTCGACGTGCGCCTTCGGTGCGACCAGGCTTCCGGCGGCGACTCAGGTGGAGGCGGCGTTGCCGGACAGTGCGGTGTGCAGGGCGAAGCCGCCGAGTAGCCCGCCCGCTGTGAACCGTTGCGCGAGCAGGACGCGAGGCCGCGTGGCCAGGAACCTCGACAAGCGTGCTGCGCCGAGCATGATCAGACCGTTCACGGCGATACCCACGACGATCTGCACGGCACCGAGCTGAAGCAACTGCGCCCAGTCCGGGCCACGTTGGGGGTCGAGGAATTGGGGCAGCAGCGCGGCGTACATCAGGGCGATCTTGGGATTGAGCAGATTGGTCAGGAGGCCCATGGAGAACAGACGGGCGCCGGACATCGGAGGTACGCCCTGGGCCGGGGCGAAGGGCGACCGTCCGCCGGGCCTGAGCATGTCCCAGGCGAGGTAGGCCAGGTAGGCCGCTCCGGCGAGCTTGACCACCATGAATGCCACCGGCACCGCGGCGAACAGCGCGGACAGGCCCGCAGCGGCGGCCAGCAGATAGCACACGAACCCGACGGCGGTTCCCCCGAGGCTGACCAGCCCCGCCCTGCGGCCCTGCGTGATGGCCCGGGAAGCGAGGTGAATCATGTTCGGTCCGGGCGTCAAGGCCATGCCCAGTTCAACGAGGGCCACTCCTGTGACGGCGGTCGGAGCGATCACCGGCGAATCTCCCGTTCTTCGTCGGGAGCCCCTTGAGGAGCAGGGCTGCCCGATGGTGAGGGGCGGAGGTGGCGCTCGTAACGCGCCGGCCCGCCCACGGGTCAGCATAAGGCTTAGCTGATCAGCATTGTTATGCGCCTACCCTCTTCCTGGGCGCTCGCTGCGACCCCGTCCACGGAGTGGAAAAGGCATCTTCCCCGGGATCCATCGAGGCAGGGTCGACGGCATTCAGAAGGTGACGGATCGTCAGTAGTACGGCGGCGGCCTGCGCGTACTGCGCGGTGGCTGCCCGCGAGTACTACCGGTAACGGGGGCTGGCCATACCCTCGTTCAACCGGGCAGCCGGATGGTCGCGAGCGTGCCGCTTCGGCGACGGTGGACCTGTCCCGAACAAGTCGCCCACAGATCCCACAGACAAGGCACCATCGTGCGCATCGTCACCGCCACCGCTGTCGCGCTGGCCCTCGCCTGCGGAGCCGCGCCGGCCAACGCCGCCCCTCGGCCCACCCCCGACGGCATCTGGCGCATGGACGGCTACGGCACAGTGCTGTCCATCCGGAACGGAACGCTCCAGGAGTACCAGACCACCGGCGTCAGCTGCCTCGTAGGCGACTCGGCACAGCAAACCGGCCCCGACACCTACACCACGCCTGGCGGGACCGTACTGACGATGCGCACCCAGGGCCGCGACCGTGGAGCCCTGCGGGAGCACGGCTCGGTCGGCGACCGGAACCTGCGGCGGATCCCGAAGTTGCCCGACACCTGCACTCGTCCGACCCCCAAGGGTCCGATCGCCGCCTTTGACGTCTTCTGGCAGTCCTTCGAAGAGAACTACCCCTTCTTTGCTGCCAAGGGCATCGACTGGCACGCCGTACGCGACCAATACCGGCCGAGGGTGCACGAGAAGACGACCAAGGACGAGCTCTACGCCGTCCTCTGCGCGATGGTCAGGCCGCTCTACGACTCCCACGTCGCCGTCCAAGACGGTGACCGCGTCTTCGCGCAGGGGCGCCCCGGCACCGTCCTGCCCACCGGGACGTTGGACGCCAAGGTCAAGCAGTTCATCGTGGCGCACGACCTGAAGGACGCCCGTAACCGCCAGGACTTCGCCAACGGGCGGATCACCTACGCCGACCTCCCCGGCGGGCAGGGCTATCTGCGGATCTCCGGCTTCGGCGGGTACGCGGGCGACGGCGCGCCCTACGCCGTCCAGCTGGCCGAGCTCGACAGAGCGCTCGACACGGTCCTCGGCCAGGGGCGCGCCGGGCATCTCACGGGCCTGATCATCGACCTGCGGATCAACGGCGGGGGTTTCGACTCCCTGGGAATCCAGCTTGCCGGACGCCTGACCGACACCCCCTACGCCGCCTATTCCAAGCGGGCTCGCAACGACCCCGCCGACCCCACCGGGCACACCCGTCCCCAGCCCGCGTATGTCACGCCCGTCGCGGGCCCGCGCTACACCGGTCCGGTCGCCGTGCTGACCGGCGGCTCGACCGTCAGCGCGGGGGAGACCTTCACCCAGGCCCTCATGGAACGGCCCGGCAGGACGGTCCGGATCGGACAGCCCACCCAGGGCGTGTTCTCGGACGTCATGGTGCGCAGGCTCCCCAACGGCATGTCGGCCTGGCTGCCGAACGAGGAGTTCCTGACCAGCTCGGGGAGGACCTTCGACGGCACGGGCATCCCGCCGCACCTCACCGAGCCGGTCTTCACCAAGGACGAGTTCGACAAGAAGAGGGACTCGGCCTTCAGCAGGGCTGTCCACGTCCTCCGGAACCACGGTGGCACACCGAACTGACGCAGGAGCAGCGGGAATTGCATGCCGAAGGGCCCCGGGTGGGCCGACGGTCGGCGAGCAACTTCCCGCCGGCCGACGAGTGGATGGCGGCACTCGGCCGCACGGCGCCCGTGGCCGGGACGACGTGCGCCGCGGTGCCCGTGCCGCCGACCCAGCCGTAACGGCCTTCTGACACAGGTGGCAGCGCTGGGTTCGGCGCCGGCAGCGGTGCTCAGGGACTTCTGGCGGTACGCGACGGACCGGGCCGGCAGCCAACTGGCAGGCAGGCGGGCTGTGACCAGGGCAGCGCGCACAGGCCGGGACTGGCCGGCCAATGGATGCGTTCGCCGCTTCCTCTCGGGAGGCGGCCCCGCGCTGCGACCGCGCGCCGACACGGCCGCGTGGACGATGGGGACGACGCGGCTCGGAGCAGGCCCCTACGGTTACAGCTCCACGGCGGCGGTGGGTGTTGTGTTGTCCAGCGCCTGTTGCGCCCGGGCGGTCACCGTCCGGGTGAAGGCGTTGAGCGCGTCGAGGTCTACGGTGGTGCCATCGTCGTCAGCGATGATGACCCGCACCAGGATGCTCTTGCAGCGGACCACCGAGAGTCCCTGCGTCAGGTGCACACCGAGGCCGGGCACGGTGCCGTGCATGGTGACGGCCGACGACTCGTCACCGTAGGACGGCAGCGTCGCCTGCGACACCTGCTTCGCCTCGTTGCTGTCGGCGTTTTCCGCCTCCACCCCCACGAAGCCCTCGGCCGCCGCGGCCACCGAGGGGTATGCCAGAACCTCGACATGCACCTTGTTGTAACTCGCCCCGGGCCCCGGGTCGTATCCCGACTGCAGGTCGAGGACCGAGCCCTGCTTGCAGATGTAGTGGGACTGCCCGTCCGTGGAAATGCCGACGCGGCGGGTGGGGCACTGCTCGGTCGTCGGTGAGCCGCTCGCGACGGCCCAGCCCTGCGGCAGGCTTGCTGCGTCCGGGAGGATCTGCCGGCCCGCGTCACTCACCACCGGGGCCGCACCGCCCGGTGGGGCGGAGGCCGACCGGGAAGGCGTCGCCGCAGGAGACGTCGCGCCGGACGGTGCCCCGGCCGCCGAGCGGGGGGAATCGTCACCGGTGAACACCTGCACGCCCTCGTAGAGTCCCAGGGTCAGCAGCGCAATCATCAGGGCCGCGATCCCGGTGAGGGATGCGCGGGTGGCGCGGGTGTTGGTGATGGTCAGCGGGCCCAGCGAGATCTGGCTGTTCCGTACCTTGCTGCCGCCCCCGATGATGATGCTGCCGGTGTACTGGGGGTTGACGACGGGCGCGGGTGGCGCATCCGGCGGCGGGCCGGCGAGCGCGACAGTCAGGCGGGTCCGGAAATCGGGATCGGCGGCCAACGCTTCCCGGATCGCCTCCTGCAACCCGTGCACGGCCGAGGGATCCGCGGGGTCGGCGCTCACCCCCTGCAGGGCGGCGCGACCTTCCTCGGAAGTACCCAGTCGCGCCCGCACGAGGTCACCCACTGCCCGGCCCGCCTCGGTTCCTGCCGCGGTGGCCGCCCCTGTCGCCAGACTGGTCAGTATCTGTACGGCGGACAAGGCCATGCTCCCTGCCGCATCCATGTGGCACCTCCTGGGCCGTCGCTTTCGGATTTTGCCGGGGCGGGGCCCTCTACTCGGCCCGTTCCATTCGGCTGAGGACCGCGCGCCGTGCCCGGGCGCGGTCGCTGTCCTGTGAGAGCTGGGGAAGACAGGAGCTCAGTCTGCGGACGGTTCCCAGCTGAACGTTGTCCGCCCCGAGGGCGTCGATCACCGCGCCGACCGCGTGGAAGGCCCAGTACTGGTTGAAGGCCATGCCCTCCTGGACGGCCGCGTTCACCAGGGCCTGCAGGTGGCGCGGTTCGGGGCGGGCGTACAGGCGCGCGTACGCGGTGAGCCGCGTCCCCCCGTCCGGGGAGGCCAGGACGGCGTCCGTGTCGAACTCGGTCAGCTGTGGCGTGAGCCTGATCAACTCGGTGAAGATCTGCTCCTGGCGGTAGGTACGTGCCGGGCTCGGGGCCTCATTCCGGCGCAGAGCGGTGAACTCGCGGACGAGCCGCTCGACCAGCTCGGCCGCCGCATCGCCGGTCATGCCGTCGCCGACGGAGGTCACCAGGGCGACCCGCGCCTGGCGGCTCGCGTCGTCCACGGCCAGCCGGACCTCCTGGGCCTGCTGCTCGGCGGCCTCCACACGCTCCTCCAGCCGCCGGTACTGGAGCTTGGTTCCGCCGGGAAGCTCGATGCTCTCGAAGAGATGGCCGAGCCACGGGATCACCGCGATCGCGGCCAGGACGAGGGTGACACCGTCGATCTTCAGCTCCGGTTCGACGATGTGGACGACGCCCACCCCCACCGCCCCGATCGAGATCGCGGAGGCTATCCGCCACTTCCACCGTCCCTCGGACGCACTCATCCGGCCCCCGCCCCCTGATTCCGGCACGTGCCCAGCATTTCAGAGACCCGCAGCCGGGCGGCGCGGGCCTCGCGAAACCCGAAAGAGACAGCCTGGCCTTCGTGCCCCGAGACAACCACAGCCCCAGCAACAGCGCCAGGACGCCTGCAGCCCCCTCACGCGGCGACCAAGGGCGCTCCCTGCTGGAAGCTCAGCAAGCCGGCGCGTCCGGCGTGGGCCACCGAGCGCGGACCGGTCCGGGAACGCCGCCGTGGGCCCGGGCCCCTGCTATCCCGTCCGCACCCGCGGGCCGGAGGAGGGCTGCACCGTATGGCCGTGGCGGTGGTCGCTGGGGGACAGGCCGTAAGCCGCCTTGAAGGCACGGGTGAACGCGGAGGCGTGCGTGAACCCGCAGCGTGCGGCCACGGCCTGGATGGGCAGGGCGCGCAGGGCCGGGTCGGCGAGGTCGTTGTAGGCCTTGGACAACCGTTGGTGACGGATGAAGGCGACGAGGGTCGTGCCGTGCGAGTCGCGGGTGAAGAGCCGGTGCAGATAACTGACCGAGACGTGGTGCGCCGCGGCGATCGTCGGCGGGGTCAGTCCCGGGTCGTGGAGGTGGTGCCGGATGAACGCCCGTACGTCGTGCAGCATGGCCCGGTGCCGGGTCTCCGCCGGCAGGCTGTCCTCGTCGTCGAGCTCCCTCGCCAGGTAGGCGGAGAGCAGGTCGATGACCACGCCTCCCAGGCGGGTGGCCTCGTCGGGCCGCAGAGTGGGCAGTTGGCGATCCAGACCGAGCAGGAACGATGTGAGCAGAACGCCCGAGCCCTGGTCCGCCGGCAGGGCTCGGCCGAGGAGACGGTGGACCCTGCGCGCGGGCAGCGGCAGCAGTGACACCGGGAGGTCGATGCCGATTCCCTCGGTGCGGGGGTGCTCCGCTCCGGTGCCGGGCGCGGCGGAGAACCGGGAGTCGTACGGCTGTGAGCTGGTCACCAGGTGGAGGTGGCCGGGTGCGAGGTGCTGCGTGGGCCCGGTGCCCGACGTCACCGCGCCGGAACCCGCCGTGACCATGGTGAGGTGGTAGAGCTCCGGGTCGGACCGGCGGATCATCCGCACGGTCCGCCTGACCCGTATGGACGGGAACGCCGTTCCCAGCACGACCGCCGGCCCCAACTGCGCCTGTCGGACGGTGGCCGTGAAGACGGAGGCGTGGTCGCTGGTCATGTCGGCGGCCCGGGACTGGCCCATGACCTGCCGCCAGCGATCGAAGCAGTCGGCGTCGCCGGCCCCGTCCGGGGCGCCGCCGCCCTGCCCGACGGTCTCGTGCGAACCGCCGCTCGTGTCCGAACCGCCGCTGCCGGCCGTGGCTGTCGCCCTCGGCATGGTGCCTCCGTCGCTGTGATGTTCCTGCCGTGTGAGGGTCAACACGGCTCACAGGCTGAGCGGTTCGCGAGGCCCGGCGGGACGGCCGCCGTCCGACGGTGCCGAAGTGGAACGTTTGTAGACGGAATGTTAATGCGCGTCGACCCGGCGTCAACGCGGGCCCCGTGCTGTCCTGGCAGGGTTCTCTCGCGGCCGCCGATCATGGACGGCCCAGGGAAGGGGCGACCGCCTGAGACGGGTGCCGGCGCCCTCACTTCCCCGCCGATATCGGGGGTGCGGGGAATGGAAGGTGCCGGCTTCCCTGCGCGACCTGATGCGTTTCCGCAGGGTCAGGTGCTGACGGGGTTCAGCCGTACCGGCAGTGCGGTGTGGCCGTTGCTGATCAGCGACGGGAGGGGCACCAACTCGGCCGCTTCACAGGCGAGTTCGAGTCGGGGGAAGCGAGTGAAGAGCAGGCGCAAACTGGTGGCGACCTCGATGCGCGCCAAGGGTGCGCCGAGGCAGAAGTGAACGCCGTGGCCGAACGCGAGGTGGTCCTTGCTCGGGCGGCGTACGTCGAAGGCGTCGGCGGTGTCACCGTGCCAGCGGGGGTGACGGTTGGCGGCGGCGTAGGACGCGAGGATGGCGTCGCCGCGCACGATGGTCTGCCCGTCGGGCAGCTCGATGTCGGTGATGGCGTAGCGCAGCGGGAGGTGTTTGACGGCCGGCTCCAGGCGGAGCGTCTCCTCGACCACGTTGCCCCAGCTCGCGCCTCCACTCTGGACGAGGCGCAGTTGGTCGCGGTGGCACAACAGCAGGCTGATGGCCTGGTCGATGACGTTGACCGTGGTCTCGTATCCGGCGCTGATCATGAGGAGGAGGGTGTCGCGCAGCTCGGCGCCGGACAGCCCGTCGCCGTCGCCGCGGTCGTCGCCGTCCTCGTCCCGGGTGGCGATGAGGAGGGAGGTCAGGTCCTCGCCCGGGTGCTCTCGACGGGCCTCGATGAGCTCGTCCAGCATGCCGTACAGCACCTTGGTGTTGGCGGCCTGCTGGGCCGTGGTGAGGGTGGTGTCGAAGACGCCGTCCACGGTGCTGCGAAATGCGGTGCGTTGATCGTCGGGGACCCCCATGAGGTGTCCGATGACGGCGATCGGCAGAGGATAGGCGAGGTGCTCGCGCAGATCCACGACTGCACCGGCGGGCAGCGCGTCGAGGTCGTCGAGGATCGCCGTGACGAGGTCCTCGACGACGGTGGTGAGGCCGGCGATGCGGCGGGCCGTGAAGGCCGGGGCCACGAGCTGCCGCAGGCGCCGGTGGTTGGCGCCGTAGGCGGTGAACATGTTGGACACGCCGATCCACAGGCTCAGCGGCCAGGTCTGGACGACCTGCTCGAAGGAGGGCCAGTGCGCCGGGCCGTCCTTGGAGACGCGGGGGCTGGTGAGTAATTCCTTGAGCAGGACGGGATCGCTGATGGACCAGGCGGGCACACCGAGGACGTCGACGAGGACCGCCGCGCCGTGGGAGCGCAGCAGCTGGTGCTCGGTGTGGTGGTCCGCACCGGTGGGGTCCAGCACAACCGGGGTTGCGGGAACGGGAGTTGTGGGCTTGGGGGTTGTCACGATGGGCTCCTGGGGGTTCCGGGCTTCTGGGTAGGGGGTTCGGGGTTTTTGGGCGGCGTCGGGTGCGGGGGAGGGGGCCGGCAGATGACCAGGGGGGGAGTTTTCGCGGGTGTGGGCAGGGGGGGGCAGGCCGTCGCTGTCGATCGGTTGCGACGAGGGCGAGTGGTGGACGGAGGAGGGTCGAGGACGGCGGCGATGTCGGCCACTGCCAGGACGCTTGTGGCATTGGGGGCCAGAGACAGGATCCGGCGTTGGACGGGTCCGAGCAAGGGGAACATTCCGGTCGGGCCTACGCCACAATCACCATGTGTCGGCGGGCGTTGGGTGTCGGGGATTCCGGGGCCGATAACAGGAGGACGTCGGGTGATTCGGCCGGACACAATACGGCCATGGTTGATCACGTCGGTGCTGCTTCACGCCCGGATTTCCGCACTAAGCCGTCGCTGCGAGGGGAACAGGTGCTGCTCCGGCCGGTCACGGTGGACGATGTGCCTGCGCTGATGCCGATGCTTCTGGACGCGGAAGTCTCACGGCTGACCGGCAATCACAGTGATGGTGTGCCCGATGAGAGCAAAATCCTTACCTGGTACGGCAGTCGAAGGGCGCAGGATGACCGGTTGGACCTTGCCGTGGTTGAGGTGGCGACAGGGAGCGTCGTCGGCGAAGTGGTCCTCAACGAGTGGGATCCAGGCAACGAAAGTTGCAACTTCCGCATCTGCCTGGTGCCGGGCACCTATGGATCCGGCCTGGGGACGGAGGCGGCCCGTCTGGTCGTTGGGTACGGCTTCGAAAGGCTGGGGCTGCACCGCATCTCGCTGGAGGTCTACGCGTTCAACGCGCGCGCCCGCAGAGCGTACGAGAAGGTGGGGTTCGTCGCCGAGGGCGTACTGCGCGACGCGCTGCTCTGGGAGGGGGATCGGGTGGACGCGACGGTGATGTCGATCCTGGCGCCGGAGTGGTTCGAGCACGGCGGGCATCCGGAAACAACCGGTCACACCTCGGCCTGACCATCGGCGTCGTATCGCTGGTCGGCGGTCACACCTCGGCCTGACCACCGGCGTCGTATCGCCGGCCGCAGGGCTGGTGGCGGCTCGGTCCGGAAGGGTGCAGCCGGCATTCCCCGGTGTCTCGGCATCAGTCCCTGTGGCAGTCATGATGCGGAACGTCCTCCTCACCCGTTCAGGGCGGCTGCTTCCTTCCCCGCGACCTCTGGGTGTGCCTGCCGGTTGCGCTGGTGGCGTTGTGCCCAACGGACGGCAAGTGGTGATGCCAGGCCCGTCAGGGCGAACAGGGCGCCCGCGACGTACCATCCGGGGCGGCCCCACGTGATGCAGAGGGAGATGAGCAGCGCCGGGCCGAGGGCTTCGGCCAGTCCCGCGCCGAGGCCGAACACGCCGAGGTACTGACCGGTGGCGTGCTGCGGGGCGAGGGCGAAGGACACTTCGAAGCCCGCCCCGGAGTGCCACAGCTCGCCGATCGTGTGAATCACCATCGCGGTCACGAGCAGCACGGCGGCGGCCCAGGCCGATATCCCCGCGGACAGGGAGATCAACGAGCAGGAGAAGAGGAACGCCACGCCTGCTCGCCGGTATGCGGCTCCGCCTGCCGTAGGGGAGTTGATGCTGCGGCTGGCTCGCATCTGGAACGCGATCACGATGACGGTGTTGGTGAGCATGGTGCCCGAGATGAGCCAGCGCGGGGCGGTGGTGGCCGTGACCAGCCAGAGGGGCACCGCCACGGTGAGCACCTTGAACTGGACGGCCATGACGCCGTCGAGGGCGGTGAGCAGGAGGTAGGGACGGTCCCGCAGGGCGACCAAGCGAGGACCGGCGGAGGTCGGGACGGGCGCGACCGACGGCAGGCGGATCAGGACTGCTGCGGAAGCCGCGAAGGCGACCGCGTTGCCCATGACCAGGACTCGGTAGGCGGGGAGGGTGCCCACCTGGACGGCCCAGCCCGCCAAGAGGGCGCCGAGGGAGATCCCCACGTTGGTCACGGCGCGGAGGTACGCGCGGAAGGCCTGCGGCCGGTCCCCTCCGAAGTGCCGGATGAGCGGACTGCGTGCCGCCAGGCCGGCCGCTTTGGCGCCCATCGCCGCGCCCACCGCGAGGGCGAACACCCAGAAGCTGTCTGCCAGTAGGAAGCCGGCGGTGGCCAACGCCTGCACGACGAGGGTGATCGCATAGACACCACGTGCTCCGTGCCGGTCCGCGAGATGACCGACAGCGATGCCCACGGCCAGCGAGAGGACACCGGCGATGCCGAGGCCCAGGCCCACCTGGGCGGCCGGTAACCGAACGGCCTCGGTGAAGTACAGGACTCCAGCGGTCAGATAGAGGCCACTGCCCACCGTGTAGATGAAGTTCGAGGCGGCGAGGACGCGCTGGGGCCCGGCTTCTGGCATCAAAGGCATGAGGGAGGCTCCGCAGCCCGAGTCGACAGTAAGGAGTGACGTAGCATTGCGCATCTTACGTGCAATGGCAACAGGGTTGCAGCAGCGGGGGAGTGTCTGGTGGTCATCTGCCTTAGCACGTAAGGGAGTTACTGCGACAGAACCTCTCTGGCGCGGCCGTGACGCGCTGTGGGCGGGCGGGGGACAGTAGACATACGCGGGCTAACGGGCGGGCCGCCACTCCATGAGAAGGCTGCTGCCCTCTCGCGCCACGGGGGCAAAGCCCGCCTTCTCCCAGGCGCGCACGGCCCGGACGTTGGTCGCCACCGGATCCACGGTCACGCGCCGCCAACCAAGGTCCAGCCACAGATGTGTGAGCAGGGCATGAGCAGCGTCCGGTCCGAGTCCCCGCCCCCGTGCCCCGGCCGTGAGCACCAGGTCGATTCCGCCCTCTGTCGCGGCGGCGTGCCAGTACTGCGCGTAGCCCACGGCCGTCCCCTGCGCGTACACCAGGAACGACTCCACCTGCGGGCGGCGCCGCCCCACGTACTTCTCGGCAACCTGTTGACGTGACAGGGGTACCCCGCCCCAGTTCTCCACGAACTCGGGGTCGGCGAACCACGAGGCCAGCAGGTCGAGGTCGTCGTCGGTCGTCGGCACAAGGCGCGTCAGCACACCTTCGAGCGCGATGCCACCGGTCATCCGACCACCCCCTTCACAGGTCATACGTGCACCAGCCGGTCCATGGTCACGCGGCGTACGTGGCCGCAGCAAGTGGACCAGAGGCGCAACTCACCGGCACCACCAGCACTTCCGTACCGGTTCGCAGGACTCCGGTCCGCGTCCTGCACAAGTCGGCGGCGCCGGGGGCGAGGGGTGCTACTCCTGGTCGTCCCTGGACTCGTCCTCGTCGTACGGGTCACGCTTCACTGAACGGACCAGGAGGGCGATCAGGACGACGATGCCGAGAACCACGAGCGCGCCCCAAAGTCCCGAGGCCCAGGGCCCGCCGTCGTTGGCGAACCGGGTGATCACGCCGTGAGCCCGAGCGGGCCGCGTACCCGCCGTGCCTCGCCGAACCGGGACGCCTGCCGGACGGGACGGACGCCGTTCACTCCTGGCCCCCGATGTCGTCGCCCACGACGTGGATCGGACGGCTGTAGGCGTCGATCATGCCCTGACTGCTGACGCGGACCAGGTACTCGCCGGGCGGAGTGCCGGCCGGAACGGTGGGTATTGACTCGGCGCAGCACTCGGCCCAGCACGCTCATCGCCCCTCGCGGCCGAACGGCGTCAACCGGCATGGAATCTCCTCTCCTGACCAGGTCACGCACCACTACGCCCCCACGGTAGAGAACGGGCAAGGCGCGCGTATCGGCTGAAAGGACGAGCGCCTGGGCGGGCATGGTGGCCGTCCCGCGTGTCGGGAGCGAGCCTCGCGAATGACAGGTCAGTGCGTTCAGGTCGTGGAAGGCTGTGTGCCATGAACACCGAGTGCGAGGATCCGGCCGCTCTTGTCGTACTGGCCAATTTCGAGTCTCCGCTGGCGGTCGGTGCGCGTGAGGTGTCGATCCAGCGCCAGTGGTCGCAGCAGGCGCCGCGCAAGTTGTGGCTGACGCGGCCCGGCGATGTGGTGATCACCCCGGTACCGATCAGCGAACCTTTCCGTCGCTACGTCGCAGAACGGCTGGGCACACCCCGAAACTCGGTCAGGGTTGTCACGCTGCCGGACACGCCGGGCCTGCCGATGTCCCAAGCGCTGAAGGGGCAGGGGCTCCTGCGACCCCTGCGTGCCATGGTTCGCGACGCTCCGGGGGCGCGGCTGCTCCCGACGGCGCTGGACGCGGCCTCCATAGCTCTCGCCGCGGACCTCGACATCCCCGTCCTTCCCTACGAAGCAGGTAGGCCGCGTCCCGATGTTCTGCGGGCGGTGGCCGAACTGAACACGAAGTCCGGCTTCCGTATCCGCGCCGGGCAACTCGCCCTGCGCCTGCCCCACGGGGTGGTGTGCACGGGCGCGCAGCTCGGCCGCGTCATCGGGGAACTCCTGAGCACGTACGAAGAAGTGGTCGTCAAGCCCGACCGCTCCGCCGGCGGCCACGGCCTGCGCTTCGTCACCCGAAACGACCGGTCGCGGCCGGCACCGCCCCCGCACAGCCGATGGGTTGTGGAACGGTACGTGGCCGACGCGCGGGCCGTCAGCGCACAGGGCGAGGTGACCGCTGCCGGCGTCGAGGTCCCCTACGACGGGGAGATGCGCATGAGTGGCGGATCCTTCACCGGTTACCGCGCGCCTCTCGACGACCTGCCGGAAAAGACCCGCGAGGAATTGGCGGGCTGGACCCGGGCGCTGGGTCGGCACCTGGCGGCGACCGGCTACCGGGGCCCCTACAGCCTGGACGCCGTGGCCGACCGGAGCGGAACCTTGTACGCGCTGGAGTGCAACGTCCGGCGCACCGCGACGACCACGGCCCACGCGCTCGTGACGCGTCTGACCCGTGCCGGCCACCCGGCGCCGGCCTGGTCCACCGGAACCGTCAGGACCGGCTCGCGGCTCTCCTTCGACAGGGCGGTCGCCCGACTGGACAAAGCCGGTCTCGACTTCCGGCCCGGCGATGTCGAGGGCGTACTCCTGTACACCGATCGTCCGAAGGACGGTCGCGGCTGGCGGTACGCGGCCCTCGCCCCCGACCGCGCCCGCCTTGCCGAGCTGGAGGCTCGGCTGACAGCGGCTCTGGGGTCTGCGCAGGGCGGGCCGAAGGGGAGGAATTGAGAGGGGTGCCTGGCTGGGCCCGGCTCCCGCTGCCGGGTTGCTCCGGGCCGTGCAGCTGGCCGACGGTCGCCGTCACATCCACCCGTTGCAGGAGCGCCACGGCCGTGCCCTGCCCACGCCCCCGGCCATGGGCGCCGCGTCTACAGAGCCCACCAGCAGTACAGGCGTCGCTGCCCGGCGCCGGCACGGGCTGCCAGCGTGGACAGCAGGATCAGCACTTCGTCGGCGGTGTCGCCGGTGACCCCAGAGGCCCGGAGCTCGTCCGTCTCGGCCCACGCAGCAGCGGCGTCGGCCAAACCTTGGTGCGACGCTGAAGCCAAGGCCTCTTGGAGGGTGTCGGAAAGGCTGATGATGAACGCGCTCTCGTGGTCGGGAGACGAGAGAATCCGGCCAGCGCGGGGACGGGCCGACGCCTCGTCGTAGGTGCAGCCGGTGAGGATCGCCTCAAGTGAGGCCATCGTCACGCACGGATCGATACCCGCGAGGGGAACCACGTCGAACCCTGAAGCGCCGGGGCCGCCGGGCTGGTCGAGAATGCCGACGGCCGCATCGTCGTGGGGAGCTGAGAAGTAGTCACACATGGGCATGCCACGATGCTTGCACGCGACACTGACAACCACCCGCACCCGATGGTGCCGGCACTCACGCAACGCCCGTTCCAATTGCAGGTCACCTGCCCTCCATCGCCCATGCGTCAACGAACCGGCATCGCCCCTGAGAGGCCCAGAAGTGCGAACTCCATTGCAGGACAGGTCAGTTCATGACGACAAATCCTGACCCCGCCGAGGCGATCCACTCCTCGGAATCATTTGACGACGAGTCTCAGGGGGACGTCTCAGGTGTTTGCGCGGTCGATGTCAGTGGTGGCTGCCACGATGGGCGCTACCACATCGATATGCCGGCCCTTCGCCGGCTATCGCTCGCTGCTCACTCGGAAGGCCATCATGAGCTGGGACGTGCTGCTCCTCCGCCTGCCCGCTGGGGTCACTGCGGTACAGGACATACCCGACGGCTTCAGTCCGCCCCCGATGGGCTGGACGGCGGACGTCGTTGCGACCCTGCGGGCGACGGTTCCCGACGTCGACCTCACGGACCCCGCATGGGGAGAACTACCCGGCCCCACTTGGAACATGGAGCTCAATATCGGTTCCAGTGACCCCGTGGACTCGATCATGCTGCACATCCGGGGCTATGGAGACGACGTGCTCGACTTCATAGCCCGGATCGCGCACGCACTCGGCTGCGACGCGCTGGACATTTCCACGGGGGGTCTGGTCACCGCGCGAGAGGTGACAGGGTGGCATGGGTTCCAGGCGTATCGCGATCGCGTGGTCGGTGCTGACGAATGAACGCGTCGAGCGGCAACGGCATTGGCCGGAGCGTCTACCGCAAATGCTTGACGAGGTTGGGGTGCTGGTTGGGGTGGCATCCCTGCTGAGTCTTGTTGGTCACGCCGGGGCGGGGAGCGGATTCCGCCCGCCCCCATGGGCATCAGCACCGCTGAATATGGCTGGCTGGGGCACCGACACCATCGCTGCGGTCCCGGCCGCCGAAGGCCGATGGAGGGGAAGCCCCGCGTCTTGCACGCGCGCTCGGTGCGTCAGGAAGCTGGGCATGGTGGGGGAGCCAGGTCCAGCGCACGCGCCAGTGCAGTGGTGACCGCCGCCGCATGGGTCGGCAGATGTTCCTCGGCCCAGGTCGCGGCGAGATCGAGGAAGTCGCGCAGGTCTTGCTGGGCGCCGGCGACGAGCCCGCGCACCTGATCCGCCGGCAACTCGGTCACGGGGTTGCCGGCGGCCGCGTGAGCGTCGAGCGTGAGCCGGACGATGTCGTCGACGCGTTCGGCCGTCGAGGACGGATCGTGGCCGAAGTAGGCGCAGCCGGCGCCGTCGAGCACGTCGAGCCAGTCCCGCCAGGCTTCCAGGCCGTTGCAACAGCCCGGCTCGATGAGGACGGTGTCCGTGGCGTCGTCAGTCACCCGGAATCCGCCGGCGGCGAGCAGGTCGGGCTGGGTGAGCAGCCCGTGCAGGAAGCTCGCGAGCGCGTCGGGCTCGCGCGCCCCGTCTCCCTCTTCTCCCTTTTCCGGGGCGATGCCGTTGCAGTCGGCGATTCGCATGACGGCCGTGCCGGTCTCCGCCGACGTCAGCTTCCCGTGCAGCACGAGGTAGCCGTAGGACGAGTGCGCGCTGACCGGCCAGAGCTCGAAGTCGTCGGAGGCGAAGATCTCCAGGACGGGTTGCATGACAATCACATGCGGATCATGCAGGACCCGCGGGTGTGTCGCCACGTTTTTCCGCTGCGGCCCCGAGCCCTCGCCGCCCGCAACCGGCATGGCGAGGTGCACCTGCGGGGCCGATGCGACTGCTGGCGGGCTGAAGTCCCCTTTCCCCAGGCCTTGTTGGCGCCCCGAACCCGAGGTGACCAATTGCGCGATGCGCGCTGCCCCGGTGGCGCGCCGCGCGGCGGACCGACGCGTCGACCAAGCGGCGCACCTCGATGCCTCGACGACTTGAGGTGCGAGGTGAAAGCGGTCCGTGTGTGAACGGGACGTCAGGCCTTGTGCTGCTCCCCGGCATGGTGGCGATCGATGAATGCGGTGAGCGCGTCCACAGTGGCCTCCGGTTGCTCGTCGGGGATGAAGTGTCCCGCCTCTGGGATGACGACGCCGGTGGCGTTGTTCGCCCACGGCTTGAGGGAGGCGGCCATGTCGGGGATGGAGCCGTGCGAGCTGGAGATTCCCAGGACGGGAAGGGTCAGGGGCCCTCGTCGTGCGAGGGCGTCGTGGTTTTCGCGCGCCGAATCCGCGGCGTCGCGGTAGTAGCCCAGGGACGCGGCGAGGCGGCCGTCGGCCGCGAGGGCTGCGGCGTAGTGGTCGATCTCGGCGTCGTTGAAGGCGTCGGCAGACAGGGCCTTGGCCTTCAGGAACCAGGCGACGTACTCGCGTTCGCGACCGGAGAGCAGGGTTTCGGGTAGGTCGGGCACGAGGTGGAAGGCGAAGTGCCAAGTCTTCCAAGCCCGTTCGGGGTCCGTCGGGATGGCGGACGGGAGGGAGACCCCGGGGATGCCGGCGTCGAGCAGAGCGAGACCGCGCAGGCGCTCCTCGTGGTCCAGGGCCAGTGAGAAGGCGACCCAGGCCCCGATGTCGTGGGCGACGAGCCAGTACTCCGGCACGTCGAGACGAGTGAGCGCGCTCTGTATGTGGGAGGCCATCGTGTGGGTGTCGTAGCTTCCCGGGGAGCAGTCGGAGTGGCCCTGGCCCGGCAGGTCGATCGCGATGACATGGAACCGCTCGGCGAGGCGTGTCATCACCTTTCGCCAGGCCCACCAGGTCTGCGGAAAGCCCGCGAGCAGGACGACGGTAGGACCGACCGGGCGGCCACCCTGCACCGCGTGCAGCCGGATTCCTCCCGCGTCGATCCAGTCGTGGGTGAACCCGGCAAGCTCATGGAGCGGCAGCCCCGTCGGCGGAAGGCTCTGGTCGTGGGGGCTGCTCGGCGTGCTGGTGTCGTCGGTCATGGCCCGAGCCTAATGTATCCTGGACTGACCAGTTCAAGATGGGATGGATCAAGCCGTAGCGGCTGGTTCGGGAACGAGGTGCACTGGCTATGGCCGGGAAGAAGCAGTTCGACGTGGACGTCGCGCTCGACGCGGCGATGATCCAGTTCTGGCGGGCGGGATACGCCGACACCTCGGTGGACGACCTGTCCAGGGCCACCGGGTTGAACCGCAGCTCCCTCTACTCCTCGTTCGGCGACAAGGACTCGTTCTATCTGCGCTGCCTGGACCGTTACAGCGCCCGCTACGGAAGCAGATACGACGAGGCGCTCTCGCGCGCGTCCGGCGAACCGGTCCGGGCGCTGCGAGCGTTCTTCGAGGTCACCCTCCGGCGCATCGCCGACCCCGAGGTGCCTGACGGGTGTTTGATCGCCCAGACCGCGATGGCCGCGCCGGTGCTCAGCCCCGCCATCGCCGCACGTGCGCACGAGGCCCTGGGCTCTCAGCGTGCGCGACTGCGAGCCGCACTGGAGTCCACGCGGCTTCCCGTGGACGATGCGGACGCCTTCGCGGTGCACATGGCCGCCGTCAACCAGTCGCTGGCCGTGATGAGCCGGGCCAAGGCGAGCCAGAAGCAACTTCGCGCGGTCATCGACATCAGCATGGGCGCGCTGGCGCATGCCTTGACCGCCCAGGGCTGACAGCGTCGTAGGCACGGCCGAGCGCTCTCCCGGCACGGCCTGCGGCGCACGGGGCACCTGAGCGGTCCCCGGGAGCCGGCTCCCCTCTCGCGCTCTCGGAGGAGGTTCAGGCCCCAGAACATCGAGGGCAACGAGCTATGCCTCGGTACGGCCTCCGCCATGCGCAGCGACCAAGTCCCTTGTTCCGACAGGGGGTTCGCGCGGCCCCCGCCATGCGCTGCTGTTCCGTGCGGTCGCAGGGGGCGAGCCGAGGCCGACGCCGCCCCCGAAGAACGGGACGCAGGATCGACCTCGGACGACCACTCTCGTGGCAGGGACCGGTTACGAGGCAGCCCCCAACTGGGCCTTGAAGACGGACTGATTGAAGTACGCCTTCGCCTCCCGAATGAGGCCGATGTCGTCCAGTTCGTAGATGTTGATTCCGGACCAGTTGACCGGACTGCCGTCCAGAGTGACGGCGGCGCCGTGCCAGGAAACAGCGACGTGGTTGCCCACGGTGTAGGCCTCGACGGGAGTCAGCCCGAGGAAGGGATGGAAGTTGGGCAGGACGGAGGCGATGAAGTCCCTGATCGCGGTGCGCCCGGTGATCGGCGGCGTGCCGATGGGGTCGTGGAAGACCCCGTTCTCGGCGAACGCCTCGGCCCAGGTGTCGGCGTCACCTTCTTGCGAGGCGCGGAAGAACTGCAGGATGGCGGGGGGCATGGCCGGGAAGGTCATGAAGATTCCTTCGAGTTGGTGGGCGCTGCAGATGGGCGGGGTGGTGGTCGGCCCCGGGGGCGGTGGCCGCGGGGCGGGGTGGTGGTCGCCCCCGGGGCGGTGACCGCGCGTAAGTCCGGCGGGCCGTCACCGTGGCGTGCTCATGGGCGGCGTCACGGTCGGGGTGGCGGACGAGTCTGCGTGGTGTGGGGGACGCCGGCGGCCGGCGAGAAGGGCGCCGAGGGCGAGAGCGGCCGCGGCCGCGATGCATGCGCACACTCCTGGCCAGCCGAGGTGCCCGTAGGCGCGGATGCCGAGCCAGGAGCCGGCGCTGCCGCCGAGGAACGAGCACGTCATGTAGGCGGTGTTGAGGCGACTGCGGGCCTCGGGGCGCAGGGCGAAGATGCGGGCCTGGTTGGCGACTTGGCTGCACTGCAACGCGACGTCCAGCAGCAGAAGCCCCACGGTGAGCGCGGCGAGTCCCGCCGCGCCGCCCGTGCTGCCCAGCATGAGGACGGCTGAGGCGGCGAGGGTGGTGATGATGCAACAGGCGTTCACGCGGTCAGCGCCGTGTCGGTCCACCCAGCGCCCGGCGGCCGGGGCGCAGAACATGCTGGCCGCGCCGATCAGCGCCAGCATGCCGACCGCCTGGGTGTCCAGGTGATAGCGCGGGCCGGTGATGAGGAGGGCGAGAGCGGTCCAGGCGGCGCTGAATCCGCCGAAGAGGGCGGCCTGGTACAGGGCGGAGCGGCGCAGGCCCGGCTCGGTGCGCACCATCCGTACGGTGCCGACGAGCAGCACCGGGTACCGGTCGCGGACGGAGACGGTGGTGGCGGGCAGGGCCAGGCCAAGGACGAGTGCGAGCAGGGCGGTCAGGGTGGCGGCGACCAGGTACGGGGCGCGCCAGCCGAGATGTTCGCCGAGCACCCCGCCGAAGGTGCGGGCCAGCAGGATCCCGCCGATCAGACCGCCCTGCAGGGTGCCGATCACCGAGCCGCGCCGATCTGGAGCGGCCAGGCCGGCCGCCATGGGTAACAGCAGTTGGGGTACTACCGTCGCCGCTCCGACCACGACACCGGCGGCTATCAGGGGAGCGGCGGTTGGGGCGAGGCCGGCGGCCAGGAGAGCGCAGGCGGCCACCGCCAGCAGGACGGTGATCAGGGGACGGCGCGGAAGCCGATCGCCGAGCGGGACCAGGAAAAGGATCCCGGCCGCGTAGCCGAGTTGGGTGAGCGTGGCCAGGCCGGCTGCGGCGGACGGCGCGATGCCGAGGCTCTCGGCGATGAGAGGGGTCAGCGCCTGCGGGAAGTACACGTTGGCCACGCCGACGCCGCATGCCAGGGCCATCACCAGCGGCAGTCGCCGCCCCAGCCCTGCTGACTCGTGCTCGGGAGAGGCGGGCGGATTGCTCGGGGACACCTGAACTCCAATCGAACGAACTAGATGGTTCGGAAGCTGGAAAGGAGAGTCGCAGACTGCGGCACGATCGTCAAACGAACTGGTTCGTTACTATCGAGGCATGGCATACGACTCCGCGGCGACCAAGGAACGCATCCTCACCGCAGCGGCCACCGAGTTCGCCGCCCACGGCGTCGCCGGCGCCCGCGTGGACCGCATCGCCGCCCAGGCCAAGGCCAACAAGCGGGCGATCTACGACTACTTCGGCGACAAGAGCAGGCTCTTCGCCGCCGTGCTCGAACGACTCATGGCCGATCTTGCCCAGGCCGTCCCGCCGGGCGACGACGACCTGCCCGCCTACGCCGAGCGTCTCTTCGACTACCACCGCGCCCATCCCGAGGCCCTGCGCCTGCTGATGTGGGAAGCCCTCGAACTCGGCGACCAGTCCGTCCCCGGCGAGGAAGCCCGCACGCGGCACTACCAGGACAAGCTCCGCGCCGCACAGGCAACGGACGGCGAAGCCGACCCGCGCACGCGTCTGTTCTTCACCCTCGGCCTGGTCGGCTGGAGCCTGGCCATGCCCCAACTCCGGCGCATGATCCTCGGCCGGGAAGAGAACCTCGACCAACTCCGCCCTGCGATCGCTGAAGCCGTCCGGGCTCTGCCGACGCAAGGCGGGCCCGGTGGGGCTGCTCCGCCAGCCGTGTGACTCGCCGGTCGTGGACCTCGGGCGATGTGAACGGCCGGCTGGCTGACGGCGATCGGCTCGGTCGCCCACCAAGGGGTCGAGTAGGCCGACCTTGAGGCTGAACGTGCGTCGGCCGGCGGCCAGTTGAGTATTGCTTTCAGACTTCGACCGTACGCCCTGGCTCCGTGTGGGCAGGTTCCGAACAGAGGTCAGGCCCTGCCGCCGTTGCCGACAGTCGAATGTCTCGGGCCTCTCGCGGCCGACCCCGCGCCCCACTTGGCGACCGGGTGCGAACCGGATACATCGCGCGCTGCTGCGGTTCATCGCAGAGGCCGAAGGTGCTGGAATCGTCGGCGGCGCCGGAATCGCCCGGTGGCGTGGTCTCGTCAGGGTCGCCGACGGCAGGCTGCTCTGGGACACCGACCATCCCGACCTGCCCTATCCGGGGTACATGACCGGATACGCCGGAGTCGCGATGTCTTTGCTCCGCCGTGCGGACCCCAGTCGCCCGACCCAGCTCTCCCGGGCCGGCTTCCGGGACAGCCGACCCAGCCACCGGCCAGAAGCCGGGCTGCCGGCCCGCACCGCCTCTGCCGCCGGCTCCCGTGCCGTGGCCGGGGCCGGTCCGGACTGCGAAAGCGCGGTCGTGCAGGGCGGGCAGACCGCGCTCGGACGGCTCGCGTGAAGGAGCGTCACGAGCCCGGCAGCCCGACAGCCCGGCACCGAGCAGGACAGGACCAGCCACTTACCACAGCGCTGGGCAGCGAGTTGCATCAAGGGCGGGGGAGGGAGGGGCCGATCAGCGGCCACCCTCCGCTGTTTGCCGGGTGTGCCATTGATGGTCGGGCAGGAAGCGGACGTCGTACTGCTGCGGAACAGTGCGGAATTTTTCGGGGGACGGAACGACGGGCTTGACGGGCAGGCCGAGCTGCTCGACTGGTGTGCCGAGGTTTTCGAAGAAGCGCTCGAAGGTGCCGCCGGGGCCCGCGGCGACGCCGACGACCTGGCTGTGGTGGCGCTCCATGCGGTAGGCATGCGGACAGTTCTTCGGTACGAAGCCGAAGTCGCCGGGCGTCAGGAGCTTTTCTTGCTGATTGCCTTCGGTGTCCTGGACGAACAGGCGGACTGCGCCGTGCGTGACGTAGAAGACTTCATGGGTCTCGGGGTGGAGGTGGGCCGGGATGATGTCGCCCTTGGGGCCCTCCACGGTGAAGAAGTTGAACATGTTCCCGGTCTGCTCCCCGCCCGCGTAGACGGTGATCAGATCGCCGAACAGATGGGCCCGGTCGCCCTCGCCCTTTTCGATGAAGTAGGGCTTGCCCGGGTCCGCGGGTATGCGTGAGGCGCGCCGGTAACGGGTGGCGTACTCGATGGTCATCGTCTCTCCCGGAAGGGTCGCGAAAATAACGTCAGGTAGCCTGACATTATCCGGAGCTGAGTCGCAGGCCACCCGCCGACAACCAAGCCACCCGCCGACAACACGGACTCACGCCGTGCCCGACCAGACCTCATGAGGAACCGATGCCGACCAGTCGCACCCTCCCTCAGCTGCTCAATGACGCCCGCAGCTGGTTCGACCAGGCGCTGCAGGCGGCCATGACCACCGCGGGCGCGCCGCCGGTGACGCCCACGCAGCTTCAGCTCTTCGCCGCCCTGGACGAGGAGGGCACGACCATCTCCGAGCTGGCCCAGCGCATGGGCGTCACACGGCAGACCGGCCACCAGGCGGTGCACAGCCTGGTCGCAGCCGGCCTGCTGGAACAGATCCCCCACCCCACCTCGGACCGAAAACGCCTGATCCGCCGCACCCAGGACGGCGCCCGCGCACACCGCCAGGCACTCCACGCTCTGGAAAGGCTGGAAGCGGAGCTCGCTCAGCGGATCGGCCGCCAAGCGGTGGATGCGCTCAGGACGGCTCTGGAAACGCCGTGGGGGGATCCGCCCGCCCTTTGACGGGCAGTGCACGGCTCATCCCGCCCGACCTAGCGGCCCGGCACCCGGCGCCGCAGCACGTTCAAGCCTCATCACGCCGGGCTTGTACGGGCGTGGGCCCGGAGGCCCCGGGGGGGGCGTACTCGGGCTTCAGCGGTTGCGCGACGGCTGTGGCCGCGCGCCGTACGCGCTGCACTCGGCAGCGACGGGACCGAGTCGGCGATGGAGCCGTCCGCCAGGCGGCATCATGGACGCGGCACAGAGCGTGAGCCCGGTCGACGCGCCGATGAGGCCGTGAACGCGGCGGGCGGCAAGGATGAAAGGAATTCAAGGGTGACGGCAACAGCCAGTGACATCGAGAGGGCGGCGGGTGTGCTGCGCACCGGGGGCCTGGTGGCCCTGCCGACCGAGACCGTCTACGGTCTGGGCGCGAACGCCGAAGACCCCGCCGCCGTCGCGCGGATCTTCCAGGTCAAGGGCCGGCCGCCCTCGCACCCGCTGATCGTCCACATCGCCGCCGCGGATCAGTTGGACGACTGGGTGGAGGACGTGCCCGCGGCCGCGCGCGTGCTGGCCGAACGTTTCTGGCCCGGGCCGTTGACCCTGGTGCTGCGGCGCGGACACCGGGTGCCGCTGGAAGCGACGGGTGGTCTGGAGACGGTGGCCGTGCGCGTGCCCGATCACCCGGCGGCTCTCGCGCTGCTGACGGCGTTCGGCGGCGGCGTCACCGCCCCCTCCGCCAACCGTTTCGGATCGGTCAGCCCGACCACCGCCGCCCACGTCCGCGCGGAACTCGGTGACGCCGTCGATTTCGTCCTGGACGGCGGATCCTGCGAGGTCGGTGTCGAGTCGACCATCGTCGACGTCACGGGGGAGACCCCGAGCATCCTGCGGCCGGGAGGGGTGACGCGTGAGGACCTGGAGGCGGTCCTGGGTCACCCGGTCGCGGTCCCGTCCACGAGTAGCGTCCGGGTGCCGGGCCAGCACCCGTCGCACTACGCGCCGTGTGCACGGGTCGTGCTGGTCGAGCCGGAGAGGGTCGTGGACGAAGCCCAACTCGCCCAGGAGGCTGGGCATCGGGTAGGCGTCTTCCTGCCCCCGTCCCTCCTCGGTGCCGAAGTGAAGGCGCACGCCGTGATGGCCGTGCCCGCGTCGCTGGATGCCTACGCCCAGGGGCTGTACGGGTTCCTGCGCGAGCTCGACCAGCAAGGGTGCGACCTGATCGTCGCGTCCCTGCCGACGGAGGAAGGCCTGGGCCTGGCGATCGCCAACCGGCTTCGCCGCGCCGCGGGGCCCCGGGCTGACGTGTAGGCGGCGACGGGGGCGGCCAGGGCCCGGCGGGTTTCTGAAGGACCAGACGGATGCCGGTGCCGGTCTCCTTGACGAGTGGCAGAAGGCTCTCGTGTCCGCGGAATCCGGACCGGCGGGCCCGCCGCCGAGCGGCACCCCCTCCGCGTGGCTGCCGAAGGCGGCCGGCTTCTGCCATCCGTAGCCGCTCCGCGCAGTCGAAACGGAGTCCACGTGACGTATGCCGCGTCCGAACCCAGGGGGCTTCGCCGTCCCCTGGGATCGAGGTGTGGTGCTCGAATCAATCGTGGCGCAGGACCGCCAGCGCGAAGGCCAACCGGCGGTCGAGCCAACTCGCGTGCGGTATATAGGACTTGACGCCTTGAGTGTGCCCTGCGGTCAGGGCGACCTCGTCGCCGGCCCGCCAGGTGACGGGCCTGTTCGGGCGTGTGTGGTTGGTGTCCTGGCCTGCCAGCTCGCCGAAGAGCACGGACTCGACGACGGAGGCGGCCAGACTGCCCGCGCCTCGAACGGCGGTGTCCGTGCCGCGTGACGCGATGTCCCGGGCGCTGCCCCTGGCCCAGTGGTAGCGCGCCACGACATCGGGGTGACCCGGCTGCCTGAGCCACCACCCGTGCTGTACCGCGCGCTTGGCCGCGCCGGTACGGAAGACCACGCCGAGTTCGTGCCCCGCACCATCACGCACCAGATACCGCTCACCACCCGCTCCGTCGGCGGGTGCGACGGTGCACACCACCTCCTGCGCCTGGGTGGCGTCGTGCAGGGTGTATATCCGGCTTCCCGGGTCCTGTTGCTCGATGAAGGCAGCCGCAGCGAAGTACCGCACCCCATCAATGGTCACCGACCTGCGCACGGCGTGGCGGCCGACCAGCTTCTTCCGCCGGGAAGCGGCCGGGCGCACCACCTCGCCGATCATGAACGGGCCCTCCGCGTCCCACGGCATGGGGGCGACCGTCGGAAGTGCCTCTCTCCTGCCGAACACAGCGGCCTTCACCTCACCTTTCCGGCCTGGGAGTTCATTCAGTGAAAGACGCTGAAGAGCAGGGCGAACTCACCGAGGGAAACCAGCGTGACCAAACCCGCGTACAGCGAGCACACCCAGCCCGTCAGGACGCAGACGAGCGCCCACCAACGGCCCGGCAGGCTGTGCCGTTTGGCGCGTCGACGGGCCACGTGCCCGGCCAGGATCGCCGTCCAGGCCGACAACTCCATCAGCACGAACCAGCCCAGCGTGGCCGGCGTATACAAACTCACCGGCGCCGTCAGCATGCCGCCGCTCGCCACGACGGCCGCGAGCAGAGCCGCGATGATGCCGATGGCAGCGGCCCGGTTCTCCGGCTCTGCCCATACCTCTTCCCCCACGTCAACCACGGGCGGAAGCCTAACAAGGCGCCATTACGGTCGATGCGGCCACCGGAGCGCTGTGTTCACGTAGGCCTGACGACTTGGCGATGGGGGCCGGCGTCAGCGACGGCGCGGATACGTCCGCGGCGACGGGGGTATCGACAGGGCCGGCGGTACGCCGAAGAGCAGCGCCGCTACCTCTGGCACACCGTGGGCCTTGGGGTCGCCCCCGCAAGGTGTCGAGCCCGTGGTCGCCCCTACTCGGCGTCCTGTGCCGCGATCAGGTCGAGGTCGCGCAGGCAGAAACCGAGGTGCTCGAACGTCTCGTTGAGCACCGTGCCGAGGCACTGCCGCACCGAGCGGCCCCGGGCGTACGGCGGCCAGACGTCGTCGTCGGGCACCGGCGCTCGCGCTGCGAGCTGTACAGCGGTGATCTCGGCGAGCCAGGCCTCGAGTTCGGCGGTCTGTGCGTTACGCACGTTCACGATCTCGTCAAAGCCCGGATCGAGCGAGAGGTCGAGCCCGTGCGCTCCACGATAGGGCTCGACGGCCGGCCCGATGCCCATCGGCGTGAACAGCTCCGTCGAGCCCAGGCAGCAGCGGCGGAACCATGAGTCGTGGACGAAGACCAGGTGGCGCATCGTCTCCACGGCCGACCACTCGTCGTTCACGCTGCGGCGCTCGATGCCAGGCGTCCGGCGCATGCGCTCGATCGCGGCTGCCCAGCCCGCGTGGAGCTGACGGGAAGCCTCGCGCAGATCGGCAGGACTTTCGGAGCGGATCAGCACCCGCACCGGATGGCGCCGATCGAGCTCTGCCTCGACGTACTCGGTGACTTCGACACCGTTCACCACGACGTTGGTGACGGGCCCGTCGATCACGGCATCCTGCGTGACGACGCCGATCAGGCGTGCCCCGGTCAGATCGCACTCGCGGAACTCCACCCCGCGCAGATCCTCGTCCACGTACCGTGTCATGCCCCGCATAGTACTGATCTTTTCGTAGATGATCGGTCCGCCGCATGCTTGAAAGCCCCCAATTTCGGGGCGAGTTGACGTATGTTCAGGGTCCTGCGTCGCCGATAGCTCCATGACCAGTACAGCCTCCTCCCTCAGCTGCAAGCTCCACGGGCGCTGCGCGTAGGCCGCGTCCCCTACCCGCGCGCAGCTGCACCGGTTGCCGGGTGGGCAGGGTCCAGCCGGTGAGCCGCCTTCAAAGGACGTCTCGGACGCCGTTCGGCACCGGTCGCGGTGCGGTCATCTCGGCCCTCTATGATCACAGGCGAAGAGGTGGGCGCCGGCGAGAGGTCTATGGGAATGACCGCAGCGCGTATGTCCGCAGTTGTGCTGGCCACGTGGGGCGTGCTGGTCGCTCTTCTTCTCGCGCCGGCACCCCTGCCAGAGCAGTGGCGCTACTCCATCTACTCTCCAGCGAGCGTGGGCCTGTGGCTGCTGACCATGCTGGTTGCCCCTGTCGTGGCCTGCATCGCCAAGTGGCCATGGATCAAGTCGGGCTCGCCCAGCGCTCCGAGCGAGGTGGATGCCACCGGGCCTGTCAGATGAGCCGCGACTCCCGCACGGGGCCTGCGGCTGCCCCTTAACGTCCCGTCAGCAACTGCGGGATGGCCCACAACTGGGACGCGCTCGCGGATTGCCTCCACGACTGGCACGGCCCCGGCCATGGGAACCAGGATCTCGCGATCCTCATCGAGCACGCGGACGACCTGTTGAGGACGGACTTCCTCGGGGTGTTCGTATCAGTGCTCGCCCAGGCAGCCTGGCATTCCAACCTGCGCCTGGACGGAGACGGTGAGCTCGATGAGTGGCGGCCGCGCACAGCCCAGCACTTCGTCTTCCTTCTGGACCACGCTGCACCTGTTGCATTCGCAGAGAAGGCGGCGCGCGGTGTGGGCGTGGCGGTGGCGCTCTCGGACGGCCGCCTGCTCGCCACCCTGGCCGACACCGACTGGCCCGGTGGAGATCCCGCGGACGCCGCATGGACGGCCGGCCCGCTCTCCTTCGCGGACCAGGAGCTCCTCAGCGGATTGACTATCGAGGCCCTCAAGCTATTCCGACACCATCTCGACTGCTCGATCCACGAGGCCCTGGACATCCTCCAGTCTCGCTCTGAACACCTGCGCCACGAACATTGGACGACGACTGATTGACGGTTTGGGCCGCCCCAGCCAACCACCTGAACTCCTGAGTGGGCGCTTCCACTAGCGAGCAACAGCCCATCACTCGACGGCTGTTGATGACGGCACGCCCCGCCTGCGAACTTCCTCCGGTTGCCTCCGGGACGGCACCACCACAGTGGCCCGGTCCGCCCGTCGCTCCCAGCCCTCATCGACTCCTACGGCTACGTCTGAGCGCGGCCGTCGGTGGCGCCTGTTCGTTGACGCCGTTCTTCTGCACCCCGCTGCATGGCCGGCGCTTCTGTCGCGGTGGTCGCCACGCCGGGATGGACGCCGGTCTTGTCCGGGTCGGCTTTGACTGCCGATACAGCGGACGCTTCGGCGACACGGGAGTGGTCTCCGCGAGAAAAGCTCAACCATGGATCTCATCCCGTCCCGGCGGCCCACGTCGCGGTCGTATCTCGGCGGATGCCGCCGCAGCGCATGTCTCAGAGCCCCGCACGCATGTCGTGCCCGGCGGTCGGGCGCGATGACGGGGTTCACGAACCACCCCTAGGTGCTATCGGTTCCCGCCGCCGTTGGGCGCTGTCGCTGATGCGGATCAGCAGGGCGACCATGAGCCAGTTGGCGACCATGGACGAGCCGCCCTTGGCCAAGAAGGGCAATGCCTTCCCGGTCAGCGGGATGAGGCCCGTGACACCGCCGGTGACGACGAACACCTGGAGTACCAGGGCACTGGAGAGGCCGACGGCGAGGAGCTTGCCGAACGGGTCGCGCGCCAAGAGGGCGGCACTGAAGCCCCGTTGGGCCAGCAGCGCGTACAGGGTGAGCACCGCCATCACCCCGGCCAGGCCGAGTTCCTCGCCGACGCTGGTGAGGATGAAGTCGCTGTTGCCCGCGAATTTGATGAGCTCCGGATGGCCCTGGCCGAGTCCGCTGCCGGTCAAGCCGCCGCTGCCGAAGCTGAACAGTGCCTGGCCGAGCTGCTCGGAGATGCCGGCCTTACGTCCGGCGTCGGTGAAGGCGTCCATGGGGTGGAGCCAGGCGGCCACCCGGCCGTGTACGTGCGGTTCGACGGAGCCAACCACTCCCGCCCCGACCACCGCCATGAGCAGGCCGCACACCACCCAGCTGGTCCGTTCGGTGGCCAGGTAGAGCATGATCACGAACAGTCCGAAGAAGATGAGGGAGGTGCCGAGGTCGCGCTCGAAGACCAGCACGAGCAGGCTGAGTGCCCAGATGGTCACGATGGGCCCGAGTTGGCGCCCGGGCGGCAGGCGCATTCCGAGGAAGCGGCGTCCGGTCAGGGCGAGCGCGTCGCGGTTGACGGTGAGGTAGCCCGCGAAGAACACCGCGATCATGATCTTCACGAATTCGCCGGGCTGCACCGACAGCGGCCCCAGCATGATCCACCGCTTGGCGCCGAACTGGTCGGCACCGAAGAAGGCGGGTGCCATCAGCAGAATCAGGGCGACGGCCATGGTGACGTAGACGTACCGCTGCAGCCACCGGTGCTCGCGCACCACGAGCAGTACCCCGATGCACAGGCCGACCGCGATGACCGTCCACACCAACTGGCCGTTTCCTACCGGGGCGATCTTCAGATCCGGTCTCGCGCGGTAGGCCACGTCGAGCCGGTACAGCAGCACCAGGCCGAGACCGGTCAGGAGCAGCGCCACCGGCAGGATCAGCGGATCCGCCCGTGCCGCCCAGCGCCGGACGGCCAGGTGCGGCACCAGCGCCAGCAGCGACACGGAGGCAGCGAACTCCGCCAGCCCTGCGGGCAGGCTGCCGGCCATCGACAGACCGGTGTACGCGTAGGCGCCCACCGTGATCGCTACGACGAGGGCCAGCAGCCCCGCTTCGGTACGCCGCCGGTTGGGCGCCCGCGCGAACGCCGCGAACGACATCGTGTGCGCGACGTCCTGCCCGGCTCGTTGCCCCCCTTGCCGGTCGACCCCTGTCAGCACCCGCACCAGTCCTTCATTGGGACACCCCCCTCATGACACCCGCCGCGGACCCGGTGCCCCGCAGCGGTGACGTGCCGGGAGACGATCACCGGCCTCGACCGGTTCCCGGAGGTGCTGCTTCTCGCCAACTTGTCCATCGGCTTGCACTGCGGGCCAGGGCGTTGAGCAGTTCAGGGTGGTTGTACCAGATCACCCCGCGGAAGCGAACGGCCAGCGGGACCAGGCCAATTGGCGAGCCTGCGAACCATCGACATTCCCCATGCCCACCGGCACGCCTCCACGACCCAGCGGCACGATCAACTCCGCAGCCGGTTGTCAGTACCCGATGAGACGGTGTGGTCATGAACATCGACGACTTCTGGACGGTCATCGACACGGCACGCATCGACGCAGCTTCGGCCTCCGCCGACCAAGGCCAAGCGTTCGCATCGGCCTTGGTCGACCGCCTCGCGGCGACATCGAAGCGGACGATCCTCGAGTACCAGCAGCGCTTCGATCAGCTCCACGGGGGCGATCTACCGCTGGGACATGTGGGCAGCCGCCTATCTGATCGGCGGAGGATGCTCCGATGACGCCTTCATGGACTTCCGGTCCGGGCTCATGGCCCAGGGCCGGGATTGGTACGCCCGGGCATCCATCGCACCTGACGTTCTCGCCCAGCATCCAGACGTCATCGCAGCGGCAGCCGAAGGTTGTGACGAGGCGCTGTTCAACGAGACAGTCACATACGCGGCCTCCTACGCCTACGAGCGCATCTGCGGTGGCGAGGATGCCTGCATTTTCCACCACGACTACGATCAGTTCTGCGGACCGCAAACCAACCACCGGCCTGCCGATATGGGCGAGGTTTTCGACTTCGACAACGCATCCGAGATGCACGCCCGCCTTCCCCGGCTGGCCGCACTCTTCCTCGAGCGCTGTGATCACTGAGTACGCGAGCCAACGAGCTGGTAGGTGGCGGCAGGCATGGCCTCGTGGCCCGTCACGGTCCTGGATGCGTTGCGGACGTACGCGGGTGAGCGGTGCGGGACTTCCCAGGACCGCCACCGCCTCGGTTCCGGCTGGAACTCCCAAGCCAGCGTGAGCTGAACCAACTGCGCAGCTACGGCTTGGCTGACGAGGTGTTCGGCGATCCGGTTGGGGCTGCCGAATCGGGCACCCCGGCGTAGTCGGGCAGCTCGATGCCGTTGATTGCGCGTCCGGCCAGGTCGGTGAACCACGCGCCGGTGAAGTCGGGGCGCGGCTCGGTGTCCGGGCCCGGGATGTCGCGGCTGCGGGCGTTCAGGCGGCCGATCTCCTGGTTGGCCTCGACGAACGGGCGCATCCGCGTCTCGTAGCGGGTGAACGCGGTGTCGGGGTCCCATCCCGCGGCGGCCAGTTCTCCCGCCAGGAGGTAGGCGCCGACCAGGGCCAGTCCGGTGCCCTGTCCGGACATCGGTGAGGAGCTGAATGCGGCGTCCCCGAGCAGCCCCACCCGTCCGCTCGACCAGCGGTCCATCACCACTTGGGCGACTTGGTCGAGATAGAAGTCCGGGGTGTCGTCCAGGTGCGCCAGGATGCCCGGGGTCCGCCAGCCCAGACCCGCCATCCGCTCGCGCAGCAGGCGCTTCTGTGACTCGATGTCACGGTGGTCGACGTCGAAGTCGGTCGAGGGAAGGTAGAACATGGCCATCGCCCGGGTGGCGTCCTGAATGGGACGCAGGAGGGCCGAGCGCCCGGACTCGTGGTCCTGGTGTTCGAGCAGCCAACGGTCCAGCCCGAACTCGTTGGGCACGCTGTAGAAGGCCAGCACGTGCCCGAGGTGGCGCAGGAACCGCTCATGCGGTCCGAACGCCATCGCCCGCAGCTCCGAATGCAGCCCGTCGGCCCCGACCACCAGGTCGAAGCGTCGTTTCCCGCCGCCCGCGAAGACCACGTCGACCCCGTCCGCATCCTGGGCGAGTTCGGCGATCCGGTCGCCGAAGATGTACTCGACACCGTCGCGGGTGTCGTCGTAGAGCACCTGGGACAGGTCCCCGCGCAGGATCTCGATGTCCGCGATGAACCCGTCGCCGCCGTCGTCGTCCGCACGGAAGGTCTCCAGCACCTGTCCGTCCGCGTCCACGGTGTGCGCGCCGGCGGTGTCGGTGCATGCGGCGCGGACCGCCGCGTCGAGCCCCATGCGCCCGATCACCTCCCGGGCCACCCCGCGTGCGTCCACCGCTTGGCCGCCGGGACGCAGCTCGGGGGCCCGCTCCACCACGGTCACCTCGGCGCCCCGCCGGCGCAGCCAATGTGCGAGCGCGGGTCCCGCGATGCTCGCCCCCGCAACCAGCACCCTGGGACCGCTCACCCGCATCCCCTGCTCGCCCGTCCGGACGCTGCGCTCCCGCTCGGAGTCGTCGATGCCCACCACTGCCTCCACATGCTTGCTCCCGCGCCGGGACGTTTCCGGCTCGGGCTCCCACCGCCGTCGGTGGACTCAGGGGTTTCGACTGCGCATGGACACCAAACTCATCGGTACGGCCGAAGGTGCGTCCGCGCTCCTACGAACGCGCGGGCCGGCGTCCGGGATCCGGGCGGGTGCGGAGCGGTCCGGGTGGGCGGAGCGCCCGTACCGGCTCAGTAGGGCCAGAGGGCGAACAAGGCGATCGCGCACAGGATCAGCAGCGTCCAGCCGAGCACCCCGATCTTTCGGCGCTGCGGGTTGCGCCCTTGGCGCCATGCGTCAGCTTCGTGTCGACTGTCTTCCATAGTCAAGGCAGCATATGGCTTGGAATCCCGTTAGGGCCCGGCAAGTTGCACCTGCGGGCGGGGGGCGGCTCATTCGACGGGGGCTCACCACTCCTCCAAGCCCCAGTTCGCTGAGGCCGGGCGCAGCAGCGGCACTCGCTCTGACCTGGTGAACCTATTTCGCTTGCCTTCGAGCGACGGCAGCCGATGCAATGACCACCATGATCCCGCAGCGCGCCCGCCTCGACTGCGCGCACCGCGCACCAGGGCCGGCCACCCGCGGTCCTGCGCGCCGTGCCGTGCGGCGGTCCGGGCCGCTTGCGCCGGCTGGACATCTGGGAGGCACCCCGTATGAGTACGTCACCGTCCTCGGCCATTAGCATCGGCGCGCTCCTTCCGCTGACCCGGCCCGGGTGGCTGGAGGCGGGCCGGCATCTGCTCGCCGGGTTGGAGCTGGCAGTTCGCGAGGTCAACGAAGCCGGCGGGGTCAACGGCAGTGCGCTGGAGCTCCTGGTTCGGGACACCGCCGCCGATCCGCGCAAGGCCGAGGCAGCCATTGAGGAACTCGCAGCGCTGGGCGTGAGCGCACTGGCCGGGGAGTACCACAGCGTCGTCGCCCGCTCCGTCGCAGCCAGGGCCGACGCCCTCGGGGTGCCGTACCTGTGCTCATCGGCCGTCCTCGACGAGCTGGTCGAGCAGCCCACACGGTGGGTGGCGCGCCTGTGCCCGGCGCAGTCGCACGGCTGGCGGATTTACGCGGACTTCCTCCTCGACGCCGGTCACCGCCGCATCGCCGTAGCCACCCAGCCCAGTGCCTACTGGACGGCCGGGATCCACATCCTCCGGGAGCACCTGGCCGCGCACGGCGGCGACCTCGTCGAGATCGATGCGGCCGCGCTCGACCCCGCGGCCGTCTGCGACGAACTCGCACAGTGCGACGCGACGGCCCTGCTCCTCCTGGTCGGCCAGCCGGACCCGGCAGTTCCCATTGTCCGGGCCGTCCGCCGCGACCGACGGCTCACGGGCGTCCTGATAGGCGCTCCGGCGGGGCAGCCGGAACTCGCCGAATGGGTGCGACTGCTCGGCGACGACGGCTGCGCCGTGCCCTTCCTCCGCTATCTGCCCGAGCGAATGAGCCCACTCGGCGCGCGGGTCGAGAAGGCGTTGCGCGAGCAGCTGGGCCAAGCGCCGTCCTTCGTCGCGTTCGAGGGCCATGACACGGTGACCGTCCTGGCGGAAGCAATGCGTTCCGCCGGCAGGGACCGCGCACGGATCTCGGAGTCGTGGGGGCATGTGGAGGTCGAGGGCACCCGTGGGCGGATCCGGTTCTCCCGTACGCCGGAAACCGGTGTGTGGCAGTGGGTCTGGCCCCCGGTTCAGGTCGTCGACCGGGACCCGAAGGACTTCGACCGCTTTCGGGTCCTGCGCACCGGTTGACCGCATCCCAGGACCGTCTGCGCGCACCAGTGAACCCGGACGGGAAGGACAGTCATCGGCGGCAGGCCGACGGGTCGGCCTGCCGCGTCCCGGTCCAACGCGTCAGTCCTCCGGGCGCAGAAGGCCGCGCTCGTATGCCTTGCGCAGGTGCTGGGGTACCAAGTACGCGCTTCCGTCGATCGTGACGGGGACGAGTGCCGGGGTGGTGGCACGCCACTGTGCGCGACGGTGACGGGTGTTGCTGCGGGACATCTTGTGTTTGGGGACGGCCATGACGGTCCTTTGATGAGGGAGGTGAAGGTCAGCGGGAGGAGTGGGGGAGGAGAGCCATTTCGCGGGCGTTCTTGACGGCCGCGGCGATCTGTCGCTGCTGCTGCGGGGTGACCCGGGTGATCCGGCGGCTGCGGATCTTTCCCCGGTCGGAGAGGAATTTCCGCAGCAGGTCGGTGTCCTTGTAGTCGACGTGTGTGATGCCGGCGGCGTCGAGGGGGTTCGGCCGGTTCCTGGGCGAGTGGGGGGACTTGGTCAGACGGGGCATGTGGGGTCCTCGGTCGGGGGTGGCGGATGCATCAGGCGACGGGGTCGAGCAGGCGGTCGAAGCCGGTGGGCCCAGGGCGGGCGGCGGATCCGGATGCGATCTCGGCGTCGGTGAGCAGGCAGGAATCGAGCAGCGCGAGCAACCCGGCGCGGTCGAGGTCCGGAGAGGTGAAGACGAGGTGCTGGCAGCGGTCGCCGTGCTCGGAGTGCCAGTCCAGTGCGGCCGCTGCGCGGCGCTCGGCGGGCACCATCTCCCAGGCGGCGTCCGGAAGAGCGGCCATCCACGGGCCTGCGTGCTCCACACACAGCGCACCGCCCGCGGCCTCCCAGGCGAGCAGGCTGTCGGGCCGGTCCGCCAGCCAGAACCTGCCCCGGCTGCGTACGGCGGCACAGCACAGCTCCTCCAGCGCCTCGTAGAGACGCCCGGAGTGGAAGGGGCGGCGCCGCTGCCAGACGAGTGTGCCGACCCCGTCCTCATCGCAGTCGTGCGGCAACCGCGCACAGGCCGGGTGCTGGGCCGTCGCCGCGGCTGCCACGTCGAAGCCGGCGAGGGCGGCTGCGCCCAACTGCCCTGATGTGATGCCGAGTTGAAGCGCGAGTGGATGCAACTGGCGCAGCAGTGCCAGATCGTCGGGCCCGGCAGCGGGGCTCTCCGCGACGGAAAGGACCGGCGCGTACTCCAGCTGTCGTGCGAACGTGTCGCCCACGGTGCGCCCGTCCCTCGGTGCCGCGGCGAGTCCGGCCTCGGCCAGGTCGTCGCCGTTGGACAGGTACGGCAGGACGAGTGCCGGGTCCACGGCCGTCATGACGCTGCTGAGCCGAAAGGCGCCGTCACCGTGGGCGGCGATGACCTCGGCCATGGTGCGCGGTTCCACCGAGTCCCACAGTTCCACCACTGCCAGTCGGGTGAGGCCGCCGCCGGCAAGGCGTTCCAGTTCGGGAACGAGGTCCTCGCGCAGGGCGCAGCAGGCGCAGTCGTTGACCAGAGGTACCTCGTCCTGGGAGACATCGCCCGTGGCGTCACGGACGCCGCGCCGGACGGTGCCCATCGGGCCGTTCGACAGGTCATGGTGCAGCACTGCGCTGCCGGGCACTTCGCGCAGCAGCTGTTCGACCGTGGCGCGGCGGGCGTCGGCGTGCAGGCCGGCCACGACCACCACGGGCATCGGTGCTTCGGGCCTCACCGTCGGCCACCGTCCCGTCCGTAGCGCTGCTCGAAGCGCTCCACGCGGCCGGCGGCGTCCAGCACGCGGGCGGTGCCGGTGTAGAAGGGGTGGCTTGCGCAGGAGATCTCGACGTCGATGACGGGATAGGTGCGGCCGTCCTCCCACTCGGTCGTCCGGTCGCTGGTCATGGTGGATCGGGTCAGGAAGGCGAAGTCGCCGGCCTTGTCTCGGAAGACGACCGGGCGGTAGGCGGGGTGGATCGCGGGCTTCATGAGGTGTCCCTGGTTCGGGGTGCGGACTGGCGGGGCCGGGCGGTCAGCGTTCCTCGCGGAAGTCGACGTGGCGCCGGGCGATGGGGTCGAACTTCTTCAGGACCAGCCGGTCCGGGCTGTTGCGGCGGTTCTTGCGGGTCACGTAGGTGAACCCGGTCCCCGCGGTGGAGCGGAGTCTGACGATCGGGCGTAGGTCGTTGCGAGCCATGGGGGTAGCATACGACAATGATTTCCATTATCAATAGGAGCCAAGAGAAAGGCGCAGTCCTGATGTCCGCTCGCTGCCAACTGACCGGCGCGGAGCCGGGATTCGGCAAGAAGATCTCCCGCTCCCACCGGCGTACCTCGCGCCGCTTCGACCCCAACATCCAGAGCAAGCGCTACTGGCTGCCCAGCGAAGGGCGGCACGTCCGCCTGCGGCTGAGCGCACGTGGCGTCAAGACCGTGGACGTGATCGGCATCGAGGCCGCCGTCACCCGTATCCGAGCCCATGGAGGACGTGTCTGATGGCGAAGCAGAGCAAGATCGCTAAGAACGAGAAGCGGAAGCAGGTCGTGGCCCGCTACGCGCGGCGGCGCGCCGCGCTCAAGGCCGTCCTGGTCTCTCCGGCGAGCACGGACGACGAGAAGGCGGCCGCGCAGGCGGAACTGCGCCGCCAGCCGCGTGACGCGAGCGCGACCCGTGTGCGCAACCGCGACAGCACGGACGGCCGTCCTCGCGGCCATCTGCGCAAGTTCGGGCTCTCCCGCATCAACGTACGCGAGCAGGCGCATGCCGGCTGCCTGCCGGGAGTGACCAAGTCGTCCTGGTAACAGGGACGCCGGGGGAGGGGGCGGCATGCGCGTGCCGCCCCCTTTGTCCTCTACGGACGTCGTAGGGGTGGAGCCCGGCACAGGTGTCGGGGCGTCCGCGGGACGAGCGTGATCACCAGCGCGTCCGCGACGTCCGGGTGGGTCAACAGTGCGCCGGTGTAATGCGATGGACAGCGCTGGGGCTCTGGGTGAGTATCACCGCGATGAACAACGACACTCTCTCCCCACTCAAGCGCGTCCGCTTCGTGGATCTCAGCGAGAAAGCACTGCGGGCGCTCGCCGAGGGTGACCTCGCCGGTGGCAGCGCCGAAGCCGGGATCGAGCTTGACGAGCACTTCGTCGGCGAGCGCGCCCGCCGGATCTTCGGCTACCGAGCCGATCAGGTCGCCAACGACCCCTCTGCCGCGCGGTGGATCACGAGGGCCGTCGTGTCCGAGCCGGACGGCGTCGTCGTGGGCGACGCGGGGTTCCACGGGCCGCCCGACGAGGCGGGCATGGTCGAAGTCGGCTATACCGTGGTCCCCGCCTGCCGTCGTCAGGGCTATGCCCGCGCCATACTCAGGGCGCTGCTCGTCAGGGCCGCCGCCGAACCCGGTGTCAGGACCGTCCGCGCCAGGATCCGATACGACAACACCGCCTCCCTGGCCTCCATCGACGGCTTCGGCTTTACGAAGGTCGGCGAGCAGGGCAACGAGCGCGACGGGCTCATCATCGTCTTCGAGGTTCCGGTGCACGCCATTCGGACGATGTAGCTTCCGGGCTTTCCAGTTTCCGCGGGCCGGTGATCATCGCGCCCGGACCAAGCCATGAGAAGGGCCGCGCGCGGCTTGGCTCGGCCGCCGACCTCGCCAGGACGGTACGGTCGCGATCAGTTGTCCAGGGCCTGCTGGAGCGTCGGGTGGGTGTCGACGACGGTGTCGAGGCCGACCATCTGGAGGGTGCGCAGCACGGTTTCGGTCGGGGCGGCCAGTTGCAGCCGGCCGCCGCTTTCGGTGCGGGCGTGGTGGGCGGAGATGAGGGCGTTGATGCCGCTCGAGTCCAGGAAAGTGACCTGGTGCAGGTCGGCGATCACGCGTGAAACGGGGCAGCCCGTGGTGTCCAGCGCGCGACGCAGAACGTCGGCGCTGTCGTAATCGATCTCGCCGGTCAGGGTCACGACGCGTACGCCGTCCTTGTCCGAGACCACGGCCGACAACTGCTCGCCGGGCTCGGCCCCCGTCGTCTTCGACTCAGCCATACGGCCGATCCTGGCACACTCGGAGCCCTGCTCGAAGCGCGCGGTCGGCCAAGACCTGGATCGGAGCGCGATCGGAGCGCGCGCACGCGACTGCTCGGCGTGCGTCAATTGTGCAGTGTCTGCCGTCGGCGGGGTACCTGCTGGACGATGCTGAGGGTGGACGGATGGGCGCGCTGCAGAAGAGAGAATTCGTGGAGGACGACGGCGAAGCAGCCGAGGCACAGCCGCTCCGGGTCAGTGCGGCGCTGGAGGGCGAGGGGGCGTGTATCGCCCGGGCCCGCCACGTGGCCGCACAATTCCTGTCCTGGGCACGGGACGAGCACGGCGTGCCGGTCTCGCCGTACGTCCAGGACATGACGCGCCTGGTCGTCAGCGAGCTCGTCACCAACGCCCTCAAATACGCGCCCGGGCCGGTGCTGCTGGAGCTGACGATCGAGGACGACACGGTGATCATCGCCGTCTGGGATTCCGACCCCGTGCTCCCCATCGCCCGTGCCGCGGACGCCGGCCGGGTCGGGCAGCACGGTCTGGAGATCGTGCTGCTGGTGGCCGCGAGTTTCGAGGCGAGGAAAGAGGCGGTCGGCAAGCGCATCACTGTCGGCATCGCCCTTCACTCCGCACCCGGGCCCCGCTGATCCGCTGACCGCCTGCCGAAGCTCGCAGCGCTCGCGCAGGCCAGGCGGACGCAGGCCAGGTGCAGGAGCCAAGCGGCACAGCTGACGGTGCCTAGGCGTGCGCCGCGCCTATTCGGACGCCTGCCTGCCATCCAGTCTTTCGAAGGTACGCGGAGCCGCCGCACCCGGGTCGTCGGTCAGCCCGTCCCCGCGGGCAGGCCCAGTGCGGCGCGGCGACAATGGCACAGCCAGCTGTTCTCGGCGGGCGTCCCACCTTGCCGGCCGGCCCGGCTCACCAGGACTCCCCGCTCTCGCTGACGGGTGACGGTCGTGCGGTCGGCTCGCCGCCGCGGGTACGGATCCACAGCGCGATGAGCGGGAAGGTGAGGACGGAGATCATGGCGGCGCCCACCAGGGACGCCGCTTCGCTGCTGGTGATCGCCTTGTCGCTGAGACCGATGGTGGTGATGGCGACGACGAGAGGCAGGCAGGTGGAGCCGTAGAAGAGAAGCCCGAGGCGGTTGTGGCGCGGTAGGTCGGGGGGTGCCAGGAGGTACTGGGGCAGACCCCGGACGAGGAGGAACAGCGCCAGCAGCACGGGGAGGAGGACGAGGGGCCGGCCGGCCGAGAGGAGGGCGTCGAGGTCGAAGTCGACGCCGGTGACCACGTAGAAAAGCGGGACGAGGAAGCCGAAGCCCATCGCTTCGATGCGGCCGAGCACTTCGGAGCTGCTGTCCGGGGCGGCGCCCTGAAGGATCAGTCGGGTGATCACTCCGGCGGCGAAGGCACCGAGGAGGGTGTCGACGCCCAGCGCCTGGGAGAGGCCCAGCATCGCGGCCAGCAGGAGCATGATGTACCGGACGGCGAACTGACCGCTGCTGTGCAGGGTCTTGCTGATCAGGTGCGAGAACCAGCGGGGGCGGGGTCGCAGGGCCCACCACACGGCGGCGGCGGTGATGGCGGCGAAGGTGAGGAGTACGGCAGTGGACCGGCCGGGCGCGCGGCCGCCGAGCAGCAGCGCCATGGTGATGACGGGGCCGAATTCGCCGACCGCGCCGAAGGCGAGGACCACCGTGCCGAAGCGTCCGCGCAGATCGCCGGAGTCGCGCAGCATGGGCAAAACTGTGCCGAGGGCGGTGCTGGTGAGTGCGGTGCCGATGACAAAGCTCTTGGTGGTCTGGGCTCCGGTGAGGGCGAAGGCGATGCCGAGCGCGGCAGCGAGGGAGATGAGCCAGGCGGTGACCGAGCGGCGCAGGGTGTCGCCGGGGACGGCGGCGAAGTCGATCTCGTAGCCGGCGAGGAAGATGAGCATGGTCAGGCCGAGGCTCGACAGGGTGTCGATCACCTGGTCGTGATGCGCCCAGTCGAGGACGTCGGGACCGACCAGGATGCCGAGCACGATCTCGAAGATGACCAGCGGGACCGGAATCCAGCGCCGCACCGCATAGGTGAGCAGGGGAGCGAGGACCGCGATGGCCATGAGCAGGATGAGCGTCCCGGGGTGCGACATGTCTCGTATCTAAATAACCTTGCGCGAAACGGACAACCTGAAGGTGTTCCGCGGAGGGCCTGCCGGGCGGGGAGCGCGCCGAGCCGGCCTCCCGCCCCGGGGGCCGCGCTGGCGGGGCGGCCTTCGGGCGTGGACGAGGGCACGCGCCGCGGACAGGCTGCGAGGCCGAGCATTCCGCGGGGCCCCGCGCCGTGGATCCGTCAGTACGAGGCCGAGGCCGAGGTCGCTGAGTCCTGTGGCTGCTGGGGAGCGGTGAGGGTGAAGTAGTCGCTGTCTTTGGGGCGTTCGGTCGAGGATCCGCGTCCTGGGCGGACGGCGGGCTCCAGGTGGGGTATGTGCTTGGAGCAGTGGACGTAGGCTTCCTGCACCGTGATGCGGATCCACAGCTCGGGCTTGCGGCCGGGGGCGGGATCCACGGGAATGTGGGCGTGGTCCGCACGTGGGTCGTCGGGAGCCAGGAGCGCGGCCGTTCCGTTGACGTGCAGGCCTATGTGATGGTGGGTGAAGTCCATGAAGAGCAGGCCGACATGGGGGTTTTCCGCGATGTTGCCTGCGCTGGCGAGTACGCCGTTGCCGCGGTATTCCGGGTAGGTGAGCGTGTAGTCGTCGAGCACGGCGACGAACCCCGGTGGTCCGGCCCGGAAGCTCGCGTCGCAGTGGCCCAGTGCGCCGGCGGTCGACAGGAACACCATCGACTGGCGGGCGATGAAATCCTTCATCGGCGGTGTCAGGGCCGGGTGCACCTGGCGCGAGTAGAAGGAGTCGGCTCTTTCCTGCGTGGCGAGGTGGGTCTGGAGGGCGCGTTCCCCCGGAGAGGGCATGGCGTGAGGGCTGGTCACAGTGGTGCGTTCTCCTGGGGGTGTCGGGGTGGGGTGAGCGGAGTGTTGAGGACGGGGGTGTCGAGCGGGTCGTGGTGGATCCGGGCGGTGGGGACGCCGGCACGGATGAGGGTGTGGGCCGCGGTGGTGACCATGACGGGTGGTCCGCACAGGAATGCTTCGTGCTGGTCCCAGGGGCCGAACTCGCGCAGGACCTGTGGCAGCGTTCCTTCCCGGCCGACGATGTGCTGGTGAGAGACGGCGGCACGCACGGACAGCCAGTGCTGGCGCTGGGCCATGCGCAGCATGTCGTCCAGTCCGTAGAGTTCCTCGGCGGTGCGGGCGCCGATGAAGAGGTCGACGTAGCGGCGCAGTCCGGTGCGGGCCGCTTCCTCCAGGATGGCGCGGATCGGCGCCAGGCCCGTGCCGCCCGCCACGCACACCAGGTCCCGGTCCTCGGCGGCATCCAGGCACATGTCGCCCTGCGGAGGCCCGAGTTGGACCGCGTCGCCGACCCTCGCGTGATGAACCAGGGCGCTGCTGACGGTGCCGCCCGTGACAGCACGGACGTGGAAGGTGAGCGTGTTGTCCGGGCGGGGCGCGTTGGCCGGTGAGTAGTGGCGCCAGGCCTTCGGTCTCCAGGGTGTCTGCATGCTGACGTACTGGCCCGCGGCGTAGGGGTAGGGCTGGTCGGGGCGGACGGTGACTTCGGCGATGCCGTGGCCGCGGGGCACATGGCTGACGATTTCCGCCCCCCATGTCGCCGGACGCAGGCGCGTGTCGTCCCGGGCCGCGAGGATCATCACGTGGGCCGCGGTGTTGTAGGCGCGGGTCCAGGCCGCGGCCATCTCGTGGCTCCACGCAGGGCCGGCGTAGCGGGCCAGCGCTGCCAGCAGGCATTCACCGACTGCCGGATAGTGCGCGTCGAGCGTCCCGAACTTGCGGTGGTCGCGGCCCAGGAGACTGCAGAACTGCACGAGGCGGTCCGGGTCGTCGACCAGTTCGATGATGCGGAGCAGACCACGCAGCAGCCGGTCGCGCTGGACGTCCATGTCGTGCGGAAAGAGTTCGCGCACCTGGGGGTAGCGAGAGAAGAGGATGGCGTAGAAGTAGACCGTCACCTCCGCCGCCTGCGGTTCGACGACCGCCAAGCCGGCGCGTACGAGGGAGATCTCACGCTCTGTCAGGGCCGCGACGGCCGGCGCGAGGGCAGGACCTTGGGGGTGAGCAACCGCGGAAGCGGGGGCAGGAGGCGCTGAGGCGCGCTGGACGGGGGACAGGCGCGGGAGTCTTCGGGGCACAGAATTGTCGCAATCACAGAGACGCCGTTGCAGGCTTGCTGAACGCCGGATGGACAGGGGGACACGATGGTTTTTGCAGTTCACCTTCCAGCCGGGCACGAGACGTAACGGGGGGCGCCTTCCCCTGAATTACTGCGCCAGTCCTCCGTGAGGTGTTACGGCGGGGTCGTGTGGGGCGGCTGAGGTTTGCGGATGGGCAGGGCGAGGGTGCCGTCGGCGCGCGGGTTGCTTCGCACGCCGGCGGTGATGGGGTACGGGATGTCGGCCACCGGCTTGGGGCTGTGGCTTCGGGGTCGTGGTTGCGGCCGCTTTGATGAGCCGGGGCCCGCCCTCATAGGAGGTGCGGGTCTCTGCGGCTTTCGGCCGAGTCGAACCAGGCTCAGCAGTCGAGTCCGCGATGGGCGGCCCACAACGTTCCGGCGCGGTCGGCCGCCTCGGCAATGAGAGCCGCCAGTTCTGGTCTGTCGAGGACCGGGAACGAGACATATGCGCCCCGCCCACCGCCAACCGGCCGGCCATAGGCTTTCGCGGCGAGGCGACCGTCAGGGAGAAGCCGGACGTTGAGTGTGGTCAGTTGGAACTCTTCGCCACGTCGAGTGTCCGTCCAGCGGAGCGCCTGCGGGATCGTGACGTTGATGGCCAGAGCGCTCACTTCCAGGTCGCTACTCATGGACGGATGCTCTCACGCACGTCGCTCCGAGGTCCTGACAACGGCGTTGGACGTATAGGTGGCGGCACGGGGAGACGTGGAGGACGAGGAGCGGACGGTGGTGACGCAGAGGTCCTACGCTCGGTGCCGCTCACTCAAAAAGGCCGGCCGCACCGGTGCAGGAGCTGCTCGTGACGTTCAGGAACACGTACTTCAAGGGCACGTTGGCCTGGACGGGGCTTCCGGGCTCGGAGACGTCATGTTCGGCGCTCACCGACAGGCGCAGGTCACCCTTGGCGAATTGGGTGTTGGCGGGCGTGCCAGGGACCGGGATCCAGCCGTCCTTGACGAGGTTGGCCAGGGAACGCGGCACCTTGGCCCGGTCCTCCTGCTCGTAGGTCGTGCTCAGCCGGTTGGTGCACTGCCCCGGGGCCCATGGCTCAGCCCCCGACGGGTTGAGCCCTTCCGAGAAGAACGCCTGCTTGATGCCCCATTCGGTGTCCCCCCAGGCCTTGCGCGAACGCTCCAGGGCCAGGTTGCCGGCGTCGCGGGCCGTGGCCGTGGGCATGGAGGTGGGCGGAGGGGTCGACGGTCCCTCGAATCCGCCGCATCCCCCCAGCACGGCCGTCATGACGGCGGCAAACAGTGTCGCCCGGACCGATCTCACCTGCACAAGCCCTCCCCAAGTTTCCCGCAGCTCCGCAGGAGTGTGACACGGGCCGGTGACCGCCTTCGCCGCAGCCCCGTTCGGCCAGATGCCGTAGGGGTCTGGGGCCGCGCAGAGCCTGCTTCTGAGCGGGGTGGGTGATCGGTACGGAGGACAGATCGGTTGTCGTCGGTCAGTCGAGCAGCGCGACGGCCAGGCGAACAGATCGAGGGCGTCGGCACACCACAGAGGGATGCCGACGGTTGTGCGGGTCCCGCCCGATCAGCGCGCGATTCCGAGAAGCTGCGCCACTTCGGCGCGCCGGTTCCACGCGATGACGGCCAGCGGAACCATGAAGAGGAGCGGGGTCCCGGCGTTCTCGCCGTGCAGGGCGGTGAGCTGGGTGGCGAACGCGCAGGCCAGGAAGACGATGAGCGCGGTCGCGGCCGTCCCGGCCAGTCGGCGGATCAGCAGGCCGATCGCCCCGGCCAGCTCCACCAGACCCGTCAGGTACATGAGCCAATGGCCTGCGCCGATGGCGTCGAAGGCCACGGTGGCAGAGGGGAGCGCCAGCAGCTTGGGCAAGGCGCTGCCCAGGGCGAAGAAGGCGCCGAGCAGGATCTGGAGGGTCCAGACGGTTCGGACGACGCTCTTGCTGGGCTTCACGCGGATGGCGGTGGCGGTGGCGGTGCTGGACATCGGGTTCCCCCCTTGTGCGGCTGCATTGCTGTCTCTGGTCTGACCGGCGCGAGCGGGTGAGCTCATCGGTCGTGCGCGGAATTCTTTCCCTTCCGCGCGGTCGTGCCCCTGCGCACCAAGGCATCGTGACCGCCCGCGGTACCGCTGTGGGCGAACGCGTGCGATGCGACCGGTAGAGGCGGCTGCCTGCGGGTACCTCAGTGGTGTGATCACTGTTGGCGTTGAAGAGGAATACCTGCTGGTCGACCCCGCGACGGGGTGCCCGCTCGCGCTGTCGGACGAGGTGCGCCGCGCAGCGGGGCTCGATGACCTGTCCGAGGACGGTGAGATCCAGCCCGAGCTGTTGCAGGCCCAGGTGGAGATCGCCACGCCGGTGTGCCAGGAGCTGCCGGAAGTGGCCGGCCACCTGCTGCGTCTGCGACACGCGCTGGGAACGGCGGCCGAACGCTTCGGCGGCCGTCTGGCCGCGACTGCCTCCGCCCCGGTCATGGGGGAGGGGCAGGTGCCGATCACCAGCGGGCGCCGGTACACGCGGGTTCATGACCAGGGCGGTCGGATGGCCGAGGACCTGCTGGTCAACGGGATGCATGTGCATGTCGGGATGCCGGACCGGGAGTCGGGCGTGGCGGTGTTGAACCGGTTGCGGCCGTGGCTTCCCACGCTGCTGGCGATGTCGGCGAACTCTCCGTTCTGGGAGGGCCACGACACGTCGTTCGCGAGCTGGCGCACCCCCGTCTTCAGTCGCTGGCCGGTCAGCGGCGTTCCTCCGCACTTCGACGGCCTGCAGGAGTACGAGGAGTGCATCGAGAGGCTGGTGAGGTCCACGGCCATCGCGGACACGGGACAGCTGTACTGGCAGGCACGGCTCTCGGAGCGCTACCCCACTCTGGAAGTGCGCTGTATGGACGTTCAGCTCCGCGTGGACGACGCCGTCATGCTGACCGGCATCGTGCGCGCCCTGGCGGCGACCGCCCTGCGTGAGTACAAGGACAAGGTCCCCGAACCGGAGTGCCGGCCCGAACTGCTGCAGGCCGCGATGTGGCACGCGGCCCGGCACGGCCTCACGTCCACGCTCCTGGACCGCGAAGGGCATCCGCTCGCGGCCGGCGACATGCTGTGCCGCCTCACCGACCACATCGGCCCGGCGCTGGAGGAGCACGGCGACACACGGCACGTCGAGCCGCTGGTCCACCGTCTCCTGCGTGAGGGCACCGGCGCCGACCGGCAGCGCCATGCCCTCCAGGAAGGGGGAATGACGGGCGTCGTCGGCTTCATCACCGGGGAGACCCGCGGCACGCCGCAGGGCACCGACTGACGCGGATCCGATCCCCGCGAGGGTTTCCGCAGGGACAGCTGAGGGGCTCGACGCGGCACCCGCGTCGAGCCCCTCCCGCAGGGTGGGTCAGCCGCCTACGTACCAGTGGAAGCCGCCGTTGGAGGCGGCCACCAGCAGCAGCACCACGAAGAGCAGTACGTCGATGATGCCGAGCGCGAGAGCGGCCTTCGCCATCCCGCCACCCCCCTTGGCCCCGGACTGCCGCAGGGCGACCGCACCGAAAACGATGGCCAGGGGGCCGAGCACGATGTTCAGGAAGAAGATGCCGACGATGCCGCACACCAGCCCGGCCACGGCCAGACCGTTGGTGCGGGACGGGGTGGCCTCGGAGTTGCTGAAGTGTGTCATCGCTGTCTCCCACCTCGGGCTTCGGATTCCGTATGGATTGCGGGTGCCCTGGTTCTCGGTGAGCAGTCAACTACGGTGACAAATGGGCCAGTTGAGAAGTCTGCTTCCGCTTCCTGCCTGCGGGGCGTGGGCGCCGCCGCGCCCGCACCCCGGGTCATCGCCCGCACCCCGCCCGCGTTGAGTGCCGGTCCGTCCGGAGCCGGCCGACTGGCGCCGGACGGCCCTCTGCGATCCGGTGGACGCTTCCCGCTCAGCGGCCCGGCTGCCGCTCGCGATCGAGGGCGTCGTAGGGTGGCCGGACTGGTCGAGGGGGTTTCGTAGTGACAAGTAGTGCCGAGCAGAGTGCTGTTCCGACCGCGCTGCCGCGCAACGTCGCGGCCCGTGTGGGTGCCTGGGCGGCGGCGGTCGGCGTCGGCTCGATCGTCGCGATCTTCGTGACGCCCATGCTCTGGTTGTTGTACGGCGGGGTCTACACGTTCTTCATGGCCGTGTCGGGGCTGGTGGCGATCGTGGCGGGCCATGTCGGCCGCATCCGGGGCAAGCGGATGGGAGGCCGCGACCGAGGCTTGGCGCTCCTTGCCATCGTGACGGGGTGGCTGCTGCTGTTCTGCGTCCTCGTCATCGTCGTGACGTACTTCGGCCTGGCCGTCGGGCTCGCCGCTCTGTCGTGACCGGTGGAGCGACGCGCGGGCTGACGGTACGTCAAGAACGGCTCTCTCGCGGAGTGGAGGCGGCCGGAGCGCCAGCAGCGGGTGTGGAGTTCCGGCCGCCGCCCGCGCAGCGCCTACTCGCCGTGGACCGTGGTCAGATCGATCAGGCCCGAGATGGTCAGGACGGGCACCAGGAGCGGGTTGGTGATGAGCTGGAGGCGCTCGGCGTGCGGGAACAGGACGCTGAGGCCGGCACTGTCGAGGTATTCGACGCCGCTGAGGTCGAGGACCAGGGGGTCGGCCGTGCCCGTGAGGGCGGCGGCCAGCTCACCCGCGTTGCTCATGTCGATCTCGCCGACCGCGGTCAGCAGCGCGGTGCCGTCGGGCCGTCGTCCGTGAGTGAGGGTCAGGTCAGTGGTCATCAGGCGATCCTCGTGTGCATGTCGACGGTGGTACCGGAGGGGCCCGGTGTGACGGTGACCCGCTGCATCAGCGCCCGCATCAGGCTCATGCCGCGGCCGCGGTGGGTGTTGAGTTCGGGCTGTGGGTCCTTCCAGACGCCACTGTCGGCGATGATCAGGCGCAGATCGTCGACGTACGCCTCGGCGCGGAAGTAGATGGGGTCGCCGGGGGAGTGGCGGTGGCCGTGCTCGACGGCATTGGCACAGGCCTCGCCCGCGGCGACCAGAATGTTCTGCATCGTGGTGGGCGGCAGGTCGCACTGGTTCAGCCAGCTGCGCAGCGACTTGCGCACGGGGGCGAGCTGGGACGACTCGGCCGGAAAGGACATCTCCAGCGGGGCCGGGTGCCGGTAGAGCAGCAGGGCGACGTCGTCGTCGTAGCCGCCCGCGGGAGCCAGCCTCGACATGACGTGGGTGGCGAGTTCGTCGACCGCGGTGTTCCGGCCGTCCTGGAGGGCCTCGCTGGCCCGGTCGATGCCGTCGCTGAGCGGGCGGCGGCGGCGTTCCACGAGGCCGTCGGTGTAGAGGAGCAGGGTGGACCTCGCCGGGATGGCACACGTCCCCTCGGGGCGCGGGCTGCCGGTCCGTACGGCCAGCGGGAGCGACCGGCCGTCCTCCAGAAGCAGGGTGGCACCGTCCGGCCGGACGAGGATGCCGGGCGGGTGGCCGGCGCTGGAGTACGTCAGCTGCCCGGTCTCGGCGTTCAGGACGCCGCAGAACACGGTGGTGCAGGCCGCGCCGGCAACGCCCGCCGCGAACTGGTCCAGGGCCATCAGCGTCTGCGCGGGGCTGGCGTCCTGGAGCAGCAACGCCCGGCAGGCGCTGCGCAGTTGACCCATGACGCTGGCGGCCTCCAGGCCCCGGCCGACGCAGTCGCCGACGACGATGCCGATCCGGCCGTCGGGCAGGAGGACGGTGTCGTACCAGTCGCCGCCGACCTCCAGCGGCTGGGTGGCGGGCTCGTACCGGACGGCGAAACCGTCGGGCAGGCGCGAGGGGCCGAGGATGGCCCGCTGGAGGGCGATGGCGGTCTCGCGCTGCTGGTCGATCTGGTGGGCGCGGTTCAGCCCCTGGGCGAGGTGCCCGGCCAGCAGGGAGAGCAGCAGCTGGTCCTCGCCGGTGAAAGGACGGTTCTCGCCGACGTGGATCCACAGGACGAGCGGGCCCTCGGGGAACTCCAGGAGGATGCCGGCCCCGGTGGGGTCGTCGATCGGGGTCAGGACCGGCCCCTGGCGCAGGGTGTTGAGCACCGCTCGCCGTTCGGCGGGCAGGTCCTGCCAGTCGGGCGTCTCGTCGGTGGAGGTCAGCGTGGGTTCGTCGCCGTGGTCGAAGACGGCCGCCAGGACCGATCGGGCCCGCCACAGCTTCTTCAGCTCGTCCAGGGCCCCCGCCAGTGCCTGCTGCACGCTGGTCGCCCGGGACAGGCAGGTGCCCAGGGCCGCCAGGGCGCTCTCGCGCTGGATGGCGTAGTGCTCGGCCGTGACGTCACGGAAGGTGCCGACGGTCACGCGTCGCCCGGTGTCGGGATCGTCGACCTGGTTGAACGTGGCCGTCACCCACAGCCGGTGGCCGTCCCGGTGGGTGATCGGAATCGTGTAGGAACCCTTCGGATGGCCGAGCAGCTGCGAGAAGGCGCCGCTGACCTGCTCGTACGCCTCGGAGTCGGCGCGGTCGGGCCACCAGGGATGGACCGGTCGGTAGGGCAGTCCCTCCTGCCCGTAGCCGAGGATGTCGGCGAACGCCGTGTTGATCTCGATGACGGCGCCGTCCTCGTCACAGACGAAGAACGCCTCCTGCAGGGAGTCGACCAGGGCGGTGCGCCAGCGGGCGTGATGCCCGCGCAGACGCGCCAGCTCGACGTTGGCCCGTACCCGGGCGAGGAGTTCGGCCGCCGCGAACGGTTTGACGAGATAGTCGTCGGCGCCCGCCCGCAGGCCCTCGATGGACGCCTCCTGCCCGGCCCGCGCCGACAGCAGCAGCACGGGGACCGAGGCGGTCCGCGAGTCGGCCCGCAGCGCCGCGACCAGGCCGAGCCCGTCCAGGTGGGGCATCATGACGTCGCTGATCACGAGGTCGAACGCCTGGGCGCGGACGGCCCGCAGGGCCGCTCGGCCGTCGTTGACCGAGTCCACCCGGTACCCCGCGCCGCGCAGCAGTCGGGTGAGGTACTCGCGCATGTCGGCGTTGTCGTCGGCGATCAGAACGTGGGGCGGGAGGTCCTGGCCGATGGCCGGCTCGTCAGCACTCGCGCCCGCGGAAGTCACGTGCGCGGCAGTCCCGTTGGTGATGCTCTCGACCGCGGCGGGCAGCGCCGCGCTCTGCTCACCGGGCAGCCAGCGAAGGGCCTCCTGCACGAACGGGTCGGCCATGGGAGTCGCGGAGTGGCACGACTCCGACCGGACGGTGCCGGCCGGCAGGTGCGCGGCGCCGAACGGCAGCCGGATGGTGAACCTGGTGCCCCGGCCCTCGACGGAGGTGGCGCTGATCTCGCCGCCGTGCAGTGCGACCAGTTCCTTCACCAGGGCGAGGCCGATGCCGCTGCCCTCGTTGGAGCGGGAGCGGGCGTTCTCGATGCGGTGGAACCGTTCGAAGAGCCGGGGCATTTCCCCCGCCGGGACACCGATCCCGGTGTCGGCGACGGTCACCACGGCCCTGCCGTCCTCAACGGCGGTGGCGACACTGATCGAGCCGTCGAAGGTGAACTTCAGCGCGTTGCTGAGCAGATTGAGAACCACCTTCTCCCACATGCTGCGGTCGAGGAAGACCGGCTCGGGCAGCGGCGGGCAGTCCACCCGGAAGTCCAGGCCCGCCCGGTCGATGGCCGAGCGGAACACGCTGGCCAGCTCACCGGTCACCGCGGCCAGATCGACCGGCTCGTAACTCGCCTGCATCCGGCCGGCCTCGATGCGGGAGAAGTCGAGCAGGGTGTTGACCAGTTTGCCCAGGCGCAGGCCATTGCGGTGGATGACCTCAAGTTCCGCACGGGCGCCGTCGTCCGGGAGCCGGTTACGCAGTTCCTCGACCGGCCCCATGATCAGCGTCAGCGGCGTGCGGAACTCGTGACTGATGTTGGAGAAGAACGTCGTCTTCGCCCGGTCCAGCTCCGCGAGTTCCTCCGCGCGACGCTGCTGCGCCTGATAGCTGCGGGCACTGGCGACTCCGGAGGCGACATGTCCGGCGACCAGTTCGACGAAGCCGCGGTAACCGTCGTCCAGAGCCCGATACCGGTTGAGGCCGACCACCATGAAGCCGTACGGGTCACCGCCCTGCTGCCGCAGCGGCACGACCAGCGCCTGCCGAGGCGGTTCGGCCCACGCCCCCGTCGGCAGCTCCGTATGCGCTGCTCCGTCCAGCGGGGCGAGGACGGACTCGCCCCGCGCCGGGGCCGCGGTCGGCCACACCGCCTCGGAGCCCGGTGCGAGGTGCGGCACGGCGGCCGGGTGCTCGTCCGGCATCCCGGTGGCGGCGGCCAGCGCGGCACTGCCGTCGTCCTGGAAGAGATACGTCAGCGTGAACGGCAAGTCGTACGGATTGCGGCCCAGTTGCACGCGCGCGAAGTCGAGCATCTCCTGCTCGGTGCGCACCACGCTGGGGTCGGATCCCAGATCGCGCAGGGTCGCCATCCGCCGTTCACCGATGACCCGTTCGGTCTCCTCACTGACCACGCACAGCATCCCGACCACGAGACCCGCATCGTCGCGCAAGGGGCTGTAGGAGAACGTGTGGTAGCTCTCCTCCGAATAGCCGGAGCGTTCGACGAACAGCAGCAGCGCCTGGTCCCAGGTGGCCTCGCCGGTGGTGAGCACGCTGTCGATGCGGGGACCGATGTCGCGCCAGATCTCGGCCCAGACCTCGCTCGCCGGCCGTCCCAGCGCCCACGGATACTTGCGCCCCAGGGTGTCGCGCCGGTAAGCGGCGTTGCAGAAGAAGGTCAGCTCCGGCCCCCAGGCCATCCACATCGAGAACTTCGACGACAGCAGGATGCTGACGGTCGTCCTCAGGCTCTGCGGCCAGCCTTCCGGGTCCCCGAGCGGGGTGGTCGCCGCCCAGTCCACCAGAGCCAGCTCCCCGCCGACCTCGGTGTCCACGGCGAACACATCGCTTCCGGCCGCGGCCGGGCCCTCGGGCTCGGCACCCTCGGAACGCGTCACTACCCACCCCTTCGTTCACGACAGCCGATGCCCGAGCACGTGCCGCCGGCGCTCGTCGTGCTGTCGTCCCTCCGCGCGCCGCGGTCTCCATGAGGGAGATACCCGCGTGATCGCTGGACCATCCGGGGTACTTGCAGACGCGACCGTAGGATATATCTGCCGCGCCTGGCACCAGCAGGCACGATCCAGCGGGCGGAACGGGGGGTGGCATGGCGGTGTGTGAGTACGGTCCGCGCCGCGATGCGGGCTCCGCGACCAAGGACGGGATGACGGACGAGGAGCGACGGCTCACCGCGGTCCGCCGCTACGCGGTCCTGGACGCGCCCGCCGACCCGGTCTTCGACAAGATCGCCTCCCTCGCGGCGCGCGTCTTCGCAGCTCCCATGGCCATGGTGGCGATCGTGGACAGCGACCGGGTGTGGTGCAAGGCCGCGTACGGCCTCGGGGACGTCGGGGAGCTCAGCCGTGCCCCGGACGCGTGGCCCCTCGCGGCTGCGCACGAGGGCCCCCAGGTCGTCCCCGACATCCGCGCCGATGCCGGCCCGGTCGCCGGCTTCCGCGTCCCCGCCCAGCTGGGCGTACGCTTCTGTGCCGCCGCGGCGATCACCACGCCGGACGGTCACCAGCTGGGCAGCGTCACCGTTTTCGACACCGTCCCCCGCCGGCCGGCCGACGACCAGCTCGCCGCCCTCCAGGAGCTGGCCGCGCTCGCCATGGACGAACTCGAGCTGCGGCGGGCCGCGTTGCACACGGTGGCTGCCGAACGTGAACGGCGCGCGGACGCCGAACGGCTGGCCCGCACGCTCCAGCGCACCCTGCTGCCGCCGGCCCTGCCGACCGTCCCCGGGCTGGACACGGCCGCCGCCTATCACCCCGCGTCTGTCGACGAGATCGGCGGCGACTTCTACGATCTCTTCCCGCTCGACGACGGCCGCTGGGCGTTCTTCCTCGGGGACGTGTGCGGCAAGGGAGCCGATGCCGCCGCCCTGACCTCGCTGACCCGCTATACCCTGCGGGCCGCCGCCATCTACGATCCCGACCCCCGAACCGCCCTCGCCAACCTCGACACGGTCCTCAAAGGCGAGTTCCAGGGCGACTTCCACCGGTTCTGCACGGCCGTGTTCGGCGTGCTCGACGCCGACGCGGACGGGTCGTTCACCGTCACACTGGCCGGCGGCGGCCATCCTCCGGCCCTGGCCGTGCGCGCGGACGGCACGGTCGAGCCGGTGTCCACCGCCGGCGGTCAGCTGATCGGCCTGCTGCCCGAGCCCCAGTTCGTGCAGGCCCGCACCCGCCTCGCGCCGGGCGACGCACTGCTCCTGTACACCGACGGGCTCATCGAGGCGCGCACCGCGAACGGACAGATGCTGGGCGAGGAAGGACTCGCGCGCCACCTGTCCGCCCACACCCCTCGCGGAGCCGACCACTTACTGGCCACGGTGCACAAGCTTTTCACCGATCTGGGTACCGGGGTGAGCGACGACACAGCGCTGCTCGCCCTGTCCGTCCCGCCCCGCCGCACACCCCCATCAGCTCAGGAGAACCGGTGACCGACCCCACCCTGACCGCCACCCGCCACACCCACGCCGGCGGGGCCACGGTGCTGGCCGTGGCCGGCGAACTCGACCACCACACGGCGCCGCAGCTGACACGGCTCATCCAGGAGGAGCCCTTCCGCCCCGCCCGTCCCGTACTGATCGACCTCTCCGACCTCACCTACTGCGACTCGACCGGCATCACCGTGCTGATCGGCGCCGACCGCCAGGCGCACGAGACCGGCACCCCGCTGGTCCTGGTCGGCGTGACCGCCGACCTGATGCATGTCTTCCGCATCATCGGCCTCGACCGGCTCTTCACCTTCCAGCCCACCGTCGAGGACGCGATCGAGGCGCTGAGCGCCTGAACGGGGAGGCCCCGCACGCGGCGTACGCACGAGGCATACGCGTTGTCGGTGACCCGGGCCCGGTGCGGTGGGGACGCCGGAGCGGGGGCGGGCCCGGACCGGGGGTGGCGCGCGCAAGCCGGTTCGGACCGACCGGGCGGACGGCCCGTTCAGCGCTCGGATGTGGCCTGAGCCGCAGTGCGCACGGCGGCGTGGACCGCGCGTGCCAGGCGGGCGCCCCACAGCGAACGCGGACCGGCGAACGCGTGCACCTCGTCATCGGCGTCCTCATCGGCGCGAGGCTCCCTGGCGGCCACGCACACCGCGTCCGTCGGCGTCCCCGAGCAGTCGAAGCCGGCGTCCAGCAGCGCCTGCACCTTGGCCTCCGTGGCCGTGGCCACGGCGTTGACCAGAGCCGCGTCGCTCAGCGCGACCGGCACGGCGGCCACGATGTTGATCGTGCCGGGCCGGGCGGGCACGTCCGTACCGGACGCGGGGGAGGCGGCCCAGCCGCGCACACCGAGTCCGGCGGTCGCGACGGCTGCGACCCCGCCGTCCTCCGCGCGGCCGGACGACCTGATGTCGGCGGCCGTCATCAGACCGACCCCCGGCCCCTCGGCGCCGATCCGCCGGGCGAGCGCCGCCAGATGCCGGTCCGGGTCCGTACGCCGATAGCCGTGCGGCACTTGAGCGTTGAGCACCCACGCACGCGTGCCGATGCCGCCCCCGAGAACCGCACTGCTGATCATTCGCCAGCCCGAGCCGGCCCGCCACACCAGGCTGCGCAGGCAGTCCGCCGTGTCGTGGGTGACTTCCTGCATGTGCAGGAGTCCGACAGTGGTGCCGGCGGGCGGCAGGACGACGGTCACCGGAATGGGCTCCTTGTGCGGCGGGATGAGCGATGGTAGCCGGGCCGTGGAACGACCTCCCCGGTGGGTGTGCTGCTGGGCCGGGCGAATCTCCGGTGAACGGAGATGGGGCGCGGCAGGACTTCACCCCGGACCTGACGGGGCCGGCACCTGACCGGCGCGGGCGGCCGGCTCCCGCACCGCATGCGGGCGGCCCTGTTCCGGGTTGCGGCCCGGCGTGCGGAAGGGGCAGGGGGCGTCCGGCCGGAACGGTGCCGCTCCCGAAGCACCCGTCCGGGGGGTGTGGCATCCGATTCCGGCCGTGCGCGTCTGTCCCTGTGCGAGAGTGCCGCCCGTCCGTGGTGGACCGTGACTTCCGACAGGATGGACCAACGATGCGCCTGCTCCGTACCGCAGCCCTGACCACCGCAACCGCGCTGGCCCTGCTGCTTCCCACCGCCGATGCCGATGCCGCAGGGATCGCCTGTGGCGGTGGCGTCTCCACTGGCCGAGTCGCCGTCAACGGCTGCATCAGCGCCCAGCGTTGGAAGGACGGCAAGGTCTTCTTCCGGGACATCTCCGCCCACGTCAAGCTGCGGAACACCGGGACGCGCGGCGTGAATGTCTCCTACGAGGCGTTCTTCCGCATCGTTTCCGGCGGGCACTGGGTCAAGATCGGCTCCGGCCGTACCTATGTGGCCGCCGGAGCGACCGAAGGGCCCACGGCGATCGGTGACACCAGCCGCGTGTGCGGGCCCTTCAACGTCAAGGCCGAGATCCGCGTACACGCGAAGGCCGACACCGGAGTCTGGAGCAACTGGTCGACGGCCGCCACCTCCCAGTGCCAGACCTGAGCGCTGTCCGCCATCCGGCCCGGGTCAGAATCTCCGACTACGCGGCCGGGCGGCGCGGCAGCATCCAGCTGACTGTGACCGCCTTGCCGTTCTCATGAACCGTGACAACGCTGCTGTCGCAGAGCCGCTCCACGATGTGCAGGCCGAACCCCCCCAGCCCGTCGAATGGATCCGCCTGCCGGGGCTGGGGGAGGCGCGAGCTGGAGTCCGTCACCGTCATGGTCAGGGCCGTCTCGTCGGCACGCAGGAGCAGGTGCCAGGTGCCCGCGGCGGTGTGCCGCACAGCATTGCTGATCAACTCGCCCAGGACGAGCTGCACGGCGACGAGGTCCGCGCCGGGACACGTGTCGCTGACGAACGCCACCGCCTGCCAACGTGCCTCCGGAACCGCATGGAGTGCCGAGTCGGTCTCGAACACGGGTCGAGGGGTTGCGCGGGGTGCGCGCCCACGCCCGCCCGCGGTATCTGGCGGCGGGTCGGCCTTCGGGGTCCGAGCTGCGTCATTGCCTGTCATCGACCACACGTTCGTCGGTGGTGAGGGAACGGGCGGCATCCAGTGTGGCGACCCGGGTGAAGACGTGGCCCACGCCCGTCACGTCCAGCAGGCGGTCCATGAACGGGTTGGTGCCCGCCAGGACCACGTGCCGTCGGCGCGCCGTGCGCAGGAGGTGGTTGAGCAGCGACGAGTCGCAGAAGCCCATGGCATCCAGGTCGTAGACCAGGAGGTGTGCGGTGGCCCGCTCGGCGCGAAGAGTCGCCTCCTCGACCAGGGCGACCACGGCGTCTTCGATGTCGCCCGACAGAACGATGACCCACAGCAGGTCGTCGTGGCAGTGGTGTCGTACGTGGGGGACGGGGGTGTCCGGCTGGGGTCCAGGCGTTCTCATGCTCTTGATGATCTCGTGTCACGGGTGTGGTGCGTGTGGCTTCATGATGACCGGTGATGGGGAACCGGCTCGCCTTGTGGGACGAGGACCCTTTTCTGTCAGGCATCGTGGAAGACGAAGTAGCTGCGGGTCCCGGTGACGTCGAAGAGGCGTGCCAGAACCGGATGCAGGGGTCCGCGCAGGACGAGCGGGGTGTCGTGGGAGCGCAAATGGCGCTGCGTGTTGATGAGGGCGTGCAGCAGCGCGGAGTCCGCCCAGACCAATCCGCTCAGGTCCACCGTGACGGACCGGGCGTTGACGGACTTCTGCATCGCGGTCACGAGCCGGCTGGTCGTGCTCCAGTCGAGGGCGCCCGCGACCGTCAGGATCACTGACCTGTCTCCCTGCACTTGTTCGGTGATGGTTGTCCGGGGGAGGGTGATGTGCGGTCCTGCACCGGATTCGTCCGGAGTGGTTGTCGCCATGCGTGCACTTCCGTCGGGCGCCGGATCGGCGCGGGACACTTCTTCGCTGAAGAGCGCCGGTGGCGGGACGGTTCTGCCCCGCCTGCCCCTTCATGGGCGCCCGACTACCCCTGAACGCCGTACATATCGCCACTCGATCGGGGGAAAAAGAAAGATCAGTACACCTGAGGGTCGTGCGGGGGAGCGGCAGGCGTCATCGACGGTGCCGCCCCACTCGTAGGACTCTGCGCAGGCTACGTCGCGACAGGTCGGCGCGTGTCCCATCGCTGCGTCAATCCCCCGAACGTGCCTTCGCGCGCCCTCTCGCCGCCGTTGATCGCATCCGGAGCGTCGTGATGGAGTGCTGCGGGGACGGTGGTCCGTCGGGACCGCGGCAGGGCCCGACGAACGGGGATCGGCACGTCGAACGAACGCTGACGGGGGAGTCGCCGCCGTGCCGGGCTGCGACCACGATGCGCACAACAATGGCCCTGAACAGCCGAGTTGAGGGCGTGCCGTGGCGATCGGCGGTGGTTGTGCCGACCTGCCGGCAGCCCGGGGCCGGCCGATCACCGGGTTGTGGGCGGCTGGGCTGTCCCATCGGTTCCGCCGGGGCCGCCGCTGTCCCTGGTCCGATCTCTGGCCGGCGCCTACCCTCCTGCCATGGCACTGACCGTTGATCAACTGACCGGATACGTCGAGCGGGACCTCGACGCGGATCTCGCGCGCTGGTTCCCCGACGCGGAGCGGGCGGGCGTTCCTCGGGCCCGCCCGCTGGGACCGTTCCTGGCCCGGCTTCCCCGCATGGCCGCGAGCGCGCTCTCGGCCTTCGACCGCCGGGTGCGCGCGGGCACGCTGCCCACACTGTTCGGTGTGGCGGACTGGTCGTACGCCTTCGAGTTCGCCGCCAACGACTGCCGCATCCTGGACGGCGACTACGAGAGCGAGCTTACGGACGACGACGTCTGGTCCCTCGGCGCGGACGGCGGCGGGAACTACTTCGTGGTGCTGGCCGACGGACGGGTCGGGCTCTGGTTCCACGAAGAGGAAGTCATCGAGGCGCACACCCGGTTCGACGACCCCGACGTCTTCCTGTGGACCCTGGTGCGCTACCACGCCGTGCGGACCGGGGCCCTTCCCCTGGCCTCGGTCGAGCCCGACTTCCGAAGCCTGGGCCAGGCAGGCGCGCTGGCTCCCGAGGTCGGGCTGCTGACCGGCATGCGGTGACCCCGGCCCGGCGCGCGAGGCCTCGGCGCTCGCGCGCCTCGGAAGGGGGACGGGGTATTTCGGCGTGCTCGTACTGACGTGGCCGGCGAGAAGTCGGCGGAACGGGCGCTGTCCGTGCTGGTCGAGCGCGGCGGGTCGATCGCCCCGGGCAACCGACGCGGGGCGGGTACGGTGCCGCCTGGGAGGTGGCCACCCTCCTGCGCAAGGTGACCTGGAGGGGCGGGCGTTCCGGTCAGTCGCATTCAACTGGGCGCACATTTGCGCCCGTTCGACGAGGTGCCGACGGGCTGGATCCCGTAAGGACGCCGTGAGTGAGGGGGATCGGTGACCGAGTACATCAGCGGGAAGCGCCTGTTCCGGGTGGTGGGGTTCGATCCGTCCCACCGGCAGCTCAGGCTGTGGAGCGAAGCACTCGCGGTCGAGGGGACCTCCACCCGCGTGGAGGTCTGGATCGGACATGTGGAGCTGATGTTCCTCAAGCCCTACTACCGCGACGGCCTGCATGTCCGGCCGGCCACCGCGGCCGAGTTCGCGGTGCTGAGCGAGCGGCACGGCATCCCCGAGGATGACGCGGTTTGGACATGGATGCTCGCGCCCGGCGACGGCAGTTTCGTCGTGGGCGGCAACCCCGCCTGGCGCGAGGCCGAGTACGACCTCATGGACGGGGAGTCGCTGTTCGACTTCGGCAGGCCTTGGCCGCCGCCGTATCCGGCGCGCTGGGGGATGGTGGAGTAGCGGCTCTGTAGCACGGCCCGGCCAATGCCCGTCGAAGGGTGCCCCGCCTGGGAGGCTTCGGCGGGTGTCCCTTGCCGCGTGCCCTCGGCGCGGAGGTCGCCGCTCGCCCGCAACCCGCTCGCCCGCAACCGATGTACGGGCCACCGCGGTTTGCGGCTCCTCCCATCGTGGCCGTTGTTCGACAGGGCGGCAGCTGGGTGGACCCGCAGCAGCGGCCGTCAGGCACGGTGATCTCCCGGGCGACTTGGGCCGCACAGGCGCGTAGGTCGCCGGCGAGGCTGCCGCCTTGCCCGAGGAGGGCAGACGTCAGGAACCGCCCATAAGCGAACCTTATGAGCCCATAACCAGGTATGGGCTGTTGTGGCGTGTACGCACCAGTGAGGGTGATCTTGTCGAGTGATCAACACATGGAACAGAGAACACAGTGCATCTGAGAAGAACAGTGCTGGCCGTCGCGGCCGGTGTCATGGCGCCCGTCGCGCTGCTGGCCGGTCCGGCGGAGGCGGTTGACGGTACGTCCGTAGGGCTCGCGATGCCTGACCGATCGCCGGCCGACTCCAGCGAGGAGCGCGAAGCGGACGGGGACGGGCGGCAGGGCCACGCGGCGGACGAGGATCAGGGGGTGACGGTTTCCTTGCGGGGGCTTCCGGACGAGTTCATCGCTGGTGGCCCATGGCGGGAAGTCACGGTCGTCGTCGACGCCGAGCCGTCGGACGCCGCTCGCGACGTAACGTTCATGATCGTCGATGGTGACGGGGAACTGAGTTCCGACCATGTCGATGTGCAGGTACGCGAGGCGAGCGGGTGGCGGGATGTGGCTCCGACAATGCCGTCCAGCACCGCGCACTACGAACTGGTCGTTTCCGGCGGTACGTTGCAGGTGTCCATCCGCGTGCGGTTCCACGATGACGCTCCGCTCAAGGCCATAGACGTAGGAGCCTCCGACGGCATCAGCCTTGCCTCGCCCTGGTACGGATCGCGCATCGTCCGTCCCGCCGATCCCGGTGGTTCGGGTGGCGGTGACCCCACGGATCCCGGTGGTGAGGGTACCGGAGGCCCCGGCGGTGAGGAGCCTGCGGATCCTGGTGGTGAGGCTGGAACAGGGAGTCCGGGCGGGTCGACCGGGGGCGGCGCCGGCGAGCCGACCGGGGGTGGCGCCGGCGGACCCGCTCCGGGCGATCATCAGCCGGGGCCCGTCGGTGACCCGGCGGTGGGTGAGCAGGGGGCGGCTGCCGGTTCCGTCGGGCAGGCGTCTGATGTTCCGTCAGGCGAGCTTGCTGAGACGGGACTTGGCACCGCGACGCGCTGGCAACTCGGTCTCGGCGCGACTGCCATAGCTCTGGGTGCCGGTGTGTGCCGGTACCGCAGACGCACAGGCTGACCATGACGGCCTTGGGTCACAGTGGTGCAGCCGTAACGCTAAGCCGGTGATCACGGGATCAGGGCAGGTCGTGGGCGGGACTATCGCAGCTCGGCGTTCGGGTGGGGCTGGGCCTGGAGCCGTTCGCGGAGGTCGATTTCCTCGGGAGTCAGCGGGTCCCTGGGCCGGCGGATGCGTACGGGCTTGGGCCGCATCGGCAGGCCGTCATCCACCGCGGTGGCCTCGGCTTCTGCGAGCGCCCGGTACAGCGAGGCGACCGACGGGGACTTGCCCGCGTTCTTCCCGGTCTTGATGGTCAGCTTCATGGCGATCTCGGGGACGGGGACGCCCTTGTCCTTGAGCGCGACGGCGAAGGTGCGCATGTCGTCGTCGATGACCTTCGGCCGTCCGCCGTGGTTGCCCTTGGACGCGGCGATGACCTGGCCTTCGAGGGTCTTCTCGCGGATGTAGTTGCGCTCGATCTGCCTGGCGACGGCGAGGACGGCGAAGAACATGGCGCCCATGCCGTTGGGGTCGTAGGTGCCGGTGAGCGGGCCGGTGAGGAGTTCGAGCTGGATGCCGCCGGCCTGGAGCTGTGCGGACAGCGTCATCAGCTCGGCCGCGTTCCTGGCGAGGCGCTTGAGCTCGTGGACGGTGAGGATGACGGGCGTCTCGGGGGCGGCCTCCTTGAAGTGGTGGGCCAGCGCGAGCGCCTTCTCCAGTTCGGGCCGGATCCTCACCCGGGTGCTGATCTGTTCCTTGAAGACTTTGTGGCACTGGGCCCGGTGGAGGGCTTCGAGCTGGCTCGCCAGTTCCTGCCGGGCGGTTGAGGTTCTGGCGCACCCGATGCGGACCGGGCGTTCGGTGCGGGGCGCGGGCGCGACGGCGAGCGCCGGGCCCTGCTTCCATGCGCGGCCGGGCTGGCGGTCGGCGGGGACGAGGGCTTCGGGTTCCTCGCGGAGCGCGGAGCGCGGAGCGCGGGGACGAGGACGAAGCGGGGGGTGTGGTACTTCGCGGCGGTCTTCCCACCGCGGGTGCGGCAGGCGGAGCCAGCGGGCGCGTCACAGATCGGGCAGTCGTGATGTTCTGCCGCTAATGCGGCCCGGTCGGGCGTGAGATCCATCCGGGAAGATGCCGCCGAAGATCATGGGCAGGAGTGCGGCGGTCATTCCGGCGCCGCGGGGGTCGTCCGTGGTGAAGGGCACCAGGTCGTGGACGGCGGCCCGAACGGATTGCCGTGCGGCGACGCCGTCGCCCGCTGCGGTGAGGGCGCCGGTGGCGGAGGGGCCGCCCGCGGTGGCCGTGTACACGTCGACGCGGTGAGGGGCGATGGCGAGGCCGCCGGCTATTTCCCGGTCCTGGACCGCATCGCGAAGAGCGGCGGTCGTCGGGGAACTGCGAAGTCCCAGGCGTCGCTGTCGATGCTCTGCCTCAGGCTCTTCGTGGCCTCTTCGGGACCGGTGACGCCGAGGGGGACGTGATGCGGGCGGCTGTGGTGGGAGGGGAATGCAAAAACGCACAGCAGCTTGCGTCCCGTGGCGGACAGGGTGCGGTTCGACATCGTGGGTCTTTCGTTGTCTCTCTTCAGAAGGCGCGAAGAGGGCTCCGCTCGTTGTCCGCCGTGTCAGGGGGCCGGCCGTGCGTTTCCGTGAGGTGGATACGGGCGGGTGCGGGTGGGAGGTCCCTCGGCATTTGGGCGCCGGACGCCGGGGCGGCTCCGGCGTCCGGCCGGGGGTTTCAGGCGCGGGCGGCCGCGGCGGCGACGATCCAGTTCCGGAACTCGACGGCGTAGTGCCGCAGGTGGTGCTCCAGGACCTCGTCCGGGCAGGTGACGGGGAAGTAGACCGTCAGGTTCGCGGTGAAGCCGTCGCCATCGGCGGTGTCGCCGAACTGGATCAGTGCCCGCCCGACGACGGTGCCGTCGGTCAGGAAGAGGTTCGAGGACATCTTGCGCGGGAACTGCGACTCCGGGAGGAACTCGGCCGCGTCCTTGGCCCAGTCCAGCGCGTCGGTGCCCCAGCCGCCCATGTAGAAGGAGGCGACATGGGGGCCGATGTTCTCCACCACGCGCGCGCCGATCTCATCGGTGCCCATCACGTAGTGCTCGGGGTGCGCCGCCAGAAGCGGCTTCTCGTCGCCGGCGAAGGCCTTGTCCATCCAGGCCAAGAACTCCCCCGAGGTCAGCCCCTTCGCGTCAAGCACGGTAGTGCCCCCCTTGAAGGCGCCGCCGGAGGTGCGGGCGCTCTCGCGCAGGAAGGCATTGCCCTCCTCGATCTCCTCAGCCAGCAGGTCGAGGAGCCCCTGGCGGCCCAGCAGCGTCCGGAAGCGGTCCACGGCGCGGCGGGCGTAGAACAGCTCGAAGTCGTCGATGCTCCCGGCGCCGGCCGGTCCGGCCTGAAGCGTCACGGTAACAGGCGCAGTCATCTGGTTCTCGGGCATGGCGAAACCTCCGATAGAATGTGAACGTGAATTCACGTTCGCATCGCGAGGGTACGTCGAGGAGTGCACCAGTTGTCAAAAGATCCTGCTGAAGGCCGCGCGGATACCCTGCGGGACATGAACGAGGAGCCGGAGCGCCCAGCGGTCCACCGGGAACCCCAGCAGGCGCGCAGCGCCGCGACCCTGGCCCGCGTCCTGCGGGCCGCCGAGGAGATCGCCTCCACCTCCGGCCTGGAGGAGATGACGATCGCCGGTGTCGCCAAGCGCGCCGGCGTCGCCGTCGGGACGATCTACCGCCGTTTCGAGGACAAAGAACAGCTGATCACCGCCCTGACCGAGCGGATGCTGGAACGCCGCGAGGAGTACGTGGCTGAGCAACTGCGCGAAGCCGAGCCCTCGCTCTCCGGTGTCGTGCACGCCTACGCGCACGCCCTGCTGCAGTCCTTCGCCGACAGCAGCCGCCTCTTCCCCGAGCTGCTGCGCACGCGCGGGACCAGATCACTGGACCGCGGAGCCCGCACCATCACCGAACTCCACCGCCTCCTGCTCGAAGCAGCCGCTCCTTTCACGGACCAGATCCGCCGCTCCCAGCCCCAGCAGGCCCTGGACACCGCGGCACGCGCCCTCCTCGGCGCCTGCTTCCACAACTCCGTACGCCCCGACGCCGCCACCAGCGAAACGGACAGACGCCGCTACGCCGACGAGCTCGGCGACATGGCGATCGCCTACCTCCTCACCTCCGACCGGCGCCGCGACGCCGGGGCCTGAGCCCAGTGCGCGGCGCACGGCTCTCATGCCGCAGCGGTCGCCTACGCCTCGTCGTCGAGTTCGGTCGTGTCTGCATCGTGCAGGGGCCGCAGGACGCCGGCGGCCGGGGTGGAGGAGGTGAAGTTGTAGCGCCCCAGCACGTTCAGGTTCCTGTGCTTGAGGGGGAGAGCCGCGCGATGTCCTCGTCTCGCAGCTCGTGGCCCTCGGCGCGGAGCTGGGCGACGGCAGCGTCCATGTACTTCGGCTCGTCCGTCCGCCGGTCAACCTCCCCCCCCAGATGTGCCTCGGCGGTTCGTCCGCCCGCCGGGGCACCTGCCATGTTGTCCTGCTCCGCTCGGCGGGTGGCCGATGCGTCGCCGTTGGGTGTGTCCTGCCGTCCGTCGCAGGACCGTTGCACCGCTGGACATCGGGATGCGCCCACTCCAGGTGAGCCGGATTCAGAGGGGATTCAGAGGATTGAACGGCTGGTGCGGATGAGGGCGTCGCGCTCATCATGACCTGTCGTGTTCATGACGGAAGCCTTGGCTCGTCGTCGAGCTTCCCTGAATCAAGGAGCAACCCCCATGAACTTCTCACGCCCGCTGCGGTTATCCGTTGCGGCTCCCGTAGTGCAGGCCGTGTTCCGCCTGGTGACGGGATTCCTGTTCGCCTGCCATGGTGCGGCGTCCTTGTTCGGCATCTTCGGCGGAACCCACGGTCGCGGTACGGTGCCCCTCCTGCAGTGGCCGGGATGGTGGGCGGCTCTCATCGAGTTGGTGGGCGGCATCCTGGTCGCTCTGGGGCTGTTCACCCGAACCGCCGCTGTCATCTGCTCCGGCTCCATGGTCTACGCCTACTTCAGCGTCCATCAGGCGAACGCCCTGCTCCCGATCGACAACGGGGGAGAGCCCGCCGTCCAGTTCTGTTGGGCGTTTCTGCTGATTGCCTGTCTTGGACCAGGGGCCTACGCGGTGGGGGCTCTCCTGAAGCGCGACGCGGCCGGTGAGTTGGACGATCGTGGAGCGCCGGTACCCACCTCCTAGGGTCCGGCAGGAAGGGGATCGGGCAGGAACGGGGCCGGAAAGCACGGCTTACGGCCCCGGGCCTGCGCGAAGGCGACTACGTGTCCGTCGACGAGGAGGGGTACGTCAGCGGATCCGTCTCGGGTTTCGCGGTGCGATGGGCAGGCCCGGCCGGTCGGGCTCCAGGCAGCCGCACTTCGCCCGCTGCGCCCCGTGCCGACTGGCCGCACGGCGAGCCCACCCGGGCCGTGCCCCGTGATGCGGCGGAACCGTCTGGTGGCGAGGATGGGAACCCGTCGGCACTCTTCGCCACGCTCCTACGGCGGCGCGCGCATCCTCTGCCGCACCAGGGGTACCGCCAGGAGGGCCATACGGAAGGCCGTGGCCCCCGCATCGTCCCTGGGCAAGGAGTACCGCCATGCAAGGCACCGCACGTGAGAGGCCGACCTCGCCGGAGATCGGAGCGGGACGGGCGCCGTGGGGTGAGGAACTCCGCGAAGCCGTCGCTGCGGCCTTCGCCGGCTGCGTGCAGGACATCGCGGCGGGCGAGCTGGACATTCCGCTGCCCGGGTCGGGGCGGACCCTGGACAGGTTCCTGGCCTTGGCGCACACGGCCGAGAGGGACCTCTCGCTGGTGCGTCTGGTGGAAGGGCATGTCGACGCGGTCGCGATCCTGGCTGAACTGGACGGGCCGGCTGCCAAGCCCGGCGAGCGGTGGGGGGTGTGGGCCGCGGAGCCGCCGGGAGAGGGGCTCACCGCGTCGCTCGGTGACGCCGGCTGGGTGATCAACGGACGCAAGCGGTACTGCTCGGGGGCGCACAGCTGCACCAACGCCCTGGTTACCGCGCGGGCCGACGACGGTCGCCGTCTGTTCGCCGTTGCCACTGGCCTCGGGTCGGGTGCCGCGTGGTGCCGGCCGGTGGAGGGGAGCTGGCAGGCGCTGGGCATGGCGGCGAGCGACAGCGCCGACATGCTGTTCACCGATGTGCCCGCCACGCCGGTCGGCGGCGTGGAGTCCTACGTGGAGCGGCCCGGGTTCCAGCACGGTGGCATCGGTGTGGCGGCCTGCTGGTACGGCGGGGCCCGGGCCGTGGCGCGCACGCTTGCCGCCGCGGCGGCGCGGCGTGGCCCCGACCCCTTGACCGATGCCCACCTGGGCGCGGTCGACATGCGCCTGCACGCGGCGTACGCGGTACTGGCCCAGGCGGCGGCGGAGATCGACAAGGACCCGGCCGATGTGGACGGCGCGGGCCGCACGCGGAGCCTGCGGGTGCGGGGCTTCGTCGAAGCGGTGTGTGCCGATGTCCTGACGCACGTCGGGCGCGCCACCGGCGCCGAACCGCTGTGCCACGACCCGGCCCACACCCGCCACGCGACCGACCTCGCGGTCTACATACGACAGCACCACGGCGAACGCAACCTCGCGGAGCTCGGCCGCCTCGTAGCGGAATCCGGGGAGGGGCAGTGACTGGTACCAACCCCGGGCCGCCCGCGCCCGCCGATCCGATCCAGGCCGATGGAACGCCTGAGCCCGTATGGCGGGCCTGGAGCCGTCTGGGCAAGCTCCCCGCGGCGATCCTGCCGGACGGTGGGCGGATCGTGATCGTCGCCGCCCACCCCGACGACGAGGTCCTCGGCGCGGGAGGCACCATCGCGCTGTTGGCCGCCTCCGGCGCTCGGCTCACCGTCGTGTCGGTCACCGACGGCGAGGGATCACACCCCCACAGCACCCGTGTCACGCCCGCCGAACTGGCCGCCATCCGGGCGGAAGAACTGCGCGCGGCTCTGACGGCACTCGGCGCATCGAGCGCGGAGGTGGTCCGGCTCGGGGTCGCCGACACCCAGGTCGCCGGTCATGAGGACGAGGTCGCGGCAGCGCTCCGCCCGTTCCTCGACGGAAGCCGGCTGTGTCTGGCGCCCTGGACCGGGGACGTGCACAGCGACCACGAGGCGGCCGGACGGGCCGCGCGGGCCGCGGCGCGGGCCGCGTCCGTCGACTGCTGGACCTATCCGGTCTGGATGTGGCACTGGGCCCGGCCGGACGACACCCGCGTGCCGTGGGACAGCGCGGTCTCGGTCGGCCTGCCGCAGGGGATCTCGGAGCTCAAACACCGGGCGGTTCAGCGTTTCGTCTCACAGATTCATCCCCTGGGCCCGGATGCGTCCGACGCGGCGATCCTGCCGCCCGACGAGCTCGCCCACCATCTGCGCGACATCGAGGTGTTCTTCACGTGACCACCGGCTCGACCCCCGCGTCGTACTTCGACGACATGTACCGCAACGCCGCGGACCCCTGGCACCTGGCCGAGCGCTGGTACGAACGGCGCAAGTACGACCTGACCGTCGCGGCGCTGCCCCAGGAGCGCTACCGCAGGGCCTTCGAGCCCGCCTGTTCCGTCGGAGAACTCACGCGCCGCCTCGCGGTCCGCTGCGACACGGTGCTGGCCTGCGACCGGGTCGCCGGCGCCGTCCGCACCGCGCAGCAGCGCACCAGCGACCTTCCCCAGGTGACGGTGCGGCAGATGACCGTTCCCGCGCAGTGGCCCGAGGGGACGTTCGACCTGATCGTGCTCTCGGAAATGCTCTATTACCTGGACTCGGCGACCGTCCAGAGCGTGCTCGACCACACGGTCGCGGCCCTGGAACCCGGTGGCACCCTGGTCACCGTCCATTGGAATCACCCCGTCGACGAACACCTCTCCACCGGCAGCGACATCGCCGAGGTCCTGGCGAAACTGCCCGGGGTCCGTCTGCTGGCCGACCACCGCGAGGACGACTTCGTCCTGCAGGTCCACCAGCGCCTGGGGCCGGACGGGGGCAGGCCTGCCACGCCCGCCGAGCAGGAGGGGCTGGTGTGAGGATGCAGGCCGTCGCCGTCGTCATCCCCGCATGCGACGAGGAAGCCCTGCTGCCGGCCGCGCTTCGGGCGGTGCGCACCGCCGGCGCCCACCCGGGTCTGCCCCCGGTCCGGCTGCTGACCGTGGTCGTCGCCGACTCGTGCGGCGACCGCACCGCCCGCCGTGCCCGGGAAGCCGGCGCCGCCGTGGTCACCGTGTCCTGCCGCAACCCGGGTCGCGCTCGCGCCGCCGGTGTGGCCCACGCGTTGCACGAACTGGGGGCGCCCGCCGTTCCGGCGTGGATCGCCACCACCGACGCCGACAGCGAGGTCCCCCCGAACTGGCTGGCCCATCAGCTGGCCCGGGCGGCGCAGGGCTGGGAAGCCGTCGTCGGCACCGTCTCGCTGCCGCCCGCCTCACCGCTCACGCCCCTGCATCAAGTGGGCTACGAGAGCAGCAGACCGTCCCAAGGCGCCTGGGACCATCCGCATGTGCACGGCGCCAACCTCGGCGTGACGGCCGACGCGTACGTCGCCGTGGGCGGCTTCCCGCCCCTCGGCGTCGGGGAGGACCACGCTCTGGTCACGGCCCTGCGCAAGGCGGGCCACCGCGTCCTCGCCACCGACGCCTGCCCGGTGCTCACCTCGGCCCGGCTCAAGGGACGGGCGGGTGGCGGGTTCGCCGACCACCTGACTCGACTGGCCGCGCCGGAGGAGGCGCCGACGTGCTGACCCCGGTTGCTTCGGCCGCGGCCGCTCGCACCGAGTGGCGCCCGACGACTCCGGTGTCGTGCCGGGCGGGTCAGTGGCAGCGGCCGCTGCCGCTGTAGCAGGGGGTGTAGTTGGGCGCGGGCGGGGGCCGGTGGTCGGTCTGATCGTGGCTGTGGTGCGCCGAACCGAGGAGTACGGCCACCACGATGGCGGCGAGGAGTTGCAGGGCCACGGTCCAGGGGGCGCGGGAGAGCGCGGCGATCACGACGAGCAGCACGGTGGCGGCAAGGAAGTACTCGAGCCAGGTGGTATCACCCAGACGCGCCTCGTCGATACGGGCCTGATCGCCCTGGGCGGCCCAGACCTCCATGCCGTCGGCGAAGAGTTTCCCCGCGCAGACCGCGACCTCGATCATGCACAGCAGAAGACCGGCGGCCAGGTCCGTGCCGAGGGACGTCCTGCGGGACCAGGGCCGCGGCAGCCGAGCCGCCGTTGGGACGCATACCTGTCTCATGGGCCGGACCATGCCAGACCTGCGAAGGGCGCGCCTGAGTACGCCTACTCATCCCTGTCCGGGTCCGGCATTGTCGGATCCTTCGGTTCGTGGGCGCCGTACTACTTGTCGAGGACGCCGACCGCGTGGGCGATGACGAGGAGGGAGGTGATGAGCGCGGCGATGCTCTCGACGGCCATCAGGGCCTTGGCCCGGGTGGAGAGCGGCATGGTGTCGGTGGGGCTGAAGGCGGTGGAGTTGGTCACCGAGACGTACAGGTAGTCCATGAGGGTGGGGACCCAGTCGCTCGCGCGGGACGAGCCGTCGGCGACTTCCTCGATGGCATCGTCGTTCTCGTCCTGGGAGAACCGGAAGTCCGCCAGCGGCAGTTCGGAGCGTTCCGCCTGGGTGCGCACCACCGGGCCGCCGCGGTCGAGCTCCCAGAAGGCCAGGCCGAAGACGATGATGCCGGTGGCCCAGACCTGGAGCGCGGCGAGCAGCAGGGGGCCGCCCTCCTTGGCGTTGTCGGTGACCAGGGCGTGCACCAGCAGGCCGAGCGAGACCAGGTTGCTGATGCCGATCAGGGCCACGAGGGTCAGCGACACGATCCGGGAGAAGCGGTTCTGCCGGGTCATCCGGCGCGGGTTGACCGCGATCAGGGGGATCAGCAGCAGTACTTCCAGCGCGGGCAGGATGAAGCGCGGGACGAACAGGAGCTTTTCCGGTAGGGCGAGGTAGAGCAGGATCGCGGCCAGCGTGGCGAGGACGGCGGGCAGCCGCGGCTCGCCGCGTCGTTCGTGGCGCGGGAGGCGTTCGCGCGCCTTCACGCGGTGGTCGGGCGTTTTCCTGCCTGAGTCCATGAACCGTCTCCTCTGCACGCACGGTGGTCACCAGCGGATTCCCCGCCCTGCGAGGTCCACCCCTCCCAAGCGGTCGGTGGGACCACATCGATTCGGTGGCTCATGGTGCAGGGTCGCGTCGGTGTTTCGGCGATTCACGCGGCTTTGTGGGGGCTGGTGTTGTCGTAGGTCCAGCGGTGGGCACCGGTCCCGTATCCGTAGTAGGCCGGACGGCGGTGTCGGTGGCCGCAGCCAGGTCGTTCCGGGAGACGAACTGGCTGCGGTGTAACGGCCGTGGTCAAGAACTGCCGCATCAAGGCCGGGATCGGGGGGCAGTGTCGTGGGCCGCTACAGGCCGGCCGGCACGCCTGTGGACAGCGAGACGGGCCCACCCTGCGTCTTGACCAGCCCGTTGCAAAGGCCGTGATGGCGTCCTTCGCCCCCCGCTGCCACGCTTGCGCCTGGACGTGAGGGGACGGCCCGCGGTCAATTGTCGAGGGCACGGCCAGCAGATCCAGCAGCCCGCGCATCACCTTGGTCTGGCTGCATCAGCGGCACAGCGCCGTGTCGACGGCATCCTCCACTCTTTGGGAGGCCGCACCCGTCGGGGCGGTCGTCACCGCGACGGCGGCGGCACGCCCGTCCTCCGTGACGCCTCCTCGCGTCCGGTATCCGAGGGCAGTTCCGCCGTGACCCCAGTAGACGCCGCCGCACGACAGGGGCGTGCTGGTCAGGCCCAGCCCGTAGCGGACGCCTGGACCGCGTGTCTCCGCGGGGACGGTGGTGCGCATCTGGGCGAGCTGGGCAGAAGGCAGGAGCTTCCCGTCGAGAAGCGCCGTGTAGAAGCGGTTGAGGTCGCTGTTGGTAGTAATCAGGGCGCCCGCAGCCCACGCCATGGACATGTCCATGGTGGTGTAGTCGATCAGGGGCCCGTCGGCCACTTCTCGTTCATAGCCCTCGGGGTGGGGCCCATGGATGGTCGTGTCTCCGGGGGAGGGGATGTAGGTGTGGCGCAGTCCGATGCGGTCGATGACGCGCCGCTTGATCTCCTCGGCCATGGGGCGGCCGGTGACCTTCTGGATGAGCAGGCCCGCGACCAGGTAGTTGGTGTTGCTGTACTCCCACTTCGCGCCCGGGGTGAAGTGGGCCTTCTGCGCGAGGGCGCCGTCGAGGAGCTCGCGCGGCTCGAAGTACCGGTATCGAACGGCGGGGAAGTCCGCGAAGACGGGAGCCTCCATGTACTCGGGGAGGCCGGTGGTGTGCTGGAGGAGTTGACGGACCGTGATGTTGTGGCCGTCGATGCCCTCGCCGCGGAGCAGGCCGGGCAGGTAGGTCTCGACGGGGGTGTCCAGGGCGATCTTCTTTTCGGCGACGAGCTGCAGTGCGACGACGGCTGTGAAGGCTTTGGTGTTGCTGCCTGCTCGTACCTGTCCGTCCTTGGGTACCTTTGCTCCGGTGCTGAGGTCTCCGACGCCTGCGGTGTAGTGGTGCGTCCGGCCTTTGCGGTCCACCACGCTGGCGAGTGCGGCGGGGATGCCGTCGTTGGCTACCAGGGCGTTGAGGCTGCTTTGAACCGTGTCCGGCCGGGCGGCGGCGGAGGCCGCGGACGGGGACAGGGCACCGCTGGTCATGACTATCCCGGTGAGTACGGTCACGGCCAGCAAGGCCCGGCGATGTCCACCGTGCGTGACAGCGGGACGGAACCTCGGCGATACACGTGCATGCATGGAACAACTCCTGTCGTGACAATTGGTCAGCGAAGACGGGCGCGCCGGGGCGCGCCCGGATGGCGGTGGCGGATGCGTTCCGGGGCCGGGCAAGGGCTTGTTGCAGGAGGCGGAGCCCTGCCGGACCGTGCCTCGTTCCGGTGGCCCGGCAACGCTCAGGAGCACAGGCCGCCGGGTACCGGTCGCCGTTCCCGTGGGCGGGAAGCGGCGACCGATACCGTCAAGCGCCTTTGGCGGCAGAGGTCCGTCCACCGGTCCGCTGCGCCCTCACCGGGCGTCTGGGGGCACGGCGCGGGGACGGCGGCCTACCGGTTGGGGCAACGGGGGTGTTCAGCGGCACAAGGGGGTCTCGACGGCGGTCTGCAGGTGCCGGTCGGTGGCGCTGTCCGCCGGGAGGGCGGTGAGTGCGATGTTGATCGCACGGCCGGCCTCCGTGACACCTCCCATCGTGGTGAATCCCGGAATGGTGCCGCCGTGGCCCCAGTAGACGCCGCCGCACGGCAACGGCCTCTGGAACAGACCCAGTCCATAGCGGGCTCCCGGTCCGGCCCCCTCCGCGGGGACGGTGGTGCGCATCTGGGCGAGCTGGGCCGAGGGCAGGAGCTTTCCGTCGAGAAGCGCCGTGTAGAAGCGGTTGAGGTCACTGTTGGTGGAGATCACGGCACCCGCGGCCCAGCCCCAGGACGGGTCGAGTTCGGTGACATCGCGCCAGGGCGAGTCGGCTGTGTCCCGGTGGTAGCCCTTGGGGTGGGGCTCGCGGATGGTCATGTCTCCGGGCGCGGGAAAGGTGGTGTGGCGCAGTCCGATGCGGTCCACGATGCGCCGGTTGATCTCCTCGCCCAGCGGGCGGCCGGTGATCTTCTGGATGAGCAGGCCCGCGACCAGGTAGTTGGTGTTGCTGTACTCCCACTTCGCGCCCGGGGTGAAGTGGGCCTTCTGTGCGAGGGCGCCGTCGAGGAGCTCGCGCGGCTCGTAGTAGCGCTGCGGGTCCTCAAGCACCGCGCCCTTGTCCAGGTATTCGGGGAGGCCGGTGGTGTGCTGGAGGAGTTGACGGACCGTGATGGTGTGGCCGTCGATGCCCTCGCCGCGGAGCAGGCCGGGCAGGTAGGTCTCGACGGGGGTGTCCAGGGCGATCTTCTTTTCGGCGACGAGTTGCAGTGCGACGACGGCGGTGAACGCTTTGGTGTTGCTGCCTGCTCGTACCTGTCCGTCCTTGGGTACCTTCGCTCCGGTGCTGAGGTCTCCGACGCCTGCGGTGTAGTGGTGCGTTCGGCCTTTCCGGTCCACCACGCTGGCGAGTGCGGCGGGGATGCCGTCGTTGGCCACCAGGGCGTTCAGGCTGCTTTGAACCGTGTCCGGCCGGGCGGCGGCGGAGGCCGCGGACGGGGACAGGGCGCCGCTGGTCATGACCAGCCCGGTGAGTACGGTCACGGCCAGCAAGGCCCGGCGGTGTCCACCGTGCGTGACAGCGGGACGAGACCGCGGGGATACACGTGCGTGCATGGAACAACTCCTGTTGGTAGGACGGAACTTCAGTGGTTTTGAGGAGGTGGGTGGTCGTGGTGGGCCGGCGCTGCCGGTGGGGCTGCCCGGGTCTGCCGACCGGGCTGCCCGGGCCTGCGCGGGGCGCGGCGCATGGCGCAAGGGCGCCATTCGTGCCCTGCTCGGGGGCGGGGGCACGGGGGGAGGCGGGAGCTGGTTCGGCTAGGTGATGCGAGGAGACCTTCGGCGGCGCAGCATCCGGCGGGCGGGCAGCATGACGGCTGCCGTGCCTGACAGGAACACCGTGCCGAGTACGGCCGCGCACACCGTGGGGGACACCGACAGCGCGGACAGGCCGGTGACCGCGCCGCCGAAGGTCAGCAGCGTCACCGCCGCGACCAGGGTGCCGACGGCGGCGCCCGTACCGAGTGCGAGGAAGGCCTCCAGCCGCAGCATGGCCAGAACCTGACCGCGGGTCGCGCCGATGAGCCGCAGCAGAGCCAGTTCACGACGGCGGGACGCGGTGGCGACGGCCAGCGTGGTCATGACGCCGATCAGGGTGAACAGGGAGATCGCGGCGACTGCGAACAGCCCGGGCAGGCCCTCTTGGCGGGCCTTCTCGGTGAGAGCCGCACTGTACTGACCGGCGGAGGCGGCATGGGTTGCGGGGAAACGGTCGAGCACTGGCCGCAGGTCGGCCTCGCCCTTCACCAGGAGGTAGTCGTCGTGACCCGCGTCGGTGACGTGGGCGGCGACCACATCGTGAGGCAGCAGGACGTCCCCGAAGCCCTGGCTCCGGTCGTAGACGGCTACCACCTTGGGGTGGATCCGGGTGCCGTCGCCGAGCCAGAGGGATGTCGTCGAACCGACATCGTTCGTGTCGGCGACGTTCGAGCTGAGCGCGACGGTGTCCTTGCCGCGCAGGTCCTGCAGCGAGCCCGCCCGCACGTCGGGGTCCAGGTTCGACAGGGCGCCCTCCACCCCTTGGGCGGGCAGGGACTGGAGCTGGTCCGCGACCGTCATCACCACGACGGTGCGTTTGACTGCGGTGACGGTGCCGGGCCCGGCCGTCTTCTCCACTTCCGGGTACATGGCCCGGGGCACGCCCGGCCCGTTCGAGACCAGGACGTTCTCCGCGCGCAGCCCCGCGGCTGCCTGAGTCCGGGTGGCGTTGACCGCGGTGGTCTGTACGAACAGCTGGCTGGCGCCGAAGGAGAGCGCGAGGGCGATCGGTGTGATGACCGACGCGAGGCGCACGGCTGCGGCTGTCGCCGAGTCGGTGGCGAGCCGCCCGGGGACGGGGAACAGCAGACGCACGATCGGGCCGAGGACCAGGACGCCCGCTCGGGCCGTCCAGGGGCCCAGCAGTGCTGCGGCCCAGATCAGGGAGAGTACGAGTCCGCCCATGGCCGCGCTCGCCACCTGCCCTCCGAACGCGAACGCCGTGGCGGCCGAGCTGAGGCCGACGGCCAGGAGTATCAGGCCGGTGACCATGCGCCAGCGCGGCAGCCGGGTCGGTTCGGTGGAGGTCTCGCTCACCGCCCTGGCCGGCCGGATCGCGGAGACGCGTCGTGCCGCGAGCCACGCGGAACCGACGGCGGTGAGGACCGTGAGGGCCAGGGCACCGGCGACGGGCAGTGGTCCGAGGACGAGCCCAAGACCCGGGGGCAGCACGCCCCGCTCGGCCATGAAGCGGTGCAGCACCGTGCCGAGCCCCAGTGAGAGCAGTCCGCCCAGGAGCGATGCCGGTACCGCCACCTTGAGCGTCTCGCGGACGATTACCCGGCGCACCTGGCGTGGGGTGGCGCCGATGGCGCGCAGGACGGCGAGTTCGCGGGTCCGGTCCCGTACGGACACGTCCAGCAGACCCGTCACGATCAGCAGCACCACCAGGAGGGCGACGCCGCCGATCGACGCACACACGCCGATCAGATCCAGTCGTGCCGCTGCCACTCGGGGGTTCTCGACGTCGCCGCGGCCCGCGCCGGTCGCGACGACGAGGCCGGGGGCAGCTGCCCGCAGCGACTGGACCGACGTCTTCTCCGTGCCGAGTACGACCAGCGCGTCCGCGCGCTCGGGGGTGCCGCTGAGTGCCAGTGCCGTGTGCCGGCTGAACCAGATGTCGTGGTCCGCGGCGGACCGGTCGGCCGTCAGACCGCTGACGCGGTAGGGCTCCGGCGCCCTGCCGCCGGCCTGGAGGCGGACGGTGTCGCCGACGGCCTTGCCGCTGCGCGAGTCCACCACGACTTCGTGGTCCGCCCGCGGCGCCCGGCCGGCGCTCAGTTCGACGGCGGTGAGCACGGCCGCGTCCCAGCCGCGGCCGGTCCGCACGGTCCCGTCGGCGCTGACCACCGGCATGGAGACGTCGGCGACGACCCCGGTGACTCCCGGTACGGCGCGTATCCGGTCCGCCAACGACACCGGTACCCGGGCCCGTTCGACCAGTGGCCTGGCATCGGTCCGGTCGTCGCGGACGGTCTCGATGCGCTGGTTCGCGGCGATGACGGCCACGGCGTGCGCATACCGGTCGGCCGTTCCGTGCGCCCGCAGTGCGGACTCCAGCAGGACTCCGAACGCACCCGTCAGCGCCGCCGCGCACAGCAGTGCCGCCGCCACTCCGGCGGCGATCCCCCGCCTCACAGCGTGCCCCACCGGGCCAGGACGGTTTCGGCGCGGGGAGTCGTGAGCTCGTCGACGATCCTGCCCTCGCTCAGGAAGACGACGCTGTCGGCCCAGGCCGCGGCCGCCGGGTCGTGGGTGACCAGCACGACCGTCTGGCCCATGTCATCGACCGCGTCACGCAGGAGCTTCAGGACGTGTTCGGCCGACCTCGGATCGAGTGCGGCCGTCGGCTCGTCGGCGAAGACGATCTCCGGGCGGGTGACCAGTGCCCGGGCGACCGCCACGCGCTGCTGCTGGCCGCCGGACAGACGTGAGGGAAACCGGTCCAGCTGGCCGGACATCCCCACACGGTGGACGACCTCGTCCAGCCAGCGCCGGTCGGCCTGGCGGCCGCCGAGGGACAGCGGGAGGGTGATGTTGCGCTCGACATCCATCGAGGGCATGAGGTTGTAGCCCTGGAAGACGAACCCGATCCGTTCACGGCGCAGCCGGGTCAGCTCCGTCTCGCGGAGGCCGCCCATGTCCAGGTCGCCGAGCCGTACCGTTCCGCTGCTGGGCCGGTCGAGGCCGGAGGCGCAGTGCAGGAAGGTGCTCTTGCCCGATCCGGACGGGCCCATGATCGCGGTGAGACTGCCCTTGCGGAACTCCCAGCTGACCCGGTCCAGCGCGGTCACCGCGCCGTAGGACCGGGTGACCTCCTCCAGTGACACGGCGCACGGTGTGGCCCGGGTCGTCGTCATCGGTTGCATGATGGGTCCTTCGATTCCCTCGATCGGTCAGAACGGGTACCGAACGTAATCGCGAGGGCCGAGCGGCCGGCAGCGGTCCCGCCCCCGATCCGGGGGTGTAGCAGGCTCCACCACCCAGGTGTAGCGGACCCTTATGACAGGGGAACACCTGTGACGTACCGTCTTGCTCCATGGTCATGAAGGCAAGAGCGCTCCGCAGCCTACGATCCACGCAGTATCTGCTGGGCGGTCTCGGGACCGCTCTGCCCTGCCTGGCCGGCTACCTTCTGTTGCCGTTGACCTGTTCCGCGTTGATCTTCGCGCCGGTCCTGCCGTGGGCGGTGCGGCCGCTGCGCGCCCTGACCGACGCCGAACGCCGACGCGCCGAACGCGTCCTCCGGCGCCCCGTGCGCCGGCCCTACCCGGTACCCGAGGGCAACGCGTACCAGCGAACGCTCCAACTCCTGCGCTCCCCGGGCACCCGCAAGGACACGGCATGGATGCTGGTTCACGGCGTCGTCGGGCTCGTCCTTCCCGTCCTCGTCCTCGGAGTGATCCTCAGTCTGCTGCTGACCATCTCCATCCCGCTGTGGTGGTGGACCCTTCCCGGCGGAACCCTCACCCTCCTCGCGGCCCCCCTCACCACCTGGATGCAGGCGATCGTGCTGTCCGCGGTGTGTGCCTGGCTCTTCGCGGCCCTGTTCTTCTGGCTGGCTCCTGCCGCGGTGAAGCTGGAGACGTGGATCGCCGAGATCATGCTCGGCACCTGGACCGGCGCGGGCCGGCGGATCGAAGAGCTGACCACCTCGCGCGCGGAGGCCCTCCAGGCCCACGAGGCGGAACTCCGGCGGATCGAACGCGACCTGCACGACGGCACCCAGGCGCATCTCGTGGCAGTGGCCATGCGCCTGGCACTGGCCGACCGGAGGTTCGACAAGGACCCGCAAAGTTCCAGAAGGATGATGCTGGAAGCCAGGACCACCGTGGACGAAGCACTCGTCCAACTGCGTACCGTCATCCGCGGCATCCACCCGCCCATCCTGTCCGACCGGGGACTGAACGGAGCCATCCGCTCGCTCGCCGCGGGCCGACCGATCCCCACCACTCTGGATCTGCCCGCGACCGACCGCCGTCCCCCCGCCGCGGTCGAGGCGGCCGCCTACTTCGTTGTCGCCGAGGCGCTGACCAACGTCGCCCGGCACAGCAACGCGAGCCGTGCCGAGGTGTCGCTCCGCTACGACGGCCCCACACTGCACGTCATGGTGCGGGACGACGGATGCGGCGGGGCCGCACCCAGCTCCACGTCCGGCAGCGGACTTGCCGGGGTGAGTCGACGGGTGGCCGCCCTGGACGGTACAACGAGGATCGACAGTCCGGTCGGTTCCGGAACGACGATCGAGGTGGTACTGCCGTGCGGATTGTGATCGCGGAGGACAACGTCCTTCTCCGCGAGGGCCTGATTCTGCTCCTGGAGGACGTCGGGCACGAGATCGTGGCCGTCGTGGGAAGCGGGCCCGAGATTGTTCCCGCCCTGCTGGAACACCGGCCCGACGCGGCTGTCCTGGACGTCCGGCTACCGCCCGGATTCCGCGACGAGGGACTGCGTGCCGCTCTTGAGGCCCGTAGGCTCATTCCCGGCCTGCCGATCCTGGTGCTCTCCCAGTACGTCGAGGAGAGTTACGCCGCCGAACTGCTCGCACAGGGCGCCTCGGGGATCGGCTACCTGCTCAAGGACCGGGTGGGTCATATCGAAGAGTTCCAGGACGCACTGGAGCGCGTCGCCGCGGGCGGGACGGCTCTGGACCCCGAGGTCGTCTCGCAACTGATGAGCCGCCGCGACCCGCTCGACGCACTGTCCCCCCGGGAACGCGAAGTGCTCGGGCTCATGGCGCAGGGTCTGGACAACTGCACCATCGCTACGACCCTATTCATCACCGAACGGTCCGTGAGCAAGCACATCGGCAGCATCCTCGCCAAGCTGAACCTGTCGGCGGGCGACAGCGGCCACCGTCGGGTCCTCGCGGTGCTCGCCTACCTGAACGCCTGACCTGCGACCGGGCGGCGGTCGCGGACCCTGGACGGCGATGCGTACGTCGCCAATACGCCGCCGTAAGGGTGTAGCGGGCTACACCTCAGGTCCGGGAGAACGGTCCGATGTGCGGGCCAGGGGCGCGGGGAGAAGGTGGACGGCGTAAGAGTTCCCGCCCCCGCCGCCCATCGGGCCACCGGGGGCACACAACAGGAGGACCCCCTGATGAAGCCCGTGCTCTGGCTGCTGCTCCTCGTCTCCACGGTGGCGGCGGTCTACGTCAGTACCTTCGCCCACTACACCGGCACCACGAGGATCCTGGCCGGAGTTGGTACCGGCGTCGTCTTCGTAGGCTCGGCGCTGGGACTCTGGCTGGCCAACGACAAGAGGTGACCCGGAGCGGCGAGAGCCACGGGGGCGGGGTGTCCGGCAACGCGCCGGACACCCCCTCCTGGCTCCTGGGGTGGACCCACAGGAGCATGCGCGTGCCGCCCTCTTCGCTCTGCCGGGCGCCATGCGGCGGACCCTGCGCCTACGCTGTGCGCCCCTGAACTGGGCTTGTTGTGCGCGGTGTTGCACAGTTCGGTGAAGGCCGGCAACGTCCGCCGGCCGAGGGTGTCTCAGCGTATCGGTCCGTGCCTGCCGTTCCGGCGATCGGCCACCTGGTGCTGCCCGGTCACGCGGCGGCGTGGGTACGGCGTCGGTAGTAGTGCACCGTGACGACGGCGAGCAGGGGCCCCCAGGCCAGCAGGGGTATGTAGCAGAGGGTCATCAGCCGCGCTCCCCAGGGCGTGATGTCGAGGTCGGCGTGCAGGGTGGTCCAGACGAAGAGCACCCCATAGAGGGTGCAGGCGACAGAGCCGAGCGCGGCGGGGACGACGGCTGCGGTCACGGGGATGCGGCGGCCGTGCACGACTGGGATCCAGCGGGGCCATACCTCGCCCCACGCCCGTACCAGTCCCAGCGTGAGATAGGCCAGCCCTTCCTGCGCCGCGCACAGCAGCGGCAGGATGAGGTATCCCCAGCCCGGTATGAGCATCGAAGCGTACTCCGATGTCGCCAGGCCGAGCGGAACACCCAGTACGACGGCGAGACGCCAGACGGCGGACGGTAACGAGGCCCACAGGACGGCGGCAGCCGCGCGGTGGGCCCAACGGGGTACGGGCGAAGCAGTCGCGAGTTCGGGCAGGGCCGGGGGCTGCGTAAGGGTGTGCATGAAGTGGCTCCTTGGTGACAGTGCAGAGAGGGGGCCCGATTGTGGTGGCTTGAGGGAGCAACGGTTGGGCTTGCGGCGAGTTGTGGCTCCTCAGTCCAAGGCCCGGGGCGGCCCGTGCACTTCGAGCATCGCAGCGGAAGAGGCCGGTCAGGATCGCCCCGCGGGCCGAACAGCCTCCGCCGGACGGCCGAGCATCAATCCAGGCGCTCCACCTCAAGGACGACGGGCCAACGCAAGGCCCGGAGGCACAGTGCTGCGCAGGCCGGCACCCCGGTAAGGAGGCGCCGGCATGCAGGGCGGGTGCAGGTGTGGCCCGAAGAAGCCCGTCAGCGCAGCGTCGGGGTCTGGGACCTCCTCGCCGAACGCGGCAGCCGCTGTTCGCCACGTCCACTGCGCACACCTGAACAGGGTGAAGCCGATGCGCTGGTGGCGCTGCATGTCAGGGCCGGCGTGATGCGTTCGGGGTTCTGGTGCCCCGAGTTTCGTCTCGGCTGCGTCCAGCCGGTGCCAGTCCTTCCGTGCCGTGAAACCGACCCCGTGCTCGTCGGGGAAGGTGGTCACGGCTTCGGGCGCGGCGGGCGCCGGTCACGGCCAGGGCCGCCGACAGAGCGGCAGAGGTGAGGAGTTGGGGGCGGGTGGCAGGAGACAGGGCCATCAGCACCAGCAGGGTGACGATGGCGCCGATCACCGTCCGTGTGGTGGTGGGGAAGCCGCGGGTACGGAGCACCAGTCGACCGGTGCGTTCCAGGGACCGGCGGAGCACCAGGTGGGAGCAGGCCAGCGCCAGCCACATGAACAGCATGGCCGCGCCCATCGCCTTGGCCAGCAGGGGCAGTGCCGCGCCCGGGAGCACGGCCTCCGGGACGACCGTGGCGAAGCCGACGGCCGAGGCGGCGGCGACCGCGCGGGCCGGCACTCGGCGCCGGGTCCGGAGGGTCAACGCCCGGGGAGCCTCGCCGCGTTCGGCCAGGGAGTACAGCATGCGTGACGTGCCGTACAGGTTGGCGTTGAGGGCTGAGAGCAGGGCCACGAGGATCACCGCCTGGGTGATCACGTCCGCGTGGGGGATGCCGAGGCGCACGAGTGCGGCGACGTACGGGCTCTCGTCCGGGCGCGCCGACCCCCAGGGCAGGATCAGCACGAGGACGAGTACCGACCCCAGGTAGAACAGGGCGATCCGCCAGATCGCGGTACGGACCGCGCTGCGGATGCTGCGCCCCGGGTCGTGCGACTCGGCCGCGGCCATGCCGATGACCTCCATGCCGCCGAAGGCGAAGACCACTCCCAGGAGCGCCGTCACGATCCCGGACAGGCCGTGCGGGGCGAATCCGCCGTCGCCCGTGAGGTGGGCCAGGCCCGGTGAGTGGGCACCGGGCAGCAGTCCGAGGAGGGCTGCGGCGCCCAGCGCGATGAAGGTGAGGACGGCCAGGACCTTCAGCAGGGCGAACCAGAACTCGGCCTCGCCGAACGTGCGTACGTCTGTCATGTTCACGAGGGCAACGACCGTCATCACGGTGAGCGTAAAGGCCCACGAGGGTACGGCCGGCCACCAGGCGTGCAGGATCGCCGCGCCGGCCAGGGCCTCCACGGCGATGGCGACCGCGGTGACCATGGTGTACAGCCAGCCGGTCGTGAACCCGGCCCATGGACCCAGCGCCCGGTGCGCGTAGACCGAGAAGGACCCCGACTCCGGCATGGCGGCCGCCAGTTCGCCCAGCATCCGCATGATCGCGAGGGCGAGCGCGGCGGCGAGCAGGTACGAGACGAGCACCGCGGGGCCGGCCGCGGCGAGCCCTGCACCGGTGCCGACGAAAAGTCCCGCGCCGATCACGCCGCCGAGGGCGAGCATCGCCAAGTGCCGGGAGCGGAGCGCTGCTTGGGGGGTGTGGGCGGGCGGTGGCGTCACGGATTTCCCTTGTGCAAGCGGTTGGTCGGCAGGTGTTCGGTTGACCAAGGTGGCCCAATCTGTGTTAGAAAATCTATCAGCGTTTACAAGACGCGCCAGCGTTTAGGCAGTAACGAGATTCGCACCACCGTGCGAGGGGGAATCAATGCCTGCACCGTCCATCACCCATGCCCGCGGCACGACCGAAGGCCGCGCACCCGCGGAGCTGCGGGACGTCATGCGCCGCTATCCCACCGGCGTGACCGTTCTCAGCAGCGGCAGCGCGGAGACCGCCGTGGCCATGACCGTCAACGCGTTCACCTCGGTCTCGCTCGACCCGCCGCGCGTCCTCGTCTCCGTCATGAAGAGTGCCCGCGCCCACCCCGTCATCGCCGCAAGCGGCAGGCTGGGAGTTCATTTGCTCGCGGCCCAACAGGCCGATGTGGCACGGCTGTTCGCCTCCCACGAGAAGCCCGTCGGGCACTCCCTCGGGGCCTACCTCGCCCGCTCGGCCGAAGGGCACGACGTACTGCCCGGCGCCCTGGCCTCCCTCGCCTGCGAGGTCGAGGAAACCTACTCCGGCGGGGACCACAGCCTCTTCCTGGCCCGCGTCCTGCACACCACGTGCACCGAGGAACCGCAGGACGCCCTGGTGTTCCACCAGGGACGCTTCATCTGCGCCCCCGCGGACCGGAGTTGAGCCCGGAAGCGGGTCCGCATGCCGTCCCGGCGGTGGGTTCCGGTACGACGTCGCCGGCTGACTCGGGGGCCGGCACGGGGGCAGGTACGGCTCCTTCGGCCGCGTGCACCGGGGCCTCCACGACCGGGGCGGGCGGGTCCGCGCAGGCCCGTGGAGCCGAGGGCGCGCTGGACGCCACCGTCGCGTCAGCCCCGGTCTTCGCCGACGCTCCCCAAGCCGTCACTCTGGCCGCAGTCCGCGGTGCCATCGCCGTGGCCGACGACACCGCGCCGGCCATCGCCCGTGCCACTCGCGAGCTTCTCGTGGCGCTCCTGGCCGCCAACCGCCTCGAACGCGACGACCTGGTCAGTCTGATGTTCACCCAGACCCCGGACCTCACCGCCACCAATCCCGCGCTCGCCCTGCACGAGGCGGGCTGGGACCTGCCCGCGCTCTGCGCTCAGGACGCCGCCTTCGCGGGGGCGCCCGGACGCACGCTGCGGGTGCTGGCACATCTGCGCTGGGTCCGGCCCGGCCGGCCCGCCCCGGCCTACCTCGCAGGAGCGGCCCCGACGCGGCCCGACATCTGCGACGGCCCACCCATCCATCCCGACACCGTCTGAGCCGGATCCGACCCGAGTCCGAGTTCGAGCCCGAGTCCGAACCCCCGCCCGGCGCCCGGGTTCACGCCGGCGCCCGCACTCCCCTTACTTCCCGCCCCGTAGTACGCCCTCGTCCGCCGACGCGTACGCACCCTCCGAGGATTCGCCATGCCCGAAACCGCCACCCAACCCGACCTCCCCACCGCCGAGATGCCCGCGCAGCACACCATCCCCGCCCCCGCCCCGGCCCTCGCGACGGTCCTCGACACCGTCACCGCCGCCCTCGGCCCCGAGCACGTGATCCGGCCCGCAGGCGCCACCGGTGAGCCGCTGCCCGCGGAGAACAACGTCTCCGCGTTCGCCGCCCGCCCGTTGCACGCCGTTCTGCGCCCCGGCTGCGCCGAGGACGTACGGTTCGTCGTCCGCGCCTTCGACGCACACGGCGGCACCCGCGCCGGGCTGCCCGGCCTGCACGCCGTCTCCACCGGACGCAACTGGGGCCTGGGCTCGAAGGAACCGGCCGCCGGACCCGTGGTCCGCCTCGAACTCGACCGCCTCGACGCCGTCCGTGCCCTCGACACCGACGCCGGGTACGCCGTCGTCGAACCCGGCGTCACCCAGGCCGCCCTGTCCGCCCGGCTCGCGGGAAGCGAGCGCATGCTTAACGTCACCGCCTCCTCCGGCCACACCTCCTTCGTGGGCAACCTCGTCGACCGGGGAGTGGGACTGCGCCGCCAGCGCACCGAGGACTTGCTCGGCCTGGAGGCCGTCCTCCCCGACGGTCGCCTGGTGCGCACCGGCTGGTGGCCCGGTACCACCGCGGGCCGCGCCGCCAACCCGTACGGCCTGGGTCCCAGCACCCTGCACCTGTTCACCCAGTCCCCGCTCGCCGTGGTGACCGCCGCCGTAGTCCGCCTGTTGCCGCGTCCCGAGGCGCAGTGCGTGGTCCGGCTCTCCTTCGGCCGCGAGCGACTGACCGAGGCCGTGGACCTGATCCGCCGCTGGCGGGCCGGCAACCTGCTCTCCGGCGTCGTGAAGATCTACGACACCGCCTCCACCGCCACGTACGGCGGCGAGCGCGGCCACGGTTACCTCGCCCACCTGTGCGTGGACGCCACCGCCGGCACCCTCGACGCGCTGGTCGGCGCGCTCGTCGAAGAGGCCCGCGGTACCGGCCTGTTCGACCGCATCGCGGCAGGCGAGGAGCCCGCCGCCGACGACACCGTCTCCAAGGTCGTCCGGGCCGCGTACGCGGGCTCGGTCGAGTTCAACGAGGACATGCTCGCCTCCGCCACCGGCACGAGCGCGGACCTCGTCGACGCCGAGGGCAACGGCTGGCTGTTCTTCCTGCCACTGATCCCCTTCACCGGTAGGGACACCTCACGTGCCCTGTCCCTGCTCGACACCGTCCACGCCGAGACCGGCATCCGGCCCGGCGCCACCGTCAACGCACTCGACGCCGACGTCATCGACCTGGTCGTCTCGTTCCCCTTCGACCGGGCCACCCAGACCGAGGCCGCACACCGCGCGCTGGACCGGGCGTACGAGCTGTTCGCCGACTCCGGCTGGGCGCCGTACCGGCTGGACGCCGGGCACGGCGGCTGGGGCCGCGCCCACGCCCCCGACGCCGCCGACGCCGCCCTGGTCGGCGACATCGCCGCCCTGCTCGACCCGCAGCGCACGCTCGCGCCCGGCCGCTACCTCTGACCACTCCGCACCGCTCACCGAAGGAGCCCGCCATGACCATGACCACCACGACCCCGATCACCGAACCCGGCGGCGCGCACGTCGTCCCCGACACCGCAGAGGCGATCCTCGCGCACGCCCGCACCCTGGTTCCGCTGCTGCGCGAGGCCGGCCCCCGTATCGAGGCGAACCGCACCCTGCCCGCGGACATCGTCGCCCTGCTGCGCGACGGCGGTGTCTTCCGTGCCGCCATGCCCACGGTCTGGGGTGGCCCGCAACTCACGTCCATGCAGCAGTGCGAGCTCGTCGAGACCCTCGCCACCGGCGACGCCTCCACCGCCTGGTGCGCGATGATCGGCATGGATTCCGGCATCTACTCCGGCTACCTCGACGACGAGGTCGCCCGCGAGATGTACCCCTCGCTCGACCTGGCCAACTCAGGCTGGATCTACCCACAGGGCCGCGCCGTGCGTACCAAGGGCGGCTACCGGCTCACCGGCCGCTGGAAGTTCGGCTCCGGTTCCGCCCACTGCGACTGGCTCGGCGCCGGCTGCCTGGTCGTGGACGAGGACGGCAACCCCGAGCCCGACCCGCTCACCGGCGGGCCCACCCACTGGCGGGTGCTCATATCGCGGCCCGACGCCTACACCTTCCACGACACCTGGCACACCACCGGCCTGGCCGGGTCCGGCAGCCAGGACTACTCCTGCGAGGACCTGTTCGTCCCCGAGGAGCGCACCTTCAGCTTCTCCAACCCGCGCCGCACCGGCCCCCTGCACTCCAGTCCCGACGCGATCCTGCGCAAGATGTCCGGCATCCCGCTCGGCGTGGCCCGCGCCGCACTCGATCACGTACGGGAACTGGCCGCGCACCGTACCGACCGCGAGACCGGCACCCCCTGGGCGCAGGACCACCGCGTGCAGAGCACCATCGCCCAACTGGAGGGGGAGCTGCTCGCCGCCCGCTCCGGGGTGTACGCCAGCCTCACCCGCCAGTGGGACGCGCTGGCCGGCGGCACCGAGCTGACCGACGACACCCGGGTGGCCACCGCCATCGCCCGCCGGCACGCCTTCCGCACCGCCCGCGACATCGTGCAGAGCCTCTTCGACCTCGTCGGCGGGTCCTCCGTCTACAAGCCCTCGCCGCTGGACCGCTGGCTGCGCGACGCCTGGACCATGAACCAGCACGCCGTCGCCCAGGACTCGATCCTCCAGCTCACCGGCAACGTGCTGCTCGGAGGCAAGTCGACCAGCCCGTTCTTCTAGCCGGTCCGTTTCCCGTACGTCGCACAGTCCACGCCAGAGAGAAAGGTGTCACGACCCATGGCTCCCACGGATCGCGAGGGCCCGATACGCGTCGTGCTGTTCTCGGAGGTCAACTCCAAGCTCGGCTCGCCGTTCCTGAGCATGCTCCACGGCCATCCGCAGGTCGAACTGTCCGCAGTGGTCACCTCACCGCAGGGCAAACGCTGCTCCTACTTCACCGACGACCCCGAGCAGGTCGATCTGGTCACCCAGGGCGCCGCGCTCGGCGTGCCGGTGCTGAGACCCTCCTCGGTCAACCTGCCCTCCTTTGTGGAGGAGTTGGAGGGTTATGGTGCGGACTACTTCCTCGTCGCCAACTTCCAGCAGATCCTGCGTGAGCGGCTGCTGTCCGTGCCCCGGGTCACGGCAGTCAACTTCCATCCGTCCCCGCTGCCCGCGTTCGCAGGTCTCTCACCGTTCTATTGGATGATCCGTGAGGGCGCGACCGAGTCCGCGGTCTCCGCGATCGAGATGACGCCCGTCCTCGACAGCGGCGACCTGATCATGCAGCACCAGGTGCCGCTGACCGGCAGCGAGACCGCGATCGAACTGCGCACCGCCCAGGAGCGGGCCAACATCCTGATGCTCCTCGAACTCATCCCGCAGCTCGTCTCCCGCGGTTACCGCCCGATCCGGCAGGACCCCTCGCGGCGCTCGTACTTCGGCCGCCCCTCGGACGCCGACCTGCGACTGGACTTCCGCTCCGCGACCGCGGTCGTGGCACGGCACGTCCGGGCCGGCTACCGCTCGCCCGGTGCCTGGACCGCCGATGAGGCCGGCCGCCGGGTGCGGATCCTGTCCGTCGACCCCGAGCCCGCCGACGCACCCGGCCGACCGTCTGTTCCGGGTCTCGTCGTGCACACCGCGGCGGGCCGGGTCCTCGTGGGCTGCGCCGACGGCTGGCTCGAGGTGCTGACCACCGAGTGCGACGGCCGGGAGACCGCGGCCGGCAGCACCGGACAGCTGCCCGACGGCACTCGCCTCGGCTCACCGCACCCACCGGCCCCGGTACGGCCGGTCTGCGCACCCGGCCCGCTTTCCGCGTCCGGCCCGGCTCCCGCCACACCATCCGTTTCCGTCCCCGTCTCCTGAGGTCCGTACCCCATGTCACTGAACGAACAGCTCCACGGCGAGCACCCGCCGACCATCGGCAAGGTGCTGCATATCCCGTCGGGCCAGGGCCCCTCGGTCTGGCTCAACGGTGACGTCTACACCGTCAAGGTCGACACCGCGCAGTCCGGCGGGACCGTCACGCTGCTGGAGGCATCCGTTCCGCCGGGCGGCGGTCCGCCCGCCCACGACCACCGCAACGAGGACGAGGCCTTCTACCTCCTCGAAGGCGAACTCGAGTTCTACGCCGACGGTCAGACTTACGACGTACGCGCCGGCGACTTCGTCTTCGTGCCCAAGGGCACCGTGCACCGCTTCCGCAACAAGGGCCTGCACGCCGCCAAACAGCTGCTGATCTTCACGCCCAGCGGCTTCGAGGAGTTCTTCCTCCAGGCCGGTGTCACGGCCCGCCCCGGCGAGCCGATCCCTGTCTTCGACCCGGCCGACAACCCGCAGGCCAAGGCGATCGCCGAGTCGCTCGGCTCCTACCAGATCGCCGAGGCGACCGGACCCGACCGGCACGACGCCGAGCCGGCCGCCACCGACCAGGACGCCGAGTCGTACCACCCCGGCGATGCCGGGTCGCCCGGAGCCCCGCAGCCCGGTCCGGCCCGCGGCACGAACGGAGTGTGAGCCATGCCCTTCGCCATCTACGTCCTGGGCCTGGGCATCTTCACCATGGTCACCAGCGAGTTCCTGGTGGCCGGCCTCATGCCTCAGCTCTCCGACGACCTGAGCGCCGGAATCCCGCAGATCGGCTACCTGGTCTCCATCTACGCCGCCGCCATGGCCCTGGGCGGCCCCCTGCTGACCGGCTTCCTGCTGAGGCTGCGTCAGAAGACCGCCCTGATATTCCTGTACGTCGTCTTCCTCGCCGGCCAGGCGCTGGGCGCGCTTGCCACCAGCTACGGTCTGATGGTCGCCGCCCGGCTGGTCACCGGAGCCGCCTCCGGCGCGTTCTTCGGCGTCGCGCTCGCCGTGTGCGTGCGCATCACCGGGCCCGAGGTGCGCGGCCGGGCCACCTCCATCGTGCTCGGCGGCCTGATGGTGGGCACCGTGCTCGGCCTGCCGCTGTCGCAGCTGGCAGGGGAGCACTACGGCTGGCGGTTCGCGTTCTGGGCGGTGGCGGCTCTGGCGGCGCTGTCCCTCGCCGTCACCTGCGGCGCGGTTCCGGCACTGGCGAAGGAGGAGTCCGACGGCGCAGGCGGTTCCGTGCGGTCCGAGCTGGGCGCGTTCCGCAATGCCCGGCTGTGGGCCGCGTTCGCCACCAGCATGCTGATCATCGGGGCCACTTTCGCGGCCTTCTCGTACTTCGTGCCGATCCTCACCGACGTCACCGGCTTCGCCGCGGGCACCGTCCCGCTGCTGCTGGTGCTCTACGGCGCCGCTACCGTCGTCGGCAACGCCGTGGTGGGACGGCTCGCCGACCGTCACACCATGGCGGTGCTCGCCTGCGGCCTTGCGCTGAACACCGTATTCCTGACGCTGTTCGCGCTCGGCGCGGGCAACGCGGCGACGGCGCTGACCGCGATGACAGGCATCGGGCTGGTCGGCGTGACCATGAACCCGGCGATGGTGACGCGCGTGATGCGCACCGCCAACGACCGGCCGCTGGTCAACACCGTCCACACCTCCTTCATCACCCTCGGCGTGGTCGTCGGTTCCTGGGTCGGCGGCATCGGCGTCGCGCACTGGGGCTTGCGCGCCCCGCTGTGGACGGGCGCGGCCATGGCCGTCCTGGGGCTGCTGACGCTGCTGCCCGAAGTCCTGCGCCGCACCGCCCCGTCCGCGTCCCCCGCCGCGACATCCTCGCTCCCGGCGACCGAAAGGCCGACCCGTGTCTGACCCCACCATGCCGTTTCCCGCACTCGCGCAGAGCCGAGTCGCCCTCGTGACCGGCGCCAGCCGCGGCATCGGCGCGGGCATCGCCCGGCGGCTCGCCGCGGAGGGGATCCGGGTGGCACTCACCTACACCCGAGACGCCGCAGCCGCCGATGACGTGGTCGCCGCGATCGAGCGGGCGGGCGGCACCGCGCTGGCGATCCGGGCCGACGCCGCCGGGCACGAGGGGCCGGCCACCGCGGTCGAGGACGCCGTCGCGCACTTCGGCCGTCTCGACATCCTGGTGAACAACGCCGGGTACATGGACCTCAGCGGGGCCGAGCTGACCGACGTCACCCCCGAGGTGGTCGACCGGACGCTGCACGTCAACGTGCGCGGCGCGCTGCTCACCGCGCAGGCCGCCGCCCGGCATCTGCCCGACGGCGGCAGGATCGTGAACATCGGCTCCTGCCTCGGCGAGCGGGTGCCGGGCGGCGGGACGACCCCGTACGCCGTCAGCAAGGCCGCGATCCTGGGTCTGACCCGGGGACTGGCGCGGGACCTGGGGCCGCGCGGGATCACCGTCAACCAGGTGAGCCCCGGCCCGGTCGACACCGACATGAACCCGGCTGACGGTCCCACGGCCGACTTCCAGCGCGCCGGCACCGCGTTGGGCCGCTACGGCACTCCGTCCGACATCGCAGAGGCGGTCGCCTACCTCGTCTCGCCTGGCGCCGCGTTCGTCACGGGCGCCACCCTCGCGGTGGACGGGGGGACCACCGCCTGACGTACGTCCCGGGGGGTGGTGGCCGGGCCGACGAGGGACGGCCCGGCCCCTTCGGTTTGCGCGAAGCAGGGGCAGCCGCGCCGGCGCAGCGCGCCGGCGTGCGCGCATCGGCACGGGAGACCGCTCGATGACGGGCGCGGACGAGCACCGGATGATGTGCGTCAATCGCAACATTTCCGCGACACGGCCTGTCATTGCGAGGCCCTATTGCCGAGAGAGCCGCAATTCAAAGGCGTTAATCGCCCAGGCCCAGCATTTCGATGATCGCTTCGACTTCGCGGCGATATACCTGGGACGGATCGACAATCTGCTGGCCAAGGTGGCCGAACACCTCCAGCATCACCGGCCCGTACATCCGCCCCCAGATGCGCAGGGTCAGACCGAGTGCCTGCGGTGGCAGGTGCGGGAACTTCTCGCGGGCCGGGGCCGCCAGGGATTCCTGGAAGTCGGCCCACTCGGCCTTGTCCTCGCGGAGCGTCGCCGGCGCGTGGTCCCAGGCGCCGGCGACCACGTCCAGCAGCGCCATGCAACATCGTCGCGCCGCTTCCGTGACGTCCTCCGGCGGGCTGAAGCCGGGCAGGCCGTCGCCGTAGATCAACCGGAACGCCGCCGGGTTCGCGACCGACCAGGTGCGGAACGTTTCACACACCGCGCGTACCCGGTCGGCCGCCTCCTCGGGTGGGAGTGCGGCCAGTGCGGCCTCGTGGGAGTCGGCCAGCTCGTTGTATGCGTCTGCCGCCAGCGTGGAAATCAGCTGGTCGCGGGTGTCGAAGTAGCCGTACAGCGCCGCCGCCGTCATGCCCAGTTCGCGGGCGATCCCGCGCAGTGTGATACCTGCCGGGCCCGATTCCGTCAGCGCCTTCAAGGCCGCTTCCTTGATCTCCGCGATCGTCTGTTGGCGGAGCCGCGCGCGACGGGTGGGCTTTGGTTCCATGCTGGTTCCTCCTGGTGGGGGGCAGAACTATACGGCGTTCGGTTCGCAGCGTACTCCTGGTAAGCTAAACGCCGTTAATAAACTGATTGGCGCTCCCCCCTCGCCTTTTGTGGGCCTGCGCTATTGCTCCCGTTTTCGCCCGGCTCCTACCTTCTGGCGGGAGAGCAATCGGTCGCGCGCCACACGCTGCCGCTGGTACCCACGCGAAAACGCCACGCCCCCTCACCAGGGCTTCCGTATCGGCCGGCCATGAACCAGCAGCCGATTCCGGGACGGCCTGCCAGGCCTAAAGGCCGAGCGGAAGAGGAGCGAGGGCCCCGCCGACAGGGGCATCCCTCCAGCCTCGACATCATCGGCACCTCCGACCGCGCTACAAGGGGGACAACACCTCGTCAGCCCTGCTCGGCAAGTTGAACAAACCCCAAGACCGCCGACTCGGGGCGCTGAAGCCGGCGCTCCAGCCATGCAGCGATGTCCGTGATGACCGCCGCGTCCACGTGCTGGGGCGTCATGTACCCGGCGGGCGTCGAGGGTCCTGTCCCGGGGAAGAAAAGGTGGTCGTCGGCTTCGTAGATGTGGATGGTGACGTCCGGGTGCCCGGTCAGTCCCGCTTGCCAGAGGGCCAAGTCGTGCTCGACGGTGACCTGGTAATCGCGTCCGCCCTGGAGGATCAGCAGCGGCTTGTGCTGGCGGGCGGCGGTGGCAACGGGGTCATAGGAGCGCAGGTCGAGCCAGTACGAGGCGGGAAGGCCGAAGGGCAGGTCCTCCCGGGGCGTCCTGGGTGACAGGGTGCTCTCGACTGTCGCAGCCTGGCGAGTGATCTCCGCAAGGACCGCCTCGGAGCGCGGGCCGGGGTCGAGAGCGGCAAGGTGGCTCACGACCCGGACGGCCGCCCGGTGCATGGGCTCGGCGTCACCCGCCAGGATCACGACGCCCGCGACGGACGGCTCGGCCTCGGCGATCCGCGGCGCGACCTTGCCACCCATGCTGTGCCCTGCGATGAACACCCGGTCGGCATCGACGCGCGGCTCCGCCTGGAGCAGACGCACGGCGGCGACAGCGTAGGGAACGTATTCGCGTGTCATCGTGAAGTCGTCTGCGGCAGCCACCTGCGCCGCGTGCGTGAACGTCACCTTGTCATGGCGCAACACCGCAACGCCGCGGCTGGCCAGACCCCACGCGATGTCCTTCAGGGGCTTGTTGGGGCCGCTGGTCGCGTCCCGGTCGAAGGGGCCTCCGCCGCTCAAGAGCACGACCCCGGGCCACGGACCGTCACCACGCGGAACAGTGATGGTCCCGGCCACTGCGAGAGGGCCCACTCCGAGTGTGACCTCCCGTTCCTCGAAGGCGTCCGGATCCGCGTAGGAGGGTGGCGCCCACGGTTCGCCGGCGGCGGGCGCGAGGCGCAGCCCGTTCAACAGGCCGGCGGAGTCGACGGACATGACGGCGGTGAACTGTCCCCGCTCGCAGACCACGGGCACGCTGACCCGAACCAAGTCCGGCCGCAGGGCCTCACTCGACGGTTCGCCGAGGTCGGTGACCGAGCCGGTGGCCGCGGTCTCGGCGAGCCAGGCCGCCTGAAGGGCCTCGACGGTCACCGCGGCACGCAACGGCGGGCTGAACAACGCAATGACCTCCCCGAAACGGCCATCGCGTGCCCACTGAACCACCCGCACGGCGATCTGCTCAGAAGTCTGCATCCCCCCACCTTTCTTATGTTTGAGAAAGGTAGCATGCATGAGAAAGTTGAGGCATGGACACCCTGGAACTCCTGGCGCATCCCGTCCGCCTCCGTGTGGTCCACGCGCTGCGCGGCGGGCGGACTCTGACCACCGGCCAGTTGTGCGCTCTGATCCCGGACGCATCCAAGGCGACCGTCTACCGGCACGTCGACCTTCTCGTAGCGGGCGGGATCCTCGACGTCGCCGGCGAACGCCGAGTGCGGGGTGCCACCGAACGCAGCTACCAGCTACGGCAGGAACACACGGGCATCGACGCGGATTCCATGCGCGCGCTCACCCCGCAGCACCACGAACGGGCTTTCGCTGCCGCCATGGCAGCCCTGGCCGCGGAGTTCGGCGCCTACCTGGAGCGCGAAGGCAGCGACCCCGTGGACGACCTCGTCGGCTATCGCCAGCACGCGATCTGGCTCAGCAGGGACGAGCTCGTGGCACTGATCGGCGCGATGCAAGCCGCCATCGCACCCCTCCTCGCCAACGAACCATCACCGGAACGCACCCGCTACCTCCTCAGCCCCATCCTGTTCCCTGCCGAGCAGGCCGAACAGGCCGAACAGCACGATTCGTCATAGCCGACACGACCGCTCAGCGCATCCCTCACCCGCTGGCAAGCAACATCGCCTGCCGCCTCTCATGAGAAGAAGACGAAGATCGAGGGCATCGACCCGACCCTGGCCTTCGTCCGCACCAAGGAGATTGACGCGGCCCGACTCGCGCTCCGAACGCTGTCACCCGCGGCATCCGAACCGTCCCGGACCCGCACAGATGGAGCCCACGGCCGGACGTCGGCAGTGACACTCCCGAAAGGCGGACGCCACGTCGTGAGTGAATAGGGGGCATGCTCTTCGACTTCACGCTCGACCACGAGGGTGAACGGCTCAGCGGTGTGTACGGCGGTGTGTACGGCGGTGAGCCTTCCAGGGCCACCGCCGTGGTGCTGCATGGCGCGGGCAACAGCAGCATGGAACGACTGCTCCCGCTGGTACAGGAGTTCGTGGCCCACGGCTGCCGGGGGGTCGCCTTCGACTTCTCCGGGCACGGCCAAAGCACCGGAAGCCTCAGTGAGTTAAGCCTGCGGCGACGGTTCGAGCAGGCCGTCGCGGTGATCGACGCGTATGGCGGGGCGGAGGGGCCGCTGGTACTGGTGGGTTTCAGCATGAGCGGGCAGACGGTGGCGGATCTCGTCGCCCATTACGGGGATCGGGTGACTGCGCTCGGGCTGTGCGCGCCCGCCGTGTATGCCGCCGAGGCGTGGGACGCGCCCTTCGCGGACGGGGAGGGCCGGTTCAGCAGGATCATCCGGCGACCGGACAGCTGGCGTGGGACGCCCGCGTTTCAGGTGCTGCGGGCGTACGAGGGCCGGGCGGTGCTCGCCGTGCCGGGCACGGACACGGTGATCCCGTCCGCGGTGACCGATGCCGTACAGGACGCACTGGCGGCCCGCGCCCAGTACACGCGGTTCGTCCTTCCGGACGCCCAGCATCAGTTGGGAATGTGGTTCCGCGATCACGGCGACGACCGGCGGAAGTTCGTGGAGGCGGTGCTGACCGGCCTCGACGACCACGGCTGGTCAGGTTCGCCCTGCTGTGACGCGCCGTCCCCATAGCTCCGGGTGGCGCGTGGTACGTCAGGCTTTGCGGGCGGCTGAGCGTGCGCGGGTCGGCGAAATCGATGACGGCGACAAGCAGCGGCTACTGACGATCGCCGCCGACGCACCGGATCCGTGGTGATCTGGCGCCGGGCCGAGATGGCGCCGTTGTCGACGCCGCCGACCACCCCACCCGCAAGGCCCGGCGCAGCATGGTCAGCGGCTGCGTCCGGTGGCGGAACCAGGACACCACCGACAAGCACCTCGAAGCCCGCGGGAGGAGGGTCGATGCGGACTGGCCTCAACAGCCGCAGCAACAGGCGACGTCACCACAGGTGAAGGAAGTCCCGGACATCGTCACGGCCGTCGAGAGCCCGACCGTCCACATCTGACGGGTCCGCCTCCGCCCGCTCCGCCAGTGACTCCGCCAAAGCACGGGCCTCGTCGCTGAGACGGCCAAAGCGTCGAGCGGTATGGCCCAGGCACAGTCCAGCCAGCCCGAGCAGCGGACTACCTGGCACGGCCCGCGTCCCGACCTGCACGCACCAGTGCTCGACGAACCCCGCGTCGTCGTCGTTCAACGCTGTGCCAACCAGGACTTCTGCCGCCTCGCCCTCTGCTGAGCGGTCACGCAGGGCACGCTCCAACGTCTCGACCACCACCCCGTGGGGCAGAGGGGGAGGGTTCTCGAAGCTCAGATGAGAATGCACCCCGCGAGACTACGCGGACCGCATTCAACGGCCACCTGCCGCAGACCCGCAACCTCGTCACCTGGGCCAAGTCGTTCTTTCCCGCACGATCAATACCGTGAGCAGGCCCAAAGGGGCGAAGAGGCTCGCGTTCCTGCCGACGGGGGCGAGTGGTGCAAAGAAGTCTGGATGGCTGTCGCAGGCGCGACGGAGCGTGCGCGACTACGAGGCGGGGCCGGAGCGCTCCGCAGCGGTGCTCCCCTGGCCTCGATGACGCTCAGACCTGCCCCCAACGCCGCTCCGCCGCGTCCGCCCCCTGCACTTCGGGCTGCTCAAACGGCTGTGCATCGGCTCCGACGTTCAACACGACTGGTGTCGTCGCTGTCGCTGCCTGCCCGGGCCGGGCCGGCTGATCGCGGCAGCGACCATCCCCAGTGCGGGGACCAGGACGAAGGCAGCCTTGCTTCCCTCCGCCTCGGCGAGATGGGCGAACAGAGCAGCCCCGGCCGCGCCGCCGATCATGTCGACGGTGCTGAGCCAGGACATGGTTTCGGTGACACGGTTCTGAGGAGCCAGCGCGCCGCCTGTAGTGCGCAAGGCTGCGAAGAGTGAGCCGATCAGGAGACCGGCCAGCGGGCAGACCACGAGAACGGTCACCGGAGAGAGCTGCGTGGCGGCGGCGAGGACGGCACACCCCGCGGCGAACAACCCCAGCAAAAGCGGCAGGCTGAGTCTGTGGACTAGGCGGTTGGCGGCCGCGCCCAGGGCAAAACTGCCCAGCACGCTGCCGACGGCGAGAATTCCTAGGTACGACCCGGTCAGGTGCTCCGCGTGGACCTGCCGCGCGTAGATCGGCAACAGGACGTCCATGGCGGTGACCGTCATGACGAACAGGGCATCGGCAACCAGCACACGACACAGGGCGAATGATGTCAGCACCCCCAGCCACCGTCCGCCCGGTGCGGAACGTGCCGGCACCGCAGCGGTATGCGCCACCAGCGAGACGGCCAGAACGGTCATGGCCGAGATGACCACGTAGGGCAGCAAGGGGGAGAAGGACAGGCTGAGCCAGCTCGCGCAGACCGGGCCAATGATCAGGGCGGTACCCATCATGGAAGCGTCGAGTGCCATGGCCGTGCCGAGGGTCATGGTGTCGGTGACGCTGTGCCACAGCGAGCGCATCATGACTGCGACCGGTGGAGTGGTCATGCCGGCGGCTGCCGCCGAGGCACAGATGACTGGGGTGCCCGCGCCGCCTCGTACGGTAACGATCATGGTGGCAGTAGTGGTGAGATGGGCCAGGAGCATCACGAACAACACCGGACGTGCCGCGTAGCGGTCGATGAGCCGGCCTCGCAGCGGTGCGGTCAGCCCCTGTCCCAGCGTGGAGCAGGACACTGCAAGTCCGGCAGTCGCGTAGGTCGTGGAGCTGCTGACCAACAGGAGCAGGCTCAGGCTGGTCATGCCGGCCGCCAGTTTCGACGCCATACCAGTTGCGGCCATGCGCCAGAATCCGGGCACCCGCATGAGCGCGTGGTAGTCGCCCAGGAGCCGGGAAGGCGCAGGCGCTGCGGAACGTGCAGGAGTGGCAGAAATGCGTAAGCGTGTCACTGGTGCGCCATCCGAAAGTGCAGGGCTTCGCAGACCCAGGCGAGGGCGGGGGCCAGGCTCTCGGGTGCAGGCCAGCCGTTGACGACGGCGAGTAGGGACAAGTAGCGGTCCCGGCGCGGATCGTTCATCTGCTCGAGTCGGCACGCGAGGCGGCGGTGGAGTTCTTCGGGGTCCTGTGGGGCCGTGGCCGCGAGGATGCGTGCGTAGTGCGCTCCGAGCGCGGTGACGATCGGCGTTGCCGTGGGCGAGCTCGGTTCGATGCCGGACTCGATGGCCGGGGTGACCTGCGCTCGGACTGCCTCGGCGAGGATCCGGGGCAGCCCGTTGGTGTCGTCCGGAGCCCGGTCCACGGCGAGGTCCTGCGCCATACGGTGAAGGGAGGCGCGGAATTCATGGTTCTGGATCAGCTCGGCCAGCTCTATCCACGCCTCGATCTGCGCGGGATCGGGATCATCGGGGAGTTCGGGAGTCAGTGAGCGGCTGACGCCGGTGAAGGCGGGGTGCTCGTGCAGTCCGTCGAACACGGACGCCAGGAAGTCGTCGATCAGGTGCTGTCGTTCGGCTTCGGACAGTTGAGCAAGGCGGTGCATGTCGTCCAGCTCCCGGGGAGTCGCGCCGCGTCGGGCCACGGCGGTGAGTACGGCGCGACGCTGACGCAGCACACGGATCTGCACGTCGAGGGCCTCGGCATGCGTTTGCGCGACACGGGCAAGCGAGACCTCCTGACCCATCACCTGCCGGATCGTCGCGAGACCGATTCCCAACTCGCGCAGCGTGCGCACGAGTTCGAGACGGGCTACAGCGTCAGCACCGTACAGGCGGTAGCCGGCCGTGCTGCGGTCAGTGGGCGGCACGATTCCGGAGTCGGCGTAGAACCTGATGGCCTTCACCGTCAGACCCGTCCGCCGGGCCAAATCACCGATCGAGTGGAGCGTCTCGCCGTTCATGCCCTCACTCTGACCTCTCCCCCCACGGGAGACTCAAGCCCCCCCCGAGGTGCGGGTCGCCGTGGACGGCCAAGTCGTGCCGGGCGCCCTCGACGCTCCACCGGCCGGGCGAACATCACCCGGAACCGGTGGGGTCTCGACGCGTACGAAGGTGTCCGCCGTGCCGTGCATTCTTGGCAGCGGCTCCCGCGCCCCGGCCAGGATCGCCTGAGTGCCCAGATGGAACACGTCGTTCAGTACCGCCCGGTTCACCGCGAACGGAGACTTTTCCGCGCAGCCGGGCCCTCAAGCCGAACCGCGATGTCCCCGGACAGGTAGACGTCCGACCAGCCCGGCGTGGTCACGCCCAAGCCGGCCAGGCCAGGCGATGAGGACGTGGCCGAAGCCGAATGTGGCGCCCAGTAGTGATCCGAAGCCCGGTACGGCGATGCGGGCCAGGCTGAGGACGAGGCGTAGTGAAGCGTTTGCCTCCTGCAGGGTGGTGACGGGGACGAGTTCGACGAGCAGTCCCTGGAAGGCGGTTGGACGGTCGCGGTCGCTGCGCCGGTGGTGGCGAACATCCAGAGCGCTGTGTGGTGGGGCGCTGCGGTGAGAAGGGTTCCCAGGAGCGCCCGGACGCTTGCGAGAACGATGTTTGCACTGATGGCGAGGGTCTTGCGGGGGAGGCGGTCGGCGAGTACTCCGCCGTAGGGGCCGAGGAGCATCTGTGTGGCGACGGAGCAGCCGAGGGCCAGGCCGGCGGAGATGCCGCTGCCTCCGGTCTGGAGGACGGCGAGTTCGGTGTCGACGCTGGTGAAGGTGGCGCCGGGGGTGCTCAGCGCGTCCTGGTAGGGGGCTGCTCGCGGGGCGGGTGCGGGCCGCCGGGTGGATCCTTTCAGGACGTGGGAGTAGGCGGCGGTCGGGTCGTCGCGGGCGCCGTTGATGATGGTCAGGCGGCTCTGCACGGCTTCGGTCACCGCCCGGCAGAGGGCGACGCTGGGGGAGGAGTGGGCGCCCGATCCTGCTGTGAGGAGGGCGAAGTCCTCGCTCCATACGAACGCGGCGAAGCAGGGGACCTGCCACCGGGTCGGGATCGCGGCTATGTCGAGGAACACGCCCTTATCAACGAATTCAGCACGCGCTGCCCGGCTCACTCAATATCGTCGATCCCGTCTTGCCGCAGTCGGTCGGATTCGGCCCGGTCAGCTGCCCCGTTTGAGAGCGCGCGGGCCGGGCGAGACCCACAGCCGGACGGCGTCGCGGTCGCGGAGCCGGCGCAGGAAGGTGAGTACGCCCGAACTGCCGGTGGCCCAGGCCACGTCGGTGCCGGTGAGGGTGTTGTCGGGGAACACGGGGCGGCGGGGTGTGCCGCCGCTGCGCGTCAGGATCAGGGAGGCGACGTCCTGGGCCGCGGACCAGTACGCGGTGTCGTCCGTCGCGAGGGCTGCGTCGATGAGCAGGTCACCGACGCCGGACAGGCCGCAGCACTGGGACACCAGACTCATCCGGGGAGCGATGCGGTGGCAGGTCCGGGCGCCGCGCAGGCCGAGGGCGAGGAGTGCCGCGTCCTGTTCGCCGGTTCCGGCGTCGATCAGGAGGGCCGCGATGCCCGCGAGTCCCCGGCACCATGAGGCGTAGCGGCGGCTGGCTTCGGGACGGTCGGCCAGCGCCAACAGCTGCGGGAAACGGCCCGCGAGCACATCGAGGCCGGTCAGCGCGGCGGCGCGTGCCGAGGGGTCGGCAGTGGCTCGCTGATACGCGTAGAGGAAGTGCACGATGCCCGAGGTGCCGTGGGCGAAGCCGAATTCGTAGGCCGCGTCCGACGACGATGCCGTCCGGGGGAGGTCGGGGGCCGGGTCGCCCGCACGGACCAGGAGCGCTGCCGCATGCTCTGCCGCGAGGGCCCTGTGCCGGGCGACGTCGGCGGTGCGTCCATCGGTCTCGGCCTGCGCTGCCAGGATCAGGTGGCCCGTGCCGGCCCCGGCGGCCCCGCCGATCTGGTCGCCGGTCTCGTCGGGAGGCTGCGGGGCCAAGGGCGCGGGGCGGGCCGGAAGGCCTGCGTAAGGTGCGGCTGCGGCGAGGAACACCTCGACACCGGTCCGGCCGACGTACAACGACCCGTTGAGGCGCGGCAGTTGTGGATGGCGGAAGGTCTGGCGGGCCAGTTTGGCGACGGCCTGCGCAACGCCCGGCCGGTCCCGGTGGTGCAGCAGTTCCAGTCCCACGCCGGCCGCGCCCGCGTAGAGCGTGAGCGATGAGCCGGGGTGGTGCGTGCCGGGCCGGCCGCACAGGTGGGGCGCCGCGGCCACACTCGTGGCGACGGTGTGGGCGATCACCTCGTCGAGGAGGGCGGGGCTGGGGCGTGGTGGGGCCGTCGACGGGCTGACGGCACGGGCCGCAGAGAGCCGGCCTGCCATGAACCGGCGTGCGGTGGCGCTCCGTTCGGCCGCGTCGAGGCTCATCAGGCCTGCGATCAGCAGGCGCATGGGGCGCAGTGCGGCGCCGGAGGCCGCGGCGGCCAGACAGGCCAGGGTCCGGTCACGGTTGACCGCGTGGTCGGGGTCGACGACGACCGGGTCCATGCCGGTGAGCGCGAAGTGCAGGGTCGCCCCCAGCGCGTAGAGGTCGTCCGCCGGATCGGGCTCGGCGTCGGGCCGGTACACGGGGAGGGAGTAGCCACGCGTCGCGCCGGCGGGACGGTCGCCGTTGAGGGCGCTGATGCCGAAATCCACGACGTGGACGGCCCCGTTGCGGCCGAGCACCACGTTGTGGGGCTTGAGGTCTGCGACCACGACGGCGCGGGCGTGAATCGCGTCGAGAATGCCTGTCAACTGGCGTGCCAGCAGGATCACTTGGCGGGCCGCGCCGCTGCCGCGCGCGGCGTAGGGACCGTTCTGCAACACGTCCCGGCGCAGATCCACCGGCCCGCAGTCGGTCATGACCAGGTACTCGTCCTCGCCGTGCCGCACGTGGTCGATCAGGCGGGGGACGCCCTCGGTGCCGTCGAGCGCCGCCAGCACCCGGTGCTCGTGGCGCAGCCGGCCGAGAGCGTCGGTTCCTCGCGCGTCCTCCGCCATGTAGGGCCTGGCCTGTTTGACGACCACCCGGGCGCCGGTCACCGTGTCGAGGCCACGCAGGACGTCCCCGCGTGGAGAGCGCGCCACACCGGCGGTGATGCGGAAGCGGCCGCCGACCAGCGGCGCGGACGGGGTCTCGGCGGGCGCGGGCCGGCCGAACGGGTCGGCGGCCCACGGCGGTTGACGGTAGCGGGCTCCCGCGCGACCGGTGAAGGTCCGCCCGTCGGGACCGGTCATGACGAGCGTGCTCCCGCCGTCCCCGGTGGCCCGGAACGGACCGTACCGGTAGTGGACCGGTGCGCCGCTGCGCACGCGGCGGTCGCTGAGTACGCGGGGGCCGATGCGGCCGGCCAGGACATCGGCCAGCTCGTGGGCGATGGCCACGAAGTCCTGGGCGCGCGGGTAGACCGTGATGGCCTTGCCGACGAGTCGTGGATCCCGCTCGCCGCTGTTGAGGTCACGCAGCACGGAGGAGCTGACCGCGAATTTGGCGTCGCAGGTGTGCCGCAGCAGGACCGGGACGACCAGCCGCACGGTCTCACCGAGTCTCTCGGCCCGGGTCGACACATGGAGCTTCCAGCCGTGCTCGTACGAGGGCATGTCGGGGTCGAGGAGGTAGAGCCACAGCTCGTCGGTGGCGAGCCGTCGGGGGGCGTCCCCGAGCAGCGCTTCGAGCTGCCGGTGCAGTAGGGCCGCGTCGTCCGGCGGCTCGATCGCGACTTCCTCCAGCGGCTCGACCGCGGCGTCCTGCACCGGCTCGTCGGCGCCGTCGCGCCGGTCCGGTACGGCGCCGTGCCGCGCCTCATGGACGCCGCCGTGCCGGGGGCCCGGCGGGTCGCCGTCGCGCACGTGCTGTAGGTCGTCGCGCACGTGCTGTACGTCGTCGTGCCGGGCCGACCGCACGCGGTCCCCACCTCCACCCCGGTTGCCGCCACCGGATTGCGCCCAACGGATGTTGATCCCGGCCTTCCGCCGCATGTGTCTCGCGTGCCGCGCCGGCGTGCCCGCACGGCCCCGGCCTCACGGGCCGGGGCCGTGCGGGACGGACCGGCTCAGTCGCAGGCGAACCGGGTCGTGGCGGTGACCCACGGGTCGGCCAGACAGGCCTCGACGCGACGCGCGGGGTCCACGTCGTCCTCGAACTCGATGAACTCCTCCTCGAGGTCGAGCGGACCCGCCTCGCGGATCTGAAGTTGCGTGGGGCTCATAGGGATCCTTCCTGCCTCTGCCAGTGAATGAACAGGTGGTCGTCCTGAATCCGTGCATGGCGTGGCGCACCGGTCGACGGCATATGCACAAGCGGTCGACCAGCAGGAGTTACTACACCGGAGTCGCGACCAGAACTGAAGCCCGTGGGAAGAAGACGGCAGAAAATTCCGCGGCCCTGGGCGCCGGGCCCTGGGTGTCGGCCGTACGGCTGCGGGGGCGCGGCCGCGGATCACGCAGGCGGGCCGGGGGTGCACGGGCTGCTCGCGGCTCGCGGCTCGCAGCTCGCCGCGAGGCGCGCCGCCCACCGCCCGTCGGCGCCGATGTCTCGGTCGAGGACGAGGTCGAGGACCAAGGAGGGGAGCAGTTGCGCCGGCCTTGCATGCCCCGCGCTGGAGGGGGCACTGGATCAAAGCTGTGAAGTCGGATCCTTGCTCCGGCGGCGTACTGCGGCCCCGCACCTCAACCCCGAGACGAGTGGCGGGGCCGCAGCACGTGCAAAGGCGCCTGCCGCTGCTCTCCCACGATGTTGGGTGCGAGGGCGCATGGGCTGACGACGAATGGACGCAGGGACAGCTAAGGACAGACAGGGCGCCGACCGGCGCCACGAGGTCCCGGCCCGGAAGTGATTCGCCCACTGCATGCCGAGCCCGGGGGAGTGCGGCGCGGAGCCGAGGCATCTCGGTCGCGGCTGGTCCGTGACATAGGACGGCACCCCGTTCTCGCCCCAGCGCGTACGGCCGCCGAGATGCCACAGCGCAGGCCGGGCGCGCAGAAATTCGCGCGCCCGGCCTGTGCTGCGGTGGTCAGACGAAGGGGACGGCCGCAGCGCCACCGAGGGCTGCCAGCACGTACGCCCCTGCCTCCTGCCAGCCTGCCAGGGGCCGTTGGTGGCCCTGGGTCCCGAGCAGCATCACGGAGTTGGCGGCGTAGCCGGGCACCAGGATGCCCATCACCGCGAGCAGGCTCAGGGTGCCGATGCTCCAGTCGAAGTCGACGCCGCTGAGCACAGCACCGGCGACCAGCGCGAGCGCGGCGACCGAATACACAAGACCGGGGCCGAGCCTGATGTCGTCCCGTTCTTGCAAAGCTCCTGCACCCTTCCTGCCGTGACGCCAGTGCCGCCGCTCGGAGCCGAGGCGGGCGAGCACCATCAGGATGAGCTCTGCCGCCACCACAACGATCGAGAGGTGTTCAAGGGTCATGGGTCCACCTCGCTCGGTCAGGTGCAAGCCTTCTGGATGGCGCTGATGCCGATGAACGCCTTCACCGCTTCACGTTCCTTGGAACCGACGTGCTTGGTCTTCAGGAAGCGCCAGAGGATCTCGGCGGTCTTCTTGGCGCCGTAACTCTTGAACAGTTTGACGGCCCGGGCGACCTTGACGCCCGCTCCGGCGGGGACGAAGGAGATCAGCACACTGGCGACCGCGGCACCGCAGCCGACGTAGAACTTGGTCTGGTCCCACCAGCCGAACGCCACCGCGGGGGCTCTTTCGCCGCTCTGCCCGGCCAGGTTGCGCAGCGTGGAGCTGCGCACCTTCTCGTTGGCCAGGACCGGAAGCATGGCCGCCTGGGCGGCCGCGTCCCCGGGGTAGACCGCCGCAGCGGTCTGCTGGGCGGTGGGAGAGGCCGGCAGCGCGCCGAGCCGCCCCCGGAGGCTGTTGAGGTCGACGGTGCGGGTGAGAGAGATGTCCAGCGCCGCGGCGAACTGGTCCTCCGTGACGCCGAGTTGGGCTATACCGTCGGCCATGGCCTTGGCCTGCTGCAACTCGGCAGCAGAGAACCCCGCATCGCCGGACGGGGCTGCCGACAACGCCTCCACGGTGTACTGGGCCGTTGGGCTGGAGGCAGCCCGTGCCTGGACCGGCGAAGTCGTGGAGTGCGGCTGCGCGGCGCCGGCGTGCGCGACAGCAGCAGCGGAGAAGACGGCAGCGGCGGCGATCGAGGTCACCACAGCAGCCCGGCGCTTCGGAAAAGCCCCCGTACCGGGCCTGACAAACAGCGACATGAAGAATTCCTCTGTTCTGCAAGGTTGATTGTTACCCCCGGCCGGTCACCTCGCCTTGGTCAGGGGCAAATTGACTGCTGGAGTGCTGCGATCTTGAACCAGGTACAGAGGTTCGATCAAGTGACTTGAGTGAAACTTGAGGTGCCCTTTCATGTCGGAGATTCGTTCGCTCTGTCAAATCTCCGGCGGATTGAAGAGCCCGCCACGAAAAGACGCTGCTATTGCGCGACTTCACAGTCAGTCGGCCGGACTGCCCCCGCCGAGCAGGGGGTTCGGAACCCGTCATGTGGCGGCTTGCTGCACGAGGTGGCGCGCTGCGAGGATCGGTATCCCCGCAGGCCACCCCGGACGGGGCGAGACGCTTGAGCCGGCGTCTCGCCCCAGGTGAACCCCCGGGCTGCGGTATCCATGGCGCAGCCACCCGGCGGACCGGCAGGGATGAAGACTGTTCGCCCCCTGACGGAACCCCGTTTAGGAGAGATCTTCTGTTCGTGAGAGCCAGCCATGCCGCCCTCGTTTTTTCAGGACGGAGATTCTGCGGCGCAGTTGATATCCGGCTAGGGAGCTTCCTGTACTCGCCCAACTCGCCGAGGTGGATTTCTCGGTGAAAATGATTACTCGGCGGATCGTTCTTTCCTCGACCAATAACTGCGGATGAGTACGAATACGGCGCCGCTCACCAGCACTACGGCTCCGGCGACTGCCCAGGCTGCTCCGTGGTGCGTGACGGGTGAACCGGCGACCTTCAACTGGGCAGTGCTGATGTTGTGACCGTGGTGACTGTGACCGTGACCTGGCAGGTGCCCGCGGTCGGGACATCGCGCAGCGTGGTGTGCCCGGCGCAATGCGTGGTGCCGTCGTCGCGGGTGCACTGGGAGGCGTCGTCGTTGTCTGTGGCGATCTTCAGAGGTGCGGTGAACACGTCGGAGTCCTCGGCCGGATCCGGGCGATAGTCGACCAGGAGAACCGGGAGGCAACTCCCGGGCCGGACCGTCACCTCGGGCGTTGCGGCTTCAGCCGGGCGGGATTTTTGAGCGTGGGAGAGGCCATGCCAGGCCGGCTGGGGCGTCGCCTCGTGCTGTTGACGGTGGCCTCTCTCGTGCTGTTGACGGTGGCCTCTCGGGAACCGCACGCTCTACCAGCCGGGGGACATCGGGACCGCCCGCAGTCGTGGGAGCAGGGACTCCATCCCGCCCACCGAACTCGGCGGACGCGGCGATCGAAACGGGAGGTCGAGTCGTGGGGGCGAGTCGTCGCCGGCCGGAGAGCCTGGGCATGGTCCGCCCGCGTCCCGGTTCCGGTCCCCGTCCATGGGACGCAGGGCCTTCCAGCGTCGACGCGCTCGCTAGGGAGCCGCTGCGACGATCGTGTCCACAGTGACGCGCAACATGTGCGCTGTCCGGCCAGGTATCGGGACGGATTCCGCCCTGCTCAGATCCGGGTGGCTGTCCGACAGGCCGGGGGAGTGGGTGAGTTGATGCGTCGAACGCGTCGGGTCGGAGCGTGCGGGCCCCTGCTTTCCGAAGGGCCCGCACGCTCCGGACCGGGGCTGCGTGCAGTGATGCATGCAGCCCCGGCAGCCTGTCGGCCGTGCCCCGGGGGTTACTTGGGCATCAGGACGCTGTCGATGATGTAGACGGTGGCGTTGGCGGTGGGAACGTTGCCGCAGACCACGTTGGCGCTGTCGTTGACCTTGTAGGCGGTGCCGGAGCCGGCGGTGGTGACCTTGCCCTTCTCCAGGGTGTCGAAGGAGCCGTTCTCCAGCTGCTTGGGGGTGAGCTTCTGGCCGACGACGTGGTAGGTCAGGATCTTGGTGAGCGTGGCCTTGTCGTTGAGGACCTTGTCCAGGTCGGCCTTCGGGATCTTCGCGAAGGCGTCATTGGTGGGGGCGAACACGGTGATGTTCTGGGCGTTGTTGAGGGTGTCGACCAGGCCGGCCTTCTTGACCGCGGCAACCAGTGTGGACAGCGCCGGGTTGTTGGAGGCTGCGGTGGCGACCGGGTCCTTGGCCATGCCGTCGAACGAACCCGCACCGTCCTTCGGCACCGAGGCACATGCCGCGCCGAACGGCTTGTCCGTCATCGAGGCGTCGTCCGAGGCGGAGCCGCCGGTGGAGGACTGCGAAGCCGGCGGCGTGGCCTCGGAGGACGAAGCGGAGCTGTCCTTCTTGCCGTCGTCACCTCCACACGCGCTGAGGGCGAGAGGAAGAACCGCGGCGGCGGTGACGGCGAGGGCGGCACGACGGAAACGCAGGACGTTCATGACTTCTCCTAGGGGAATCAGGGTGTAGACGCGGAAGGCTGTGGAGCGTTCCGCAAAGGCAATCGGGGCTGTGTCGGCGCTGGGGTCGTCAGTCCACGGTGATCACCACCGAATGCCAGCCGCTCGCGCCGTCGGGGATGGTGGGCGTGCGCTGTTCGGTCTGGGTCTGTCCGGTACGGTCGGTGGCCCGGACCGTGAGGGTGTGTCCGCCGGGGGTGGCCTTCCAGGGCAGGGACCACTGGCGCCAGGTGTCCGAGGTGTCTTCCGCGGCGAGGTCGGCTTGCATCCAGGGCCCGTCGTCGACCCGCACCTCCACCCGGTCGATCCCTCGGTGCTGGGCCCAGGCGACACCGGCGATCATCACGGTCCCCGCCTTGGGGCGTGCGAAGGGCTTCGGGGTGTCGATACGGGACTCGGTCTTGATCGGTGCCTTTTGCGACCAGGACCGTTTGACCCAGTACGAGTCGTAGTCGGCGAACGTGGTCAGCTCCAGGTCCTGGATCCACTTGCATGCCGAGACGTAGCCGTACAGGCCCGGCACGACCATGCGGACCGGGAAGCCGTGGACGAAGGGCAGGGGTTCGCCGTTCATGCCCACCGCGAGGATCGCGTCGCGACCGTCCATGACGTCCTCGACCGGCGTGCCGATCGTCATGCCGTCCTGCGAACGTGCCACCAGCTGATCGGCCGGCCCTCCCCGCGACGGGGGCCGCACCCCCGCCTCCTTCAACAGGTCGGCCAGTGGCACGCCGATCCAGCGGGCGTTGCCCACATAGGGGCCGCCGACCTCGTTGGAGACACAGGTCAACGTGATGTCCCGCTCGATCAGCTCGCGCTTGAGGAGATCCTGGAACGTCAGGGTCAAGGGCCGTGCCACGCCCTTGCCGTGGATCCTCATCCGCCAACTCGTCGCGTCGATCTTCGGGATCACCAGCGCGGTGTCGACGCGGTAGAAGTCCCCGTTGGGGGTGACGAACGGGCTGATGCCCGGGGTGTGCAGGGCCGCGCCCGAGGGAATGGGCCGAGCCGCCGACACGGGACGCGGAAGCACCACCTCGCCCCGTGAAGCCACCGCTCCCTGACCCCGGGACTCGTTCAGCGACCTGCCCAGCAGACCCGCCCCGGCCGAGGCGACGGCCGCGGCGCCTGCTGCCACCACGAACCCCCGCCGGTCCCATCCGCCCGTCAGCGCCGAGTCCCCTTCGCCCTCCGCCGCGGCCGCATCGGCCGCGTCGTGTACCGGGGCCGTGAGGCGGCCGATCAGCACGTACAGCAGTCCTGCCCCGACGAGCGAACCGATCACCGACGGCAGTGCGTCGGCGAGGCTCGTCGAATCCGGACGGCTCGTTGCGGCCAGGGCGCCGACGACGCCGAAGACCAGCACCCCGCCCGCCCCGGCACGACGAAAGCGCAACGCGACGAGGCCCAGAATCAGGGCCAGCAGGGCGAGCACCGCGAGAATGCCGAGTTGGAGGACGAGTTTGTCGTTGGTCCCGAAGTGGCGGATCGCCCAGTCCTTCAGCGCGGGGGGCGTACGGTCGATGGCCGCACCGCCCACCGCGATCACGGGTCCGGACTCGGGACGGACCGCCGCGGAGACCAGCTCGGCAACAGCCAGGGCGGCGAATCCCGCCAGCAGTCCGGACAGGGCTGCCAGCGGAAGACGGATCCCCCTGCTCTTGATGTTCATCACGACTGCTCTTCGGAGCCGGCGGGCGAACGGATTGGTCGCTCATCCCAACGGGTTACGTCGCGCGCAGGATTGACGGTCACCATGTCGCGGCAATCCGGCGGCCCGGCGGCCGCGAAGCATGGGGGACAGATTCGGACTCCGCGTACCCGACCGAAAACTCCGAGGGTGACCACGTGATCAGCGCCGACCTGCACACACTGACCGGTGCGTACGCACTGCACGCGCTCTTCGACGACGAGAACGAGCACGTCGAGCGCCACCTGTCCGCCTGCCCTTCCTGTACCCAGGAGGTGCGTGAACTGGACGCCGCAGCAGGGCGGTTGGGACTGGCCACGACCCTCAGGCCCCGGGCGGCGTTCAAAGAGGACGTGCTGCGCAGGATCAGCCACGTCCGGCAGGAGGCCCCCCGCACCTGGCGCCCGCTCCCTTCCCGCAGGGCTACCGGCCGTAGGGGTGCAATGACGTCGTACGCGGTCGCCGCCTGTCTCATCACGGCCGTCGGCCTCGGTGGAGTCACCGCCTGGGAGCAGCGGCAGTCCGACATCGCGCGGGAGCAGGTACAGGCGACGCAGCGACAGGCGCAGCAGCTCGCCGACGTCCTTGCCGCTCCCGACGCCAGGGCGGTCCATGGCCGGATCGCAGGTGGTGGCGTCGGAACGATCATCGTCGCCCGTAGCCGGAACCAGGCCGTGTTCCTGGCGTCCGGCCTGCCCCGACCGTCCGCGGGAATGGTCTACCAACTCTGGTTCGACGAGGCGGGGTTCATGAGACCCGCCGGCCTCGTGAACCCCGCCCGCACCACCGCAGCCGTTCTGCTGTCCGGTCCCGTCGACCAGGCGTCCGGCATGGCCATCACCGTCGAGCCGACCGGCGGTTCTGCCCGGCCCACCTCCGCGCGTCTCGCTCTCATGGCGATCCCGGATGCCTGAGCCACCGGGGCAGTCGACCACACTGGCATCGGGGTCTGCCCCAGAGGGTGAGCCCCGCCCGTGGGTCCGGGACGACCACGTGCGGGACGCGCCCTCGCCGTCGGCCGCCCGTCGTGCGGAGGCCCTGCGCATCCAGCCCGTCAGGGCCCGGGTACCGGGGCGCCGACCAGCGGGGTCAGCGGGGTGCCCACCTGACCATCGTCATGGCGGACGTGGTGGGCGGCCGGCGAGCATCCTGATGCCGTCAACCCCAGGTGGCGCCGAGTGCGGATGGAGCAGCGCTGGTCATGACGGCTCCTGCGGCCCGTACCAGCGGTGCGGGACGGCGGGCATGTGCGAGGCGCCGTCATGGCCGGGGCGTACCGCGAGGATCTGGTCGACTCCCATACGACGCTCGGCGAACGCGAGGCCGCTTCCGGCCAGGTACAACCGCCAGACACGAGCCGTCTCTTGGCCGGCCAGGGCCACGAAGTCCGCCCAGCGTTCCTCCAGGGTGGCGTACCACGCGGCGATCGTGCGGACGTAGTGTTCGCGCAGCGATTCCACTGCCCGGACCTCGAGCCCCGCGTTCTCGAGGAGGGCGACGGTTTCCCCGAGCGGTCGCATGTGCATGTCGGGAGCGATGTAGGCCTCGATGAACGCTCCGCCTCCGGGGGCGGACGTGCCGCGTGACATCTGCTGGATCAGCAGACGGCCGCCGGGGCGCAGCTGCGAGTGGAGGCGGGCGGCGAAGTCCGGGTATGCGGCTTCGCCGACGTGTTCGCCCATCTCGATCGCGCAGACCGCGTCGTAATCGGCGCCCTCCAGTTCCCGGTAGTGCCGCAAGTGCACCTGGACGAGGTCGTCGAGGCCCCGCTCGCGGACGCGGGCGACGACGAAGTCGCGTTGCTCGCGCGAGAGGGTGACCGCGGTGACGCGGGCGCCGTAGTGCTGTGCGGCGTGGAGGGACAGGCTGCCCCATCCGCAGCCCACGTCCAACAACCGCGCGCCGGGCTCCAGGGCCAGTTTCCGGCAGACCAGGTGGAGCTTGTCCCGCTGGGCGTCGGCCAGTGAGTACTGCGGGTCGTCGGGCCGGGTCCAGTAGGCGCACGAGTACGCCATGGACTCGTCCATGAGCAGGGCGTACCAGTCGTTGGACAGGTCGTAGTGGTGGCTGACGGCGGCCCGGTCCCGGCCGGTGCTGTGCAGTTTGCCGCGCAGCCGGGCCTGGGCCACTCCGGGGGCCGGCGGACGCGGGCCGACGGCGCCGCAGCGCAGCGCGGTGAGGGCGGCGGTCAGGTGCCGGTGCGGCACGCGGCGACCGGAGTGGGGCCGGCGTTCGCGCACGGCGCGCCAGGCCGCGCTCAACCCGGCGCTCAGGTCTCCTTCGAGGTCCAGGTCACCGGTGATGTAGGCCTGGGCCAGGCCCAGTTCGCCGGGCTGCCACAGCAGTCGGCGCAGTGCGCGCGACGAGCGCAGGACGACCACGGGCGCCTGGGCGGGCCCCGTCTCGCTGCCGTCCCAGGCGCGAAGCCGCAGCGGCAGTTCGCCCAGGAACCCTTCGGCGGCGTCGGCGAGGCGGGGCGCCAGCGGCTTCATCGTGCACCCGCTTTTCCCGGCGCCGGGTGACGCACGTCCAGTTGGTCCGCCCGGCACCTGGCTCCGGAGCAGGAAGGACGGGCCGTCCCGGCAGGGTTGGCGTCGCGACCCGACGCGGCGACCTCGTCCCTCCGTACGACGAACTCGTCCCTCCGTACGACGAACGTGACGCGCCGCGGCCGTGGAGGCCCGGTTCGGTGCACTCCGTGGGGGCCTTCGTACACCGCGGCGAGGCCCGGCGTTGCGGCCGAGTGCTCCGCGGTCACCCCCTGCCGCACCGCCGCCACCGCGCAGACTTGCTGCCGTTCCACTGTTTCCTCCTTCACCTCGACATGCTGTGTCCATGACGGAATTCGAAGCGGTGCGCGCTTCGGATTGGTCGGAGTAGACGGGTGAAGGTGCCGCCGGGAGGGGGTGTCGTGATGCCCTGCGTGCTGGCCGGGCCGCCGTGTTGTGGGTATGCCGAGAGGGGCCGGATGTAGCGGGTGGCGCGGATGGTCCGGGGCGCGGCGCGCCTTGTCGTGACGGGGGCGCCGGTCGTCAGCGGAGACGGGGCGGCCGGTGCGCGGTGTGGCTGAGGTGCATGCGGGTGTCGATCCTGTAGGGGGCGAGCGCCGGCTCGGCTTCCGCGGCGAGGTGTGTGAGCTGTTGGACGACGGCGTCGAGGGCCGCACCCGGCTCCAGCCATACCCGCAGCTGCACGAAGAGGCGCTCGCTCCGACGGTGTGGGTGTACGCGGGCGCGGCAGCGGCCGATGCCGTCGATGTTCTCGGCCCGCTCGCTCAGCGCGGCTTCGAGCGCCTGCGTGCGCAGCGAGGCGTCGGCCCCGGCCAGGCGAAGACGGGGCGGGCGGCGGACGTGCAACTGAGCGAGGAACCACCAGGCGAGCAGTGCGGTGACGAGCACGCCGGCAGTGATGACGGCGGGAGTCCACCAGCCGTGCGACCGCAGGTCCGCCAGAGCCGTGCGGTCGAGGAGGCCCTGGTGGCCGGACGGCGTCGGCCATCGTGCGGGGAGGTGCTCGGCGAGCGGACTCCACGAGCTTGCCGCCCATGCCGCGCCGCACAGCAGGGATGCGCCGGCGACGGCGAGCGCGACGCGGTTGCCGCTCGTGCGGGGCGCAGTCATGCGCGGGGTCCCTTCTCCTTGCCGGGGGCGTCGCCGGCGGGGGCGGACGGACGCCAACCCGGTCGCGCGGTGACGGTGATCTTCTGACGGGGTTCGCGGCGCAACAGGCAGCTCGCCAGGACCCGCTGCGTCGCGTCGGCTGCGCGCCGCCGAGCGGCGTCCTCGTCGCCGAACGCCAGGTCCGCACGGACGGACAGGCGTCGTCGGCCCATGCGTACGCGCACCGGCGCGACGCCCTCGACCTCACTGACCGCGTCGCGGACCAGCGAAGCCACGGTGGACCGGTCGACGGTGACGCTCCGGTGTGCCGCCGGGGCGGTGACGCCGAGGCGTCCGCGACGTCCGGGAGTGAGGGCCAAGGTCAGCATCCACAGTCCGGCGGCGGCCGTGGCGATCGCGGCACCCGTGACGGCGGGGGCGCCCGGCCGGTGGCCGGCCAGCCATGCGACGGTGTTCATCCGCCAGGCACCCGCCGGCGTGCCGAGTGCGTGAACGCGGATCATGTCGGCGGTCGTTGCCGCGCACGCGGAGCCGAACAGCAGGAGCAGAACGGCCAGGGGGAAGCGACGTGGCGACCAGCAGCGGCGCGCGGTGCGCGCCGGAGGGCCGCCCGTCGGCAACCCTGCGGTGGAGGGCTCGGGTGGGACAGCGGTGCCCCGGGCCGTGAGCCGGGTGACGGTCAGGCGGGGCCGGGAAATCTCCAGCCCCGTCAACCGGCGCGTGCGCGCCGTGACGTGCTCCTGCACATGGCGTACGCCCTCCTCCAGCGGGGCGGGATAGGGCAGGGCCAGCCGCAACGAGACCTCGGCCCAACGGCCGTGCACGGTCGCCGATCCACTGGGCCGGGCCGCCCTGCCGGCTGCGAGCGCCTCCAGGGCGGCCTGCTCGGCGATCTTGCGAACGACCTTGTCCGCGACGACGGTGCAACCCCGGCCGGCCCCCTCTGTCATTGCCCGCTCCCGTGGAACAGCTCCCGCAGATCCTGTGACCGCCCTCCGCCGTCGAGCCAGGCCCCGGCGGCGTATCCGATCGCGCCGAGGGCTGCGACCAGCAGGAACGCGCCGAACCCCCCGAAGTACCCGGCGAATGCCACGGCGATCCCCGCGACCATTCCGATGACAGCCCGACTCATCTCTCCTCCTCCGTTCCACCACCGGCTGCCGCCGGCACCGGCCCACCTCGTCGACACCCCACACGACTACGCGACGCGCGACTCCGTACCGGCCGCCTGGTCGTCGTCCTCCGGGAGGTGGACATCGTTGATGGTGATGTTGACCTCCACCACCTCAAGTCCGGTGATGCGCTCGACGGCGGCGATGACGTTCTCCCGTACGTCACCCGCCACCTCGGTGATGGACACGCCGTATTCGACGACCAACTCCAGGTCGATGGCGGTCTGGCGCTCGCCCACCTCCACCTTCACGCCACGGCCGACGTTGGGCCGGCCACCGGGCACCCGGTCGCGTACGGCGCCGATGGTGCGCGAGAGGCCGCCGCCCATGTCATGGATTCCCGGGATCTCGCGCGCCGCCACACCGGCCACCTTGACGACGACCACATCCGCGATGGACGTCTTTCCGTGCGTCGTGGTGGCCTCGTCGGTGCCGGCGCCCTCCTTGCCGAGGGGCGCCTCCCTCGTGGCCCCCTTCGCGGCCGGGATGCCGGCGACACTCTGCGTGGCGTGCGTGGTCTGCGTCGTCATGACAACGTCCCTTCAGTGTGCGCCGGTTTCCCGGCGCTGCCGGTTGCTGATACCTGTTCGACACCGCCCGTCGGCGGTTGTGACGCATCGCTCCGGGAATGCTGAGCCGACCGCCCGCCGCCGTCACAAACACGTCCGTGGCGGGTCCAACGAGTAGGACCACGGAGAGGAGCGCCTTGTGGCGGGGGAGTACGCACGAGCCAGACCACCCGGGCCGCAGGCCGAGGCCGACGACGATCTGCTGACCATCCGGGCCGCCGAGGGTGACGAGGACGCCTTCGCCACCCTGGTGCGTCTGCACGCCCCCGCGCTGGTCCGGCTGGCCACGCGGCTGCTGGGCGAACAGAACGAGGCGGAGGACGCCGTCCAGGAGGCGTTCATCAACGCCTGGCGCCGGCTTCCCGAATTCCGCGGCCAGTCGACCTTCGGCACCTGGCTCTACCGCATCGTCACCAACCGCTGCCTCAACGTCCTGCGATCCCGCAGACCCCAGGCCCCCCTGGAGGCCGCGGCCGAGGTGGCCGCCCCCGAACACACGGTGGCCCCCGAACGATTCGCCATGGGGCGCGCCGCAGTCCACGACGTGCAGGAGGCGCTCGCCGACCTGTCGGCCGAACAGCGCACCTGCTGGGTGCTGAGAGAATTGGACGGCCAGTCGTACGAATTCATCGCGCACACGGTCGGCATCAGCCAGCAAGCCGTCCGCGCCCGGGTTTTTCGCGCCCGACGCCAACTGACCAACCAACTGGGGGCCTGGCGATGACCAACCGCCCGAATCCGCCCGCCGCTCCGCCGCCCGACGCCGACGACGAGCAGCTTCCCTGCGGTCGCCTGCTCTCGCAGGTATGGGGCAACTGGGAGGACGGCATCCGTGACGAACACGAGCAGTGCTGCGTCCACTGCCAGGAGGCGGTACGCGATCTGGAAGAACTGGGAAGCGCTGTCCGTGAACTGCGGGAGAACGTGGACGACAGCACGGCGGACTTCGACGCCGCCGCGCTCACCCGGCGCGTCATGGACGTGGTCCGCCTCGAACTGCGCCCCGGCCGCCCCCTTCCGCTCGGCCACCCGGACGAGGACTTGTGGATCACGGAATCGGTTGCCGCACGCACCCTGCGTGCCGCGGCGGAAAAGGTGTCCGGTGTGCGGGCGGGTTCCTGCACCATCACTCCCGAACAAGGCCCGGCTGCCGGGCAGGTGACGGTCCGCATCGCCATTCGGGCGCCCCTCACCACCCCTGACCTCACCGACCTGGCCGCGCGGGTCCGCCGTCAGGTCGAACTGGCCGCCGACGACCGGCTCGGGCTCACCATCAGGGCCATCGACGTCCTGGTCAGCGATCTCGCCGAGGCGCCGTCAACCACCGAGGAGGGCCCGGAACGATGAACCAGCACCACGCTCTCGCAGCTGCCCTGGCCAAGACCGTCCAGGACGTGCCAGGTGTCGCACTGCTGCGCCCCAGTACGGCGCAGCGACTGAAGACGGCCCTGTCGTCGCCGCTCCACGCTGCGGCCCCCGTCGCCGGCCTGAAGATCAGCGGGCGCGGCGAGGGGGAACCGCTGCGGATCGACGTGCAGATCGTCACGGATGCCCGGGCGCGCGCCCTCGACATCGCCCGGGCGGCCCGCACGGCCATCGACGCCCATCTGGCCGGCGGGGCGCCCGGCCGGGCAGCGCACGTCACGGTCACGGTGACGGGCATCGTCTGAACGCGGCACGCGACCGGGCGTCCGGCGCCCTCGCGCCGACCGGTAGGACCGCTCGGCGATCTGCCGTGGCGGTCCCCGGATCAGCGCCGGACAGGTCGCCTGTTAGGTCAGATCAGCGGAACCGTGAGCCACAGGTACAGGAAGGCCGTCCAGGCCCCGGCCGCGGTGGCGCACCACCGAAGCCGTCGGACCCGGGCAGGTGCCACCGGGGCGCGGTGGTGCGCCCCGACCGGCGCGTTCGGCTCAACAGGGACGATGGGTGACGGGCGGCACACGGACGAAGGTCCGCGGAAGTGCTGAGCGGCGGCCGTCGCGGGCTCGGTGCGGCCGCGCGGGCCGGTGGGGCGGGACGGGGAGGGGGCCTCCAGGGTCAGCCCGGCCAGGAAGCGGGCGTACTGTTCACGTCGCCGACCGCGCGGCTCGGCTCGTCCCGCCTCCCAGGACCGCACCGTCGAGGGCGTCACACCGAACGCGCTCGCCACCTGACTTGTGGTCAGGCCCCAGGTGAGCCGCAGACCTTGACGGGTTTCGGGCCCCGGCAGCGGGATGTCGGACGAGGGGTAGCGGGATCGCTTCGTGCGCGATGAAGAATGCGTCATGACCGTACGACAATCGCTCTGCTCTTCTGTTTCGCACTCCGTCGCGACGCCACTCCGATGGACGCGGCGACGCGACGGTGCCCAGAGGAAACGGCGCCATCGTCCCGCAGCTGACAGGAGTGCTGCCGGCCGCGAAGGCGACGTGTGTCACCGCGCTTCGGCGTCCGTGCAGGAGGTGATGTCCCGGCGAGGGAGGCTGCCGGTGGTCAGGAAGGTGACCGTGGCCCGGTCGGCGCAGGCGGAGCCGGCGTTGTAGACGTAGTGGCCGCCGTTGTCGACGCCGACGAAGGCGAAACCGGTGCCGAGGGCCTTGTGCATCCCGAGGCCGCCTGCCCAGGGAGTGGCATTGTCCCTGCGGTTCTGCAGGATCAGCGTGTTGCGGGGGCCGGTGGTCATGGCCACGGGCTTCTCGGCAGGCTTCTCCCAGAAGGCGCAGGCCCAGATGTTGGCGGGCATGCCCGCGGTCAGTGGCCACTTCTTGCGGTCGGCGGCAGTGCGCTCGGCGTATCCGTCGACATCCTGGGGCCACCGGGCGTCACCGCACGTGAGGGCCATGAACATGGTGGCCTGATTGTCGGCGGGGACGCCCTCGGGAGCGGGCTGCTCGGACAGCACCTGCTGGAGGACCGCCGCGTCCGCCTCCGAGGGCCTGCCGGCGGCGAGGTCGGCCGCAGCCCGCCAGAACTGGGCCGCCACCGGGAGCGTCTCGTTGTGCAGGAGGAGCGCGTAGGTGACATTGCGCAGCAGCGCCCCGTCCAGAGGCACCCCTGCGCCCGGGATCGTGGCGGGCGTGCGGTCGAGCCGGTCGGCCAGGGCGAGGTAGGTCTCGGAGACCTCTTCGGGGGTCGCTCCCAGCTTGAGGGTGCCGTGCTGCGCCGCGGCGGCGCGGGCGGCGTCGGGGAAGCGTTCGGCCATGCCCTGTCCCCAACCCTCTGCGACCTCGCGGGCCCAGACCTTCGTGGGGTCGACGTTGCCCTCCAGGATCATCCGGTCGGTGTGGTCCTGGAAGAGCGAGCGGTAGACGGCGCCGAGGTAAGTGCCGTAGGACTGACCCCAGTACGAGACCTTCTTCTCGCCGAGGGCCTCGCGGATGCGGTCCATGTCGCGGGCGGTATTGGCGGTCGTGAAGTGGCGGAGTTTCTTGCCGAGCGTGGCGGTGCACTTCTGGGCGTAGGCCTTCGCCAGGGCGATGTTCTTGCCTATGGAGCCGTCGGCGGCCGGATAGGGGAAGATCGCCGCGACCGACGAAGTGGGCAGCCCGCAGCTCTGCGGAGCACTGTGGTCGACACCGCGCGGATCGAAACCGACGAGGTCATAGCGGTCGCGCACCGATGCGGGCAGCGTCGGCGCCATCGTCTCCGGCATCGACAGTCCGCCCAGCGCCGGGCCACCGGGGTTCAGCAGCAGGACACCGTGCCGCTGCGCCCGGCCGGTGGCGGGAAGCCTGGAGACGGCCACCTTGATCTGCGCACCGTGCGGCTGCTGGTAGTCCAGCGGCACCTCCAGCGTTCCGCACCGCAGGTCCGGGTTGCGGGTCTGCCCGCTTGCCGGAGCGGGGCAGGCGCCCCAAACGATCCCTCGGTTCCCGCCCTCGTTCGGGGCGGCCGCCTCGCTCGTTCCGCCTGCCTCACGCCCCGAGGCGGGGGACGAAGATCTGGCCGGCGCCGGATCGCCACCCTCGCAGCCGGTGAGCGCATGGCCGGCCAGCACCGTGACGGCAAGCGTGGCGGCGAGCCGGCGGCCTGCCGCCCGGGCGTGGCCGCGGGGGCGGTGAGCGGTGGAACGGGGGGAGCTGTGCATGACTCTGTCCTTCGCTGCTCGTCCTGCCGACGCGGACGAGTCAACAAGAACGCCTGGTCGCGCGCGTCCCCCTGCAGGGGGCATCGCAGATAGCTCGCTCGGGGGGCAAGCTGTGCTTCTGCTGCCCCGGGCACGCTGATTTTGGCGGCCCCGGCCCGTTCCGGGTGCTCGCCTTGCAGGGCGTCGATGAGCCGGCCGTGGACGTCGGCGCCGGGAACGGCCGCGCACCTTCGACGAGTCGGGTTGTACGAGCGAGCCGTGAACAGTGCCTTCTGGAAGCGGAGTTGGCGTGTGCGGACAGGAGATGCGAGCGCCTTCGGTGCCCCGCGGGTGCCGAAGTGTCTAGAACGGTCCGTCTTGGCCCCGCCCGGACAGCTTCCTCTGGCCCCGGCGGAGGAACGGTTTGAAGTGGCCTCACCTGGCTGCCCCGGCGCCGAACGTCAACGATCCGGTTCAACGTGGGGTTGACGCGCCTCATGGAGGGTTCGCGACTGGCATGGCCTCTCGCCGGAGGTGAATGGGAAGTACAGGAGAGCCGCCCCTCAGCGTCGTCGGCATCGAGAGGCCCCACGACAATGAGCTGCGCTCGGCGCCAAGACCAGCCTTCGCTACACAACCGCCGTTGCCGCTCAGCGGCCGCACACGATTTACGCACCTGCTGAACGGGTCGCCCCTGCCGCACGACTCGACGGACCGCCACGGCATCATGGCCGCGCGGCAAATTCGAGCAAGGGGAAGCACATGACGGAATTCATCGTTCACGACGATCCTGCCGGACGTGCTCAGAGCAACTGCATTGCCCGCGTCGACCTCGCCCCTTATGGGCTGGACGGGCAGATGGAGCAGCTCTGGCTCAAGCCCTTCAACGACGGCACGTTCTCCGTCGCCTGCATCCCCTTTCGCGTCTATGGACTGGCCCTGGGCGACCGCGTGCTCCTCTCGGAGGATGATGAGGTCAGCGAGGTGGTGGGGCTGTCCTGGCACCGCGTCCTGCGCATGCTCATGCCCACCCCGGACCCGACACGACTGATAGAGGCAACCGCTCGCATCAAGCACGAAATCGACGCCGTCGGCCTGCTGAGCGAGTGGAGTGGGGACCGTCACGTCGCGATCGACGTGCCTCCTCAGGCAACCCCTTCGCAGCTGTTCGACGTCATGGAGCGCGAGGTCGACGAGGCCGGCGCGTTCTGGGAGTGGGCTGACGCCATGCCCTTCTCCGCCCCACGCTGATCAGATCACCGCATGGCAACCGACTGCAGTTCTATGAACTGGGCTCTTTTACACCACGAAACGGCCCTCGCATCCCTCAGTTCACGGCCCGGTGGCTTCGGATTTCCTGAACTCACGGAGGTCGGGCATAGACGCTTTCTGCTGCTGGCCCGGCATCAAGGCCGCCTAGTCGAGCACGAGGGCGGACGCTTCCGCCGCTCGCACCTGGAGCCGGTTCCCGAGGTCGACATCCTGGCGGACCCCCGCGGATTCAGTGGATGGGCGACACCAGTCCGGTGCGGTGGGCGAGGACGACGGCCTGGACGCGGTCACGGAGGTCGAGCTTGGTCAGGATGCGCGAGACATAGGTCTTCACCGTCTCGGGTGCGATGAACAGTGCTTCGGCGATCTCGGTGTTCGACAGGCCTTCGGCCAGTTGGCACAGGACGTCCAACTCGCGCGGTGTCAGGGCTTGGCGGACAGCTTCCCGCTCCGGTCGCTGGGTGCCGGCGGGGTGCAGGTGCTGGGCGTAGTGGCCGATGAGATGACGGGTCACCGCGGGGGCGAGCAGGGCTTCGCCACGGGCGACCGTGCGGATGCCATTGATCATTTCGACAGGGGGCGCGTCCTTGAGGAGGAAGCCGCTGGCACCCGCGCGCAGCGCGTCGTACACGTAGGAGTCGACGTTGAAGGTGGTGACGACCAGTATCTTCGGCGGGTTCGTGGTGTCGGGGCCGGCGAGTTGGCGGGTTGCCTGGATGCCGTCGAGCAGGGGCATCCTGATGTCCATCACGACCACGTCGGGGGTCAGACGACGGGCGGCCTGGACGGCCTCGTGACCGTTCTCGGCCTCGCCGACGACCTCCAGGTCGGGTTGTGCGGAGAAGATGGTGGCGTAGCCGGTGCGGACGAGTGCCTGGTCGTCGCAGACGAGGACACGGATGGGGGCAGGCGTATCGTGCACGGACTACTCCTGGGTGGGCATGGACGGGATGACGGCGCGGACTTCGAACCCGCCGTCGAGCCGCGGCCCCGCGTGTAGGTGACCATCGACCAGCTGTACGCGTGCGTGCAGTCCGGCCAGTCCGCGACCGCCCGCAAGTCCCGCTTCGGCAACCGGTGCGGGAGGAACGGCGGCGGAGGGCGGGCAGGGCTCGGTCGTGATCACCTCGACTTCGAGGTGCTTGTCGCCGAGCGTGACCGTGACGGATGTCGGTGAGCCGGGTGCGTGCTTGAGCGCGTTGGTCAGGGCTTCCTGGACGATCCGGTAGGCGGTCAGCTCCACGTCCACCGGCTGGTCGTGGTCATGGGGCGCGCCCTGCTGGAGGAACGCAACGGGCTGCCCGGATCTTCTGGCCTGTTCGACCAGGTCCTGGATGCGGCCCAGGGCCGGTGCCCGCTGGGCTTGTTCGGGGTGGCCGGTTGCGCCGTCTCCGGTGGCCTCCAGAACGCCGAGGAGGTGGCGCAGCTCTGTCAGGGCCTGGCGGCCGGTCGCGCTGACGGCGGTGAGTCCTTCCGCGGCCTTGCCGGGGGCGGAGGCGAGGACGCATTGTGCGGCGTCGGCCTGGATGACCATGGCGGTGACGTGGTGGGTGACCACGTCATGGAGTTCGCGGGCGATCCGAGCCCGTTCGGCCGCGGTGGCCAGCTCGCTCGCCAGGCGCCGGCGTCGGACTTCTTGGGTGCGTCGTGCGCGCATCATGCTCCCCACGATCCAGAAGGCGGCCAGGAACAGGTAGAAGGCGACGTAGTCCGCGACGAGCTGCGGTGAACCGAGGCCTTCGAGGCCGATGGCCAGAGCGGCGTACCCCGCAGTCAGCACCCCGGCCAGGAGCGGGCGGCGACGGGCCTGATGAGCGCCGGCCGAGAAGAGCGCCAGATACAGCCCAAGGCTCGCGAACGTCGTCGCGAATCCCAACGCCTGGTGCGCGGCGAACGCGCACGCGACGAGGATCAGACAGAGGGCGGGGTTACGGCGTCGAAGGGTCAGCGGAAGCGTCTGGGCCAGGACGAGACCGGTCCCCAGAATGCCTACGGGACGCTGCGGGAGATCCCCTATCTGCGCTCCGACGGTGGACAGGGTCGGTACGAGGAGGGTCACCAGGCTGTATGCGAGGGCCAGGACGCCGTCTTTGCGGAGGACGCCCTGCCGCTGCCAGAGGCTGCTCGATGTCTCGAAGAGGGCAGTCCCCCTCACTGTTTGACGAAACGTCACCGCCACCCCCTCCAGTCACCGGCCGCGGGCGCCGGACCTGTGGGACAGGAGTCTCCCACTGCGGTCGGCGAGAGAGAGAAGGCGGGCGGCGATCAGCACACCGACCACGACGGTCAGCAGCGCGGACTCCAGGCCGAAGTCACCGCCCGTCAGCCAGGTCCCGCCCTGCGCGGCAGTGGTGAACAGGCCGTCGGAGGGGTGTCCGGACACCGGGATGCCGAGGAGCTGCACGGTCAGGTTCCAGGCGAAGTGCAGGCCCACGACGAACCAGATGCTGCGTCGCCACAGGAACGCGGCGCCCAGCATGGCCCCCGCTTCCAGGGCGATGGCCAGAGAACTCCACGCCGTGGCGTTGGGGGCGCCGAGGTGGGCGAGGCCGAAGAACAGGCCCGTGATCACGATGGCGGCCCTGCTGCCACACAACTCCTCCAGTGCTTGCAGCGCCAGCCCGCGGAACATGAGCTCCTCGGTCATCGCGGCGGCGGCCTGCACCACGGCCGCACGGAACAGAACGCCGACGAAGCCGTGGCCGGCCCAGGAGAAGGTGTACCCCCCGAACACGGTGATCAGCAGGGTGGAGACGAGGACGAAGCCCAGGCCGAGCGCGCTGCCGAGCAGCAGGTCGCGGCCGGCCCCGCGCCGGGCGATCTCCGGTGCGGGGCGGTGTGCGAGGCGGCGCATGATCAGCCAGTACACGCCAAGAGCCGCGACCGCCCCCAGCAGCGGCAGAGGACCGGGAGCCTCGGCGGTGAGCCCCGAGACCAGCCCGACGCCGACCAGCCCGGTCAGCATCCAGCCGAGCGGCGCGCGCAGCATCCGCCGCACGCGGCCGCCGCCGTCTCGGCCGGGGCTGCCGTCCGTGCGGTGCTGAGCGGTGACCGGCTCTTCCATCGTGGGGCCCTCTCGTCATGGGCCGCATCGGAGGCGGCCCTGTCCCCACGCTAGGAGCCGGGTGCCGGCCGGGGGTCCCCCGGACCGGGACGACGCAAGTGGCTCTCGCGGGGGATGCGCCGCACCATCAACGGTGCCCGTGCCACCTCCCGCGGCTCTCGGCCCGCAGCCCGGGCCATGAGGTTGCACGCCCAAGGCGCGGCAACCACCGCCGGCCCGCCCCGCGTTCCCCATCGACCGGCCACCCTGCCGGCGCTGCCGACCGCTGGTCGCAATGGCGGTCCCGGTTGACCTCATGGCCTGTGCCGAGCGTCGGCGCGCCCAACCAGCCCGCGCCGCAGGCGAGTTCGAGCACGGCGCGTGGAATCTGGACCACGTCACCGCCTGACCAGCACGCGCCATCATCCGCAGGCCGGTCGCATGCGCCTGCCCCGTCGTCCGCCCTGGGCCGAACAGGTCAAAGAGGATCGTTTCTGTTCGGTTCGGGGGCTATCGCATGCGACCGGCCGGGAACGGGTTGCCGTGTTTCGCCCCCCCCTCTCACCTGAACGGGAACTCCACCATGCGTCTCCGCCATGCTGCCGTCGCCCTCACCGGCGCCCTGTCCCTGATCCTGAGCGTTCCCATGTCGGCCTCCGCGGCTGACGGAGAGTTCACCTACTCGTATGTCGGCAAGGACGGCAAGACGCACACCGCCGCCAAGGTCGACCCGGCCGGCCGCGAGTGCTACACGCTGGCGGAGGTCGCGGATCCGGCGGCGAGCGCCCCGGCGTTCTCACCCCGCAACCGCACGACCGCCTCGGCCACGGTGTTCGCCGAGCCGGACTGCGAGGGTGACGTCTACTTCACGCTCAAGCCGCTCACCGGCTCTGGCACCGAGAAGCTGAAGTTCCGCTCGGTCGTCTTCAGCGACTGATGAGGACGGGAGCGGCACGGGCGCGCCCTGCGCACGTGCCGCTCCTGATTCAGGCGCCGGAGACCGCTCGGGCCGCCCTCCGACTTGACATCGTTTGCATAATGCAAAATAGCGCGAGTGAGGGGAAGCTGCACATGAGTGGCATACGCAAGGGTCGTCCCGAGGCGGCGGTGGCGGGCCAGGATCCGGGCGCCAGATGGCGTCTGGGGCTGCGCGAGGCGCAATGGGGTCTTGCGGTGCTCGCACTGGTGATCGGTGCGGGCGCGGGGCTCGGGTCGATCGCCTTCCGATGGTTGATCAAGGTCTTCACGGGGCTGTTCACGGGGCATGTCGACTACGCGGGTGCCGGGCACGCGGCGAACCCGCACGTCGCCTGGCTCGGCCCGTACTTCGTGCTTCTGGCGCCGGTGCTCGGTGGCCTGTTGTACGGGCCGCTGGTGGACCGGTTCGCCAAGGAGGCGCGCGGGCACGGGGTGCCCGAGGTGATGCTGGCGGTCGCCCAGCGGGGCGGGCGCATCAACCCGAACGTATCGGTGGTCAAGGCCCTCGCCTCGGCGCTGACGATCGGCTCGGGCGGCTCGGTGGGCCGCGAGGGTCCGATCGTCCAGATCGGCTCGGCCCTCGGCTCGACGCTGGGCCGGATCGTCAAGGTCACCGAAGGCCGGATGAAGCTGCTCGTGGCGTGCGGCGCGGCGGGCGGTATCGCAGCGACCTTCAACGCGCCGCTGGCCGGTGTCTTCTTCGCGATGGAACTGATCCTGCGCGACTTCGCGATCGAAGCATTCGGCGCGGTCGTCCTGTCCAGCGTCGCGGCCAGCGTGATCGGCCGGGCCGCCTTCGGCGACGTAGCCTTTCTGAACCTGCCCGCCTTCCACGTCGAACACGTCGCGCAGTACGGCCTGTTCGCGCTGCTCGGCATCGCCGCCGGAGGCGTGGGTATCAGCTTCACTCGCATCCTGTACTGGATCGAGGACGCCTGCGACTGGGCCTGGCGCGGCCCCGAATGGCTGCGCCCCGCCGTCGGCGGCCTGCTTCTCGGCGTCCTGCTCCTGCTGCTGCCGCAGATGTACGGGGTGGGCTACCCGGTCCTGGAGAACGCGGCAGAGGGCAAGTACGCCGCGGCCTTCCTGCTCCTGCTGCTCGCGGGCAAGATCCTGGCGACCAGCCTCACCATCGGCATCGGCGGCTCGGGCGGCGTCTTCGCCCCGAGTCTGTTCATGGGCGCGATGCTCGGCGCGGCCTACGGCCTGGGCATGCAGAGCCTGTTGCCGGGGACGGCGGGCGCGGTCGGTGCCTACGCGCTGGTGGGCATGGGGGCTGTCTTCGCCGGCGCCTCGCGTGCCCCGATCACGGCGGTGGTCATCCTGTTCGAGCTGACCGGCGAGTACTCGATCATCCTGCCGCTCATGCTCGCCATCGTCACGGCGACGCTGACCAGCAGGCTGCTTTCCCGCGACACCATTTACACCCTCAAGCTGCGTCGGCGCGGCATCGATCTGGAAGGTCCGGCTGCGGGCGCCGTGCTCGGCACTCAGCAGGTCGGTGAGGTGATGGAGCAGGCACCGCCGGCGATTCCCGTCGACGCGGAACTGCTGTCCGTGGCAACGGATTTGTCCCTGTCGGCCCATGGCGTGCTGCCGGTGGCCGACAAGAACGGATCCTATGTGGGCATGATCACCGCCAGGGCGGTGGCCGAGGCCCTTGCCGACGAGCCCGGCTCCAGTGGCTCCGGCGCCCTTGCGGGCGACCTGGTGGAGCAGCCCGTCTCCCTGACCCCCGTAGAGCCGCTGGCCGTGGCTCTGCATGCCCTGATCGCCCACTCCGGCACCGGGCTGCCCGTCCTTGATCCCGAGGGGACCAGCCTGGTGGGCTGGCTCACCCACCAGAGCGCCTTGCGCGCTCTGCATTCTGTGCGGGGTACGGCGGCCCTGAAGCCCGCGACAGCCTAGAGGAGCGCCGGGCTGTGCCGGGAGGGCTCGGCGCGGTGGCGGGCGTTTCCCGCCGGGGTCGGCCGAGGCGTTGCGCAGGCCGGTCCGCCCGCTGCGCGGGACAACGCCCGTGGACGGCCGGGGTGCCTGAGGATTCAGCGGGGCCGGGACTCCTCCAGGCGCACGAACGGGATCCGCTCTCCGATCGCCCGATAGCCCGCCGCGCTGCCGTCCGCCGGGAAGCCCAGGTACGAGCAGAGGGCCTTCGCGGCGCGGGGGTGCCGGGGCGCGTACTCGGCCATGATCCGCCCTCCTTCCCCCGGTGTGGGGAAGCGGGCGGTGACGGCCCGGAAGCGGCGCCCGGTCTGGATCGTGGCCTGGGGGGTCTCGCGCAAGTTCCGGTACCACTGGGCCTGCGGGCCGAAGCCCGAGGCGATGGTCCAGGTCTGCTGTTCCGGATCGTGGGCGACCACTTCGAGCACCACCTTCCGGGCTTGGCCGGAGACGCGCCCGGTGTGGACGAGCAGCAGCATCCGCTTGCCGAACAGGGGGCCGAGCCCCATGCGGAACAGATGGATGGGCAGTCGGGCCAGTGTCCTGCGCCAGCCGGTGGGAGGCGCGGGCCGATGGGTCGCAGGTGATGCAGAGGTCATGGACTGAGCCTCTCTGTACGTTCTGGAAACCGAACGGACGGCGTCGATCGGATAACTGTGGGCGGCCGGAATGCCGCTCCGGAAGAACCTTTGCATAGTCTAAAGGTTGAGAGGGAGGGCGGCCATGGGGCGACGAGCGGTGTCTGCCGGCTACGAAAACGGGTCGGCCGAGGACCGAGAGAAGCAGCGTGCGGCCACGCGGGCGGGGCGGCGGGAGGCCGTCGCCCTGGCGGCGATGCCGTGGGCGGTGATGGCCCTGGTCGCAGTGGTGGACGCGGCGACAGGACCGGACATCGGCCTGCTGCCCCTGGTCTCGCTCGGGCCGGCCTTCGCGGGTCTGGCCGGCGGCTGGCGCAGAACGGCCCTGATCGGAACCGTTGCCCTGGTGCTGGGTTGCGCGCTCGGCATGTACGACGGCCTTTTCGCCGAACGGCGCGGCTATGCCGCCCTGGGCGCGGTGGCCGGCGTAACGGCGGCCGGCGTCGTGGCGGCAGTGACGCGCCGGCGCCGGGAGGCGGAGCTGGCCGGCGTCCGCTCGATCGCCGAGGCCGCCCAGCGGGTCCTGCTGCGTCCGGTGCCGCGCAGCGCGGGCCCGTTGCGGATCGCTGTCTCCTACACCTCGGCCGTCGCGGAGGCTCGCATCGGCGGCGACCTGTACGAAGTGGCCGCCGTCGGGGACAAGGTGCGGGTCATCGTCGGAGACGTACAGGGCAAGGGCCTCGAAGCGGTCGAGACCGCGGCCGTCGTGCTCGGCGCGTTCCGCGAGGCGGCGCACGACGAACCCGACCTCGTGGCGGTCGGCGCGCGGATCGAGCGAACCTGCGAACGGGCCCTGCAGGACGAGAAGTTCGTCACGGCCCTCCTCGCCGAGATCGACTCCACGGGCACGGTCACCTTCGTGAACTACGGGCACCCGCCCCCGCTCCTGCTGTCCGCCGACGGCACCGTCTCGTTCCCCGAGCCGAGGAGCTACGCCCTGCCCCTGGGGCTGACCGCGCACGCCGCAACCGGCCCGCAGCCGTTCCGGGTCCCGTTCGCGGCGGGGGACCAGATGCTGCTGTACACCGACGGGGTCACGGAGGCTCGCGACGAGACCGGTGCCTTCTACCCCCTCGGCGGGCGCACGCACCACCTCAAGGACCCCGATCCCGAAGCGGCGTTGGAAAAACTCCGCGAGAACCTGGTGCTGCACACTCAGGGGCCGCTCCACGACGATGCCGCCATGCTCCTGCTCCGCCACCGCGAACAGAGGGCCGGATGAGGGCGGGGCGGGCGCGGCACGGTAAAAAGAGGTATGGCCGACCGAGCGCAGCCCGCAGCGGGCACGGAGCACGTCACCGCGGGCAATGACGATGTCGACGCGGTGACCCGCGCGGTGCTGACCGCCTCCCGTGTTCTGGTGGGGGTGTCCGCCCGCTCACTGGCGGCGGTCGAGGACCGGGTGACGCTCCCTCAGTTCCGGCTCCTGGTCGTCCTTGCGACCCGGGGTACGGCCAAGCTCGTCGTGCTGGCGGACCATCTCGGAGTGAAGCCGTCCACCGCGATGCGGATGATCGACCGCATGATCGCCGCCGGTCTGGCCGACCGCCGGATCAACCCCGACAACCGTCGTGAGACCCTGCTGGGCCTGACCGACGACGGCCGCCGTCTGGTCAACGACGTCACCGCGCGCCGGCGCGAAGCCATCGCCGACATCGTCTCCCGGGTCGCCCCCGGCCAGCGCGCCGCCCTGGTCGAGGCTCTCACCGCGTTCAGTGAGGCAGGCGGCGAGCCGGCCGTCTCGGACGAGGCGGACGCCCTCTACCCGCTGGGTTGGTCCGACAACCCGCCAAGGGGCACCGCCTGAATGCCCCGTTCCACTGCGCGTCGCCATCGCTTCCCCCGTGGGGCCACCGCCGCAGCGCCTGTGCCCAGCTGAAACTCCGGGCTGCCGTGGTGAAGGCGGTGCTGTCGCCTTCCTCCGCGGGCGAAGGCGCGGGCGAGGGTGCGGACCGGCGCGGGCAGCCTCACATGACGTGGATCCAGACGGCCTCCGACGGGGTGCCGCGCCGGTCGGTGGCGAACAGCATGTGCCAGCCCGCGGGAACCAGGGACGGGTCGTTCGGGACGGTGACCGTGATGCCGCCGGGAGCCTGCTTCAGGCCCAGGGCGACGGAGCGCTGGTCGAAGTCCGTGACGTGGGTGGCGGATCCGGGATGGATCAGTCGCGCGGTCGTGATGCGGGCGGCATCCGCGGTGCGGATGGTGATGCTCTGCCCGCGTCGCACGCTCGCGGGGGCGTCCCCGAGCCGGGGCCGGTTGTCGCGGTAGAGGTAGGGCGGGGAGTAGACCTCCACGCGCTGTTCGAAGGTGCCCGGCTTGGTGTTGTCCGCGTCGCCGAAGAGGGGGTCCGAGCCGAAGACGGCGACCCGGCCGTCCGGCAGCAGCAGGGCCTCGGTGTGATAGTTGCGTCCGACGGCGGGATCGGCGGCGGCACGGAAGGCGTTGGTCTTGGGATCGTAGAACTGGGCCGCCAGGATGTCGCTCTCGCCGCGGCCCCGGTAGTCGCCGGAGCCACCGGTCGTGAAGACGGTGTCGTCCGGCATCAGCACGGTGTTGAGGTAGCGGGTCCGGTGCGGCAGGTCGGGGCCGGGACCGAACACGGGATGCGGCGCCTTGAGGTCGATGACGGCGGTGCGGGCGGTGGCCTTCTCCGATTCGCCCACGCCGCCCCCGCCGAAGACCATCACCTTCTGGTCCTGCGCGGGTGGCAGCAGCACCGACCCCGACGTCTCCAGCGTGTCGGAGTCCTTGAGCCCGGACGTGGTGCGGAAGGTGTTGGCGGCCAGGTCCCAGATGCCGGGTGCGCGCCCTTGGTCGGCCGGACCGTACCCGGAGTTCGACCCCGAGTAGAAGACCTTCCCGCCGGTGGTCAGGAACAGCGAGGGGTAGGTGGGGAAGTAGCGGGTGGGTGCCTTGCTCCAGGTGCGGGTGGCGGGATCGTAGATCTCGTTCTTCCCGGGCACGACTTGGCCGACATCGTCGAGACCCGAGGTGGCCAGGACCTTGCCGTCGGCGAGGGTGAGCAGGGTCGGGTACCAGCGGGCCTCGCTCATGGAGCCGACCTTGGTGTACTTCTCGGTCGCGGGATCGAACTCGTAGGCGTCCCTGATCCCCTGGAAGTCCTTCTTGTCGAGGCCCAGCTTGTTCGCGATGCCGTAGAAGTTGTCGTCGTCCTCGCCGCGCAGCCCCTGGATCTCGTACTGCTCGGTGGTGTTGGTGACGCCGCCCGCGCCTTCCTCGTCCGCCTCCACGTAGACCCGGGCTTCGTTGGCGGTGACCGTCGCCCTTCCGGTCACCGGGCTGATGGCCTTGTGCGCGGGCGGCACGTGGACGGGGAACTGGGAGCGGTAGGTCTTCCCCGACGCGGACAGGAAGACGGTGCCCTTGGGGAAGGTGCGGTCCTGGTCGGGGTCCTCGTTCTTGACGAGCATGGCTCCGCCGGCGCGTTTCACGTCGCCGCCGAGCGTCTCGTACCGTGCCGTGCCGCCGGCGATGAGTACCTTGCCGTCCGGAAGCTGGGTGTGTCCGGCGCAGAACATGTCCTTCGGGGTGTCGATCTTCCTGAAGGTGTTCTTCGCCGGGTCCCACAGAGTGCTCTTGAAGGTGCCGCCCTCGAACTGCTTGACGCTGTTCCCGGAGCCGGCGATCAGCAGCACCTTGCCGGTCCGCAGCAGCACGGCATGGATCGAGTTCAACTGGTACCGGGCCGGCATGGCCATCAGGTCCCAGTGTCCGCGCTCGGCCTTGTAGTCGTCCGTGTCGATCTCGTAGGCGTGGTACTTCTCCTGGGCGAAGCCGAGCACGGCCGGCGCGTTCGCGGCGGCCAGGACCAGTACCGCCCCCACACTCAGCCAGGTCTTGTGGGACGACGGACGGGATGTACGGGCGGGCATGGGGGCCTCCGGGGCGAAGGGGCTCGGCAGGTCTCGACAGCTATCGCAGGAGGGGGCGGGGCCGGGGGAGACACGCTCGTTTGCATAGTGCAAAATAACCCGTAGGGGGCACTCTCCGCCCGGGTGCCACCGTCGTACGGCAGGAACAGGGGGTTCACTCACGATGAACGACGGCCGGGGCCGACCCTGGACCTTCCTCACCCACCACGCCCGCGTACTGATGATCCTCGCTCGTGCTCCCGGCATCCGGATCCGTGACGTCGCCGCCACGTGCGGGATCACCGAACGCACGGCGCAGCGCATCCTGACCGACCTCGAAGCCGCCGGCCACGTGTGCCGGGAGCGGGTCGGCCGGACCAACCGGTACACCGTCGACCCGGACGGGTCATTGCGGCACCCGGCGGAGGCGGGCCTGTCCGTCGGGATGCTGCTGGCGCTGACCCCGCGGCGGGAGCACATCGGCGGCGAGGTTCCCCCGTCCCCCTGAAACCGCTCTCAGCGACGGTCGGCCGAGCCTTTCATCATGGCCAGCATGTCCTTGCCTCCGGTACGCAGGAACCGCAGGACCAGGACGGCGCCGAGCAGCAGGAACACGATGTTCAGCCAGGTCGTGTAGTTCCAGCTGACACCGCCCTGCGGAAGTGCCGCGGCGCCACTGTCGGGAACGAGGCCGAGACCGCTGAAGACGAACTCGACCACGTACCCGGCCAGGACCATGGCCGCGTAGAACGTGCCCAGGAGGAAGAGGGCCGTCCGGGCACCGTAGTACTTCCGGTAGATGTTCAGGATCGGCAGGATCAGCAGGTCGGCGAAGAGGAACGCCACGACCCCTCCGAAGCTGATGCCGCCCTTCCACAGCACGACGGCCAGCGGCACGTTGCCGATCGAGCACTCGAACGAGACGATCGCCACCAGCGGCCCGATCAACGGACCCCATACCTTGGCCGCGAGGGGGTGGCCGTCGAAGAAGAAGGTGCGCCAGAAGGAATCGGGAACCCAGGCGGCGACGGCGCCCGCGACGAGCAGACCTACGACGAGGTCACGCAGGATCGCCGCCCACTCCATGACGAAGATGTGGGCGACCGAAGTGAAGCCCTCGCGTGAGCACAGCCGTTGCACGAAGGAGCCCTCGCGCTGGACCGACATGTCCATCGCGGCGTGCCCTTCCATGGCTCCCGACACCCCCCGCTCGGCCTGCTCCCGCGCAGCGCGCACCAGCCCGTCGCGCAGCAGAAGCCGGAACATGACGGCCAGGGCGACGATCATCACCACGCCGCCCGCGAACTCGGCGGCCGTGAACTGCCAGCCCATCAGCAGGGCCAGGATGACGCCGAGTTCCACGACCAGATTCGTGGAAGCGATCTGGAAGGCCATCGCCGCGGTGAGGTTCGCCCCTTTGCGGAAGAGGGAGCGGGCGAGTGCCACCGCGGCGTAGGAGCAGGACGAGGAGGCGATGCCGAGACCGGTCGCGGTGGCCAGCGTACGGGGGCGGTCGTCACCCAGCAGGGAGACGACGGTGGACTTCCGGACCACCGCCTGCACCAGGGCGGACAGGGCGAAGCCCAGGATCAGAGCCCAGGCGATCTCCCAGGCCATCGAGCCGGTGATCGCCAGGGCGTGCCGAACTGCGTGCATGGACGTCCTCCTGTCCGGGGGTACCCGGTGCAGCACCCGGGACCGGGTACGGCTCATGGGTACCGCGATCCTCAGGAGGTACGCGCCCCGACCCGCTGCGCACGCGGAGAACCCCCAGAGCGGCGAACTGCGCACCCGCGCCATGGCCGCAGCCCCACTCACGACGCGGGTGCGGTCCAGGGGGAACTGTTGCGCAATGACTCGTTGACGGACGGATGCCGCTCCGGCAGAACATTGCGTCAGCGACTGACTGGCGTGATGCCGCCGCCCCCATCCAGGGGCCATGTGGGCTCCGACTACTGCACCGGACCAGGGCAGACCGCCCTGTCCGGCGCCCGTCGTCGGCCTGGTCGGCCGCGCAGCCCAGCCTTCGGCCTGTCGCCGCAGGCGCCGCCGTTCTCGCACCCGGGGTCGGCGTCGACGAGCTGCGCCGAGCGCCGGCCGGCGAAGCGGCGCTGAGCGAAGACACGATGGGACCTCCCGGCGCGCGTCTCCGGGGCCGACCGGGCCGTCACGGGTAGGGCCCACTCGGCCCTGATCCGGACCCCGTCGGCACTGGGTGCCGGATGATGCTCGGCTCGATCATGGAATCCGGACGTCCCTCGGCGAGCCGCATGCGAAGGGGCACCGGTCGCCCGCGAGCCGTTGCCCGCAGGCACGGGGACCTCGATGTGACGCATCGAAGACATGGGAAACGGAAAGAGACCATGACTTCGAAGCGGGTACTGGTCGCCTACGGCACCAGGCACGGAGCCACCGCGGGCATCGCCAAGCAGATCGGCATGACTCTGCGCGAGGACGGCCTCGACGCCGTCGTGCTGCCGGCCGACGACGTGGACGACGTTCGGGGCTATGACGCCGTCGTGTTGGGCGGGGCCCTGTACGCCGGACGCTGGAGCCGAAAGGCCAAGCGCTGCGCCGAACGCAACGTCGACTACTTGAAGCACCGTCCCGTCTGGTTGTTCAGCAGCGGGCCGCTGGACCGCTCCGCCGAGGAGCACGACATTCCGCCGGTGCGGGCGGTCGCTCATCAGATGGAGCGCCTGGGCGCACGCCAGCACGCCACGTTCGGCGGCAGCATCACGGAATACACACCAGGCCTTGTCGCCAAAGCGCTGGCCCGTCAGGGCAAGGGAGGCGACTTCCGCAATCCCGAGCGGATCCGAGCCTGGGCCCATCACATCAGCGCCGAGCTCGCGGACTCGGACTGAGGCACACCAGACCGCGAACGACTACCGCACCGCGAACGGCACCCCAGGTGAATCTTCGCGATCAGAGCACCAACAGGGGTGAGCGGGCGAGGGCTGGGCGTGGCGGGCCCCTCAGGACGGAGGCCGCCCCGGCCTGCTCGGGCGTGACGACCAGGAGGCAGACCCGTGCGGCGCGAGGACGCCACGCCCCGGCTCACGGTGTGGCGGTCGCGGCACAGCGCTCGGCCGCCGCAGCGTGACCGGCCGTGACCGCCGGAGAAGCCCACCAGACCGCCTGGGGGACCTGGCCCGGGGGGCTTTCACTTCCCACCGTGGCCAGTGGCCGGCGCGGACGTGCCGGTCGGACGGCGGCGAGCATCGCGTCGCACGGGCCGACGACGTGCTGCTCCTCAGGGGAGAGGGCTCCGGGAGCGCGCCCATGGTGGCGGAAGGAGAGTCGCCTCATCCGAGAGGACTCCTGCTCGGGGAGCGGTAGTGGCGGCGGTGTTCACGAACTGGTCGTGGGCGTTCTTCGCGGCTTCGCGGGCTGCGTTCAGGTCTTCGGCGGTGGTCGGAGGCGGCGCAGGCAAGCGCGGTGAGGGTCTCCAGACGGTCGCGGCGCATTGGTTCTCCGTGGTTGGCGCGCACTTGCCGTTCGGCGGCACGCTCCTGAAGTCGGCCGGAGACGACGCTTGCACCGAGCGGAGTGGCGACGATGGCGAGAGCCACGGTGATCAGGGGTGCGGAACACCCCGATCCTCTCGGGTTTGCTGACGGACAGTGGGAACAGGGGGCATGCCTGGCCGGCAAGGTTGGGCGCGGCGCTTCGATGCCGCGATGCCGCGACGCGTGGAGTGTTCCGTAAGAACGTCCCAGCACCGCGGATTCGGGCGTCGTGGCGGCCTGGTGCGGGGGTCAGCGGGGGGCCGGGCTGGGGCGGCCTTGTGGCTGTCGCAGTGCGCTTTCTGCGCTGGTTCCGGCAAGGACGCGCAGGCCGTGCGGCTCGCCGACCGGGGCTACCAGGCGCGATCCGGCTGTTCTGCGACCACGTGACCTCGCCGCACTGGCAGTGGCCGGCAGGACGAGGTGGCTCGCCAGAGCCACGGCATCCACCTCATGCTCCACCCTCAGTTCGCCGTCCGCCGTGACGTACTCGGCGGGATAGCTCCCACGGCGTGATCAGCGTGATTCGCGGGAGGTGGGTACCGAAGCCGCCTATTCACCGGACACACCCGCCCCGACGCTGCCGTCTACCACCCACCGCCAAGTGACCACCGTGGTAGGCCAGTGCCGAATGGGCTGCCTCCAGCGCTACTACCTGCACACCCTCAGGGCTTCATGGCGCCGTCAGTGACGCTGGGAGCGTCGTCGCATTGCCCGCTCTGCATGCGTGCTGCCTCGCTGCGTGCGCGCCCCTGCCCCTGTCAGCTTGGGGACGCTGCCACCCGTCAACTGGCACGTCAGACGCGGCTATACCGCACGGACCCGAAAGTGCCAAGAGTCCAACCCGTCAGGTCTGTGTCCAGAGCGTCAAAGTTTCCTCCCCTGTTTTGTACACAAGCGCCCCGAGCGGTCAGGAATCGAAGCGCGATAGGTTCGTACCCGAGACCACCGCGATCTGACCTGCGGGCCGGCCTCAACTCGGTTGGAGCGATGCCGAGTTGACCGATATCGACGCGGCCCGTCGCCCCGGCGGCACAGCAACGCTGTGTCCTTTCTTCCGCTGACGTCACGCAATGGCACGCGACAGGAGCCGGAGTACATGCGACCCGCACAGGGCGATGCCCCCAGGGAGGACGACAAGATGAGCCGCAGAACAGAACCCGTCACGCCGGTTCCGGCACTCGAACTCCGTTGTGGGGGACTCCACGTGACCATTCAGCGCGTACCGGCGTGGCTGATCACACTCATAACCACTGCCATCGGTACAGGGGCGGCCTGGTGGGCTCATCAGTGAAGAGCGTGCGCGCCACATCGCACCCCTTCCGCACCCGAACCGGGTCTGGCCGGGCCGATACGGTCTTGAGTTGACGGCGCGGACGGCAGAGCGGTTGAACGTTCCCGTCCGTAGCCGTCTCGCAGGACTCCCCTCGCCGTTGCTCGGGCGTATCCCGCAAGGTGGGCCGGGCGCGCGCCTACCAGCATCTCGCTGGTCTTCGGGAGTTTGGTTGAGGTGGGCGGTCGGGCAGCCGGCACGGACCCGGTGTCCGGATGGATCTCCTCATAAACGGCGGGACAGCGGCCGCCCGGGTGCGTCGGACCACAGTGCCCGTCCACTCGCAGCGGCCGCCTGCCCGCTTGAAGGGGATCCGCGCGCGGATCTTGATCCAGGGCTGTCGCGTCGTCGTCGGCCACGGTCAGCCGGCCGTCCGGACCGGCGCCTGGTGCGCGTCGTCGTACGCCGCCAGGGCCGCTTGGGCACCATGTCCGCGTCGGCGGCCTGGTCGTTATTGGCGCGCAACCACGTCCTGATGGCGGTGAGTTCCTCTCGGCCAGGCCGCGCAGGACATCGCGGCGGCGCCCGCGTCCGCGTGCCACTGGGCGTAGGACCGGCGGAGCGCGTAGGGGCAAATCGGTGGGCGGTTGAAGGAGGCAGCGGCGATTCGTCGGGTCCAGGGGCATTCGTGCTGCGACGGGGGGGGTGTCGACCCACTGCCGCAGGGTGTGGGGGAAGTTGCTGGTGCTGGCCGAGCACCTCCGCACGCGTGGGATCCGCGCTATGAGAAGACCGCGACCCTTACCTGGCCGGACTCCACATCGCGGGCGTCTTCCTCTGGTCTGCGCGGTGATCCAAACGAGAGGGCCTAGTCGTGAGCGATGACGGCCACGGGCGCGTGGGCGTGGTGGATGACGGCGTGGGCGACGGGGCCGATGTGCGCCCCGACGGGCGATCGGCGGATACGGCGGCCGACGACGAGGAGTTCCGCATCCGACGCCTCCGCCAGGAGCTGCCACGCCGCATGACCTGCGTGCACGTGCTCCGTGACGCTGACCGTGGGGTACTTCGCCCGCCAGGAACGAAGCATGTCGTCGAGCCGGGACTTCGCGCTGAGGTCGAGCTGCGCGCGCACCCGGGGGTCGTAGGCCGCCCCGTACCCCGCCACCGCCGGCGGCGTCCAGCCATGGACCGCGTGAAGGGTGCAGCTCCTGCGAGATGCTTCTTCGAACGAGAAGGCCAAGAGTGCGTCGCACGGCCGACCGGTATCCAGCCCCACCACCAACCGCCGGTCGCTGCGGTGTTGGCCTGCCGGGGTCTCGGTGGCCTCGCCGGCCCGCACCAGTACGACGGGCCGCTCGGTCGTATGGATGAGTGACATCGTCACGGACCCGAGGACGAACCCGGTGAGCCTGCCCAAGCCGCGGGACCCGAGGACAAGCATGGCTGCGCTCTGCGCGCTCGCGGCCAGGGAGGCCGCCGGCCGCCCGTCGATCGACCGGATGCTGACGGTCAGCGTGGGATCGCTCCTGTGCATCTCGTCCGCCGCGTCACGCAGCAGGGCGTCCGCCCACTTTCGGCGTATCTCGGCGGTGATGGGAATGCCGAGGGGTGTCGCCCACTCCTCGGCATGGACGAGGTGCAACGGCACGCCCCGTAGGCGTGCTTCCCTTGCCCCCCAGTGGCTCGCGGCAACGCTCTCCCGGCTTCCGTCGAGCCCCACGACGATGTGGCCGTTCACGGCGCCTCCTCTCGGTCGAACCGTGGGACCCGGTGCTCGCAGGTCCCTGTGCCCCGAACTCGCAGGGGAGCCGTCTGCCGAGCCGACTGACGCCGGCCCCCTGCCTCGCGGGTCCACCTCGTCATTCCGCCGCGGTGTCGTCGATCGCGTAGTCGAGGCGATCGACCACGTCGATCACGCCGTCGACAGTTCGGCACAGCCGCTCGATCACCGGGACAAGGCTCTTGAACCGCACTGTTCCGTGCAGTTCGACCCGGCCGTCGATGACGGTCACGGTGACCGCGTCGGGGCTCTGGTGCAGGGTGCGGTCAAGGTCGTCACCCGTGATCTCGTGGAGGATTTCGTCGTCTCCCCGCAGGAAGACACCCAGGAGATCCCTGCGGCTGACGATTCCGACGAGCACCTCCGCATCGTCGACGACCAGAAGGCGCTTCACTCCTTGGGCCTCCATGAGCCTGGCCGCCTCGGCCACGGTCCAGTCGGGCCTCGCACACACGGGCGGGGCCGACATGAGCTCGTCCGCCCGCACGGCCTGTGCCTTCTCCTGCTCCCAGGCCTCCTGCTCGGACAGGGACCTGAAGTATCCGCCCTGGTCAGCGGATTTCGGCAGAAGGTCCCTCTCCGATATGACGCCGAGGGGGCGTCCTTCGCCGTCGACGACCGGTACCGCCGACACCTGGCGTTCGGTCAGGATCCGGACGATGTCCTTGAACGTCGCTCCCGGGGGGACGGTGACGACGTCCCGGGTCATCAGCTCGCGCAGTTCACGATGTCTCATGGGCTCCTCCTTGCTCGGGGCCGCCGGCGACGGCCGTGTCGCTCACGCCGGAGCAAGTGCCGACGGCAGCCAGGGCACCCCCGCCGCTGCGGGGGCCGCGACGCCATGTCGTCGTTCATGCTCAGGGGGGGGGGACGTCACCGACAAGGCGTACGGCCCTGACCTCCCCGCCCCCGGACTCGACGTGTGCGCATCCTCGCGCCCGGTTCATCCGGACCACCGGGCCCGGCCGAGGGGCGGCCCGGGTGCGGGGCATGGGCAGGGGCCAGGTCGTCGAGGGCGTACTCGAGGGACTGGTCCACACTCACGACACCGTCCACGGCCTGGCACAGGCGCTCGACGACCGGGATGGCGGAGCGCGCCTCGACCTGGCCGGTCAAGGAGACGACGCCCTCGCGCACGGTCACCCGCACCCCTCCCGGGGTCATCCGCAGGGTACGTCCGAGGACGTCCGTGACGATTTCGTCGCGGATGGCGTCGTCGCGACGGAGCATGGGGCGCAGCAGGTCGCAGCGGCTGACGATGCCGACGAGCGTGTTGGTGTCGTCGACCACGGGGAGGCGCTTGACGCCCCGCTCGTGCAGAAAGCGGGCCGTCTCCACGATGCCCCATTGACGCCGGGCCGTGAGAATGGGGGCCGACATGAGATCGCCGGCCGTCCGGGACTCCGTCGAATGAGGGGGCGCGACCGCTCCCCCTCGCATGAGATCCCTTCCCTCGGCGTCCGGCAGAGCGGCTTCCCGGCGCAGGAGGTCGGCCTCGGAGACGATGCCGACGGGGTGATTCTGCGTGTCCACCACGGGCAGCGCCGAGACTCCGCCGCGATCGAGACTATGGGCGACCGCTTTGAGTGAGGTGTCGGGACCGACCGTGATCACATCTCGGGTCATGACGTCGGCAATGGTGCGATGCGACATGGCGTGAACTCCCTTACAGCGGCGCACTCAGGCATGAGCGATGACGGCCGCGGGCGCGGCCCCGTGATGCAGGGGGCCGGGGTGCCGTCCGGTCCTGTGCCGAAGCCCGCAAGCCTTCCCGGGCCGCGCGAGCCCGGGACGAACGGTGCAGCGTGCAGCTTCGGCGACCGAGGCGACGGCCGGCCCGGCGGACGGCGACCGGGTGAAGAGCCGGTCAACGCATGCGCCGGCCTCGACAGTGCCTGCCGCGAAGACGCCTTCCTGACACCTTGGTGCGCGGCCACTGAACTGGCGCCAGAACCGTTGATGCCGACGGCCACACGACGAGTCATGGAGAGTCCTCCTGCACCTGTGAGTCGGCCTGCTCTCAGCGTGGTGCACGGCGGCAGGAGGGGGGAGGGGCCAACGGGCCCCCGCTGGGGCCGACCAGCCCTCCCGCATGCCTGCCCGGTGCAGAGCGGACGGCCACAGGCGTGCTGAGTGAACGACTTCGAGGCTCACTGAAGGTGAGGACGTCGTCCGGACCCCCGCCGGATCATCGCCCCGCCCACCAGGAGAAATGCGCGAGCCCATCCCTGGAGAGCGGCGTGACCTCACCGCACCGGGCCGAACGCGGTCAAGCCCGACCTCGCATGGGCATGCCGCCGGCGGGGTGCCCAGGCCCCACACCGGCCCCACCGGCCGGTCGCCTGCGGTCGTAACTCCCCTCGTCACTGCTGACGTTCAACAACCGACCCGCCTCTGGTGGAAACCGCATGGACCGGTGACACGGCACGGACGACGAGCCGTCAGGCGCTGCGCATCCACGACTGCGGCCTGAGCAACAGCGAGTACGGCTAGGGCCGTTCGTCCCTGAAGCGGGCCCGGGTGGCGGCTTTCGGGGAGGCTCGCCCCAGGAGAAGCTCTACCCGTAAGTTCCGTACCTGACCGGCCCATCGCTCTCGCGCTCTCCCGCGGAGGGGCGGTGCCCGCCCTCGGGTACGGGAGGGGGGCTCAGCGGAGACGCAAGCAATCGCTGAGGGTCGCCGGCGCAGAGGGGAGACGCCGGCGGCCAGGAAGCCCTGCGGCATCCGACGACCCGCGCCCGCCGCAGGGCTTTTCCTCTGACCGGCCCACGAATGCAGCCACCCCCGGACTCCGTACGCTGCTTGGGCCCGCGGCGGGTCCGTCGGGGCGGGTCTGGCGGCGCGGCTCGGTGAGCGGAACAGCACGTGCCGTTGCGAGGCCTCGCCGGCGCCCGTCTCGGGAGTCGGAGTGGAGCCGCTCTCCAGTGGCGTGGCCGTCAGCTCCTATCGGCCCGTGAGGGCATCGAGGGCCGCGTCCAGACGCTGCGTGGCTTCGGCAGCGACGGCCTCCAGCGCGGGGAGACCGGTGAGGGTGACCATGGTGGAGGGGTCGAGGGCCTGGACGAGGGTGCTGTTGCCGTCGCGGCGCACGACGACGTTGCACGGCAGCAGGAGGCCGATGCTGCGGTCGGCTTCCAGTGCCTGGTGGGCGAGGGGCGGATTGCAGGCGCCCAGGATGAGGTAGTCCTCCATCTCGTGGCCGAGTTTGGCTTTGAGGGTGGCGGTGACGTCGATCTCGGTGAGGATGCCGAAGCCTTGGTCGGCGAGGGCCGCGCGGACGGCCGTGACGGTGTCGTCGAAGTTGCTGTCGAGGCGGACGGTGCGGTCGTAGGACATGGATGCGTCTCCGTCTGTGCGTGACCCTGCTGCGTTCCTGGATACCTCGGAGGCCCCGCATCGGGGTGGAGGCCCCGCCGTCGGCGGAGCGCCCGGGTGGCCTCCTCACCGTCCAGAATACCCCTGGGGGTATCACTGCTACAGTGGATCGCAGATACCCCCCGGGGTAATGGACGCGAGAAAGGAGGCCTCCGTGTTCTTCGTGGACATCCTGGAGACCGAGGGTCTGGGAAACCGCAGCTACCTGGCCGGTGGTCGGGAGGCGGCCGTGCTGATAGACCCGCCGCGGGACGTGGAGCGGGTGGTTGCGGCAGCGGCCGGACGGGGCGTGCGGATCGCGTACGTCGCCGAGACGCACGTGCACAACGACTACGTGAGCGGCGGCCTGGAGCTGGCCCGGCTGACCGGGGCGACGTACCTGGTGCCGGCCGCGGCCCGGGTCTCCTTCGACCATACCCCGGTCACCGACGGCGACACGCTGCCCGTCGAGGACGGTCTGACCCTGCGGGCGCTGGCCACTCCCGGCCACACCCCGCATCACACCTCCTACGTCCTGCGGGAGGACGGGCGGGAGGTGGCCGCGTTCACGGGCGGTTCCCTGCTGATCGGCAGTGTGGGACGACCCGACCTGGTCGAGCCCCGCCTCACGGAGGAGCTGGCCCGCGCGCAGTACGCCTCCGCACACCGGCTGGCCGCCGAACTCGACGATGCGGTGCAGCTCCTGCCCACGCACGGGTTCGGCAGTTTCTGCTCCTCGTCGCAGGCGGAAGGCACCTCCAGCACCATCGGCCGGGAACGCCGGACCAACCCCGCGCTGACGAAGGACGTGGACACCTTCATCGCGGACACGCTCGCCGGGCTGGAGGACGTGCCCGCCTACTACGTGCACATGGGTCCCCTCAACTCCGCGGGCCCCGCGCCGGTCGACCTGACCCCGCCGAGGACGGCGGGGGGCAGGGAGATCGCCGAGCGGCTGACCGCCGGAGAATGGGTGGTGGACCTGCGCAGCCGGACCGCGTTCTCCGCGGGACACGTGGCCGGAACGGTCAACTTCGAAGCCGACAGCAAGCTCGCCACCTACCTGGCCTGGCTGATCCCGTGGGGCAAGCCCGTCACGCTGCTCGCCGAAAGCCCGGCCCAACTCGCCCACGCACAGCGGGAGTTGGTGCGGGTCGGTATCGACCGCCCTGCGGCGGCGGCCACCGGAGACCCCGCCGACTGGCTGAGCGAGGGAGGGGCGCTGCGGCCCTTCCCCCGCGCGGACTTTGCCGCTCTGCGTACGGCCCGCGAAGCCGGAGAGGACCCGGTGGTTCTGGACGTGCGCCGCCGCTCCGAGCGCGCCGGCGGATACATACGGGATTCCCTCCACATCCCCGTCCACGAGGTCCGGGACCGGGCCGGCGAGATACCGGCCGGAACGGTGTGGGTGCACTGCGCCGGCGGGATGCGTGCCGCCATCGCCGCGTCCCTGCTGGACGCCGCCGGCCGTGACGTCGTCGCCGTCGACGACTCCTTCGACGCCGCCCTCGACGCCGCCCTCGACGCCGGACTGCCCCTGACCACGGACCTACGTCGCTGAACCACCGCCGACCATCACGTTCCCCGATCGGAGACATACCCGATGTTCCTCTTCCGCCGCGGTACCGCACGCGTCACCCCCGCCCAGGCACGGCAACGCATCACCGATGGTGATGCCGTACTCCTCGACGTGCGGGAGCAGGTCGAGTGGAGGGCCGGGCACGCCCCCGGCGCTGTGCACGTCCCGCTCTCCCGACTGGTCGCCGGTACGGCCCTGCCGGCCGCGGCCGAGGGACGGCCGCTGGTCGTGATCTGTCGTTCCGGGCACCGTTCCCAGCAGGCCGCGAAGCTGCTGACCGAACGCGGCCTCGACGCCGCCGACGTCAAGGGCGGCATGAACGCCTGGGCGTCAGCCGGACTGCCGGTGGTCGACGACCGCGGAAGCCGTGGCCGGATAGCGTGAGTGTCCTCGTTCTCGCTCTCGTCGCCGGAGCCGTCATCGGCCTGGCGCTCGGCGCTCTCGGTGGTGGCGGCAGCGTACTGGCCGTGCCCGCCCTGATCTATCTCCTCGGCTTCACCCCGGCGGCCGCCACCACCGCCTCGCTGATCATTGTCACCGCGACTTCCGCCACGGCCCTCTCCTCGCACGCGAGGTCCGGCAACGTCCGCTGGAAGACCGGGGCGCTGTTCGCGGCCGCCGGGACCTTGCCCGCCGTCGCAGCGGGCACCCTCGCGGCACACGTGCCCGAAGCGGTGCTGACGGCGGCGTTCGCCGCGATAGCGGTCCTCGCCGCGCTGGCCATGCTCAGGTCGCCCGCCACCGATGAGGAACTGCGGCCACCCAGACCCGCGCGGGCAGCCGGGGCGGGCGCCGGACTCGGCGCCGTCACGGGACTCCTCGGGGTGGGCGGCGGATTCCTCGCCGTCCCCGCCCTCGTCTCCGTACTCGGCCTGCGCATGCGGGCCGCGGTCGGCACCAGTCTGCTGGTCATCACCATCAACTCCCTGGCTGCCCTTGTCGCCCGCGCCGGCAGCAGCACGCCCCTGGACTGGGCGGTCATCGCCCCCTTCACCGGTGCCGCGATCCTCGGCGCCTGGGACGGCAAGCGCCTCGCCAGCAAAGTCTCCGGCCCCACCCTCCAGCGCGTCTTTGCGGCCGTGCTGCTGGCGGCGGCCGGTCTCATGCTCACCGACGCCCTCACCTGACCGACCCGACCTGCGAGAACTGTTGCCGCCATGTCCCACCGATGCCCCCGGGCGTCAACCGGATCCGGCCGGGCACATCCCCACCACAACCCCGGAGCACCGCATCATGTCCAGCCCCCACACCCTCGGCGCCGGCCAGGCCCGCGCCCGTCTGCACGAATTGATCGTCCTGGACGTCCGCACCCCCGGCGAATACGCCACGGGCCACCTCCCCGGCGCCCTCAACGTCCCCCTGGACCACCTGAAGCAGGCTCTCCCCAGCATCCGCCACGCGGCCGAGCGCGGCGACATCCTCGTGGTCTGCGCCTCCGGGGCCCGCTCCGAGAACGCCTGCAAGTCCCTGGCCGCGCAGGGCGTCGCGACCGCCACCCTCGCCGGCGGCACCGGAGCGTGGGCCGCCGACGGCCACCCCCTGCACCACCCCGACCACACCCGAAGCACCGCGTGGAGCATGGAACGACAGGTCCGCCTCACGGCCGGCGCCGTCGTCCTCGCCGGTCTCGTGCTCGGCCGTCTGCGGGCCGCCTTCCGTCTCGTCTCCGCGGGTGTCGCGGGCGGACTGATCTTCTCCGCCCTCACCAATACCTGCGGCATGGCCGCCGTCCTGGCCAAACTCCCGCACAACCGCCCTCACCAGGGCGACCTCGACGCCACCCTCACCGCCCTCCGCGACCGCTGACCCTCGGCGCCCGGATACCCCCTGGGGTACCATGGGGTGAGAGCACACAAAGCCGGGAGGCACCTGTGAAGGTCGACGACGACGCAGTCAACGCAGTCCTCAACCGTCTGCGCCGCGCTCAGGGGCAGCTGTCCGGCGTCATCGCCATGATCGAAGCCGGCCGCGACTGCAAGGACGTCGTCACCCAACTCGCCGCCGTCTCCAAGGCCCTCGACCGGGCAGGCTTCAAGATCGTAGCCAGCGGCATGCGCCAGTGCATGAGCCAAGCCGATGAGAACCAGGCGCCCATGACGGAAGAGGAACTCGAAAAACTCTTCCTCGCCCTCGCCTGACCGCCCCCGGTCGGCTCCATCGGGCGCCCGGCCGGGGCCAGCCGCTGCGCAAGCCGGGCCGGATCCGCCGGACAGGACCATGGTGATGTGCGTGGCGCCCACGGTCTTCGGACACAGGGGGCCCTGCATGCCGCCTCGACCGGTGAAGCCGCGCGGTCGCGGCGCTAGAGCGTCGCCGTCCACTCCGTCACCGTCACGACATCGCCCCGCTTCGCGAGGAGGTCCTTCGTCAGGACGTCGTGAAGCGCCGGGCTCGGGTCGGCACACGCGTCCGAGAGCGTCGTGATCCGGTAGTCCAGGTCGAATGCCTGGAGCGCGGTGGAGAGCACGATGCCGCCGGGCGCGATGCCCGCGAGGGCGAGGTGGCCGACGTCCTGGGCCCGCAGTATCTGGTCGAGGTTGGTGCCCGCGAAGGCGCTGACGCGGTTCTTGTACAGGACGACTTCATCGGGCGCGGGGGCCACGTCCGGGTGAATCTCGGCGTCCGGGTCGCCCGGTACGAAGCGGTCGTGCGGCAGGGCGCCGAACACCGCGTTGTTCGGGTGTGCGTCGACGTGCCCGGCGCGCAGGCGCAGCGCGACGTGGAGGACGAGTACTCCCTTCTCCCGGGCGGCCTTCAGGGCGGCGGCGGCCCGGGCGAGGGGGGCGGGGTCCACGCGGCTGGCGTGGGCGTTCTGGAAGTCCATGAGGAGCAGGGCGGTGCGGGACATGAGGGGCCTTTCACTTGCGGGAAACCGGGGTGCGAGGGGAATCAGGCCGACGTGCCGATCCGCCCGAGGGAGCGGTCGAAGAGGGTCATGACGAGGAAGAGCACGCCGGCGCCGAGCATGATCCACGACAGTTCGTGCATGCCTCCCGTGTCGGCGCGCTCCCCGAAAGAGGCGGCGCTCGCGGACGAGGCGACCATCGACCCGATGTAGGCGAAGGTGCGCAGGAGCCCGGCGGAGGACGCGGTGCGCTCCGGATCGGCCTGGAAGTAGACGGAGTTCTGGAGGGCGAGGTTGTTGAGACCCTGCGGGACACCGAACACCAGGGCCACGAGGAGCAGGCTCCACAGCGGGCTGGTGCCGGAGAGCGTGAGCAGGATCAGGCACGCGGCGATCTGCCCGAGCGCGCCGACGAGGAGTTTGCTCCGTACGCCGGTGCGGCGCCCGGACCAGATCGAGACGCCGATGGCGAGCAGGAACATGGGGATCTGCACGAGCCCGGCGTGGAACGGCGAGAGCCCGTACCCCTCCTCGGTCCACTGACTGAAGCCGTAGAGGAAGGAGTACGCGACGACGTACGCGACGAGGGCGCGTCCGTATGTCGCGAGCAGCGGCGTGTTGCCGCCGAGCACGCGGAGGTCGATGAACGGCGTGGCCGCGCGCGACTCCCGCAGCGCGAAGGCACTTCCGGCGAGGAGCGTGATGACGAGCAGGTACCAGTCCCGCGGGTGCAGGTTCATGAGGAACAGCAGCAGCGAGGTGAGGGTGACCGCGAAGAGCGCCATGCCGGGCAGATCGAGCTGGGCGGCGACCCGGCCGCGCTGCGGACTCTGGCCCGTACCGGCCGACTTGGGCAGTCGCCACCAGCCGAGCAGCACCGCCGCGACGGCGAGCGGGATGTTCAGTGCGAACGTCGCGCGCCAGCCGCCGACCGCGATGAGGAGGCCGCCGAGGAGCGGGCCGATGACGGCGATGGTCTGGTTCGCGACGGCGAGCGCGGTGAGTACGCCGCCGGGGCTGTCGCGCCCGGTCCGTTCCGCCTCGCTCCGCACGAGCGCCATCGCGGCGGGATAGCCGCCGCACGTGCCGAAACCGAGGAGGACGCGGGCCGCGACGAGGACGCCGAGGTTGGGCGCCAGGGAACCGAGCACGCCCGCGAGGCCGACGATACCCGTGCTGATGAGGAAGAGCCTGCGTGGCCCGAAGAGGTCGATGAGCCGTCCGACGACGGGCTGCCCGAGCGAGGTTGCGAGGTAGAGCGCCGAGACGAGCCACGCGGTCTTCGACGGGGGCGCGCCGAGCGCGTCACCGATGGGGATGAGCGCGACCGAGATGATCGTCGAGTTGATCGGGTTGAGGACCGAGCCGAGCATCATCGGCGGCAGCAACCGCCGGTTGAAACGGGGCTGTTGGGCCGGGGGGCCCTTGTCGCTCGTCCCGGCCCCGGTGGCCGGCTCAGTCATACGTCAATCGCTCCAGTACGGACATGGCGGCGATGACCGCCCGGAGTTCCTCCTCCGTGCACTCCTGCTGGAGCCGCGTCGCGAGCCATTCGGCACGGGCCTGGCGGCCCTCGTGGACACGGCGACGGCCCTCGGGGGTGAGGGTGATCAGCAGCCGGCGGCCGTCCTCGGGGTCCGGGGTGCGGAGGATGAGGCCGCGCGCGGCGAGCGCGGTGACGGTCGCGGTCATCGACTGGTGCCGGACGCCCTCGGCGGCGGCGAGCACGCTGGTCGTGACCCCGGCCGCCGTCGCGGGCGTCTCGGTCTCGCGGGCGAGGCGGGCGAGCGCGGTGGACTGCCCGAGGGTGAGGTCCTCGGCCTCGGAGGCACCGAGGATGCGGCGGCGCAGGCGGCTGATGACGGCCCTGACCTCGCGGGACGCCTGGACGGCGGTGGGTGAGGGGCGGGGCGGGGAGCCGGGGGTGCCGCTCGCGACGGGATCGGTGGGCATACCACCTACCGTAACTCGCACAGGGTGAGCTGTACAGTCTTGCCTGTATATAAACGGGATGCTCGTGCCGACGTGCTGTTCGCGCTGCGGGCGCGCTGCTGTGCGCCGGCGGGCAGGCGCGAGATCGTGAGGCAGTCGGCCCGGTGTCTTCGGCGAGACGATCGCGGAAGGCGGTGAAGCACGCCGGGGTGGAACCCGAAGCCGTCCGGGCTCACGCCCCTCGCAGGGGAGTCGAGCCGAGATCAGGGCGGCGGGGCAATCCCAGCGCAAGACCCAAGCTGGCCCCTTCGGACTGACGAAGGAAGCGGGTGTGGCATGCAGACGCTGGGGGAGGGGGATGTCGCCGAGGCACTGCGCGACAGCGGTAGCGAGGTGATCCGTCTGTACGACGCGGCCTGTGCCGAGCGCATGGCGCCGTTGTTGATAGGTCTGCGGGCGGGGGTGTCCGGGTGGGAGGCCGACCCGGACTTCTGCGTCCGGTCTGTACGCGGCCTCTGGCATACCGGCCGTCCGCTGGCCGTCGCGGCTGAGCGCGCTGGAGCGGTTCCCCGAACGTCAACCGCGCATACGCGCCGTCCGCCCGCTCCACTTCGTACGGCCCGGCCGGCAGCAGTGTCTGCTGGGCAGCGGCCCCCGCCTCAGGTACCGATGGTGGCCAGGCCCGCGATGCCGGCTGCGTACATGAGCAGGACGGCGAGGCTGTCGATCCCCATGCGCAGGAATTGTCGTTGGGGCCTGAAGACGAGTCCGGCCACGTAGACGCTGGTGAGGACGGCCCCGAGGGCGGTGAGGTAGATGTCGGTGTGGTGTGCGGCGGGCAGGACCGGGTGCCCGGAGATCACGGTGGCCAGCAGGAACAGCACCGGCAGGAAGGCGTTGCCGCCGAAGATGTCGCTGATGGCGAGTTGGTAGTCGCCGAGCTTGGTCGAGGTGATGCCCGTACTGACCTCGGGCAGGGAGGTGGCCGCGGCCAGCACGGTGGCTCCGAACAGGACGCCGGAAAGGCCCTGCCGTGCGAAGAACTCTTCTCCGCTGCGTTCGATCAGCACACCGGCCACCAGCGTCGCCGCTGCCGCGGCGGCGAAGACGAGGGCAGCACGGCCGGTGCTCACGCCCTTGTCGGTGGCCGACTTCTCCTTCTTCCCCTTGGAGTGCCCGCGCGGCTCCGGCTGCGCGCCCGGGGCGTCGCCGCCCGCGTGCCACGGCAGTCCCCTGCCCGCCCGGTTCGCCAGGAGCAGTCCGCCGATCCAGAGGGCCGCGATGGCCATGGACGCGGGATCCAGTCGGGCGAAGGACAGGTCACCGGGCAGCTGAGTGCCCATCACGACCACGGCCAGCACGACGATCACCAGCACGCCTTCGAGGACGAGGACCAGGCTCGCGGCCAGCCGCGTCAGCGGTGCGCGCGGCCGTACGCCGGCGGCGTCCAGGACCACGAGCACCACGGTCTGCAGGGCGATGCCGCCGAGGATGTTGCCCACGGCGACATCGAGTTGCCCGCTCATCGCCGCGCTCGCGGTGATCGCGATCTCCGGAAGGTTCGTCGCGATCGCCAGCAGGACCAATCCGCCCAGCGCGCTGCCCAGGTGCAGCCGTTCGGACAGGACGTCCGTGGTGTCCGACAGTTTGATGCCCGCGTACCAGATCACTGCCGCGCTGAGAAGGAACAGCACCAGCAACACCGGCGAACTCAGAGATCCCATACCGCGCCCCGTACCCGCCGTCGGCCGCTCCACCGCACTGTTCGTCAGTCGCAGGCGCAGCCGGTGCATTTGGCACACCCAGCCCCCGGCTCCGTCGGACCTGCCGGGGGCCGCTCAGGTGTGGTCTTGGGGCTGGGCCTGCTTGGGCGTGGTGAGTGCGCCGTGCAGGAAGAGGTCCACCAGTTCTTCGGTGGTGAGTGGGTCCGGGGCGCCGGGGCGGCCTGCGGACATGACCATGAGCTGGAAGGCGTCGGCGAGGCGTTCCGGCGCCAGCCTTAGGGCGTCCCGGTCGGGGTCGAAGAGGGCGGCCAGGGCCGCGCGCGGCGCGGCCAGGCCCGCCTCGCGGTCCGGGGAGCGGCCGTCCTTGCCGGATGGGGGCGGGGTGGTGCGTTCCGGCCGCGCGGTCGCAGCGAGGGCTCCGACGACGGTGCCCAGGCGTGTCATGTAGCCGTGCATCACCTCGGCCGCCTCGGTGAGCCGTGCCGTCAGTGGCTGGTCCAGCGAGATCGATTCCAGGTGGGCGACGGTGTCGTCGGGGCGTACCGCCTCGGCCATGCAGGCCGCGAGCAGGGCGTCCTTGTCGGCGAAGGCCCTGAAGATCGTGCCTTCTCCGATGCCGGCCGCGCGGGCGATTTTCGCGGTGGACACAGAGGAGCCGTACTCGACGACGAGGGGAAGGGCCGCAGCGACGATCATCGCGCGGCGCTGGTCGGGTTCCATCGGTGCCGCACGGCGCCGGGAGGGAGTTGCAGAGGTCTCTGTCATGCCTCCAACTGTACGGAGTGAGTACTCACTCCGTCAACGGCAATGACGCAGCGATCAGTCGTCTCCACGACCGCCGGTCCCAGGCCGCGCAGCGGGTAGTGGACGCGCGCAGGGACTCGGTGGTGCGCGCCAGTGTGGTCGGACGCCCGGCGCGCCCTACGACCGGCGCCGGACGCAACCTCGACGGCACGCTCCGCCGCGGGTACGGCGCCGCCGGCGAGATCGGAGCCCTCAAGGCAGTGCGCCGGCTCAGCGCCCCCGGGCACCTGGCCGCCCGCCCCGGCGTCCCCGCCCGAAGTCGACCGGCGCATGCTCACCGACGGCCTCGCCGCACCCGCAGCGCCGCGCCGCTGACGAACTGGTGGTGGCAGCACGGCCGTCGTCGCGGGTGGAGTGCCGTACTCCGTCGGCCTTGCCCAACGGGTCCGGACGAAAGGACATGGTGTTCTCCGAGTGACCGATGTTCATTAGGCGACGGTCACCGACGCGTAGGCAGTGGCGTTACGACAAGAGTCGGTCCATGAGCATGTTCATGGGCCGTCTGGAGATCGTGTTGTGGGTGGGGGAGGCTGACGGCGGGTGGTCGGGCAGGGCGGTGTGGGTGGTGGTGGTTGATGGGGAGGCCTATGTGCGGGCGGCGTTCGGGCAGCGCAGTGCCTGGTACCGGAGGGTGTCGGAGGGCGCGGGGACGGAGGTGGAGGTGGCGGAGGTCCGGTGGTCGGTCGCGCTCCGGCCGGTGGAGGACTCCGAGCTGGTCCAGCGTGTTTCGGGTGCCTACCGAGCCAAGTACGGGTTGAGCTGGCCGGGCCCTGTGGAGGCGATGAACGGACCCGAGGCCGCGGCCACCACGATGCGGTTAACGGATCTCGGACAGGCCGCGCAGTTGTCGGCGTGAGGTGAGTCCGAGTTTGCGGAAGATGTTGCGCAGGTGCGCGTCGACGGTTCGTGGGCTCAGGAACAGTTTCGCCGCCACCTCTTTGGAGGTGGCGCCGTCGGCGACCAGGCGTGCGATGTGCACTTCCTGCATCGTCAACTGATCCGACGCCTGTGCGGTGCGGCTGCGGGCCTGCTCGCCCGTGGCGCGCAGCTCGCCGGCGGCGCGCTCGGTGAAGGCTTCCATGCCGAGGTTCGACAGCGATGCGTGCGCCTGGCGTAGCGCGGTTCGTGCGTCGCGTCGCCGGCCCTGTCGGCGCAGCCACTCGCCGTACAGCAGGTGGGCGCGGGCTCGGTAGACGATCAGGGCGCTGTCGTCGAGCAGGGTGATCGCTTCCTGGTAGTCGGATTCGTCATCGGTCAGCAGGGCGCGGGTATATGCGGCGACGCCGAGGCCCCAGGGGTGCAGGCCGGCCTGGGCGCGTTCCTCAAGCGATGCGAGGGCTGTGGCGGCGACCTCGGTTTCGCCGCATCGCACGGCGGCTTCGACCAGTTCGGGCAGGGCCAGGCCTGCCGTGGTGATGGCGCCGTCTCCGACTGCCCGTTGTGCTGCTTCGAGTGCGGCGGGGTAGTCGGCGAGGCCGTTGTTGAGTACGGCCGTCGCCCACTGCGCACTGAGGCTCATCCGCTGGTCCACCGATGAGAACAGTTCGGCGGCTTCCTGGCGTCGCCCGCGCAGCGCGGCCAGGTGCAGGCGGGGGTAGACCAGCGGTGCCGCGCCGGTGGCGTCGGCGATGGCCTCCTCCTCGGAAATCAGCTCCATCGCGGTACCGAAGTCGCCTCTGTGCGCGGCGACTGTGGCCCGCATGGCCAGTCCGATGGGCAGCGCGTGGAAGGAGCCGAACTGGCGGCCGGCTTCGACGGCGCGGGCGGCGATGCCGTACATGGCATCGAAGTTCCACAGCTCCGCGGCCAGCATGAAGCCGAGCGACGGCCGCTTGCCCCACACGTGGTTGTCGGCGTCACCGACGACCGGTCTGAGAATCCCTCCAGCCACCTCGTGACCGTCGCTGACCAGGCTGATGAGGCCGGCGAGCACGACCGCCGCGGCGGATTCCGGTTCAGCGAGTGGCGGGGTTGTGGCGACGGCTTCCACCACCTGGTCGAGTCCGCCGAGCAGGAGGCCCATCTCGGCGGCGTCGAGGTAGCACTCCCGCGACCAGGACGGGTCGGTGTCGGCCAGCCGGGCGGCAGCGCGCAGGAGATACGCCGTTGGTCCCTCGTCTCCGCGGCGGCGGACGAAGGACAGCCTGCCGCGCAGCAGGTCCCCTCTGGCGGCCTTGTCCGGGTCGTCGGTGACGACGGTGGTGAGGAGTTCGGCCGCGGTGTCGAAGTCACCCACCGAGAGCTTGGCCTCGACTGCTGCGAACACCCGCTCGGTGCGCTGGGCCGGGCTGACCGTGAGCGCTGCCGCGCGTTCGAGGAAGGCGGCTGCCGCGGCGATACCGCCGCGTTCGCGGGCGCGGTTGGCGGATGCTTCCAGTTCAGCGGCGATCTGTTCGTCCGGGCCGACGCTGGCCTGGGCGCGGTGCCAGGCCCGCCGGTCGGGGTCGGTGACCGGGTCGGTCGCGGCGGCCAGTGCCTCGTGCGCCTTGCGCCGTTTCTCCTGCGGCGCCGCCCGGTAGGCGGCGGAACGGGCGAGGGGATGGCTGAAGCGGATCCGGGTCCCGAACTCGACCAGCGCCGCGGCCTGCGCAGCGGCGTCCTCGTCGATGCCCAGGACTTCGGCCGCCCGCCACAGCAGGGCCGGGTCGCCGATCGGGTCGGCGGCGGCGAGCGTCACCAGCAGCCGGGCCGTCGGTGACAGAAGTTCCAGCCGGGACCGGAAGCTCTGCTCGATCACGCCGGACACCGAGTCGGGCTGGGCGAAGCCACCGGCCATGCCGGCGAGTCCAGCGGTCCTGGGCAGCTCCACCAGTGCGAGCGGATTGCCGCGCGCCTCGGCCAGGATCCGGTCACGCACCCGCACGTCCAACGGGGCGCGGACCGCAGCCGTCAGCAGGGCGCGGGCCTCTGCTTCCCCCAGGCCCTCAAGCAAATGGCCGGGCAGTCGGTCCAGTTCGGGCAGGCGACTCGGCTCGCGCACCGCGAAGACGAGAGCGATCGATTCGGCCGAAACCCGTCGGGCCAGAAAGGCCAGCGCCTTCGCCGACGCCTGGTCCAGCCAGTGCGCGTCATCAACGATGCACAACAGCGGGCGCTTTCGCACGGTCTCCGCCAAGAGGCCCAGCGCGGCTACACCGACCATGAACGGATCGGGTGTGCCCGTGTCGAGGGCGAAGGCGATGTCCAGCGCCTTGCGGTGCGGCGCGGGCAGGGCGTCCAACTGCCGCATGACAGGGGAGAGTAACTGGTGCAGCGCGGCGAACGGCAGCTCCGTCTCGAACTCCGCGCCCGACGCCCGTATGACCAGAAACCCGCTGGCGGTCTCTTCCAAGTGGTGCAGCAGCGCTGTCTTGCCGATACCCGGTTCCCCCCGCAGGACCAGGGCCCCACCCCTGCCCTCCCGCGCCGACGCGAGCAGGGCGTCGAGCCGACGTACGTCGGCCTGCCGACCCACCAGTGCACCCATGTATGCCGTGACCATGCCGAGAATCTAGGTGATCGTCACCTCCGGGGGAATGGGAGGCAGATGAGCCTGCACGGGTTCCCGCAGGCAGGTGTCTAGGTGATAACTACCGACGCGATCGGTGTTCCGTCCCTGCGAGGGTCTGATCATGACTCTGGACAAGCCGTACATCAGCGATCACTACACCCCCGTGGTCGACGAGATCACCTGCCATGAACTGACGGTGCGCGGCACCCTGCCGCCCGAGCTGGACGGCCGCTACTTCCGCAACGGTCACAACCCCAAGCCGGGCATCACTCCCACTCACTGGTTCAAGGGCAGCGGAATGATCCACGGGATCCGCCTCCAGGACGGCCGGGCCGAGTGGTACCGCAACCGCTGGGTGAAGACCCCGGCCCTGGACGGCGTGCCGTTCACCGGGACCGAGCTGGACGTCAGCGTCGCCGCCACCAACATCATCTTCCACGGGGGCCGCTACCTGGCCCTGCAGGAGGCCAACCTGCCCTGGGAGGTCAGCGCCGACCTCGACACGATCGGCGCCTATGACTTCGGCGGCAGGCTCACCACCGCGATGACAGCCCACCCCAAGGAGGACCCGGCTACCAGCGAGCTCCACTTCTTCGGCTACGGCCCCTTCCCGCCGTACCTGACCTACTACGTGGCCGACGCCTCCGGGGCCATCGTCAGGTCGCAGGTCGTCGAGGGCGCCGGCCCGTCGCTGATGCACGACTTCGCCCTCACCCGCGAGCACGTCGTGTTCATCGACTCGCCGGTGGTCTTCGACCATGCCGAGCAGTCCGGGATCCCCTACCGCTGGCACGACGACATCCCGCTGCGCATGGGCGTGTTGCCGCGCGCCGGGGGTCCGGCCGTGTGGTGCGAAGTGCCCGAGCAGGCCGTGCTGCTGCACGTCGCCAACGCCTACACCGACGTACGCGGCCGGATCGTCCTCGACGCCCCACGCTTCGACCGTTCCGCCTGGGAGAGCTCCTGGAAGTGGTGGGTCGGCGCGCCGGGCTACGGCACCACGCCGAACGTCGGGTCGACGTTCCACCGGTGGGTCATCGACCCGGCCACGGGCAAGGTCACCACCGAGTCCCTCGACGACCTCGTCACGGAGTTCCCGGCGATCAACGACGCCTACACCGGTTCCGACTACCGCTACACGTATGCGATTGCCTTCCCCGGCGCGGGAGTGGAGGGGTACCACACCGCCAAGTTCGACGCCCGCACCGGCCAGCAGCGGCTGTTCTCGCACGGCGAGGGCCGGATGCCCGGCGAGGCTGTCTTCGCACCCGCCGAAGGGTCGAGGTCCGAGGACGACGGCTACCTCCTCACCATCGTCAGCGACCTCAAGAACGACGCCTCGGAACTCCTCGTCCTGGACGCCGGCGACCTGAGCACCGTCGCCGCCGTCGACCTGCCGCGCAGGGTCCCCGCCGGCATCCACGGCCACTGGATACCCGACACCGAACAGCCTGCCTGACCGTTCCGTCGGACCCTCCCCTCTGCCCCGAGCCACCTCGGGCCGCCGTTGCCCGCCCTCCGCGGCAGCCCGGGCCACACACCCCCTGGAAACCATGAACCCCCGACCCTTCCGGGGCAGTCGACCTGCCCACGGCGATGCCGTCCGTCCTGGTGCCGTGCTGGCCGCGCTGGCCGCGAGCCAGTTCGCCGTCATGCTGGCCACGTCGATCGTCAACGTGGCGCTCCCTCAGATCCGTACCGCGACGGGGCTGTCCGACACCGGGATCACGTGGGTGGTCAACGCGTACGGCCTGGCTTTCGGGGCGCTGCTGCTGGCTGGGGGCAGGGTCGCCGACCTCTTCGGCAGGCGCCGGGTATTGATCGCCGGCCTGGGGCTGTTCGCGGCGGCGTCGCTGACGGCGGGAATGGCTGCCTCCTCGGCCGTGCTGATCGGCGCCCGCGCTGCTCAGGGCGCCGGCGCGGCTGCCATCGCCCCGGCAGCGCTCGCACTTGCGATGGAGCAGTTCCCTTCCGGCGCCAGACGTGGCAAAGCGCTCGGCGTGTGGGGGGCGGTCTCCGGAGCGGGCGGAGCAGGCGGCGTCCTGCTGGGCGGAGTGCTGACCCAAGTGTGGGGCTGGCCCTGGATCTTCCACGCCGTCGCGTTCGGATCAGCACTGGTCCTTGCCGCCGTAGCGGCGCTCGTTCCGTCACAGGACGGACGCCGGGCCGGACGGTTCGACCTGCTGGGCACCGCCACCATCACCCTGGCCCTGACGAGTCTGGTCTGGGCCCTGACCACGGCGCGCAGCGCGCACTGGACCGACACATGGGTGCTCACCGCCCTCGGTGCCGCCGGGATCCTTCTGGCAGCTTTCGTCGCGATCGAGTTGCGCCGCACCGAGGCCCTGATACCGGCAAGGCTGTTCACCACCGGCCGGGTTGCCGTAGGCAATCTGCTGATGGCGCTGCTGGGGTCGGTGTGGATTGCCCTGTTCTTCTTCCTGCCGCTCTACCAGCAGCAAGTGCTCGGATCGAGTCCCCTGGCAACCGGTGCGGGGCAACTTCCCCTCGCTGCCGCGAACATGCTCGGCTCCACTCTCGCCCCGCGCCTGTCCCGGCGTGTGGGCGCCACCGCGAGCCTGACCGCGGCCCTGCTCACCGAGGCCGCCGGACTGCTGTGGCTGTCCCGGATCGACGCCGACGGCAGCTACCTCGTGGACATCCTCGGCCCGAGCATCCTGGTGGGCCTCGGCCTGGGCGTCGCCTTCGTCCAGCTCACCGCATTGGCCGTCGAAGGCGTTGCGCCCCAGGACGCGGGCCTGGCCGGGGGGTTGGTGAACACCACCCGCCAGGTCGGCGGCGCCATCGGACTTGCCGCCCTCGCGACCCTGGCCGGCTCCGTCACCGCACACGCCACAGCCCATGAACCGCACGTCGAGGCGCTCACCGCCGGTTACCGAGCCGCGTTCACCGTCTCCGCCGGAGTACTGGCCACAACCGCCCTTCTCGCTCTTCTCCTCGCGCGCCGCACGCTCTCACGCACCACCATCGACACGCCCCGGCCCCCTGCTGCCCGCACGGCCCTCAGCGATGCCCAGACGCAGGGCTGAACAGCCGTCGGATCCGCCAACCCCCGTAGCACCACCGAACCACCAGCAAAGGAAAGCGACATGAGGAAGACTCTGAAGTACACCGCCTGGACTTCGGCCGTAACGGCCCTGCTGGCGACCACCGCCAGCACGGCACTCGCCCAGTCGGAACAGGGCACTTCCCGGACCTCCGCGCGCGGCATGGCCTGGCATGCCTGCGCGGACGCCGACTTCATGAACATGCAGTGCGGGACGATGAAGGTGCCGGTCGACTGGTCCCGCCCCGACGCCGACAGCCCCGCTCTCGCGATGGCCCGCAGACCCGCCGACGATGAAGCCCACCGCCACCAGCTGCCTGGGCTGGCCCGTCCCGGCACAGCCCGTCAAGGCCGGCGCCCCCGTCCAAGGCGCGCCGCCCGCGCTGATCACCCAGTCCACCCACCAGGCCCTCGCCCCGCACTCCGCCGCTTCGGCGATGGCCTCCCAGCTCCCCGGCAGCGTCGTCCTCAGCCGGGAAGGCGACGACTACAGCATGTTCCTGATCTCCCCGTGCGTCCGGGACGCGACCAACCGCTACCTGACCACCCGCACGCTGCCCGCACCCGGCACCACCTGCACTGACTGAATCCCGTACTCCGCCACTGCCCGGCAGGGCGAGGAGGGGGTCCTGCGGCCTTGAAAGCCCCGACCCTTTCGGGACCTTCGGGGAACCGCTGGGGCCAACTGGCCCTGATGGAGCGGAGGTTCGGGCATGGGAAGCTCGGCCGGAGCTCAACCGGCATTGCTGTGCACCGTCAGTCCATTGACGTGGTCAAGCGGTGGCGTCGACTCCGTGGGTCGGTGCCGGCTCTGCGGTGGAGGGGATCGGTGCGGGTATGCCCGAGCCGACACATCGTCGTTGACAGGGTTTTTTGAACGAGGGGGTAGATGCGGTGCATGTTTCGAGCCTGAATGGCGCGCCAAGTCGAACGATTTCGCGGTTAGTTGTGCTGGCCCTGGCGATGGTCGTGGTGATGGCAGTGAGCCTGCTGCACGCCACCGGGGCGAAAGCGGCCCTGCGCACGTTCAACAGCATCGGTGTCACTGCGAACGGCCAGGGCTATGCGCCGATCGGTACCGACGGCGCCGTGTACGCCTACGGATCGACCGCGTACCACGGCAATCCGACAGGCTTCACCGGCGGAATCGTGGGCATCGCGGTCACTGCCGACGGCCAGGGGTACGTCGCGATCTCGTCGGCCGGCCAGGTGTACGCATACGGCACCGTCACCTATCGGGGAAATCCCACCGGATTCAGCGGCTCCATCGTGGGCATCGCGGTGACGGGCGACGGCCAGGGCTACATGGCCATGTCGTCCTACGGCCAGACCTACGCGTACGGAACCGTGGTCTCCCGCGGGAACCCCAGCGGATTCGACTACCCCATGACCGGTATCTCGGTGACCGCCGACGGTCAGGGCTACGCAGCGGTGTCCCACACCGGCCAGGTCTACGCGTACGGCACCGTGGCCTACCGCGGAAACCCGAGCGGCTTCACCGGCGGCATCGCGTCGATCTCCACCACCGCGAACGGTCAGGGTTACATCGCGGTCTCCACCGTCGGACAGACCTACTCCTACGGCACCGTGGTCTCCCGGGGAAATCCGACCGGGTTCGCCGGCAGCATCGTGGCGGTGTCCACCACCGCCGACGGTCAGGGGTACGCCGTACTGTCCTCGACCGGGCAGGTCTACGCCTACGGGACGGTCGCCTACTGGGGTAACGGGGACCCGGGCAGCAACGACGGCAACGCCCTCCGGAACGCAGTCACCACCTTGGCCACCAACGAGAAGAACAACCCCGGCCACAACGTCGAGCAGGGCAACATGTCCAGCTCGGACGACTGCAACTTCTATTCGACGTCCCTCCGGGCAGGCATCGCGGGCAGGTGCTCCAACGGATGGCTCTCCGAGGACTGGTGCGCCGATTTCGCGCGATGGGTGTGGCAACAGTCCGGCGCCAACGTCTCGGGCCTGGGGGGCGGGGCGATCACGTTCAAGAACCGTACGGGCAGCAACTGGCACAACGACCTCAACAACGTCCAGGTCGGCGACGTGATCGGGTGGCGCTTCGGCACGGCGGCAACGAACGACGACCACGTCAGCATCGTCGTCGCTGTCACCAGCACTGCCTTGACCATGATCGAGGGCAACGTTGGCGGCTACCCCTCGCACGTTCAGCAGAACACCTATGCCAGGACTGTCAACAACAGCAGCGGCATCAGCGGGTACGCCACCCTTTCGCTGTAGACGCCGCGGTCTGCAACGGCCGGCACGTGCCGTGATGCGAGGCAGCGTGCGACCCGGGCCCCTGCCCATTCCTTGACGGGGCATGGGCCCGGCGCCGGGGCGGCAGGCCACGTTGGGCGACGTGCAGGCGGCGGTCCCCAAGCCAGAGGCGACTGCACGGGTTGCGAGCGCGGTACGTAGGACGGCCGAGGCCCTTCGAACCAGGAGGGCCAGGCCTCTTCTTTCAGATGATCCTGTCGTTTGCTGATGTGCGCCGGCTGCTGACGTGCAGTGGACGTGGACTGGCCTGGCAAGCGGACCGGACGCCGAGGCAAGGTAGGTGATGGCGGGACTACAGGCGGCCGCGCTGCACCCAAGTCCGTCGCGGGGGACCCGGTCCGGTGAAGTCGTGATAATCGCTGGATGCGACCTCGGTCCGACCTCTACCTTCGCACGATGAGCCACTATGCGATGTCAGCCGAGGATGCACTCGCGCTTCTGGAACGGCTCCACGCCCATGGCGTAGATGCGTGTGTGGGTGGTGGATGGAGCGTGGATGCACTGCTCGGGAAGCAGACAAGACCGCATTCCGACCTCGATCTATGGGTGCCCGCCGCACATCTTGACCCCCTGTTCGTTGCGTTCGGGGAGGCCGGCGTCGACCGAATCTTCCCGTGGCCTGGTGACAGGCCGTGGAACTTCGTCCTGCACGACGGCGTACAGCTGCGGGTCGACCTGCACCTCTACGAGTCGCTTGCGGATGGATCGCTGCACTACGGATCTGTGGTGGACGGCGATGCCTTTCCGGCCGCAGCACTCGCCGGACACGGTTTCATCGCCGGGACCGCGGTGCGTTGCGAGTCGGCCGAGTGGGCGGTGCGCTGCCACACCGGCTACCCGGCTCGTGATGTCGATCGCCACGATGTCCCCTTGCTGTGCCGGAAGTTCGGGATCCCGGTGCCTGAGGGTTTCGAGCCCTGCGTCCCCTACTGATCTTTTCGTAAGTTCGGTGGGTGTGGTGGATGGATGGTGAGTCCTGTGTGGGTGAGGAATGACCAGGGGAGTTGTGGGTTGGTGTTGATGCGGTGGATGCCTTGTTCGGTGGCGTCGGCGACATCGGCGAGGTGGTCGCCGGCGAGGTTGGCGAGTTCACGCTTCTTGAGCGAGGACCACAGCAGTTCCACTGGGTTCAGCTCGGGTGCGTAGGCGGGTAATCGCTCGAGTGTGAGCCATTCCTGCTCGGCCACCCATGCCCGCATCGCCCGGCTCCAGTGGGCCGACAGGCCGTCCCAGAAGCCCAGGGCCCCGGCCATCGACGCCCGCTTCCAGTTCAGGCGGTGCCGAAGGAGCGGGGTCCGTCCGCGGGGCGCGCAGGTGCGGCGGACCTGAGGCAGGAGGGAGACGCCTGGTTCGGATGGAGAGGCTGCGTCCCGGTCACCGTGGTGGGCGGCGCGGCCGGCGGGGGAGAGGTCGCTGCCGGCACGGGGTCCAACCCGCGTGGCCCCGTCGGCGACCTCGGCCGCGCCGGTCCGGATGGTGCAGCGACTCACGCCGCACGCGGCGTGCACCAGCCGCCATCCGCAGCGGAAAGGGCAAGGGCAAGGGCAAGGAGCTTACCTACTCCTTGCCACTCTCAACCTATAGCGCACAGGGGGCCTTGCGGCAAGACCCGGGTTGTGGCACAGAATCGTCGGCCGGGGCCAGAACGCGGGGGTACCCGGGATTCGCGAAGTACGCGTGCGCCTTTCCGGTTGCGGCTTCTGCGGAACGTGAAATCGACGTTCCGACTCGCCATGTGGTCGCGAGCACGCGGCGCGGGCGTCGGGGCGTGCGCGCCGCCGAACTGCGCAGAGCAGCTGGCCGAAAGACAGTCTTGTCGAATGGGGGTTCATGATTGATGTGATCGTTGCCGGCGCCGGACCGACCGGTTTGATGCTGGCCGGCGAGTTGCGGCTGCACGGCGTGCACGTGCTTGTGCTGGAGAGGGACGCGGAGCCGACCAGGGTCGTCCGCTCGCTCGGCCTGCACGCGCGCAGTGTCGAGGTGATGGACCAGCGCGGTCTGCTGGAGCGGTTCCTCGCGCTCGGCAAGCAACGCCCGGCCGGTGGTTTCTTCGCCGGCATGAACAAGCCGGCGCCGAAGCGGCTGGACACCGCGCATCCGTACACCCTCGGCATTCCGCAGACCACCACCGATCGCCTGCTTGCCGAGCACGCCATCGAACTCGGCGCCGAGATCCGGCGCGGCTGCGAACTGGTGGGGCTGAGCCAGGACGAACACGGGGTCACCGCCGAACTCGCCGACGGCACGCGGCTGCGCTCGCGCTACCTCGTCGGCTGTGACGGAGGCCGCAGCACCGTGCGCAAACTGCTCGGTGTCGGCTTCCCCGGCGAGCCCTCCAGGGTCGAGACGCTGCTGGGCGAGGTGGAGGTGACCGCGTCGCCGGACACGCTGAACGCCGTGATGGCCGAAGTGCGCAAGACCCACAAGCGGTTCGGTGCCATGCCCCTCGGGGACGGGGTGTACCGCGTGATCGCGCCGGCTGAAGGAGTGGCCGAGAACAGCACGGTCCCGCCGACCCTGGACGAGCTGAGGCGGCAGGTACGGAAGCTCGCCGGCACCGACTTCGGTGTGCACTCACCGCGCTGGCTCTCCCGCTTCGGCGACGCGACCCGGCTGGCCGAGCACTACCGGACCGGGCGGGTGCTGCTGGCCGGCGACGCGGCTCACATTCACCCGCCGACCGGCGGGCAGGGGCTCAACCTGGGTATCCAGGACGCGTTCAACCTCGGCTGGAAGGTGGCCGCCGAAGTCAACGGCTGGGCACCTGAGGGGCTGCTGGACACCTACCACACCGAACGGCACCCGGTGGCTGCCGATGTGCTGGACAACACCCGCGCGCAGATGGAGTTGATGTCCATCGACCCGGGCCCCCAGGCAGTGCGCCGACTGCTGTCGAAACTGATGGACTTCGAGGAGGTGAACCGGTACCTGATGGAGACGATCGCTGCGATCGGAGTCCGCTACGACTTCGGCGAGGGGCATGAACTGCTCGGCCGACGGCTACGGGACGTGCGGTTGAGGCGGGGTCGCCTCTACGAGCTGATGCACGCCGGCCGGGGGCTGTTGCTCGACCAGACCGGGCACCTCTCGGTGGCAGGCTGGGCAGATCGGGTCGACCACGTCGCCGACATCAGCGAGGAACTCGACGCGCCGGCGGTGCTGCTGCGGCCGGACGGCCACGTGGCGTGGGTCGGTGACGATCAGCAGGATCTGCTCCACCGGCTCCACCAGTGGTTCGGTGCTGCGGTCAGGTGAGCGCGCAACTCGGGGTACGAAAGCCCGCCGGGCCCGCCAGATCGGAGCTGCGCTGCGGTCAGCGGAGCGCAGCAACTTGGCGCACGGAAGCCCACCGGGCTGCCCGGGCGGAGCGGGTACGCAAAGCTGTCACGCGATGCCTGGATCTATCGGCGCGGGCCCTGGACATAGCACGGGAGGACGACGCCCAGGGCACCCTGCACGTGACCAGCCACGCCAGCTGCGCACCGCTGGCCGTCCCTTTCGTCAGCTGCATGCTGCAGCCGCTCAGATACGCCGTCGTGGTCGATGACCAGCACAGTCAGGACGCGCTCCAGCGGGTGGCCTCCGGTGCCGCCAGGCCGACGAGCTGTTCCACGTCCTCCGGCTCGGAGCCGTAATGACCCCGGCTCGGGCTGTGTGCACAGGACGACCTCGGTGTGGCCCCAGTACCCAGCGCGTGCCAGGCCCGGCGTGCCACGTTCGCTCGTGTCTCACACGCCGTGGTCTCACACGCAGCGCAGTGACACCACGTCGTACCCGACGGCCGAGGCGGCGGCCCGCCCCCGGCAGGTCAGTTGGCGGGGTGGTGACCGGTGGGCGCGGACCTCCACCACGAAGGCCGACAGGCCGGGGAGGCGGGCGGTGACGTGCACCCGCCAGCGGTCGTCCTCGCGGACCGTTTCCGCGATCGCGTAGGCGTACCGGCCCGCCGGACCGGCGTGGCGGAGCACTGCCGACAGGGCGGCCTGCTGCGCCGGCACCAGGTCGGTGAAGCCGCGCAGGTGGTCCGCCCGGATGCGGTCGGCGAGGTGGTCCTCGATCGCCGCCACCGCCGAGTGGGCGTCGAGGTTGCCGTAGTAGACGCCGTCCGGTGCGACGACCACGTTGGCGGCGAACCGGTCACCCCCCACGTGCGTGCACTCCCACACCAGAGCCGGCCACCGCTCGCTCAACGCCTGACCGACCGGACGGCCGCGTACCGCGCAACAGGTGTCGTGCACACCGTGGGCGCACACCAACAGGACCGGCGGACAGTCGTGTTCGCCGGGTTCCTCCAGGGCTGCCACGATCTCCGCCAAGTCCCGTTCGCTCCGCCAGACGCCCCAGGTCTGTCGGTGGGCACCGTCCCGCTCCTGATGGAGCACCGCCCAGCGGGGCGGGGTGTCGGGCCGGTCGCGGCCGTGGCGCCGGATCAGCAGAATGCGGGCGCGCCGTGCCCGGGCGGCTTCGTACACCTGCGTCTTGACCTCGGGGACGAGGGCAAGCCCGTCGAAACCGTTGGTCGGCCAGCCGGAGCGGTACTCGATGAGGATCCAGGTCGAACCGTACGGTGCGGTGCCGGCGAGTGGGTCACCCCGCAACCTGGCGGCCTCGGCGCAGAAGAAGCGGGTCGGCTCGGTCATCCGGCCCGCCCGCTCATCCGGCCCCCTCCGGCGCGCGATCGCTCGCGACCGGCCGATTCACCGCGCGCGGGCCCATGACGCCGCCGGGCACGACGGGGTGCCTCACGATGCGGCGGGCAGCAGTACCCCCGCGCGCAACAGTCGGTCCACGAGGGTGAGGCCGAGTTCCCCGGCCCGGTGGACCCGTCCGTCGAGCAGCGTCTGCGCCGCCCGCCGATCCGATTCCGACAGGTCGAGCCAACCGACCCGGGTGTACAGCCGACCCCCCTCCCATCGCGGATCCAGTGCCTCGCGCAGTCGTACGGGCGTCTCGTCGGCGAGGCCCTCCACGGCCGCGAGCTGCGCCAGCGGTCCCAGCGGTGCGGGGCGCGCCTGCGAGCGGCGGGCGCGGTGGAACCGGGGCGTGGGATCGGCCTCGGCGAGGGCGTCGAGGAGCCGTCGCCGTACGAGGTCGAGCTCGTCGCCCTGACCGTCCGTGCCGAGCGGAAGCGAGCCGCGCATGTCGGGGTCGTCGCGCAGCAGGGCGAGGGCGGAGTGGACGAGGTGTTCGGCCAGCGCGTGCCGGGTCCAGGTGTGCACGCCGAGCGTCAGGTGGATCGACACCGCGCCCCGCGCCCGTGCGGCGTGCAGCCAGCCGCGCGGCAGGTAGAGCACGTCGCCCGGCTCGAGCACGGTGTCCAGGTACGCGTCCTTCCGGGCCGCTTCGGCGACGGCGGCCCTGTGGTCGGTCCAGGGCTGGTCGCGCAGCGGGTCAGGGTGCACCGGTTCGTGAATGATCCAGCGTTTGGTGCCTGCCACCTGAAGGACGAAGACGTCGTGCACGTCGTAGTGGTCGTCGAAGCCCCGGCTCTGCGGCGGAGTCACGTAAGCGTTGGCCTGTACCGGGTGCCCCAATTCCGTGCCGAGGCGCGACACCAGCTCCGCGACCGGCTCCCAGGTGCGCTGCAACGCTTGCAGCACAAGGGAGTTGCCGTCGGCGAAGCTCCGCCACAGCGCGGTGTCGTCGACCTGGTCCGCGATGGACGCGCCGACGCCGGCGGGCGCGGTGAAGGCCGAGTCGGGGAGAGTCGCGCCCTCCTTGGCGACCCGCAGGAACGGAGTGCGCAGACCACGCCGGGAGACGAGTTCGTCCACGGCGGAGGCGGAGAAGAGATCGTCGAAGTCGTCGACCGCTCGGCTGAGCAGGGGTACCCGTCCCCACACGTCGCGGGCGAACTCCTCGCGGCCGATCCCGATGAGACGGGACGCAAGGACACCGCCGGCCGAGTCGGCGGCGGCGTCCTCGCAGGTCGTGGAGAGGGTGCTCAATCGCGACCGTCGCTCTCGTCTGCGCCGCCGTCCGCGCCGCCGTCGTGGACGCCGGGTGTGCCGGCTGCGCCGCCGTCGGCCGGGCCTTCAGCGCCGCCGTCCGCACCGCCGTCGTGGACGCCCGGTGTGCCAGCTGCGCCGCCGTCGGCCGGACCTTCTGCGCCGCCGTCCGCACCGCCGTCGTGGACGCCGGGTGTGCCGGCCGCGCCGCCGTCGGCCGGACCTTCTGCGCCGCCGTCCGCACCGCCGTCGTGGACGCCGGGCGTGCCGGCCGCGCCGCCGTCCGCCGGGCCCTCTGCGCCGCCGTCCGCACCGCCGTCGTGGACGCCCGGTGTGCCGGCCGCGCCGCCGTCCGCCGGACCTTCCTGCTGGTTCGGGTCCTGCTCGGGATGCGTCATGGTGCGTTCCTCCTGGCGATCGAACGACTCGGGGGCTCGGAAACTCCCCAGTACCCCCTTCAACCTCACCCAACCAGTCGCGCCCGGCAACTGGAGGGCGACGGCGTGGCGACCCCCACGCTCCGTGCCGGCCCGGGCCCTGCCGCAGTCTGGTATCAGCCTGTCGAAAGGTCTGTGCGACGTGAGGGAACGGGTCAGATCAACACTCGCTGCCGAGGGCTGCCGAGCCCGGCCGTCGTCTCCCCAGCGTTCTCGCGTCGTACGGACGCAATCCGCGTCGGCTGGGGTGAGGGTGGGGGCAGGACGTTGCGCCAGAGGCGGTCGACCTGGATGGCGGCAGGCTTGAGCCGACTGGTGCGCAGGTCGACCCCACGCCCCCGGACACCGTCGCGGGCGGCACGCCAGTACGCGGCGCGCAGCAACTCCTGCGCGGGGCGAGCAGTGGGCCGACCCTCCTGCACAGCGCTCAGGGCGGCGATGGCCAGGCCTTTGACGGAGGCAGCGAGGACCAGGGTGTCGGTGGAGGTGGGAGCAGCGTCGGCGACGCGGATCGCCAGGGTGGGGACGTGGTAGGAGGGGCGGATGTCCAATAGAGGCCCCCGCGGTCCAGCAGCGTCTCGCTCGTGACGAGGTCGTCGACCAGGCTCTCGAAGTAGGCCGCGGACTCGAATTGGGGCAGGGGCCCGGCTGCTGGCCAGCGGCCCCAGGTGAGGGCGCGCCAGTTGTCGTAGCCGGTGTCGTGGGCGTTCCAGTAGGGGGAGTTCCCACTCATGGCGATGAGGGGCGGCAGCCAGCGTCGCAGGTGGTTGCCGACCCGGAGGGCGGTGGTCAGATCGGACATGCCTACGTGGACGTGGCAGGCGCAGACGGTTTGTTCGTGGTCCAGGGCGCCTACGGCGGCCAGGCTTTCGGCGTAGCGGACGCCGGCGGTCAGCGGCGGGGGAGTGTGCTGGCCCAGGACGGGTGTGCCGCTGGAGATGATGCGCTTCGTGGCGACCAGACTGTCATTTATCGTGACCAGGTGTGCTGGGTGCGGGGATGTGGTCGGGCAGCGCGGGCTCGTCCGCAAGGCCGGCGGCCGCCTAGGGCTGGTGCGGTCAGGAATGGTCCCTGGGCTTCGACGAGCCCGGCACCGGCCGCCTACCGCTTCCAGGCCCCGCGCAGCGAGTTCGACGAGTCACCCCTGCCGCAAATTGAGCGGCAGGGTGCCGACGTCGACGTACGGGACGATGTCCGCGAGGCGTCCGGCCGCGTTCGGGGCGCCGCGACATGAGCGCGAGCGCGGGTCTATGCGATGTCCGCCACGACAATCATGGGTGTCTCGGTGTCGGCCTCAGCCAACAGGGTGCCGCCCGATGCCCAGATGGAGGACCGCCCGCACCCGGTCCAAGGGCCCGCCGGCCCTACGTGGTTGGCCAGGACGACGTGCATGTTCGTGTTCTTGGCGATGCCCGGATACACCGTCGCGAGTTCCTCGGCTCCGCCTGCCGTGCCATACAGCGAACTGGCCAGGTGCACCTGGCACCCGTCAGCGGCACCGCGGGACGTCAGGTCGTCGAAGTGGTTGTCGTAACACGTGGCCAGCGCGAAGCGCACCCCCGCGAACTCGAATCGCCCGTCGCATTGCCCTGGGGTGAAGACCTCCTGCTCGTGCTCGAACATGTGCTGTTTCCGGTAGGTGGTGAGCAGTTCGCCGTCCGGCCCGAAGACCATCGTCTCGATGGCAGGCAGATGTCCTGCGGTGGCTGCCGCACAGTTGATGACGGTGGCGATCCCGCTCTGCCGGATCGCGTCCAGGCGCGGGTCGTCCGTCTTCATCCACAGACCGGGGTCGGCACGTACCGTCTCCAGCTCGTAGCCGGTCAAGGACAGCTCGGGGAAGACCACCAGCTCGGCACCTCCTGATCGAGCGTGCCTGGCCAGGACGGCCATCTCGTGGACGTTGGCGGACACATCAGCCGGAACACAGGTGAACTGACCTGCTGCGATCTTCATGAAGAGTCATCCTGCCACCCAGGCCCTCCCGGCTCGTGGCGGGTGTTCCGTGACGATCGACGCCATACACGTACTCTCACCTCGCTGACGCAGACTTGAAGACGCCCGGTCACCGCACCGGACGGTCCGATCGGGCTGGACGGTGTCGTACGGGCGCCGGAACGGGAGGTTCCGAACGGCGTCCAGAGAGACATCCGCAGGCTGACGAGCGGCCACGAGCCCCTTCTCGTCTTGCTTCTGGTCGCCCTCGGCGCCGTCCTGTTCGGCTTCCACAGCTGGCACGGTCGCCGTACCACCGCACCGTGATGTACCGCTGATGTGCGGGTGCGGGCAGCGCTGCGCATCACGCCACCCGCCGACCCCGCCCGTTCCACTCGCACCCCATCCGGACACCGAGACGGCCTGTAGATGGCGCGGCCGGCAGGTGGGGTCCATCAGAGTGCAGGGGAGTGCCAAAGCCCTCCCACCGACGGGAGTTGAACGACGAATTCAGTCGTCGGCGTGGTGAGTGACGCCCATGAGGGCTTCGATGGCGTCGACGGCGCTGCCGTCGTTGTCGCTTCCGGCGGTGCCGCGGCCGGTCTGCACGTTGCCGGTGCGGTCGATCTCCAGAATGGAGTCGGCATGGGAGTTGTCGAGGACGGTGACCAGGCTGCTGTTCCCCCCACCAGTGCCGGGGTCGCTGCCGGCTGCCGCCGTGGCTGTCGTCACACCCAGCAGCGCCGTTGCGAAGGCAGCTGTCGCACTCAGCCTCACTGCCTTGTTCACGCGCTCACCCCGGCCTGTTCGGGCCGCCGGTGTGCCATGTTGCGCTCCAGCAGGCTGGTCGAGGCCTGCACCCCGATGCCGCGTGACGCGTCCACCAGGGGCAGTCGGCCGTTGGCCCGCCGGAGTTCGGCGAGCGTGTTGTCCATCGCTTCGTGCGCGGCGAACAGGCAGGGGGTGCTGTAGATGGCGACGTCCACGCCCAGTTCGGACAGCTCGTCCAGGGACAGCCGCGGGGACTTGCCGCCCGCGATCTGGTTGAACAGCAGGGGCTTGTCGCCCACCACCTCGCGCACTCGGCGGATCCAGTCCACGCTGCGGATTCCGTCGACCAGGATCACGTCCGCGTCGGTGGCGGCCAGGGCCTCGGCCCGGTGCAGGATGTCGACCTCGTCGGTCGCGTCGGTCCGGGCCACCACGACCAAGTCCCGCCGGGTGGCGAGTACTTGCTCCAGTTTGGCCAGGTACTCGTCCAGCGGGAGCACCTGCTTGCCGTCGGCGTGCCCGCACCGGCGGGGCCGCTTCTGATCCTCCAGGATCACCCCGGAGGCGCCGATCCGCTCCAACTGTTCCACCACGTGGCAGGCGACCTCCGCATCGACGTAGCCGTCGTCGATGTCCACCAGCAGGTGCTGGGCGGGGAAGGCGCCCCGCAGCCGCTGGACGAATGCCACCATGTCCGGCCACGCGATGAAGCCGATGTCCGGCAGCCCGTAGTAGGACGCGGCGAACCCGAATCCGGAGACGAACATCCCGTCGTAGTGGTCGGCCGCGATCGAGGCGGAGTACATGTCGTAGACACCGATGAGCGGGGTGGTCCCGGGCCCGGCGATCTGCTCGCGCAGCTTCTTTCCGTGGGTCAAGGCGTGACTCCTCGCATGTGAAGGGGGGTGAGGCGCGCCGCCGACAGGCGCCGCGCCGGTCGGGTTCGGCAGGCGCGGCACATCGAGCAGTCGGTTTGCAGGAACCGCGACACGCCCTCTTTGCCAAGACAAGAGAATCTACGAGATCAACGAAAACCTCATCATCACGAACTCTTTACTCACTCGGATGGCGTAACGTCTTCACCGCTGAAACGTTACTGAGCCGCTCCCGCCAACCTTCCCCCCCACGGGCGGGCATTGGGCGCCATCCATCGCGTCCATCTCGCGGGCACGGTCGACAGCCCCGGCCGCGCCAACCAGATACCCGAGGCCTCTGGGGAAGCCGGGACACCCGGCGCTGGTCCACCAGCTGTTTCCCCGTGATGGCCAGTGGGCTCGTCAGCGTCTGTACGCGGCACCAACGGTCGTCGCCGTGTACAGAACCGCCCCCGGACCCGGACGCGCGACCGGAGGTTGGACGCTGGGATGTAGTGGGGCGACCATGTGTCCCACGCGGTCGACGGCCGTCTGACGCGCGCTCATTTCCGGATCGGTCGCCAAGTCGCCGGCTAGCTGTGCCCGTTGGGGAACAACAATATGGAGTCAACGTGGTGCAGCGCGTCGCAGAACCCCTGGATCAGCTCGGCACCATCGGTCAAACGACATGCCCAGCGCGGAAGTTGCTGCCACTGAGCTACGTGGGGAAGGTCCGAGCGCATCCGGGAGCGGGAGGTCGCCCGTACTCCACGCGCCGGTCTGTGTCGCGCCGCTGTCGGGCGCCCCGAAGGAAGCCGGATCGGGGGTTCGGTGTATCGCCGGCGCTGCGAGGAACCGTCGCCGTGGGCCGGTGGATCGTTGCCATACGGTTGGCATGGGAAGGGGGCGGGGTGCCCCGCGGTCGAGGAGCGGCGCCATGCCGGACTCCGTGAGGACCTCCTCAACAAATCTGGTGCCCAAGGAATCTGGTCTGGGCACGGAGTGCTGGTCCGATCGCGCGACGCGATCAACTCGGTCGGCGTCCGCCCGACCAAGGCCGGCAAGAACCTGCACAACGGCGCGCGGGCCGACGGCGCAATCGCTCGCGACGCCGGCGCTTTTGGAGGTAGCGCCGCAGGAATTCCTGTTGGCAACGCGGTGAATCCCTACGGGGGTGCCGACATCGAGCCGCTGGTGGGGGTCATTCAGCCATGTGGGGCTCCGTCGCGCGGGGGAGGGGGTTGGCCCGCAGGGATGATCCCGGGTTGTGGCTGCCTCGCAAGGATGAAGCCATGAAACTGAGGATCCTTCACATGCCCCCGCCCGCCGGGGACACTGAACGGCCTGTCCCGCGGTGGGCCATGCGGCTGGCCTACACGCTGCCGCTGCTCCTGCTGCCGTCGTGCCTGTGGCGGTTGCCCTTCGCCCTGCACTTTGCGATGGGGCAGGTTCACGACGGCGGCATGCCGTCGTATGGGGTGAGTATCCCGTACGTCCTCGCGCTCAGCGTGTTGTCCGAGACGATCGCCGTCTTGACCATCGGGCTGGTACGGGGTTGGGGAGAGGTGGCACCCGCGTGGATCCCGATCATCGGCGGCAGATGTATCCGGCCGTTGGCGGCTGTGATCCCCGCCCTCCTGGGAGGCCTGGTTCTCGCCTTCCTGTTCACCGGCGTCCCGATCGGCGATGGTCGCGAGCTCACCCTGTACGGCATTGTCGACACCGTCGGATACACCAGCGAAGCCTGGCACGCGCTGGCGACGGTGTGCCTGACTCCCGTCGGAGCGTGGGGACCCATCACGATCGCCCTCGCGGTCGCCTACTACCGCCGCCGAACCGCGCCATCGACGGAAGGGAGACCCTGACACCGGCGCTGGGTCTGGAAGTGAGAAACCTGACCCGGTCTCCGTGCAATGGCGGACCATGCCGCGCGAGGGCGAGACGGCGCTCACGGCGCAGTCGCTCCGGGGTGCATCCTCTTCGTCATCACCCAGTCGCGCGACTGATGCGTGAAAGCGTTCCACTTCGAACAGGTCTGGCCCCCGGCGGCGTTGGGGTCCGTGCTTGTGCCATGTTGCCCAGTACCACCTGGTCCAGTACCACCTGGTGACGACCGTGATGCCGGCGTCGGCCCGGGGCGTGCTGCCGCTGCCGAAGTCCTGGGCCGGGTCCTGCGGCCCGCCCCGGCCGTGTCGGCAGGTCGCGTTGCCCGGGGGACCGCAGGGTGCCTTCCACGGCACGTGCTCCTTACGGATCGCCGCGCGGTCCGCCGAGATACGGCGACGGAACGACCTGCGCCGAGGCACTGGCAACCGACGAGGTCCATAGACGCGGCCTGAACTCTGATGTGACCGGCCCCGGTTGAGTCTCCCGCAGGGGGAGACACCAGGCTGGGGGCATGGACAGCGATACGCAATATTCCATCGGGGAGTTGTCCCGCCATACCGGAGTGCCGGTCAAGACGATTCGGTTCTACTCCGACCGGGGCATCGTCCCGCCGACCGACCGGAGTCCGGCGGGCTACCGTCTCTACGATTCCGACGCCCTTGCCCGCCTTGAGCTGGTCCGCACTCTGCGCGAACTGGGACTCGACCTGGCGACGGTGCGCAGGGTTCTGGATCGGGAAGCCTCCCTTCCGGAGGTCATGCAGGCGCACGCCGACGCTTTGGACGTGCAGATCAACACCTTGCGCCTGCGCAGCGCACTTCTTCGAGTGGTTGCCGGACGCAGCCGCCCTACATCTCGGGAGATGGACCTCGTGCACCGACTTGCCACGCTTTCCCACGCCGAACGCCACCGGCTCGTGGCCGACTTCATCAAGGAAGCCTTCACGGGCTCTCGCACCAACGCCGAGTTCGTAGGCCTGTTGCAGTCCGTTCTGCCCGAACTGCCCGACAACCCCACGTCCGAGCAGGTGGATGCGTGGGTGGAACTCGTCGGACTCTGCCAGCGTGCGGACTTCCGTGGTGCGCTCCGGCGGACGGCTCAGAACCAGGCGGAAGAGCTCTCCCGGAGGGACGGTCTCGCGCTGCAAGAGTCCCTCCACCTGACTATGCGGGAACGGATCGACGAGGCCGTTTCGAACGAACTGCTAGAGGCCGCGGACGCGTCGTCGGCCGACCTGCCGGCCGCTCTCTACGCCCGGGCGTTCGAGGACGCCGCCGAGGGAGACGTACGCCGTTGGCTCCTCGCCCGCCTGCGGGCGAGCGGCGATCCGCTCGTGGAGCGCTATTGGCAGCTTCTGGCGACGGTCAACGGATGGCCGCCGTCATCCGCGCTCGCACCGGTCCACTCCTGGTTCACGGGGGCGGCGGCGTGAGGAAGCGTGACCTCGCCTTCGGGCTGTACGCCGATGCCCCGGCCGGCCGGAAGGTCTGAAAGGCTGACAGAGCGCTGCCACGCGCGTGAATCGAGCACGTCCTCGGGCACGTCACGCGCGTGAACACCCCCGTGCCCCCTACTCCTTCACCTCATGAACTCTCCCCGCCGCCCTCGGCACGCCCGCCTGCTGGCCGGCTGCGTCGCGGCTCTCGCCATGCTGCCGCTGTCCTCGCCCTCCAGCGTTTCCGCCGCACCCTCCACGCCTGCCAACGCCTCCCTGGCCAGGGAGGGCAAGGAGGTGCTGCGTGAGGACACCTTCCCGCTGCGGGCCGCGGCGTTCGCCGACCTGTGTGACCGCGCACCGTTCGGGGCACCGAGCGAGCACACCTTCGTCTTCTTCGACGACACCCGGATCACCGCGGTCGAGGACGGCGCGGAGGAGAAGGAAGGCACCCTCACCTGGAGCGGCCACGTCAAGGGCCGTCCCGACACCAGCGTCATCGCGTCCGTACGTGGAGTGTGTGGCACCGACCGGCAGGACGACGAGTCCGACACCGCCGTCGAAGTGGTGGCCGACCTCGGCACCCGCGTGTACCGCCTGGAGACGCTTGCCGGGCACGGCTCCCTCCTGCAAGCGACCGAGGAGGACCCGAGCCGTCGCCCGCAGCCGAGCCCCGACGACGACTTGGGCGCGGCCGACCGATCCGCGTCCGTGTCCGCCCCGCACGCGAGGCTGCGCGACCGGTCCCGCGCCAGGACGGGCGACCCGGTGGTCATCGACGTCATCGCGGGCTACACGCGCAGGGCCGTGGCCCAGGCGGGCGGCGAACAGCAGGTCATCAACACGATCGACTGGGCCGAGCGGAAGATGAACGAGGCCTTCGCCGACAGCGGCATCCCCGCCAGTATCGACGTCATCGGCACGTACGACACCGGCTACCAGGGGGACAACACCTCCGCCGCACTCCTCGGCAAGCTGAACAACCCCGACGACCCTCAACTCGGAGCAACCGCGGCCGCGTTGCGCCAACGGTACGGCGCGGACCTGGTCACGGTCGTCAACAGCATCGACCCCGGCCAGTCCTCGGGCCAGGGGGACCTCCCCACGCAGGGCGACTTCAACGCCCGGCACGCCTTCTCCGTCGTCGACTTCAGGTCACTCACCGGCTGGTACAACCTCGGTCACGAGATCGGCCACAACCTCGGCATGTTCCACGACCGGGACACCCTGGACTCCCAGGTTCCCGGCGACGTCTGGCGGAACCTCCTGAACACGCGCTCAGGGACCGGATGGATCAGCCCGCGCGGCACCCTCCACACCTTGATGGCCTACGCGACCTCGTGCCCCACCCGCTGCGTCACGGTCAACCAGTACTCCAACACCGAGAACAGCGTCGACGGCCAGCCCCTCGGCGACCGGAACAACGACAACGCCGCCCTCGCCCGCCTCTCGACCCCCGTCGTGGCCGGCTACCGCACGCTGACCTTCGCACGGACCCGCTACGCCCTCGCCCTGTCCGCCACCGACGGCGGCACCGTGCGGCCCGGCGTCTACGGCCCCTACAAGCCCGGCACCGTGGTCGGCGTCACCGCCCGTCCGCAGCCCGGACACCGCCTCGCCGGCTGGATCTACGACGGGGTCCAGTACGCCCCCCAGGCCCAGGTCAACTTCACCATGGACCGCGCCCACACCCTGCGCGCCGTCTTCGCGCCCGCCTGACCGGCGCGCCGGGCGGCCCGCGGGTGACCTCGACTCAATCGCCCTGCTGAACCCGTCGTTCGGCAACCCCTGCGTCAACCAGTAGCCGCGCGACGCTCTCCCGCCGTGACCGGCCGTCCGTCCCGTCGGCCCCCTCCCGCCGGGCCGGAACGGTCACGGATTCACAGCATGCGCCAAGACCCCGCGTGGACCGCCCCCTCACCCCTTCCGCTAGTGTTTCCCCCTCATGACCTGGGGGTTTCCTGTGCGTACGGCGACGATCGCCATCAAAGTGGTGTTGGTGTGTGCGGCGGTGGGGGCCGCCTTGACCGGGTGTGGGGACAGCCCCACCGCCCCTGCGGACCGACCCGCCAAGCAGCTGCTCGACGACGCCAACGAGGCGATGGGGGCGCTCGGTTCGGTGACCATCGACAGCACCGAGGTCTCCGCCTCCGGGTCGAACTCGTCCCACAGCACGACCGACCGCAAGAGCAGGTGTGCCAACAAGACCACCCACGCGCACGGCGGCGGCACCCTGGAGCAGATCCGCATCGACGAGACGGACTACGTCCGTCCGGACGCCGCCTACCTCAGGAAGGCCGGCTTCGACGCAAGGGAGGCCCAGAACCGTTGGATCAAGACTCCGGCGAGCAAGGCCCAGCCGGGTGACAGACTCGCCTCGTGCCCCTACGAGTTCCGGTCGTTCGGCGTGGCCACCAAGGGAAACCGGGTCACCGTCGGCGGCCGCGAGGCGATCGAGGTGGTCGTGCACGACGAGTCGGACCGCAACGGCAGATTCACCTTCTCCATCGCCGTCGAGGGCAAGCCCTACATCCTCAAGGTCTTCTACGAAGGCACCGACCGCGAGACCACCACGTCTTTCGGCGCCTTCGACGAGCCCCTGGCCATCCGGCCGCCCGCGCCGGCCGACGTCGTGGACGGGGCAACCCTCCTGCACTGAGCGGGTGTCCCGCAGAGCTGGGTGACAACGAAGACTCAAGGACCGGCCGCTCGACGTGGGCGTCACTGGCGACGGCATCCAGCAGGGGGTGCGAGCGCCCGGGCCGGGCGTCGCGAAGGAACCGGAAACCGGCCGGACGCGTTCGTCCCGAAGACCGTCCGTGCATCGCGAAGCGCCCCGCGCGGCAAGTGCCGCCGGGGCGCCCCAGGGCTCAACGAGCCGTCCAGCCAGGCCCGTTGACGCACTGGCGAAGTGCCGAACGTCGCGCGTCCCGAGTCAGGTGTGGGCGTGCCCCGCCGTGGCGGTCCTGCGAGAGGCTGCGTGATGGGCGACCTGCATACCGTCGCGGGCCTGGAGGCGTTGCAGCCACAGGGACGCCACGCCGAGCAGGCCGGTGAAGATGACCATGAGCAGTACGCAAGCCCACATCTGCCGACTGCCTGGGGACTGCCAGGCCGTCCAGGCGGTCGACACGCCCCACAGGGTGAAACCCGAGGCGTAGAAGGCTCGGACCCGGCGCAGTTGCCGTACGGCCCGAAGGGACATGACGCGTTCGGACTTGGTTGCCATGCCGGCCCGTGTACCCCGGCGGCCCCCGTTCAACATGCGCGAGCACGCCTGATATGCGCGGCTACGCAGGTGACTCCTGCGACCCGTGCCGCTCCCCGCTCCCGTCCACGACGCGCCGTGCCACCGCGCCTTGGTCCTCGGTCAGCCCGTCGTCGTCGGCGGGCACACCCAGCGCGGCGCCGCAGTGCTTGCACAGCCGGCCGTCCTCGGCGGGAGTGCCGCACGCCTTGCAGAAGCGGTTGCCGGTGTCGTTCGTCGTCTCCTGCGCCATGGGGCCGCACCTTCCGTTCGGTGGAGTGAAACTGCCTTCAGGCGCCGAGTACCCCGGGGCGGCGATGATGATCGCAGGGATGCCTACGGGCGAGGCTCGCGGCGAGCAGCAGGGTCCAGGCGGCGAGGAGGAGTTCCTGGAGGCGCTCGGCGAGGCCCACCCAGGGATTGATGTGCCACCCCATGAAGCTGAACGTGGCGATCATTAGCCATACGTTGACGGCCCACTGAGCGAGCAGAATGCGATGTCCGTGACGGGCGAGGGCGGGCCACAGACCGTAGCGGCGGGCGGCGACGGTCAGGGCGGTCATGGCGGCCAGGGCGGCCGCGGTGGCCACCGCGCTGGTGGTGGCATGCACGCTGTGGGCCACGGGGGCGAGGCCGGCCGCGTCACGGTCGTAACAGGCACGGTCGGCCACCAGACGACAGCTCAACGGGAAACGCGAGTCCATCACCGTCGCCGCCCCGAAGACACCGAAGGCCCACCATCCGGCGCTCACCCACGGACGCCGGGCCGGGGAACCGGGCAGTGGGAGCGCCGTGGCTGCGATCGCGCAGATGCCGGCAAGCAGGTCGGTCGTGCGATAGAGGGCACCGTGCGGCATGTCGAGGGCGGCGAGTCCGCTGACGTACGTGTGCAGCGGGTCGGGCCCGGCCATCAGCAGGAATTCGGTGAGCCACGCCGAGTACAGCAACACACTGGCTGCGAGCAGGACACTGACCGCGTCCGAGCCGCGGAAGAAGCGGAGCATACGCCTCACTCTGGTACGGGACCCGGCCCCACGGGGCGGGGCTCGCCGAAACAGGCCGCGGCAAGCGCCCGGAGCAGTGTCGCCGTGCGCAGGGCCGGGCGCCGCTGCCGGCGGCCGTAGGCAGTCTCTGGTGACCCGGTGCCTCTGGTGACCCGATGCCTCGGGAGGAACGGTGCCTTCGGAGGTCCGGATGGCGGATACGGGCTCCGATCGGCCCAGACCCTGGCACAGTGGTGCCGTCACAGGAGCAGGAGTGCTGCTCGGGCCAGGGGGAGTGGACGTCCATGAGTGTCGAGTTCTTCATCACCGCCTTCATCATCGTGGTCTCGCCCGGAACCGGCGCGGTGTACACCGTCGGTACCGGACTGACCCGCGGGTTCCGCATGTCGGTGGTGGCGGCCTTCGGCTGCACCCTCGGCATCGTCCCGCACCTCGCCGCGGCGATCGCTGGACTGGCGGCGATCCTGCACACCAGCGCGCTGGCCTTCGAGAGCTTCAAGTGGGCGGGCGTGGGCTACCTGCTCTTCCTCGCCTGGCAGACCCTGCGCGAGAAGGGGGCCATGAAGATCGAGACCGAGGGGACGAGCCAGGCGCGCGACAGGTCGGCCGCGGAGGTCACGTGGACCGCCGTCCTCATCAACTTCCTCAACCCGAAGCTGTCCATGTTCTTCCTGGCGTTCCTGCCCCAGTTCGTCCCGGCGGGCACTCCCCACACGCTGCCGCGGATGCTTGAGCTGTCGGCCATCTTCATGATCATGACCTTTGTCGTCTTCGTGATCTACGGCGCCTTCGCCGCCGCCGTCCGCGACCACATCATTTCCCGTCCGAAGGTTCTGGCCTGGATGCGTCGGACCTTCGCCGCGGCCTTCGTCGGCCTCGGCTGCCAGTTGGCGGTCGCCAGCCGCTGACGGCCGGTCGCCGCTGCCCGCGGTGCCTTGGGCGGGGCGTGGATCCGGGCCCGCGAGGGCGCGGACGTGGCCATCGTCCACCTCCCCGAGGAGCAGCCCGACACGCGCTGGAGACGAAGGCGGCGGTAAAGAAGGAAGACCCGCGCCTGCCGGCCGGCGGTCGAGACGGGCGGCGGCTCGTCCAGAACCGCCACCCCCCTGGAACTTCAGCACGCCGAACAGGTTGGATGGCCCGTGGTGAGACGCAAGCGGGAGAAGGAAAAGCGCCCTGCCCTGGGTGTGCCGAACAGCATCGCCCTCTTCGCCACACCGATGGGCTGGCGCCACAGTGTCGCCACCGTGGACGGCGGGATGCACTGCGGGCACCTCGCCGACGTCCCGGCCACGGCGGACCCGGTCGAGGCATGCGCCGCCGCAGAGGCGATGGTGAAGGGACTTGCGTACCACTTCCACGGAATACGCGCGGACGTGATCTGGGAGTCACCCCTGGAACCCGGATCCTGGACCGCCGAGGTCATCGCGGAGGTCGACGGAGCGACCACAACCCCTCACGACTCCTGCCACCCATGCGCTGCCTGCGCTTCGAACGCGTCCGCTGGTTGAACTCCCGGCCCCGGCAGGCCAATTGGTTGACGTGCGTTGCGCCGCAGCCCCGCGCCAACACGCCGTGCCGAACGGGTGCGACAACCACCGGTCCGCAGGCGGCGCGGCGCTGGTGCCACCGGGGGCGGTGACGAGCACGCCGACCGGCCCGGCTGGGCTCACGGACGGCCCGGTGCGGTGATCTGCGAGTCCACGCGAGACGGGGTAGCCAACGTGTCCCCAAGCGCGACGGGGCGTGCCCACATGCCGCTCCAGCGATCGCCGGGATTCGCTGCCCTCCATGGGGCCGTTCGGCGGGCGTGCGCGTTCGGTCGGTGGCGCCGACGTGCCCCGCGTGCTCCTGCCACGGTGAGCGTGGCGTGTTTGCCGTGACGCTGCGTGATCACGAAGCTCGTCGTGTCGGTGAGCCGGTCCCGGTTCGCCGTGTCACCGTGTGAAGGAGCGTCATGTTCGGACCCGCATCAGCGACAAGGGCACGCCCCGGCCCGGGGAAGAGGAGGCGGCGTCGAGTGCCGGCTCTCGCACTGGGACTGGCCGTACTTCTGCCGATGCTCACCGCCGAGCGGGCTCCCGCCGACGAGGCGCGCAGCACGGACAAGGCTTTCGCCAACCCGTACAGCATCCCCTGCAACGGGGTGCAGTACGCGGTCCGCAATGGGTACTCCGCCGTCTACACCGAGCCTCTGGACACCCAGACCATCGACGAGGGGGACACGCTGCCACGCACGCTGCAGCTGTCGGAGTCGAAGTCGACGAAGAACACCGTGTCCGACACGCACGGATTCAGCGCCAAGCTGGGCGGCAAACTCATCTCGCCGGGCAAGCTCTTCGAGGCAGGCCTGGAAGTCACGTACTCCTACCAGCACCAGGTGTCCGAGGAGAAGTCCTCTACCTTCGGCACGTCCCACACACTGACGATCAAGCCCACCGGCAGATCGCGGATCGACGCGACGGCCCGCTTCATCAAGGTGCAGGCGCGGGGCGACTACTGGGTGCGCGAGGGCGCGGGCTGCATTCCGAAGCGGACCAGGGACCGCATCAGCATGGACACCGTGGTCTCCAAGGGCTGGTACCTCAAGTGCGGTAACGGCCCGTGCGTTTCGGGCCGGGACTACGAGGGGCCGAAGGTCGAGCCCCGGCCGAAGCCGCAACCCGGAGACGTGTCGGCGTTCTTGGACCGGGAGGAGAACGAGCTGCGGGGCAAGGACGTCGTGGGCTGTCACAGCGAGGGCGACCTGTGCGACTTCTGGATTCCCGAGCAGTGCCGTGTCGACCTGCGCGACGCGGACAAGGGCACCTGGCACCTCTGGGACTACCGCGCGACCCTCTGGTGCCCCCCGACCGCACCGTTCCGCGCCTACCGCGTCGTGACCGTCAACGGGCAGCCCGGAGCCGGCGCGAACAACAGCCGGCCCACCCAGGAACCGGGATTCCGTGCCGACCGGGAAACCCCCTGCTGGACCGGAACCTCCTGCGATCTGGGACGGGTGGCCTACCACGACCTCCGATGGCTTCCGCTGCGCCCGGAGACCAGCGTCAGCGCCCTCATTCCCCTGTACTGAACGGAAGCCGCGAACCAGCCATGAAGCCACGCCTCATCCTCTCCGTCATCGCCCTGGTCGGCGCGCTCGGCGCCGGTGCCGTGTCCATCCCCAGCAGCACGTGGGCCGTCGGCCAGACAGCCGCCTCCCGCCCGCAGGACTGCTACCAACTGCGCCTGCAGACCCTCCACCCGCCCGCCCAGAACGATTCCTCCGTCCTCCGCTACGCCTTCCAGATCGAAGGCGAACAGGGGCGCCCGGATTGCTCGATCCGCGTCTCGTGGACACAACTGCCCGCAGAGCCAGGGGCGCCGGCCAGCTACCGGTCCAGGGAGTACAACTCCTGGATCGCCGCCGCGAACTCCCAAGTGCCGGGAGAAGTCGCGAACTTGGAGGCGGTAGTCCAGCCGCGCACGCGCAAGAGCGACCTGCCCTTCGACCGCAGCAGCCGCGCCAAGGCCGAGAACTGCTATTTCAGGGGCGAGGACTGCACGGCGCACGACGGAGACGAGCAGATGTACGCCGACTGACGGTAGGCCCGCGCCCTGGCGCCGAGGCATGCGGCGTGTGTGCAGGGGCGAAGGGCGCCAGGGGGCCGGCCGGCCATGGCGTACGTGCTCATCCTCGGACCGATGCGCGTGCGCCGGCCGTCAGGCTGTACGGGGGGTCTCACACTTCCGGTCCGCGGCGTCGCGGCCGGAACCAGAGCCGGCGCCCGGGGCGGGTCCAAGGGACGACGCTGGGCCGGTGGCCTTCGGCATCGTGACCGATCGCGCTGCGTTCGCTCTGAGGTCAGGTTCGAAGGAACCCGGCCGGGTCGGCCAGGTACCTGTCGAGGTCGGGGTCTTCATGCAGGGGCGTGAACTCGTCGAGGATCTGCCACGTCGGGCCGAGTTCGGTGCGAAGGCGCCCGAGCGCTTCGCGTACGGCTTCGTTGAAGTCGTGGCACTCCGCTTCACGCCACGGTCCCGGGTCCGGGGGGTAGTCCCAGTTCAACGAGGTGTCGAAGCGCTCGATCAGCCCCTCCAGGATGTCGCGGAGGTCTTGGGTGACCGGTAGCTGGTCCAGTTCGATTGCGTATCCCCATACCTGTTTGTCCTCGGGCGTGGCCGCCCACAGGACTATGCCGCCGTCGAAGAAGAATCGCGCGGCAGGCATGGCATCGACCTTTCGGTATGTGTCGGTTCAAGAAGCCACCACGGTAGCGGACGAGGCGTGCGCAGCCGACCCGCGTATTCCGGATGCGGGCTGTGCTGCGAAGTCTGCACCGAGCCCGTTCCGAGCCCACGGACCAGCCTGCTGAACCGAGACTGCGGTTTAGCCTCGCCGCCGAGCTATCGAGGTAGTGCCGTAGTGCCCTATGTCGGCGACGATCGTGGCGCACGGCACAGTGCTGGTGAACGGGACGTTGGTCGGACCGTCCTCGGGCCGTACGGGCAGTCGGCGGCCTGCAGGATCGGTGCTGGCGCGCCACCATCAGGAGGCCTCAAGCAGCAAGGTCCGGTCGGTGAAGTGCCCCGGAGGTCCCGGCGTCGACTGCGGCCGCGTAGACGGACCGCAGCTCGACGGCCAGGCCCCTCCAACTTCCTGGAAGGCTTTCAGTCATCGACTGGATCGGGATCCGGCTCCGGCACGGGGTTCCCCGGGTCGCCCGGGCTCGAATAGTCCCCACCGACTTGCCCGTTCTGGTCGCCGCGGGTGCCACACATGATGCCTCCAGAGTTCGTCGGACGGCGCACCATCGGTGCGTCGGCTCCACTGCACTGCCAGAGGACCAGCAACTGCGCGGTCACGCACGCAACTTGCAGGATATGCCCGCATCATATGTATCTGCCGCTCGCATGTGATCATGACCGGGGCGATCCGCTGCTGTAGTTCGACAACAATGGCGCAAGTGAGCAATGTCGATCAGGCACGAAATCCGCTCAGGCGGGCGCCCTCCCGGTCGCGGATCGGCAGCCGTTGCGGCTCGATTGGGCGCGCGCACGCATCCGCGAACCTGGAGCGCCCCGCAGCTCCCCGCAGGCCGGCAATCGGCGCCGATATCCGGACAAGCACCGGCTGGCTTTGTGCCATTCACCCCGAAACGCCCCTCGCATACCGTCACCACGGCGCTACACACAGAAGCGCGGGGTGGCGCCTGGCCCCTCGGCGGAGCGGCAGTGCTCCGGGTGGGACGAGGGGGGCGTGGGGGCTTGCTGACCATCAACGTGGCGTTGCTTCTCGTGGTGATCGTGGTGTGGCGGCTGCGTCGGCGTACGGAGGCCCGTAGCCGTACCGACGAGAAGCTGACCGTCGTCATCGTGCTGGCCCTGGGTGTTCTGATCGCGCCAACGCCGGTCGGCGAGAGCATCCTCAACGTCCTGGGGCAGCTCGCGAACGGCATCACCCACGCCGCGCGGTGATCCCACGCACCAGCAAGGTGCGAGGTGGCACCGGCATGGCTCGCCTCAACGGCTGAGAGCGTGCGGAGCGGGGGAGACAACGGTGGGGAGGGAGCGGGGGAGTGATCGCAGCGCAGCGACGGCGGCGCCGTATGAAGAAGCGGACCCGTAGGCAACTCCAGCGGTGGGGGGTGGCCGTGGGGGCGGGGCTGGCCGTGTGGCTGGCCGCACACTGGGCCGCAGTGTGGCCCGTGCTCCTGGCGGTGCTGTTCGCGGTGGTGGCGGGCGGGGGCGGCTGGACGCTGTGGCGGGCCCACCGGACGGCGGTCGGCAAGGACCGGCAGTGGCGTGCTCAGGAGGAGGCGAGGGCGCGTGAGCTCTCCATGACGCAGGTCGACGCGCTGTCGTGGCAGGAGTTCGAGACGTACGTCGCCGCCCTGTGCCGCCGGGACGGCTGCACCAAGGTCGTCGTCAGCGGTCGCAGCGGCGATCTCGGCGCGGATGTCATCGGATACCTTGCCGACGGTCGCAAAGTCGTCGTGCAGTGCAAGAAGTACGCCCCGCACCGCAGCGTCTCTTCGCACGACATGCAGAAATTCGTCGGCACCGCACGCCCCGAACACGGCGCGGACGTAGCCCTGTTCGTCACCACCGGCCAGAGCTTCACACGGGATGCGCTCGGCTTGGCAGTGCGCCAGAACATCGTGGCCCTTCACCGCGACCTTCTGGGCGCCTGGGTCAAGGGCGCCCACCTGGAATCCCTGATCCCCCTCAACGGCAGCGGCAATGGCGGCGGCAGCGGGGGATCGAAGCGAGGAGTATTCCATGCGATGCGACGAGTGCGATGACCATCACGTGTTGCTCGTGCGACAACGTTATCGGCCGCCGGCAAATAGCGGAGCGCGACAGAGCCCTACAACTCCCCTGACTACCCGGGTACTTGGCGGCCACGCACGGAATGACGTCGAACTCGCGATTGGCAATGCGCGGATCATGAGTCACTGCGTGCCGACAGGCGGGCCGCGAGCGACCGTGCCCGGCCTCGCGGGACGGTATGCGCAGCCCAGCGCGGCAAACGTATCGTCCCGCCTGCGGGCGTCGGGCGCTCAGCCGGAGGCGGTGGCCAGGAGGGGCAACCCCGGCCCGCTCTGTGACAGAGCTGTCACAGAACTCCCTTTCCCGGCCCAACGCCCCTCCATAGGGTTCATTTACCTACCGGGCGTACGGAATTCCGCGCCCGGGCACATTCTGCGTACGTCATTCGCGTACGTCCTTGTCCCTGGGGGGATCATGCGCAGCACCCACATGTCCAAGCGTGCCCGTCGCACGGCGGCCTGTACGGCGATTGCCCTGGCGGCGGTCGGCTCCTTGCTGAGCACGCCGGCGCTGGCCGACACCAAGGGGTCGGCGACGCCCAAGGCCGCGGCTGCCGACAAGGCCGCGCCGCGGTACGACTGGGACAAGGACGGCCTCGGGGACATCGTCCGCAACGGTTCTATCGGCTATCCGAGCAGCTTTCTGCTTCAGGGACTGGCCCAGCAGGACGACAAGACGTATCCGTTGCTGGTCGATGCTGACCTCGTCGGTGCCCACCAATTGGTCACCCCCGGCGATCTGAACGGCAATGGAAAGCCGGAAATCATCACCGTCACCTCCGACGGCACGCTCAAACTGTTCGCCGACGTCAACGACGGCCCCTACCGGGCGATATGGGCCAGCAGCGGTTGGAACGCCTACGACAGAATCGTGGCTGCGGGCGACCTGAGCGGGGACGGCAAGAACGACCTGCTGGCCCGCGGTCATCGCGGAGAGCTGTACCTGTTTCCCGGCACCGGTGATGTGACGGCTCCGTTCGGCGCGCGGATCGACCTGCCCGGGCTCGACTGGAGCGACTTCGACCAGATCGTCGGTGTGAGCGACGCCGACGGCGACGGCGTCGGCGACGTCTTCGCCCGCAACAGGACCGACGACCTCATCTTCTTCGCGGGCACCGGCAACCCCGAGAAGCCGTTCAAGCCGGGCGTCGAGCTGGGCGCCGGATGGCACGCGTACAACCAGCTCCTGAGCGCCGACGACCGCACCGGCGACGGCCTCTCCGACCTCCTCGCCCGCGACCTGGCCGGCAACCTGTACCTCTACCGTTCCATCGGCGGGGGCCACTTCGCGGACCCGGTCCCGTACCGCTCGGGCTGGAACCGGGCGGACATGATCGCGGGGGTGGGCGGAGTCGCCGCGATCGATCAGCGGTTCCTTGTCGGCCGCGACGCCGAGGGGCGCACCTCGTCCCGCTACGTCACGAACAACGGCCAGTTCTCGGCACCCACCAGCTCCGACACCCCGCAGAAGGACAGGATCGGAAACGCCAACTCACTGGACGGCACCGGCGTCGCCGCCACGCTGACCCTGACAGCAGGCCATCTCGTCGTCGACAGCTTCTCTGCGCACGCCGACCTCGGTGCCGGCTGGGACGGCTACACCTCCATCACCGGGCCAGGCGACCTGACCGGCGACGGCCACGGCGACCTGCTCGCCCGCGACAAGGCCGGCACGATGTGGATCTACCCGGGCGACGGTGGGGGCAAGGAGTTCGGCAGTCGCATCAAGGCGGCCGAAGGCTGGAACACGTACAACCGCGTTCTCGGTTCCGGCGACGTCAACGGCGACGGCCGCGCCGACGTACTGGCCCGCGGCACCGACGGCCACCTCTCGCTCTTCCCCGGCACCGGCGACGCCAACGCCCCCTTCGCAGCGCGCCAGGACCTCGGCGGTGGCTGGAACGGCTACACCATGCTGACCACCGTCTCCGACGCGTCCGGCAACGGGACGACCGACCTCATCGCCGTCGACCCGTCAGGACAGGGCTACCGCTACGACGGACAGGGCGCCTACGGCGGCAAGTTCCAGCCCCGCGCCTCACTCGGCGGCGGCTGGAACATGTACAAGGAACTGCTCTGACCCCCACCGCGCCCGGCCCACGCCCCACTCGGGGGAGGCCGGATCCGAGGCGGGCCGCATCCGCAGCGGCGGCGTCACCGGGCGCGGCAGAGGCGGCCCGCCTCCGTCCGGGCGGGCCGCCCTCCCCGCCAGAACTCGGCGGCCGGCCCCCCTGCCGATCCTCGGCACCCTCGCCGACCTCGGCAGCAACCCTTCGGACGGACGGGAACCTGTTCTGCGACACCTGGGTGTGCGCAGCGGCCCGGTCGTGCAACTGGTCACGGCCTCAGCAGTCCGCCCACCCACCAGTCGTGCGGTGTGCCGTCGTTGGCGATGCTGCGTTTGCGCAGTGTCCCCTCGACGGTGAAGCCGAGCTTCTCGGCCACGGCACGCGAGGCGGTGTTCCCGACCATGGCCCACCACTCGATGCGATGGGCGTCGAGGGTGGCCCAGCCCCAGTCGCACAGGGCCCGAGCGGCCTCCACCGAGTACCCGCGGCCGCGCTGTTCCCTGACCGCCCAGTACCCGAGTTCCCAGACGCCGCGGCTGACGAGGGTCAGGCAGTACGAACCGACCAGGGCGCCGGTGTCCTTGCGGAACGCGCCGAGGGTGTAGTCCCGGTCCTCGGCCCATTGGGCGGGCAGCTTCTCACCGATGAGCTGCTCCGCGTCCGTGCGCCGGTACGGCACCGGCACGGGGGTGTAGTGCTGGATGGCCTGGTCCTGGCAAGCTTCGTATACGGCATCCACGTCGGCCAGGGTGAACGTCCGCAGCATCAGTCGGGTGGTCTCAAGGGTCACTGGATCCACCGCGGCAGTATGACTCGCGTCCGTGGTCGGCCACCAGTGAATATCCCGACCCGACCGGGTGGCACCCGCCCCATCTGTCGTCGTCCTGAACTGCCGTGCCAGCAGGGGTAGTTGGGCGTGCAGGTGGGTGGAGGCTGTGCCGCGGGCCCGCCGTCGCCGTAGCGCACGCCCCGAACGGGCCCGACGCCGCGCGGGCGTCGGCCATCAGCCACCTTGCCCGGGCCGTGACGCCAGTCATGCGTGCGGCCCCGCGCCTTCAGAGCGGCGACCCGCGGAGTGTGTGAGGTCCGGTCGGCGAAATGGCTCACGTCCCGGATGCTTCCGATGCGCGCCGGGCCGACTTGTCGATCCGGCGCGAGCTTGCGCGCGTTGGTCGGACCTGAACTGACTTCAGAGCGTCTTGACGGTGCCTCCGTCGATGACGTGGTCGGCGCCGGTGATGTTGCCCGCAACGTCGGAGAGGAGGAACGTGATCAGGGCCGCGACTTCTGCAGGCTCGGTGATGCGGCCGGTGGTGATGCCGAAGGCTTCCGGGATGTGCTGGAGGAACGTGGCGTGCTCGGTCCCGGCTCCCGCCGCGACCTTGCCGCCGAATCCATCGGGGTCCTCCCAGATGGCGGTGCGGACCACTCCGGGCGAGACGGTGTTCACCCGGACACCGCGGGGTCCGAACTCCTCGGCCAAGGACTTGCCGAGCGCGGCGAGGGCCGCCTTGGCCGCGCTGTAGGCGACCGGACCGGCGGCGGGCAGACGGGAGTTGATGGATGCGACGTTGACGATCGACCCGCGGCGCTCGATCAGGCTCGGCAGTGCTGCCCGGGTGGCGCGGACGGCACTGAGCAGGTTGAGATCGATGACCCGGCTCCACTGGGAGTCGTCGGTCTCGAGGAAGCCGACGGGTTCCACGTGATCCCCGCCTCCGACGTTGTTGACCAGCAGGTCGATGCCGCCCAGTTCGGTGAGGGCGCTGTCCATGAGCGTGGCGACGCCCTCGGCGGTGCCCAGGTCGGCCGACACCGTGTGTGCGCCAGTCTCCTTCAGCTCGGGCGTGATGGTGCGGGCGGCGCCCACGACGCGGACGCCTTCGGCCGTGAGAGCCCGGACGGTGGCGAGTCCGATGCCGCGGCTGGCACCGGTGACGACGGCGGTCTTGGCGGTGAGGCGGAGATGCATGACGCTCCAATTCTTGAACCGTGGGTACAAAATGCTGGCAGCGGGCGGTCCCGAGGGGACAGTCGGTCCGGAGGGGAGGGGTGGTCCGGAGGGGAGGGGCGTGGCTGCCGGTGCGGCGTTAGAGGGAGTCGACCGTCGCGTCGATCACCCGGACGAGCCGATCGGGAGTCTCGGCAACACGCGCCATGAGCCGCAGGCCCACGACTGTGTTCAGCAGCAGGCTTCCCCACGCCGCGGGATCACGGTCCGGTGCGATCTCTCCTGAACGTTGCCCCTCCTCGATCAGTGCGCGGAAGGCGTCTTCGGTGCGGCTGAACATGCGCTTCACGAGTTCGGTCGCCACCTGGTCCGTGCCGGCGAGTTCGGCCGCCGTGTTCACTGCCATGCAGCCCCGACGGTCCGGGTCGGCGAGGTCCATCTCGGCGAGCAGCCGCAGAGTCCTGTGCAGGCGAACCTTGACGGGGCCGGGCTCCTCGACCATCTCGATGAGCGCGACGGCCTGGCTGTCGCGGTAGCGGCGGAGTGCCCGCTCGAACAAGGCGTGTTTGCTGCCGAAGGTGTTGTACAGGCTGCCCTTGCCGATGCCGATCGCGTCAACGAGGTCCTGTGGAGTGGTCGCCGCATACCCCTTCCGCCAGAACACCTGCATGGCGTGCTCGACGGCGGCATCCGGATCGAACTGCTTGGGCCTTCCCATGGTCAGCACGCTAACATGATTCTTGACCTACAAGTCAAGAACGGGGTCTGTAACTGCCGCGCTGCGAAGGTGACTTGCTGGCTGGATCGCGTACGTGTCGAGGTCGGACCCGATCACGCTGCTGCTCGGTCAGTGGTCCCACGCCTACCGACGACGGAGGACCATGCCGGGCGGTCCGTGGCGTCGAACGAGCCGGTGCGTGACCGTCATTCAGCGCAGGGCGGCGGCGATCAGGCCCTCAAGCGCCTCGCGCGGCACTTCGCCGCCGCGCACGAGCCGGTCGAAGACCAGCCCGTCGAGGCAGGTCAGCATCGTATGCGTGCGGTTTTCGAGGTCGCTCACGCCGTGCTCGGCGAGGAACCGGCGTACGGCTTCCCGGCCGGCGTTCTCGCGGGAGACGAGGATTTCGCGCAGCTCCGGGTCGCGCGCGCTTTCCACTGTGCAGGCGTAGCGGGCGAGCGAGCGGCGGCGGCCCTCGCCGGTGAGACGTTGCCGGGTGAGCAGGGCCATGCCGTCCACGAGTTCCTCGGCGGTGCGAAAAGGTGGGAGCTGCTCGGCCGTCAACTGCAGTTCGGCTTGGTCGAGTTGAACGAGGCGCATGACGAGGGCGGTGAGCAGCGCGGCGCGGGTGCGGAAGTACGCCGAGGTGGTGCCGGACGGCAGGGCCGCCTTGCGGTCGACCGCGCGGTGGGTCAGACCGCGTATGCCCGTGTCGGCAAGTACGTCGAGGGCCGCGTCCGCGAGCAGGGTGCGCCGATCCGTAGCCATGGTTCCTTTTCTACACCTGTAGCGGCTCAGGTAGGGTCGCACGGAGTCGGCGTTCTACAGGTGTAGAAGGTGAGGGGGCTGCCATGGGCAACACAGCTGTGGTCGTCGGAGGGGGTATCGGCGGGCTGGCCGCTGCGATCGGGCTCCGCCGCATCGGCTGGCAGGTGACGCTGGTCGAGCGCGCGCCGGCCCGGGAAGACGCCGGGGCGGGCATCTCGCTGGCCGCCAACGGCCTTCGCGCCCTGGACGGACTGGGCGTGGGCGAGGCGGTGCGGAAGGCGTCGCGGGGCCAGTACAGCGGCGGGACCCGTACGCCGAGGGGCAGTTGGCTGGCCCGGATGGACGGCGCGGAGCTCGAGCAGGCGGTGGGCACGCCGATCACGGGCATCCCCCGCTCGACCCTGCACCGTCTTCTGCGCGAGGCGTTGCCCGCCGAGTCGCTACTGATGGGCTCCGAGGCGGGCTCGGTCGAGCAGATCAACCCTGGCAGGGTTCGCGTCGGCTGCGGCGACACGGTACTGGAAGCCGATCTGGTGGTGGCGGCCGACGGCGTCGCCAGCAAGGTCCGCGGGCTGCTCTTTCCGGCCCACCCCGGCCCGGTCTACAGCGGCTCGACCGTTCTGCGCGCCATCACCGGCCAGGCCGTGGACCCGACCACCGACTTCGAGCTGACCTGGGGGCGTGGCGCCGAGTTCGGGCACATCGCATTCCCTGACGGGCGCGCCGAGTGGCATGCGGTCCTCAACCTCCCCGCCGGAACGCGCTTCGCCGATCCGTTGGCCGAACTGCGCCGGCGGTTCCGCGGTTGGCACGACCCGATCCCCGCCCTCCTCGACGCCACCCCGGACCACGCCGTACTGCACCACGACGTCAACGAGCTCCGTACGCCGCTCGCCTCGTACGTCGTCGGCCGGACGGCGCTGCTCGGCGACGCGGCGCACGCGATGACGCCGAACCTCGGACAGGGAGCGTGCCAGGCACTGGAGGACGCGGTCACCCTTGCCGCCGCACTCGCCACCGCGCCCACCGTCGAAGCCGCACTCGCCCGGTATGACGCCCAGCGTCGCCCACGCAGTCAGGCAGTCGCGCGGGCTGCCCGGCAGGCCGGGCGGATGGGCCAGCAACTCTCGCACCCGCTGGCGGTGGCCTTGCGGAACACGGCGATGCGCATGACGCCCTCGCGGATCGCCACACGCATGATCCTGCGTCATCACGCTTGGCTTCCGCCGCAGTTGCCCTAGGTTCTGTCGTCAAATGCTGATCTTGAGTGGTGGATCATGGTCGGGTGATACGTCGCCATGAACTGTCCGATGCCAAGTGGGCGCTTGTCCGTCCGCTGCTGCCGGTCTCGTTGCGGGGCCGAAAGCGGTTGGACGACCGCAGGATCCTCAACGGGATCGTGTGGAAGTTCCGGACCGGGGTGGCCTGGCGGGATGTGCCCGAGCGGGACGGGTCGTGGGCCACGCTCCACACGCGGTTCCGGCGGTGGGCCAGGGACGGGACCTTCGAGCGGATGCTCCGGTCGGCGCAGGCAAGGGCGGACGCGGCCGACGACATCGACTGGCTGGTGTCGGTCGACTCGACCGTCGTGCGCGCCCACCAGCATGCCGCCGGGGCCCGACAAAGGGGGCTCCGCAGCTCCGTGCTCGGACGCTCGCGTGGCGGCCTGACCAGCAAGATCCACCTGGCCTGAGATGGGTCCGGCAGATCGCTCGCCTTCACTCTCACGGGCGGGAATACCAGCGACTGTACCCAGTTCACCGCTGTCATGGAGGCGATACGGGTGCCCCGGATCGGTCCGGGACGCCCCCGGGTGCGGCCCGCCCATCTGCTGGGCGACAAGGGCTACAGCTCGAAGGTGATCCGGACCTGGCTGCGTCGGCGCGGCATCAGTCACACCATCGCCGAGCGTGCCGACCAGGTCCGCAACCGGGCCCGGCACGGTAGTCGGGGCGGACGCCCGCCCCGCTTCGGCAAGCAGCTCTACAGACAACGCAACGTCGCGGAACGGTGCTTCAGCCGTCTCAAGCAGTGGCGTGCCATCGCGACCCGCTGGGACAAGACCGCCGAGTCTTACCAGGCCGCCGTCACCCTCGCCTCGCTCCTGATGTGGGCGTGACCGTTGACGCCCCTGAGCGCAACTCGCCAGCGCGACGGTCGGTCCGGGAAAGGACTCCGGTGACGGACGACGAGTACGGCTCTCGTTCGGTACGCGGCAGTGACACCTCGACCAGTTTGCCGTCATAGAGCATCCAGAGACCGAAGCAGTCGTCCTCCTCGTCGCGAACGAGGACTTGAACGGAATACGGATCCGGCCACGCCAGACACTCCAGATGACTCAGCAATCCCCGCCAGTTGTGGCGGATGAACTGGATAACCCACGCGTAACACTCCATGGACGGCACACGCGACCCGTCGAACATGCCGTCATCCACACGTGTGAAGCACTGGTGCCAGTCTCGGCCCTCGTCGGGGCGAGTGAGCGGTTCCATGACCTCTTCAGCCCCTCGCGCCAGGACGATGACCTCAGCATATCTACTCATCAGCCCATGATGGCCGTAACCCGTCAAAGAGGAACCGAGGGCAGATCACATTTTGACGACAGGGTCTAGCACTTCAGCAGCGTTTCGCCATCTGGCCAGGACAGTGGATCAAGAGCATGTTCCTCACCCCGCGCAGGCCTGACCCAGAAGACCAGGCACCAGCCCGAGCCTCTACCGGGCCCCCGACGTATTCCAAGACCTGCTGAGGTGCTGGAACGGCACCCGCACCACCTGCGGGCGCCCCCTCAAAACCACCAGACCCAGACCAAGAACCCAACGAAGCACTACCAGCTAGCTGGCTCGCGTCCCGCGGATCACGTCGTACGAGACCGCGCGTCCCCGCTTGTGGCGCCGGACGTGCCCCTTGGCGACGAGTGACTCCAGGGTGTTGCGGACCACCTGGGGCGTCGGGGTGCGGGCCGGATGCTTCGCCACGAGTTCGTCCCGCAGCTCCTTCGCCGTAGTCGGCTCCTCGTGGGGGGTGAGCAGGTCCAGCAGAACGTCCTGGAGCAGGGGTTGTCGCGCCGCGCTGCGCCGGGCCGACGACGTCGAGGGCCCGACGGACGATGCAGCCGGGGCGCGGCGCCCCGGCGCCGGGGAAGCGGGCTCGTCCTGGGTCTGTACCGGCAGTCGTGAGGCGTCCGCGAAACCCTCGTACCGCTCGGCCAGGCGGAGGATGTCCGACAGCAGTTCCTCCTCCTGCTTCAGCTGCTCGGCTTCCTTGGCCAGCTCTCCCTGGCGCCTGCGATTCTCTTCGAGCTCCGACGCGACCTGCTCCACATATCGCGATCGGAGTTTGGCGGCTGATTGGCTGCTCACAACCGGTCACTCCCTCGATCTGGGTGTTGCTGCGCATGGTATCCAGACCACACGCTCCACAGCGGCGTCTACCCGAGGTCTCCTTCCGATTTACCCACACGTATGACTCTACACAGGACGCGTACTGCGTGTGTCTCGCTGGGCATGGTCCCGGCGTCACGCGCGAAAAGCTGTGCCGCGGGTTCGGGAGCCCGCGGGTGGGCGCTGGTCGCCGCCGTCCACGGGCGGGATCGCGCGCACGACGTGTCCAGAGGCTGCCTCGTCGTGCGGAACCAGAGTTCACACGTGTGCCCTCTGGAGGTGCCTCGTATGAGGTTGGTTGACATGTCGATTGAATACGTGTCAGCATCGCGCTCCCTGGAAGGGTAGGTGCCTGCGCGTCGGCGTCCGTGGTGTCGGTTCTCCAACTGTGAGGCCGACAAGGGAAGTTCACGGTTGTCATATCGGGTGGCACGGTCCTGTGCCGCGCCGGCCCGCCTGTCCAGATCCCTCATCTCACGACCATCCCCACGACGTCGACCGCCACCGATCCGCCCCGTCCCGCCCCGTCCCGTGAACCGTCGAACCGCCCGTGGCGGTCGGTCCTCACATGTGAAACGTGTGCAGCGCGTGAAGGGTGTGAAGGGTGTGACGGCGGCGGCGTGCCGGCGCGGGGGAGGAAGGCAGTCGGACACGTGTCCATACGAACGCCCAGATCCAACTCGCGCTTCAGACGCGGGCGTTGGCAGCAACCGGTGGTCGCCCAGAGCCTGTGCGTGGCACTGCTCGCCTCGGTCCTCGCGCTCCTCGCGCCCATGGCTGCGCAAGCGGTCGCCCCGGCCGGTGCATCGGCCATCACGTTCAACATGCAGGGAGGCACGTCGTGGTACGACGTGCGTACGAAACTGCTGCCCAACGCGGACGTGGTGGCCCTTCAAGAGGCCACTACCGCCCCCGACAAGGACTTCATCAGCAAGGCGGTGCTGCTCACCGACAACAGCGCCGACACCACGAAGACCCCGGCCGGCTTCCCCAGCCTGAAGTACAGCCTCTACGCCAAGAAGTACGGCGGCCAGGGTCTGCGGTATCCCGACGGCGTGCTGCTCTATCTGAAGATCCAGGACAAGGCCGCCTGGGGCCCGGAGCTCGGCACGACCTCCGACGACGACGAGGAGCAGGACGAGGACGGCAGCGGCACACCGGCCAAGGACCGCAACACCGGCAAGTCCATGGCGATCTGGCTGCGCGACGTGCCGCAGGACCTCGGCGACCTGCGCTCACGAGTGAAGATCTTCCCGGCCGAGGATCCGAAGAACAAGTGGATCAGGTCCCGCCCGGCCTTCGGCGTGAAGGTGGGGACCACCTGGTACTTCGACATCCACGCCGCGTCGATCCGGTCCGGCGACAAGCCCAATCCGCACGCCGTCGCCCTGATCGACACGATCGGCGCCAAGATGGCCGGCGAGCAGTGGCGGGCCCTGGGCGACTTCAACAGTCTTGCCGACGTCACACGTAACCGGTTCCCCAACACGTTCTACGCGGCCGAGAACCACAGCCCCGGCGGCAAACCCGTCTACACCCAGAAGTCCGAGTACGCGCTCGACTACATGATCGCCAGCGACCGGCTCACGAACTTCGCGGTCACCCGGAGCCAACAGCGCGGCGAGTCCGACCACTGGCCCGTGAGGTTCGCGCCGGTCGGCAGCGCCAATTGCAGGACGGCGTGGAAGTTCGACTACGAGACCGCCTACGACCCGGCCACCGGCACACGGGTGGCACGCGCCGCGGAGGACGCCTGCGGGCCCCCGAGCGCCATCGTCTCCATGGGTGACAGCTACATCTCCGGTGAGGGTGGCCGGTGGGCCGGCAATGCCGCGGCCTCCGCCAACGGCTCGGCCTGGGGCACGGACCGCGCCGCGGTGAACTGCAACGGCGATGAAAGCGTCTGCGACCACGACGCGACCCGGGTCTACGGCGACACCTCGTACGACCAGGGCGGGAGCGCGTGCGACCGTTCGGACTCGGCGGAGATCCGCGGTGCGTCCTTCGAGGACGTGCCCGTGGAGCGGCGGTTCAACATCGCCTGTTCCGGCGCGACGACCGACAACGTCACGACGACGGGGTTCAAGGGCCAGCGGCCGCAGGTCGAGGATCTGCGCGACATCGCCCGGAACAACGACGTGCGCATGGTCGTCCTGTCGATCGGCGGCAACGACCTGAAGTTCTCCGACATCCTCCAGGACTGCGTCAAGGCGTACTTCTACCCCTCGCTGTTCAACAAGGGCTGCCGGGGCGCCAAGGAGAAGGAGTTCGCCGACGCCCTCGGTCCGGTGCGGGACAAGGTCGTGCGGTCGGTGGCAGCGATCCGCACGGCCCTGCGCGACGCGGGCCAGCCGGACGACACGTACCAGATCGTCCTGCAGTCCTACGCCAACCCGCTGCCGCTCGGCCGTGACTACCGCGATCCCGAGAACGCGCCGGTGCCGCCGGCCAACTACAGCCGCTACCTCAGCGGGGGCTGTCCCTTCCTGGACGCGGACAGCGACTGGGCGCACTCCTCTGTGGTGCCCCGGGTCAGCGAGATGCTGCGCGGCGCCGCGAACGAGGCCGGGGTCTCCTTCCTCGACCTCCAGGACGCGTTCGCCGGACACGAGCTGTGCAGCAGAACGACGCAGCAGGCCGGCTCCGGGCAGAAGCTGTCGGCCCCCCTCCCGGCCGAGCGCGCCGAATGGGTGCGCTGGGTGCCGTATCTGGTGGACGGCCTGAAGAACCTGCCCTGGCAGGCGCAGGGCAACCAGCAGGAGGCGATCCACCCCAACCACTACGGTCAACTCGCCCTGTCCGCCTGCCTGTCGAAGATCGCGGCCCGGCTCACCGACGCCCCGGTGTTCGCGTCCTGCGCGGGCAGACCGTCCGTGCAGCCGGGGGACGTGGACGGCGCGGTCGACAACAGTACGGTCCTCAGCAGCGGCAACCGTCGCGGTCCCGTCGCCGGTCTGCCCGACTGGAGTCACGCCGGGTACCGGGGCGGCGAAGTACTGCCCGGCGCGGCCGCGCGCAATCCCGACGCCACCTGCCACCTGACGCCGGCGACGCTGGCGGCCCAGTTCAAGGTGCGGGCGGACGACGGACAGGACGACACGGCGGGCCTCCAGGCCGCCATCGACCAGATCCGCACCTCCTGTACCCCATCGGCCCGTGCGGGCCGCCTGTCGGTGATCGAACTGCCCAAGGGCGTGCTCGACGTCCGCAAGCAGCTGTCCGTGGACGCCTCCTACCTCGTGATCCGGGGGCAGGGTTCGGACCCCGCGAACGGCACGCGCATCGTCTTCCGCCCGGACGAGAACACCCGCTACGACGTCCTGACCGAGAAGGGCGAGCGCTGGGACCAGGGCGGCATGACCCACAAGTGCGCTTTCACGACGGGCAACAACGTCGGCACCGGTGGCTGGATCTGGCCGGGGCGCGGACTGTTCCGCGTCCAGACCCGGGAGGTCGCCGAGAAGTACCTGAAGATCTGCGGCTACCCCGACAAGATCCCGGAGAACCGGCGCGACCTCTTCGAGGGCTCGGTCAACCAGCACTGGGAGTCGGGCGTGGCCGTGGCCGGCACGCTGGCCGACCCCAAGTACGCCGGTCGCCAGGGTGACCGGACCGTCCAGCTCAACGCCAAGGCGAAGATGGACGTGTTCAAGCCGGGCAGTGACCTGTGGGTGGGCGCCGCGAACAGCCTGAAGTTCTACCAGACGCAGGAGGTCGCGGGAGCCGCGGCGGACGACGGCCGCCTGGAGAACCTCCACATGCGCCAGCAGGTGTTCACCATCACCTCGGTGGACGCGGCCAAGCACACCGTCACGCTCGACAAACCCCTGGAGTTCGACGTCCCGGTGGACTCCACCTCCGACGGCTCACCGGCTCTGGGTGTGGGCAGCAGGCCCTACGCCAGCAAGGTCACCCCGCTCAAAATGATCACGGACGTCGGGTTCGAGGACTTCTCCTTCACCGAGGACGTCAACGGCCTGCCCAAGCTCGGGGGCGGCACCTATCAGCTCGACCCGGCCAAGGCCGTCCACAACTACGGCAACATGGCGCCCGAGTACGCCATGCACGGCATCGTCTTCAAATGGGCATCCGACTCCTGGGTGCGCGGTGTCCGCGCCGACATGACCGGCTCGCATCCGGTGGTCACCGAGGTGGCCAGGAACATCCAGGTCGAGCACAACGTCTTCGACGGCTCCTGGAACAAGGGCAAGGGCGGCAACGGATACCTGCGCGGATCGCGCGTCTGGGATTCCCTGTACGCCTTCAACACCAGCCGCAACCTGCGGCACTTCACCTTCCAGTGGTCGGCGTCCGGCAACGTCGCGCTCGGCAACGACTTCGACTCCGACCTCAACCTCCACGGAGGATGGGAGCACCGCAACCTTTTCGAGAACAACACGGTGCACGTGCCGTACAACCACTCCTCCGGCGAGTGCGACACGAACTGCGGCGGTGAGGGCGGAGCCGGCGACAAGGGCACCTGGTGGCCCATCTACTGGGCGGCGGGCAGCAAGGGAGTCGGCTGGTCCGGATCGACCGGACCGCAGAACGTCTTCTTCCACAACACCCTGACCAAGCAGCTGACACCGGGAGGCCCCTACGAGCCGTACCGTGCCTACGCGGACACCTCCAAGGTGTACCAGTTCGGCTCGGGGGCGGCCGACCCGGGCACGTTCCAGCACCTCAGGACGGCCGCCGGCGCCCTTCAGGATTGGGCCGACAACGAGAACAACGACTACACGCGGGGCAACGGCGTCAACGCCGACCGCACCGATCTGAGCGGCTCGCTGTTCCTGCGCGACTACCGTTCCTGACCCACTGGGTCTCTGCACGCGGACGCCCGCTCCCGATGACGCAACTCGTCCGTCGGGAGCGGGCGTTCCTCATCCGGGCCCGGGCTTTTCGCCGGGTCTCACACAGGTGTGTGCCCCGGGGCGCCGAGGAGACCGGCGGCCGTGGCGGCCCAGTCGACTCCCGACAACTCGCGGCCGGCGGGAACCTGCTCATACGTGTGCCGGAGCCAGCCGGCCAGCGGCTGCGCCGGCAGCTCGAACAGGGCCGCCATGTCACGGGAGGCGAGCTGGAGCCGGACGGTCCGCTGCCCTCGTCCCGGCAAAGGGGGCGAGGGCCAGGCCTGGACGTCGCCCGTTCCGCTGCGCCTGCGCAGCCCGTCCCGCAGCAGGTCACGGCCGATGTGCCACAGCGCGCGCGGGCCGTCCACGACGCGGAGGTCCGCGCATACGACCAGCGGAGAGCGCGGCGAGAAACGGAACACGGCCCGCACCGGCTGCCGCACCGCGATGCCCAGCACGCGTTCGATGTCCAGACTCAGCTGGAGGCACTCCTCGCCCGCCGCCGGGCAGTGGTCCTGAACACCTGATGGGTAGCCCCTCATGTCGTATGGTTCCTTCCTTGGTCCCCGTTGCGGAAGCCGGCCCGGCCACTCTCGTCCGAAGCCGGCCGCGCCGTGTACGTCAGGTGACCGACGTGTTCCGAGCGCCCGACTGAACATGTGACGGGCATTTCGTCCGGTGTGCGGCGTTCTGCGGGTCCCGTCTCGCCGAGGGCCGGTCCGTGACCTGCCCGACCGGCCGGGCACATTAAGTCATTCGACGGTCGCGCCGGACGGGGAAGCGGACCATTCTGGAGTACTCGCCGCCGTGCCCGTGCCGGACGGCCGTCATGCTCGGAGGAGCAAGCCGTGAAACCTACCCCCGTCGTGTTCATCCACGGTCTGTGGCTGAACACGTCGTCCTGGACGGCGTGGATGGACCACTTCGACACCCTCGGGTTCCGCGTCCGCGCACCGGCCTGGCCCGGTGAGGTGGCCGCCGGCCGTGAACCGGACCTCGTATCAAGGGAGTTCGACGCGGTCGGCATGGACGTGCTCACCGCGCACTACGCCGCCATTGTGCGGTCTCTGGAGCCCGCACCGGTGATCATCGGGCACTCGGTGGGCGGACTCGTCGCCCAGCAGCTCATCACCACCGGTCTCGGCCGCGCCGCGGTGGCCATCGCTCCCGCCCCGGCGAACGGGGTGGCGCTGCCTGCCCTCTCGGCGCCGCCCGCCGATCGCCCGGCCGGATTCCCGGCGCGTCTGTCGTCAGCGCGGTTCCACGCAGTCGTCGCGAACACCGCGCAGCAGCGGGAGTCCGACCTCTTGTACGAGCGCTGCGCGATGGCGGCTCCGGCTCACCTGCTCAGGGACCTCGGACACCACGGCGCGCACACCACGGTGGACGTCGCCGCCGCGCGCCGCGGCCCGCTCCTGCTGGTGTCGGGGCAGGAGGACCGCTTGGTGCCGGACGCGGTCACCCGCGCGGTGTACAAGCAGTACGGCGACACCACGGCCGTGACCGACCTGAAGCAGTTCGCCGACCGGGCCCACTCACTCGTCTTCGACAGCGGTTGGCGCCTCGTCGCCGACCACGTTCTCGGCTGGTTGGCCGCACAAGGTGTGCGCGCCCGCACCCCGCGCGTGCCGTGACCGACTCACCCGTCGGCGTCGTCGGACAGCCTTCCCAGTGCGTCCCGCAGCGCGGCGCGGGAGGTGATGCCGAGCTTGGGAAACACCCGGTACAGGTGCGAGCCGACCGTACGGGGTGACAGGTTCATCCGCGCTCCGATGGCCTTGTTCGTCAGGCCCGCGGCGGCGAGCTCCGCGATGCGGCGCTCCTGCCACGTGAGGGTCGACGCCGGCGCGGCGACGGCCCGCACGGACGAACCGGTGCCCCCGAACTCGCCGCGGGCCCGCTGCGCCCACGTGGCTGCCCCGAGGTGGGCGAACGTCTCGGCGGCCCGGGCGAGAACCGGCCGTGCGGCCGCCCGTCCCTGCGTGTGGTGCAGCCGGATGCCGTGGGCGAGACGGATCCGCGCGACTTCGAAGGGGAACAGCGGCGCTGCCGGGTGCGCCTCGACCTGCTGGTACAGGGCCTGTGCCTCGGCGGTGTCGGGGGCCGTCATGGCCAGGGCGCCGCAGGTGAGGAGGGCGAGCCGGGGAGAGAGCGCCGTGAGCCCGGCTCGCTGCGCGGCCAGGGCGTGGCGGCGCGCCTGCTCGGTACGGCCGGTGCGCAGCGCCGCCTCGACCAGGTCGAGCAGGGTCCGCGGGGCCTGGTGGGCGTACGGGGTGAATGCGCCGGGTGCGGTGATGCCGATGGCGTGGAAGTAGGCGGCTTCGTGATCTCCCTCGGTGAGCGCGGCGGCGGTGCCTATGGCGTCGGCGAGCTGCGTGAGGAAACCGACACCCCGGGGACGGGCCCAGGTCTCGACGGCGGCCTGGTACTCCCGTGCATCGGCGATGCGCCCTCGGACGGCGGCGAGCAGACCCAGATACGCCCGCGTCTGCTGGGCGAACAGCGCGTAGCGGTGCGACGTGGTCAGCTCCAGGCTGCGCAGCCCCGTCGCCTCGGCCTGCGCCCACTCACCGGCCGCCGTCTGGTCGAGCATGATCAGATGCAGCATGGTCATGCCCGACGCCACGGCCCCGGTGGCCACTTCGCGGTCGACGATGCGCAGGAGGTGCGGCCGGTACCGGCCGAGGGTGTCCACGTGATAGGCGGCGACACCGAGGCGGGTGATCTCCCACGGTTCGAGTGCGCCGGGGTCGGCGAGCGCGTGGTCCACCCGCTCCCGCACATCGGCCCCCCGGAGCACCACGTCCCCCCAAGCATCCTGATAGACACGGGAGTTGGGTGCCACCAGAGCGCCCAGCGAGTCCAGCAGGGCGTGAGTGTGCTCCCAGGCCGTCGCGTCGCTCGCGTACTGGCTGATGGCGAGCAGCAGGTTGACCAGACGGGTGAGCACCTCGTGCTGCTGGGCCGCCGCGCCGCTGTCCCGCACGAGTTCGATCGCCGCCATCACGCGCCGGTGCGTGGAACGGACGTCGCCGTCCTCGTACAGGTCGACGTAGGCCGAGGCGACGACCGCCGCCGGCGACCGGCTCGTTCCCGACTCGCCCTCGTGGCGCGCCAGTTGCTGCGCACGGTCCAGTAGCCCCGCGTGGCCTGCGGTGAACGCCGCGCTGCCCAGCCGCCGGGAGCGCTCGGCGTGATGCTCGCTGAGCTCGGCGGCCCGGGTCAGCCAGGACACTGCGGCCAGCGAGCCTCCCCGCAGGATGGCCGACTCCGCGGCCGCCTCCAGCGCCGCCGCGACCTGTTCGTCGGGGTCGACGGTCGAGGCCGCCAGGTGCACTGCCCGCCGCTCCACGTCCTCGCGGTGCACCCGAGCGAGGACGGCGTGAGCCGCACGCCGCTGGTTGGCGGTGGCCATCTGGACCACGGTAGAGCGCACCAGGGGATGCCGGAAGACGAAGTCACCACTGGCCGGGTCCAGGTCCAACAGCCCGCGCGCCGCGGCCTCTTCGACGTCTGTCATGCGGTAGCGCGGGTCGTGTACGTGTCCGGTGGCCGTGCCCGCCCCGACCCCGTCCAGAGCTCCGCGCAGCAGCTCCGTACGTACGGACGCTCCGAGTGTCTCGATGCGGGCGCCGTACACGTGCTGGAGGCGCACCGGCAGCGGAATGCCGCTGTAACCGGGTGACGTCGGCGCATCGGCGGGGGCTCTGCCGCGGTCCAACACGTGCGGCGGGAGCTCCAGGAGCGCCAGTGGATTGCCCCCTGCCTCGTCCAGGACCAGGCGCCGGGTCCGGTGGTCGAGCCCCGGGCTGCGCAGATCGAGGAGCTGCTCGGAGGCCTCCTTCGACAGGGCGGGCACCGGGAGTTGGGGCAGCGCCGCCGTGTCGAACCCGGACGGCACGTCGGAGCGCAGGGCCACGACGAGCTTGACCGCGCTGCCGGTGAGCCGGCGCCCGACGAAGCCGCACACCTGGGCGCTTGAGGTGTCGAACCAGTGTCCGTCGTCGAGCGCCACCAGGAGCGGCTTGCGCCGCGCCGCGAACGACAGCATGTCCAGGACGGCGATGCCGAGCGTCATCGTCGAGGGTGCGGGGCCCTCGCTCCTGCCGAAGACGACGTCGAAGACCCGGCGCCGGCTGTGGGCCAGGTCGTCGATGTGGGGGAGCAGGGGCCGCAGGAACTGGTGCAGGCCCGCGAACGGCAGCTCCGACTCGGCCTCGACGCCCGTCGCCCTGAGCACTGTGTGGTGCTGGACGGCGGCGAGGGCGGCGGTGTGGCCGAGAAGCGCGCTCTTGCCCACACCTGTGTCGCCGCGCAGGACGAGAGCCTGACCCCCGGACGCCGTCACAAGGCCTTCCAGTACCGCGTGCTCGTGCTCCCGGCCGACCATGGTGCCGTCGGTCGACGTCATCGCCCCCACTTCTTCCCCTCCGCCGCGCGCCCCGGCCGGCCCACCCCTGTGTCGCACCCCTGGAGCGAGCCGCACAGGGCGCGGGCGGGAGGTCGCGTCGCTGTCCGCCGGCTGATGTGTGCTTGCTGTGCCCCCGCTGTGCCTATTTTGACGCAACAAAGGGGATGCTCAGGGCCATTGCGCCGGCCGGGTCGGACCAGGACAGGTGCGCCGGGCGTGCCCCTAGGCCGGGACGATCCGGTAGCTGCGCATCGTCCACGGGGTGTCGGACTGAGCGAGCGAACCGGTGGCCCAGGGGTAGGCACCGGTGCAGTCGGTGGCTGCGTACAGGACCACGGACGCGGAGCCGGAGACGACCTGCACGGAGCCGGCCGGGACCGCGAGGGTGTGACAGGTGCCGAATTCGGAGAGGTCGAGGGACGTCGCAGTCCCGGTGCCATGGGTGCCCGTGTAGAGGCGGGCACCATCCTGAAGCGGCGGCCACCCGTCGGCGTGTGCCCCCGCTGTTCCCAGAACGGTGAGGGCCGCGGCCACGGTGGCGGCGGCTGCGGCACGGCGGGCTATCGGCTTGGTGAACATCATGAGCACCTTCTCAAGTGGGTTGCGGGACAAGGGGGTTGCGAGGTCACGGGCACGATCGGCTGCTGCTCGGGCGCGCCCCGGGGGGCGCACTCTTGCACGTTCAACCATGTTGTGGTGAGGGGTAATTCGGTCACACGTACCCGTCGTCTGACGCGGAGAGTCATCGCATGACATCGGCCCCTCTGACGTGGAGACGTGTGAGCAGATGGCATATATGTCACCATGCTTGCTCACACGTATGAACTGCTAACGTGTGTTCATATTCCCTGTGCGGCATGTCCGACCCGACGGGTCACCGTGCCGCCGCACCAGCGTCCGTACCCGCAACGCCGGGCGGGGCGCTGCTCCTTCACGCTCCCGGAAAGGGACCCCCATGATGCCGAAGTTCTCCAGGGCGACGGTCGCGGCCGTCACGAGCACGGTCGCGGCGGCGGCACTGCTCCTCTCCGCCGCACCGGCCTCCGCGGACAACGCCCCCTACAGCGGCTGCCCGGACTGGGCCCTGTGCCTCTACCAGAATGGCGGCGGAACGGGCTCAAAGGTGATCGTCACGCCGCCGCCGGCGGGCAAGAACTCGAAGATCGTCAGGCTCATCAACACCCACTTCCTGAACGGTGACCTCGCGGACAACCAGGTGTCGTCCTGGCTGAACAACTCGCAGTGCCAGATCGAGTTCTGGGACGACTCCAGCGGCGAACTGCACCCCTCGGACCTGGACTTCGCGCAGTCCTGGCATTGGGGCGAGAAGGGCGACTACGCCGCCGGCACGTCCAAGTACTACAACAACGACAGGCTCTCCTCGCTCCGGTTCTACTGCCCGTGACCGGCCGGGGGGCGGTCTCGCGCGACGGTCTCGCGCGGGACGGGCGCAGGCCGTCGCGCAGGCCGCCTCCCACGGTGACTCCTGCCGCATGCAGCTTGCGGCGAGCCCCTTGCCCTGCGTACGTGGGCGGGGCGCGGGGCGGCCGCCGGCCCAGCCGTCATGGCCCCGCGCGCTGCCTTCCCCATAGCCGCATCCGTATGTGTCGCCGAAGGGAATACGGTGGAGCCACGATTGCCCGCGGAAGGCAGGAACCGACCCTGCTCCTCCTCACCGCCCTCGCGGACGAGCCGCGCCACGGCTAAGCGATCGCCCGTAAGGTCGAGGCGATCTCGGGCGGGCGGGTGAAACTGCGTTCCCTGGCGCCTGGGTGTCCCCGCGCTCGCGCTCCTGGCGCCGGCGGAGCGCAAGGCGGTTGCCGGAATCCGAACCCCGGGTCAACTCGCCTTCGGATTCGCCCCGTTCATCGGCGACATGTATGTCTCCTGATGAGTGAGCACCGCCGAGATTCTCACAATCGTCGGCGCCCTGACCGCCACCGCCGTGGCCCTGCGGCTGCGCAAACGTGGCGACTCCGGCGGGGCAATCCCGCTTGACCGTGCGCAGGGGCCGGCGCCCATGGGTGAGCGTGCGCCGCCCCCTGGTCAAGCCTGCTGGGGACGGCTTCGAGGACCCGCGAGCCGCCCCTTGCCCGTGTGAGCGCAACGTCACTCAGGAATGCTGGACGTACCACAGGGCGGCCCCGCACAGAATGAGCATCGTGAACACCATCTGCAGGACCCAGGGTGGCGTCGCCGCATCCTCCTGAGATCTGCCCGGGTGGGCCAAGCGGTCCGCCATGTAGGCGCGCAGTGTCTTCTGGTGGCCCAGCATGCCGGCCGCTATGCCGAGGATGGCCGCGCAGTAGAGCGGAAGGCCCTCGGTGACAGGCCACTTGTAGACCCAGCAGTACCCCAAAAGCCCCAAGAATCCCGCCACGGGGGCGCCGAAGGAATAGGTGACCTTCTGCCCCAGCGTGATCATTCCGGGCCACATGGTGGCGACGTAAACAGCTATTGAGACCCCCGCCGCGAGCCACCACAGGGGAGACGCCTTGTCAGGCATCCGTGCTCCTCCATTGTCCGATTTTCCGAAAGTGCTGCCGCCCGAACGCCGGCGGCCGCAAGCGATGTGGCCGCCGACACGCGCTATTCGGCACACCACCGGCAAGCTGCTTGCGACGGACGGGACCGCCCACGCCGTACATGGTCGATCGACGGCTTTCCCCCGGCCGTACCCACGGCTGCCTTCCCAGCTGAGTGCCGTGACGTCGCGTCGAGCACGCCGGCGCCGGAGGCGAGCCGACGCGAGGGCTACCTTACGCGGCGGTTCGGACGGACAGGGCGCGCGTACGGGACGGCCAAGAGGGAAAGTGGCCGAATTCTCGGGAGTGTTGGCGAGGCGCGCCCCGAGGGAGCCTGCCCTTCGGGGCGCCCGGTGGGGGACCAGGTTCAGGCGCTGTCACCGCCGTGAGCGTCCAGCACCCCACCCGTGACGTACGACGCGGCGGAACTTGCCAGGAAGGCGATCGCTGCGGGGGTTTGGGCGCGGTGTTCCAAGGGCCCAGGAAGAGCGAACTGAGCAGAGGGTTGAGGGTTTTGGCGTCCGGCGACTGCATGCATGCCGCCCTCCTTCGGCCCGGCCTCCACCACGCCGGCCGTGATGTTCTCGGGCGAGCTCCGCGCTTCGGGTCCGCTGGGAAAACCTCGATTCCGCCAGGTAGAAACGGGGTGGGTGTCCGCCATGGTTCCAGTGCTGCGCCATCCAAAGGCCTTGCCAGTCGCGGGTGACATGCCGGCGGCGCACGGGGCAGTGCCGCGCTGGGAGGGGCCGCCGTGGCCAACTGCTGTGCGCGGTCGACCACCTTGCGCTTCACGGTCGGCCGCCGAAAGGTCGACATCTACCGATCGTCGAGCGGAAGACCAGGCCAGCGCCGCCCCGCGTGCCCCGATCGCGTTCATCGTCGCGCTCGGAGTGCTCTTGGACACGCTGGTCGTACGTTCCCTGCTCGTTCCGGCACTGGTCCACGACATCGGCCCGAAGGCCTGGTCACCGGGAAGCCTAAGCCGCCGGCGCTGACCCCCGGGAGCCCGGGGGTGCGGCCGAATTCCACGGCGAAGACATCGAGTGCGGCGTCGGCGATGCGCTTTTCCCTCAGCGCGGTGTCCAGGGCGGCCCCGTCGAGATGCCGATGAGTGAGGTGTTCACCAGACGCCGCGTGGGCCGAGCCAGGCACGGGTGACCGCGTCCACGAGCCCCGCCGTCTCGGGTGTCAGCGGCAGGTGGATCGTGCGGATGCCGGAGCGGGGTATGAGGCCGTCATGGTGAGGGCGGGGGCCCGGCCCCCGCCCTCCATGCGCTACTTGAGGCCCGTGTCGAGGGCGTTCATGAGGGTGCCCGAGGGGGTGTCACCGGACATTTCCCAGATGAAGGCGCCGAGGAGGTTCTGCTTCTTGATGTACGGAGTCTTGTGGCTGATGGACCAGGCATCGTCGAAGGACCACCACTGGCCGCCGTCACCGGTGTAGCCGTAGGTGGCCACCGTCTGGTCGTCGTGGTAGACCGTCAGGCCGGGCACCGAGGCGATCAGGTTGGAGTAGCCGCGTACACCGGCCTCGTCGGGGAACTGGCCCGGTGCCGCGCCGCCGGCGCTCTGCCACGCCCCGTGCGCACCGCCGTCCGCGACCGTCTGCCAGCCGCGGCCGTAGAACGGGAAACCGACGGTGAGTTTGCGCGGGTTGGTGCCTGCCGAGAGATACGTGCCGATGGCGGCGTCGACGCTGAAGTGGAACGGATAGGGGTCCTTCGGGTCGGTGTAGAGGTTGGCGGACTGGCCGGTGCGGTTCGGCTCCCAGGAGTTGTCGCTGCCCGACCCGTGGAAGTCGTAGCCCTGCACCTGGGCGTAGTCGAGCGAGGAGAAGACGCCGGTCCCGCCCGGGGTCAGGTCCCAGCCAGCGGCGATCTTCACCGGGTCGGCGGGCGTGAACGCGGTGAGCAGCCGGTGTGGACCGCCGAGCGCGTCGAGCTGCTTCCGGAACTCGGCGAGCAGCAGGGCGAGATGGGCTTTGTCGGCGGTGGAGTAGTGGTTGCCGGGGTGGCCGTCGGTGCCGGGCCACTCCCAGTCGATGTCGATGCCGTCGAAGACCCCGGCGCCGGTGCCGGGGCCGCCCGCGCCGTTGTAGAGCGGCAGGTTGCCCTTGATCCAGACGTCGATGCAGGAGCTGACGAACTTCTTGCGGGAAGCGTCGGTGGCGGCGGCGTCCGAGAAGAACTTGGAGTACGTCCAGCCGCCGATCGAGACGACGGTCTTGAGGTTCGGGTATTTTGCCTTGAGCTTCTTCAACTGGTTGAAGTTGCCCCGCAGTTGTCCCCATCCGTCGTCGGCGGTCCCGTCGACGGACTGGGCGGCGGTCATGGCCCGTCCGTAGTCGGCGTCGGCGTCGCCCGCGCCGGTGCCCTGGTCGGGATCCTCGGGGTCGGCGGTGACGCCCTTGGTGACGCCGGCCTGGCAGGTGAGGTTGGTGGGGTCGATGTTCTCGAAGGCGTAGTTCAGGACATCGAGCTTGGCCGCCGCGCCCGAGGTGTCGAGGTTCTTCACGAAGTACTGGCGGCCGTAGATGCCCCACTGCGCGAAATAGCCGGTCTTCAGATACTTGCCCTGGCCGACGAGGTCGTCGGTGGTGACGGACAGTGCCGCCGAGGGCGGCGAGGCGTTGTCGGCGGCGTCGCGCGCCCTGACGGTGAAGGTGTACTTGGTCGAAGGGGTCAGGCCGGTCACCGTGGCGGTGGTGGCGGGTGCGCCCACCGTGGTGGCGAGGATGCCGTCGCGGTAGACGCCGTAGGCGACCACGCCGACGTTGTCGGTGGCCGCGCCCCAGGCGAGGCTGACGCTGGTCGAAGTCTTCGCGGTGGCGTGCGGGTCGTTCGGAGCGCCAGGCGGCACCGGGTCGGATGCGGGGTCCACGGTGCTCACCGCGAGCGGCTCGCTGCGCGGACCGGAATTGCCGCGGGTGTCCTTGGCCCGGACGGTGAAGGAGTAGCCGGTGGCCGGGGTCAGGCCCATGAGGGTTGCCGACGTGGTGGCCGTGGTGGCGAGCACGGTGTCGCCGCCGAGCACCTCGTAGGACGCGACGGGGTGGTCCCCCGCGGAGGCCGCGGTCCAGGCGAGCGAGACGCTGTGCGCGGTCACGGTGGTGGCCTGTGGCTTGCCCGGAGCCGTGGGCGGAACGTCGGGGGCGCCGTCGCACTTGTCGCCGTTGACGGTGCAGCCGGTGGGGGCAGAGATCGGGCCGTTCGCCACGAACCAGTAGCTGTAGGGCTCGGTGGTGCCGCCCGGCGGGACGGTCGCGTTGTAGTAGGCGTTCTTGACGCTGACGTGCCGGCCGGTGACGGTCGCGTCGCCGTTGTAGTGGCCCGTGATGCTCACGCCGGCAGGCAGGTCGAATTCCAGGGACCAGCCCGTGACGGGTGCCGAGCCGGCGTTGTGCACGACGAACGTGCCCTTCCACCAGGACCCGTTGTCCTGCGGGGCGAAGGTGGCGGTCAGGCCGGAGGCGGCCGCGGCGGGAGCGGCGCCGAGTCCGGTGAGGGCGGCGAGCGGCAGCAGGAGCGCGGCCAGCAGCACGGCGAGTCTTCGTCGGCGGCGCGTGGGGGCGGAACGCGGTGCGGACATGGTTCTCCCTGCGGTGAGGTGGGGGTGCCAGGGCTGTGCGGAACCGTGTGCCTTGCAGGTGAAGTGCGGTGCGGGTGACGTCTGTTGGCGGGCTGAGCAGGGTGCGAGGGACGCCGGCCGGGGACGGTGGGCGCTGCGGATCGCGTCCGGCTGCGACGACGTCCGAGGCGCCGGCGCGTGTTGCCGGTCGATGCGCACCGTAGAAGGTCTGGACCAATCGGTCAACGGGGCGTGCAGCCCGAGGGGCGGGTTCGGCCGACCGGGCGGCATGACACCGCCACCTCCGGCAGGAGGGAGTCAAGCGGGGGGCGGCTTTGGGCTCAACTGCGTTTAGGCGAAGGGGAGTCGGGCCGGGCGATGCGTCGAGTGGTGATCTTGCTGTGTAGGGAAGGGGCGTTGTGCTCGTTCCGAATTCCGGGTTCCGGGTCCGGGCAACCATGCGAATCGCGAGGAGAGCAGGGCTGGCTCAAGGGGGCGGACGGCCCACGGGGCTCGTGAGCCGGTGCACTGGACGGAAGGCGCCAGCCTTCCAATCGCCGGATTCCGCAAAGGTCCGTCGTAGAGAGGGGGCGAGGCACGGAGCAGAGCAGAGGGCAGCTCCTTGCATCCGCGAGGAGTCCGGGCCGCGCGATGAGCGGTCGGCGCCCGTCATGGCGTCTACGCAGGTCGCCGCCACTGCCCGCCTTCATTCTCGTCCCTGGCCCTTGGATCGGCTGTCGGCGCCGCGGCTAGGGTGTTCCCATGATGATGCACCGGGGGAGGGCGCGCCTCACGGCGCACGCAGCGGTCGCCGTACTGCTGGTTTCGATATCCGCCTGTGGCACGCGCACTGCTGGCTCACCGCCCGGGGTGGGGGGTAAGGGGGCCGAAGCGCTGGGTTTCGAGCGCCATGCCGACAGCGTGCAGTGGCCGGGATCCAAGGACGAGGACTACGTCGCCCCGGGTCAGGGACTGCAGCTCCTCGCCCGGGAAGGGAACTGCGTCCTGGGCATCGGCACGTACGCCAATGGCTATGGATACGTGCCGGTCAACTGGTCCGGCAATGCGGACTGCACCAGGCTCACCCTGCACCCGGACCCCGCCGGTTTGACGGACGACGAATCCGATGTGCCGAATTCGATGCGGCACGGAGTTCCCGGCGGTGGAGTGCCGGCCCAGGCCGTGGTCGACTGGAGTGATGGGTCACAGGTCTTCGTGTCCAGCGTGATCCGTATCCGCGAACCCGGCGGCCAGGTAAGGAAGTTGGCCGATCTCAAATTGCCCTGGGCTCTCAAGGAATCGGACACCTCGGATCGCGGGACGGTGAACTCGGCCGTTCGCAGCGGGAACCGGCTGCTGATCGGAGGTAGCGAGACCGTCTCGGGCGCGACGGGGCCCTTCCTGTACGCCTCCGACGACCGCGGGGCGACCGTGCACCGGGTGACACTCCCGGCGGAGAGGAGTGGCGGGAGCCGCACTCCGGTCGGCCCGATGGCTGCCGACGGCCGTGAGGTCATCGCGGTCGGCAGCTACTCCTCGAACGCCTTCACCACGGAGGCAACCGGCACTCTGGTGGTGTGGCACTCCGCCGACAGCGGAGCGCATTGGACGAAAGCGATCGTCGACGGACTGCCGACCGGGACGAGAATGCGCGGCGCGTTCCGGGCGGCCGGACACTGGTTCGCGGCAGGAGACATCTCGGGAGCCCCCACGCAACCCGATGTGCCCGTGCTCCTCACCAGCACGGACGGCACCACCTGGACGAAGACCGACACCACGGCCCTGGGCGCCGGTGGCGTCGTCGCGACGACCGTCGACGCCCAGGGATACCCGATCATGGTGGGCAGCTTGCGGGTGCCGGGGAAGTCTCCGGAGGTTCGGCCGACGTACTGCGGCGCGGTCTGGATCGGCGACGGAACGCCGGCGGGATGGCAGCGCGGCGAACTCGGCTGTCACGCCCAGCCTCCAGCCGCAGTGACGACCTTGGTGAACGGAACGGTGGTCGTCGCCGGCAACAGCGACGTGTGGCTGCGGCGCTGACAGGGCGGATGGCCCGGGTGATGGGCGGAAAGGCGCCGACGCGCTGTGGTGTCAGTGATGATCGCGTGGGAGTCGGCCACCTAGGACTTGTCCGGCCGATCACGTTGCTGGCTAGGGTGCGAGCGTGTCGAAGACGAGCGTGAGCAACGAGACCAGCAGCATGCTCTGCCTGTGGGTCGAGCCATGGGGAACCGATCACTGGATGCGTCCGGGCGAGGAGTTCACGGTGGTGACGAAGACGGAGGCGGAGGAGTCGCCGTTCAATGTGGTCGTGCATGGTCAGGGCATCACGGTCTGGGTGAACTCTGGCGACGATGCCGAGGTCTTCGACAAGAACGGAGGCCAGGTGCCGTGTGGGCACCAGAGGCCAGCCGAGGGCGTTCTTTGAGCTGCGTCCCGGATCTTCAGGTCCGGAGCCAGATCGCCACGGCTGCCGCTGTCGCGGTGCCAAGGTAGACGTAACCGCGCTTGTCGTAACGGGTGGCGACAGCTCGGGACTGCTTCAAACGGTTGATAGCCCGTTCGACGGTGTTTCGCTTTTTGTACCGCTCCTCGTCGAAGCCCGGTGGCCGCCCACCGCGTGAACCCTTGCGCAGACGGGCCGCCTGGCTGTCGGTCTTCTCCGGGATCGTGTGCCGGATGCCCAGCCGCCGCAGGTACTCGCGACACGGCCCGTTGCTGTATGCCTTGTCCGCGGCAAGGCTGTCCGGCTTCTTGCGTGGCCTGCCCGGGCCGAGTTTGGGGACGCGGATCTTCTCCAAGACCGGCTTGAAGTGGGTGCAGTCGGCCCTTTGACCTGGAGTGATGACCGAGAGAGCGGACGGCAGCGGCCGTCCGCGCTCAGATGGACCTTGCTGGTGAACCCGCCCCGCGAACGACCCAGGCCCTCACTTCCAGCACCACCTCCGCCAGGCGGCCGACGAGGCTCTGCCACGGCGTCTCGTCCTGGTGTTCCACCTCGTCGTCCCCCTTTGAGGCGGACGCAGGGGGCGGATCGGTGCGGGCGCCGGCCGCGTGCTGATGGGCGCGGACGATGGTGGAGTCCACCGAGATGTCCCAGTCGATTTCACCCGCCGCGTCTGCTGCAGCCTGGACCTGCTGCAGCAGACGTTCCCAGGTGCCGTCGGCCGACCACAGCCGGTGGCGTTCGTAGACGGTTTTCCACGGGCCGAACCGCTCGGGTAGGTCGCGCCACTGAACGCCGGTCCGCACCCGGTGCAGAATCCCGTCGATCACCTGACGGTGATCCCGCCACCGACCGCAACGACCGTTACTCACGGGCAGGAAGGGCAGCAGCCGTTCCCACTCGGCATCCGTCAGATCTCCCCGCCCCATGTCCACATCAACGACCTGTGGACGAAGTAGTCACATGATCGGCCGGACAGGTCCTAGTGGAGCTGAGGCGAGCCCGATGCCGGCGCCGACCAGGAGGAGCGACGGCATGAGGGCCCCGAGAGTGATGCCGGGGTGCAGCAGCCAGTCGAGTGTGGCGGTTCCTGCGATCAGCAGGGCGAAGCCCGAGGCCGCGACCGTCCGGGGGCTGCGGGTGTCGGACCAGCGGCCGGCCCGCCGGGCGCACAGCGAGGACAGGACGAACATGGGGACGGTGGCGGCGCCGGCCTCCAGTGGGCTGTGGCCGAGGTCGGACTGGAGGTAGAGCATCAGCGGGAGGAAGAAACCGCCCATGGCTGCGCCCACGGCCCCGCCGGCGATGGAGACGGCGGAGAAATCCCGATGGCGGAAGAGCTGGAGCGGCAGGAGCGGCTCGCGGCTGTTGCGGTACTGCCACCAGATGAACGCGGCGAGGGACAGGAATCCGAAGGCGAGCAGGGAGGGGATCGTGACGATTCCGGCAACGGTGCCCCAGTTGTAGGCTTCGCCGCTTACCAGACCGAAGATGAGTGCCGTCAGTCCCAGGCTGCTGAGCGCGATGCCCCACAGGTCGAGTCGGTGCGGCCGGGCGGGACGCCACCGAGGAAGCAGCTGCACCGCGGCGGCCCAGCCGAGGATCCCGACGGGGATGTTGACCAGGAAGATGCCCCGCCACCCGGACCAGGTGATGAGCAGTCCTCCGATGACGGGACCGGCTGCCATCGCCGCGCCGCCGACCGCTGCCCATACGCCGAGTGCAGTGCTGCGGTGTTGCACGGGGAACAGGTGGACGATCATCGACATGGTCTGGGGTGCGATCAGCGCGGCTGCCAGGCCCTGGAGCGCTCTCGCAATGATCAGCTCCGGCGGGCCGGGGGCCAAAGCGCAGGCGGCCGAGGCAGCGGTGAAACCGGCCAGGCCGGTCAGGAAGATCCGCCGCGGGCCGTACAGGTCGCCGAGCCGGCCCGAGAGGATGAGCGGTACGGCATAGCAGAGGGCGTAGGAGCTGTTGACCCAGACGGCTTCGTTCAAGGACGCGCCGAGACGGGCGCGGATGTCGGGGGCGGCCACGTTCACGACCGTCGCGTCCAGACAGATCATGAAGAAGCCGGCGCACAGGGCATACAGCGCCGCCCGGGGGTTCGCGGGCCGGCCGGTCGTGAGGGGAGTTGCCATGGGCTGCCTCGGGGCCGGTGCCGTCGGCCCGGGGGAGAAGACGTACGCGGGACGGGAGGCCGCGACCCCCGGGAGGAGGTCGCGGCCACTGGTGGTGTGCCTCAAACGGTGAAACCGCCGTCGGCGTTCCAGTTGGCTCCGGTCACGAACGCGGCGTCGGCTGTGGCGAGGTAGCTGACGACGCCGGCGATCTCGTGCGGACGGCCGTAGCGGCCGAGAGCCATGAGTTCGCGCAGTGCGTCGGCCACTTCGCTGTCCTCGGGGTTCATGCCGGTGGCGGTGGGCCCTACCTGCACGTTGTTCACGGTTATACCGCGCGGCCCGAGTTCGCGGGCCAGAGCCCGGGTCAGGCCGGCGACCGCGGCCTTCGACATCGCGTACAGAGACAGCCCTGCCATGGGCACCCGGTCGGCGTTGATGCTGCCGATGTTGATGATGCGGCCGGTTTCGTCGAGGTGCGGCACGGCCGCCTGGATCGCCGCGAAGACACCTCGGACGTTGACCGCGACCATGCGGTCGAACTGGTCCATGGTCAGCGATTCGACCGGCCCGCCGTGAAGGATGCCGGCGTTGTTGACCACGATGTCGAGCCCGCCCAGGAGAGTCGCGGCCTGCTCGACCGCACTGGCCACCTGTTCGGGATCGCCGCTGTCGGCCGGGATCGCCACGGCGATGCCCCGGCCTTGGGGGAGTTCGGCACACAACTCGTCGGCCTCGGTGGCCGATGCGACGTAGGTGAACGCGACCGCAGCGCCGTCTTCAACGAGACGCCGCACGATGGCGGCTCCGATTCCGCGCGAGCCCCCGGTGACCAGCGCCCGTCGGCCTGCGAGTGGTGTCGTCATGTCATCGTCCTTCCAGGATGCACAAATGGGTGATGTCGTCAGGCCACCGGCGTTCGGCCGGGACCTGACCGCGTTGGTTCGCTAGAGGGTCCTTGAGGTGCGTTCGGACAGAGCGCGAGCGTCACGCGGGCGGGCGGGTTGCGGCCCCCCGCGGTCGCCGCCGGCCGCGGGGACCCCCTCCCGGGCCTGGGCCCGGGGGAGGCGAACGCGCCGGTCCGCGTTGCTCAGCGCTTCTGCTGGGACAGAGCCAGCCCGACGACGAGTTGCGCCGACGCTGTCACCAGGAGTGCCAGCAGCGGCAGCGTCCATCCGCCGGAGGCACTGTGCAGCAGTCCCACGGCGAAGGGGCCGAGGGTGGCCACGAGGTAGCCGAGGGACTGGGACAGGCTGGACAGCGCGGTGGTCTCCGCGGGACTGCTGCCGCTGTTGCCGATCACGGCGAGCACCAGCGGGAAGGAACACAGTCCCAGCCCGACCAGGACCGCCCAGATCAGGGGCATGGCCAGCGGGGCGAGCAGGAATCCCAGGAACCCGGCGAGCATCGCCGCGGAGATCGCCAGGAAGGCGGGCTGCAGCCGCTGCGGCGCCCGTGCGAAGGCGAGGACCATGAACGTGCCCGGGATCCCCACGGCCTGCGACACCGCGAGGATGGTGCCTGCGCCGCCGCTCGACATGCCCTGGTCGGACAGCAGCGTGGGCAGCCACCCGATGATCGCGTAGCAGTTCAGCGCCTGCAGGGCGAAGTAGCCGGTCACCAGCAATCCGAGCGGAGTGCGTGCCATCGTCCACGGCGACACGTACTCCCCGTCGGCGCGGGAGCCGGCGCCGGCGCCGGACGCCGACACGGCCGACGGCGTCCGCACGAACGACCAGACCAGGGTGGCGAGCAGAGCCGGAGCCGCCCAGACGGCGAGCCCAAGCGACGACGACCCCATCGCTGTGGCCAGCGGTACGGCGACCGCCGCGCCCAGCGTCGAGCCGAGAGCCATGGTGGTCGTGTACACGCCGGTGAACAGGGCGACCTTGGCCGGGAAGTGGGTTCGCAGCAGGGTCGGCAGCAGGACGTTGCACAGGGCCAGCCCCGACATGCCGAGGACAGTGCCGGCGAGCAGGGCCCAGGTCGCGGCCACACCGCGCACGGCGAGGCCCGCGGTCAGGGCCGCGAGAGCGATCAGCACGGTCCGCTCGGTCCCCAGACGGCCGGCGATGCGGCCGGTGCAGAAGCCGGCGAAGGCGAAGCTCAGCGTCGGCAGCGCGGGCAGCGCCGCGGCGGCCGTCGCCCCGAAGCCGAGGTCGTTGCGCAGGGCGTCGAGCAGCGCAGAGGCACTGCTGATCCCGCTCCGCAGATTGAGCGCGATGAGCACTACGCCGGCACCCGCGAGCCAGGCGGCGCGGGTGCGGCCGAGCGGCCTGGCTCGCGGGTGCCGGTAGCTGTGTTCATACATCAAACGTAAGACGTCTAACGTTTGCGGTCAAATCATCGGTTGTACGATGGCTGCATGACCCTGGACCCCCTGCGCCGCCCCACACTCGCCGCCGAGGTACTCGAAACACTCCGCCGGCAGATCACGAGCGGCACATGGCCGGTGAGCAGCCGGATCCCACCCGAGCCCGAGCTCATGCGCCAGCTCGGTGTCGCCCGCGGCACCGTCCGCGAGGCCGTCCGCGCCCTCGCCCACGCAGGACTGCTCGAAGTCCGCCAGGGCGACGGCACCTACGTGAAGGCGGCCAGCGAACTGTCCGGCGCCGTCCAACGCCTCTACGCCGACCAGGCGTCCACTGAACTCCTCGATGTCCGCGCCGCCCTCGAAGGCAAAGCAGCCGCCCTCGCCGCAGCCCGCGCCACCGACGAGGACCTCGCCGCCCTGACCGCGGCGCTGCAACGCCGCGCCGACACATGGGCGGCCCGCGACCTCGAAGGCTGGATCGACGCCGACTGGGAATTCCACACCTGCGTCGCCGCCGCCTCCGGCAACGCCCTGCTGGCCGAGCTCTACCGCAGCCTCACCGAACCGCTCCGTGCATCGATGACCGAATTCTGGGACCGGCCCGGCTTCGACGGCGCCGACCCGGCCGGCCACGAAGACCTCCTGGCAGCGCTGCGCAACCGCAACCCCGCCGAAGCGGCCCGCCAGGCCGACTCCAACATCAGCTCCACCGCCGACTGGCACCGCGACACGGTCTGACCCGGCTGCGCACCACGTCGAACCAGCTGCCACCCGGCTTCGGCCCTTCCAGAGTGACGGCGTTCCGGCGGTTCACCGAGTGGTCGCAGGCCCGGGTGTGGGCCAAGTTGCACCGCCTGGTCCCGGGTGAACCCGGTGCCAGCGGCGGGTTGGACTGGTCGAGGTGCGCGATCGACTCCGTGAGCGTCCGGGCCCTCAAAGGGGGCCGCCGACGGGACCGAATCCGACCGACCGTGGCAGAGCCGGATCGTAAATCCACCTCATCGTCGACCGTAACGGTCTGCCCATCTCCATCGGCATCTGGGCCGCCAACGACCACGACAGCCTGACCCGCATTCCGCTGCTGCGCGGGATACCTCCGATCCGCTCCCGCTTCGGCCCGCGACGCCGCCGCCCCGCCACCTGCAGGGCGACAAGGGCTACGACTACGTCCACCTGAGGAACTGGCTGCGACGACGACAGATCGTGCCCCGCATCGCACGACGCGGGAGCGAAGCCTCCGTCCGCCCACGAAGCACCACCACAGTCGTCAGGCACGGAGGCCCTGCGTGGGGCATGGACCGAGGGGAGGGGCCGGGAAGGCGTCACCGTGTAACCGGGGCCCCTGCGCACCACCGTCCAAGCGGCCGCAGGAGGTGGCCGGGCTCCACGCCCTCTGCCAGGCGGCACGTCCCGGGTCCGGCTCTGCTGCGGAGAACCTCGGCGATGCAACCACGCGGCCCACTCGATGGCCTACGACATCCGTTACGAGTTCCTCGACGCGCGGGGCACCACCATCGGCAGCGCGTACGGCGTCTTCTCCGTGAGCGCGCATCAGGTACTCGGCGAGCAGGCCCTCTTCGGCTCCACCGGCAGCTGTGGAGCGAGGTTCCGGCTCGCCTACGTCAACGCCTACGACTCCTCAGGCGACGGCGTCAGCCAGCCCCACTTCTGACGGATGCGCGGCGACCCAGGCCGCCCACGGGCCTACGGTCTGCGGTGCGTGACCGGGCTGGACGACCGCGGCCGCGCGTCCCTCGGAGTGGTGGTCGTAGCCACTCTGCGGGAGATGGTGTCCGAGCACCTGCGGGGCCGAGTGCTCAGTCTGGTCGTGCTGGCCACGGTGGCGCTCGACCCGTTCTCCTACGTAATGGCCGGCGTCCTCGTCCCGTACGGGACGACGACACTGTTCCTGGTGTGCGGCGGCGCCGTGCTGGCGTGTGCCGGCCTGGTCGCCACGAGCCCGGCGATCCGTTCCCTGCGCTGAGGTAACGTAGGGATCTTCGGTCGGTGGAGGCCCTCCGGAGTCCCTTGAGGCCGTGTTGACAATGATGATCCGTAACACAACTCCCGCACGACTCCGACTCGATCGAGCACTGGACTGTTTGTCCGTCACCTTCCGAGGCGTGAAGGCGTACAGCGGCGAGGTCCAGTGCGCGTGCCACTGGGGCAGCGATGAAGAGCTTGAGCAGCTGAAGGTCCCGGACGTGGAGCTCGACGCGGACCTCCTGCTCCGTACCTGGAACGCCCCGGACTGGAGCGACCATGGGGCGGTACTCCGCCGTGTCCTTCCTCAATTCGCCAGAACGCTCGTCAACGGCGGAGTGGAGCCCTCGTTCGGCGAGTGGGTCGGGCATTCATTCGCGCGTGGCACGTGGTGGCGCTGGCCCGCGGATGAGCGCGCGGCGGTGGGGGAGTTCCTGAACGCCTGGTGGGCCCACAGCCTCACTGACCCCGAACCGGCCTTCCCGGCACACGAGTTGCTCATGCTGTGCGCCGGGGCGTCGGCGACGCTCAGCCCGTGGCTCGAAACCTGGGAGGCCCTCGACGACCCCGTCGCCCACCGGCACTTGGCCCGCGCCGCCGCTCTCTGGGAGTACGACCTGCTGCTGGACCGCATGCCGTGGGAGCCGTGGCACTCGGAGGGCATCGACGCACGTGCCTGGTGCACCGAGCTCGCAGCCTGGCTCCTCCGTGTCGCCCCCGACCGACTGCGCGCCCAGGGAGAATCAGAGGAACTGATCGGTTGGATAGAGCTGTTGGAACTCACCGGCCCGGCACGCTGGGACGATCCGCGTTGGCCCCGGCACCGCCACTGAGGCCCTCGGATCCGGCTCCGACCGTAATCGACGGGCGGGCCGGCCGGCGGCGACGGCGCGGCGGCCCCGCTGGTAGCAGGATTCGGCGGAGACCTGATGGAGCTGGAGGAGTGGCTGGAGGAGGCCGTCGCTGACAGTGCCTCATGTTGCCGAGTGGGCAACGAAGTCCACACGGAGGGCCTTGGGGACGCGGAGATTCGGCTGATGCCGCGCTCGGACGTCCCGACTTGGCATCGTGACTACTTCCAGGCTGGGTGGGGGGCCGGACAGGGGGCGGACGTTCCGCACGAGTTCCGACCCGAGTACGTCCGGTACGTGGACCGCCGGGACGAGGCCCGCGAGGGGTGCCTCACCGGCGGTGATCTACAGGCCTCAGCAGCCTGCCCAGGAGCAGCCGGTGTCGACGAGCTGGTACGGCATCATCTCGCAGCTCGCCGAGTGGTACACCGCTCTTGACCACTTCCTGTGTTCGGTACAGACCGGACCGAGCCTCGGCTGGGCGGAGGCGCCCATGGCCGGCCCTTGCGGACCGAATCCGCACCCTCGCGCCGCAGTACGGTCACCAGCTTGCTGAACAGGCGAGGGCTCAGCCCGGTGAACGGGGCTATCCAGGACGGCTCCGAAGCCGTAATCACACCAGACACCGCGAGATCATTTCACTCGTCACCGGGCGTCCTCGTTCACGGCAGATCTGGACGGTCTCACCGAACCTTGAGCGGCGCTCCTCACAGACCCCGGTGACCTGAGTCAGTCGAAGAGGGCAACGAGTCCGTTCACCCGGATCGCGAGGAACGCAAGGACCGTCGTCAGGCAGCCGACGCCCGCCGGCACACCGCCGACCGTCCACAGCTCGAAGGGCGCCTTGAACTCCCCTTCCAAGTCGTCCCGGTAGGAGGCGGGGTCGTCCCAGTCCACGGGGTGCCCCAGCTCCTCGGCGCAGGCGGTCCGCACCGCGACCAGCTGCCCCTTCGCGAAGGCAGTGGCCCCCTTCGTCTCGGGGCCGTGCCAGGCGAGGGCCTTCATCCGCCGCCCGGGAGACCCGTACCGTGCCTCGAAGGCAGCGGTCTCGTCGGCATTTCGATCCTCTTCAAGGTACATCCAGCGTCCAGCCTCGGCGGCGTCGCCGCAGAGCCGGTATACCTCGGCCAGACGACAGCGGAGCGTCAACACCAGTGGCCCATTCGATTCCGCGGTAGCCCGGGCGCTGGCAGCTGTACGTCTCTGGGGCACCGGCCAGGCCCCGGTCTTCCGCCGCCCCTACATGGAGCCAGACTGACGGGAGGCGCACGACGCCCCGGCGATCCGTAAGTTGATCACGTACACGGGGACTGAGCGGATCAGGGTGCGTAGTTCGCCACCCGAACCGGGCCTTGCTGCCAGCGGTGTGGTCTGCGGCGCGATGGGTGTGGTGGAGTCGATGGAAGGCGCCGGAGATACGGCTGTCGCGCTGGGCAGGAGCTGCTCCGTCGACACGGTATGGCCGTCGATGACGCTGCGGGATATGGCGGGGATCTGGCGTCATGCCGGGAAGCTGACGCTGCAATTCCTCGAGGACGCCCGGGCATATGCGAAGACGGCGCTTGATTCCCATTCCGGGCAGGCTTCCCGGCTTTCCACTCTTACTGTGCGACTTGCGTGGGCTTCGGGGTGCCTCCCGAGCGTGCCCAGGAGCACGAGCCGCTCATGTCGAACCTGGTCGCCGCCTATCCGCAACTGGCGTCTACGGCCATGCTCACGCCTACGGGACAAGCCGGCTTCCGGGCGTACATGCTGTCGTTGAACTCTGGTGGTTGACGCGGGAGTAGCCTGCGCTATCAGGTCGAAGGGATCAGCACGTCGGCATCAGTAGCGGCCATCGGCAGCGGAATCGGATTCAGCGGAACGGGCACAAGGATGATCGCCGCCTGCACGTCATGACTGACAGGAAAAAGAGATGATCGCACGACTGGCGTGGATCGGGATTGCTGTGGGCTGTCTCGGAATCCTCCTCTTCCTCCTCGACGTACTGATGTCACGCTGACCGATATCGGCTGAGGGCCTCGACGTACTGATGTCACGCTGACCGATATCGGCTGAGGGAGTTCCGGATGCGCACCTCGGCGGACATGCAGGTATGGACGACAGCACTTCGGAGAGCCCGCCCTGAGGTGCGAGGGCGAGTTCGTCGGTGGCGCAAAACAGGGTCGGCGAACGAGGTGGTCAGGGCGACGCGGACCTGCGTCATGACCCGTTCGGCCGCCGCGGCGTGCTGCTCCTGCTCGACCGGCTCCGGAAGGCCAAGGGGCAGAGATACCTCGGCGACTCGGCGCGAGCGAGGCCAGCCTCTCCGCCGCCGATCAGAAGCTCGCGACCATGCACGACATCGCGATCCGGCACAACACCGCTTACCTCGGTATGCCCGTCTTCCCGCACCCGCGCCGGCCGATTCGCCGCAAGCTGCGCCACCGGATGACAGGCATTGGCTTCGAGCCGCCTCGAACCTGGCTGCCCACGAGAAGGGCTCAGCCGCGCGGGGCCCGGCATCCCCGGGGGCGGCCTCGACGACGGTGGTGTGTGCCGGAGCTGTTGAGGCGGATCGAGTGGTGAGAGCGCCGAACGAGCCGCGAGGCCGCCGCCCACCGAAGGCGGGAGCTCTGCACAGGTGAGGGCCGAGAGGGGCCGTCATGGGGCTGTCCCCGGCTTCGCGGAGAGGGGCCGCCGACGGCCGGGCCTTGCTGCTCATGGTTCTCATCACGGCATCTGGTTCGGATCCGGCCGGCCAGTCGGCTGGCCCTCCACCCCGTCCCGGTCTCGCGGTGCTGGACGCTCCGGTCACGCGAGTTCGGCGCGGTACCTCCTGGGCGGTGCTGACTCGGTGCGCTGTCGGCGGGTGATGGTGCCGATGTCGGGCGGCGAGGCGGGGTGATTGATCGCAACGTCGCCTCCGGCCCTACGCCCGCAGACCTGGCCGTCACACTTGAACGTGTTCAAAAAATCTGGGAGGCTGGCTGCACGCCGACGGGAGGGGCGGGTCATGGTGAGTACGCTGTTGATGCCGTACGGGAGAACTCGAGTGGCCATGGCCGGCGGCCGTGGCGCATGCGGAGGAACGACGCCGACGCAGGTTCTCGATTGGGAACATCCGCGGGTCCGGTCCGTCGCGCGGAGCATCGGCGTGGCGGCCCCGGTTGGGGAGGGGCCCGCAGCGAGGGTGGCGGCCCTCCGCCGCGCCCATTGGTGGATTTCCGCAGAGGTCCGCCCGGTGTACTCGGTGCAGGAGACGCGACCCACGTCCCGGATCCTGCGACTCGGCCGCGGTTCCTGCAGCCAGCGGATGGCTGTACTGGAAGCCGTTGCGCGGGCGTGGGGCGTTTCGACCCGGGTGCGTGGCCTCATTGTGGACGGCCGATTCTGGTACCCGCGTTTCCCCCGGCTACGGTGGCTTGTTCCCGAACAAGTAGTGCTGGCCTGGCCGGAGTTCCGTATCGAAGGGCTGTCGAAAGCCGATCACGCGACCGCACCCTGGCTGTCGGTGTCCGAGCTCTTCGGCGACGCCGCCGAGCCGCGCGGACGGATCGGCGGCGGCTTCACGAACGCCGGTCCGGAGACGCTCTTCGAGGCGCTGTCAAGGACGAGCGTCAACTGGGACGGGGCCACAGCCTGCCCCGCGTCGGACGCTCCGTGTGATCTCTCGGCGTACCTGCTCACCGATCTCGGGCACTTCGATTCCCGGGACGAACTCTTTGCCCAGCACGGCCAGACCCTGTGCGGCCCAGCGAGACTCCTGGCCGAGCCCGTACTGGGCCGACGAGCCGCCGGACTCCAGCGCTCCGACCGGGATGTCGCTGGGTTGCGCTCCGCCGTCAGGGGAGGGGGCTGGCCGGCGTTCAGCGACAGTAACCGCGGGCGTAAGCATGGCTGATCGCGGAATCGCGTGCCCGCCGACAGTACGCCGCGGCGAATGCGGTGGTGGGTGCCGGTCAGCGCCTGCGCCTTCGCGCGAACGCCATCGTCTAGTCTGCACCACCCGTGTGCTTGCCCGGCTCGACGAGTTCGTCGAGTACCTCGCGCACAACGCGCAATATCCGTGCTGTCTCGGTGTTCCGGGATTCCTTACCAGGTTCTGAACGCGTGTCATCGTCGAGGGTCAGGCTCTCCTCCCGTTGTTTCGCCCAGTCGCGGGCTCGCCGGATACGCCTCAGAAGTTCGTCTGCATCCACGACGTCGACCATAGGAGGATGCTTACCCATGGGTGCGCCGCTGTAGCCATCGAGCCAGCCGGGCGCCGGCCCCGTGAGCGGGCGGGGGGAGTGCAGGGCGTATGGCGACGCCCGCCGCTGTAACGGGCCATGAGCCGGTTGGTGAAGGGGCTGTCGTTGCGGCCCTGCTCCTGGCCGCCGCGGTGCTGGGGCGGGTGATCACATTTTTCTGATGTTCCCCCCGAGCCTCCTGAGGCGGCACGTGGCTGAGGCGGCATCAGGGAACTTCGCAGGCCAGATCTTCGACCATGGGCCGACCGTTTCGAATGACTCCATGCCCGCGACGCTGCAGAGCGGCGGCCAAGAGAATGTGTAAAGGGGGCCGAAGCAGCTGGTTCAGATGGATCGGTAGATGCGGTCGGGACCGTCGGAGGCCGCGTCTGCGAACTCCGCGTAGTCCATGTTGCCGATCGACAGATTTGCGTGCACGTCGTGGACGCCTGCTGGGGCGGTGCGGAACTCCCGTCGCGGCGGCGGGGAATCGAGAGCTCCTGGTAGTACATCGGGTCGAGGTCTTCCTCTTCGTCCTCGGTGATATCGAGGACGAGCAGAGCGCGGTGAGCGGACTGCACAATTGCCGTACTTCTCCGGCAGGTGGACGCACCGCGTTCCGGTCTGGAACTTGCAGGCGATCGCGTCGATCACTTCACAGTGGTGACGCCGGCCGCCACCCTGCTTCGGGCTCCGGTCCGGAAGCAACGGTTCGATCCGCGCCCACTGCGCGTCAGTCAACGGCACACCCGGGCCGACGACCGACTGATCCAGACGAAAGGGCCTGGGTCGGCGATCAGGTACCGCTCGCCGGGCCCGTAGAGGTCCGGTCCTCCCGGCCCATGCGCGCCATGTCGCGCCAGGCCCGGCCGATCCGGAGGTCCCGGGCCGCTCGCCCGGGCGAGGCTTGGCGTCGTGTCCAGCGACGGAGGTGCCCGGATCGCCAAGCGCTGGACGGTGTGCCGAAGGGGTGGCACCAGGACCGCGATCCTGGTGCCACCCCTTATCGGTGCGCGAGCGCGTCGGCTCAGTGCACGTCGACCCCGGTCCAGGCGGCCTCGACCGCCTTGGTCTCGGCGCTGTCGGCGCCATAGAGGTCCGTCGCCGCCGACACGGTGCCCTTGCGGGCGTCGGCGTAGTTGGTGGTGGAGGTGAAGTAGCTGGTCAGTGCCTTGTACCAGATCTGGAGGGCCTTGTCCCTGCCGATGCCGGTCACCTTGGAGCCGTCCTTGGTCGGCGAGTCGTAGTCGACGCCGCCAATGGTCTTCGCGCCACTGCCCTCCGAGAGGAGGTAGAAGAAGTGGTTGGCGACACCGGACGAGTAGTGGACGTCCTCACCGCCGACGGACGAGCTCCAGTAGTCGGCGGAACCGCCGTCCTTGCTGGGCTTGTCCATGTAGCGCAGCGGCTTGCCGTCGCCGTTGATGTTGATCTTCTCGCCGATGAGGTAGTCGCCGGGGTCCGCGCTGTTGTTCGCGGCGAACTCGACGCCGGTACCCATGATGTCGCTGGTGGCTTCGTTGAGGCCGCCCGACTCACCGGAGTACTCCAACCCTGCGGTGTTGGAGGTGACGCCGTGGCTCATCTCGTGACCGGCGACGTCGAGCGAGGTCAGCGGGTCGCTGTCGTTGGTGCCGTCGCCGTAGGTCATGCAGAAGCAGGAGTCGTCCCAGAACGCGTTCACGTAGGCGTTGCCGTAGTGCACGCGCGAGTAGGCGCCCTTGCCGTCGTTCTTGATGCCGCTGCGGCCGAAGGCGTTCTTGTAGAAGTCCCACGTCGCCTGGGCGCCGTAGGCGGCGTCCGCGCCCGCGGTCGCGGCGTTCGTGGTCTTCCCGTCGCCCCAGGTGTCGTTGTCCTGGGAGAACAGGGTGCCGGTGCCGTCCTGTTGGTGGTCGAGGTTGTACGTCTTGTGACCGCCGCGGGAGTCGTCGGTGAGGGTGTACGACGAGCCCGACTGCGTGGTGGTCAGGTCGACCTTGCCGCTGTACTGGGTGTTCCCGACGCCGGTCTCGATGCCCTGGTACTGGAAGAGCGTCTTTCCAGTGGCCGCGTCGGTGACGACGTGCAGCTGGTTGGGGGTGCCGTCGTCCTGGAAGCCGCCGATCACCGTCTCGTAGGCGAGGACCGGCTTGCCGGCCGCGGCCCAGACGACCTTGCGCGGGGCGCGGTCGCTGGTGGCTTTGGCCGAGCCCTTGTCCTTCGCGAGGCCCAGCGCCTGCTTCTGTGCGGTGGCCGCCGCGATCCGCGGTGTGGTGGTCGCGAGCTGCAGAGTGGCCTTCGACGCTCTGCTCACACCTTGGGTGCTGCCGAACTTGGAGGTGTGCACGATCAGGTCGCCGCCGAGCACCGGCAGGCCTTCGTAGGTGCGCTCATAGCGAGTGTGGACGGTGCCGTCGGCATCCTTGACGACGTCCTTGACGACCAGCTTCTCCTTCGCCCCGAGGCCTATGTTCTCGGCGGTTCGGGCGAGTCCGGCCTGCGCGGTCCGGAGAAGGCCGGTGCGGGCGGCGGGCGACAGTGCGACGGGCGCGCCGGCCGATCGTTCGGCGCCGGATGCCTGGGGGGCGGCCGAGGCAGTGAGCGCGGTGCCCATCAGGGCAGCCACAGTGGAGGTGGCGATGGCCGCCGCGAGGACGGTGTGGTGACGTGTGTTCCGAGAAGTCACGCGAGCTCCGCTTCCGTGGGGGGATTTGACCGGCCGTGCAGAGACGGTCCGGGGCGAGCTACATGGACGTCACACCCCTAAGTCCGGGACATGACAACCTGCGATCGGGGGTCCACGACACATCAATTCTCCGGATGGGGAGTCCAGTTGGTGGGACTGCCCCGAGACAACCCCAGGTGACCGGGCTGGCGCTATACGCCCAGGTAACTAGTGACAAGAACCCCACGTTGCCTCCATGCGGGTCTCACTGCCCTTTACGGTTGTGGACACCGTGCGAAGTGGTTGAAACGAGATCGATTACGGCGAGCCGGGAGTGGATGCCCGGAGCCCACCGCCGCCCCGGCCGCGGCAGCGGGTGCGGGTGCGGGTGCGCGCTGAAGCAACGCTGAGTCATGTTGTGCGCAGACTGCCGCCGTTGTGCTTCCGGACGGCCATGACCGCAGCTCAGGGCCCCGGGCGGCGGTTCCCTCTCGTCGGCGGGCAGGGCGATCGGCCCGCGTGCCGGGAGCCACCTCGGTCCGCGGAATTCCGGCTGTACGCCGTTCGCCCCTTTCCGCTGCGTGATTCGCCCTCCGTGTCCGGTGCGTGCGGGACAACACCACGAGGCAGGACCAAGACCAGCGCGCCCCCGGGCAGCAGGACGATAAGTCCACGACGACTGCCCTGGGCAGCGGGCCTCACTGCTGCCGAGTCCGTGCCATCAACTCGCTTGTCACCCGATTCACTTGACAGCATGTGAGCGCGCCGGAGCGGTTGCCAGGGTGTACGGACCGGGCAGCTGGAGCGACCCGGCCAAGACCCCGCGCGCGGCCTCACACTCCCGTCCCGTCGCATGCGCCGCCGGCGCCAAGACCGTGTGCGACAGCGGGGAGATCCGTACCGCGCCGGCACGGGGATGCTCCACTCCGTCATTTCACCTCGCGCCGCTCTCAGGGCGGTTCACCTTCCAAGCCTCCTGGCTCACTTGGGTGCTCGGCCGCTCTCCGCATCCGCCGCCAGTGCCGCGCACCGCAAGTCGACGAGCAGAAACCCGCCGTCGTCTTCACCAACGGCATCGCTGAGCCACCGCATCAGGGCAGTACCTCGGCCCAGGAACGTCGCCCGTGACCACGGCCGGCTCAGCCGGGACGCTCCATCGCTGTACGCGGGCTCACCGTGCAGGAGGGACGCGGACGAGGTGCTGGATGATGTGTGCGAGTACGTCGTCCAACCCCTCGGAGACCCAGGTGTGGTGCTGATCGCGGACGACACCGGCTTGCTGAAGAAAGGAGTCCGGTCGGCCGGGGTTCAGCAGCAGTACTCCGGCACGGCCGGCCGGACGGAGAACTGCCGACCTCGTTCCCCTCAGCCTTCCCGGCTTCCCGAACTCAGACGCCTCATCCACCGCCTCGCCCACCGCCAGCCGGTCAAGAAGCAGATCGGCAGGCGTGCGTAGCGCCCAACTAGGCATCCGAACAGCCGGGTTGACGGACCCGATCGAGGCGGAACGCCCGCTGGATTGCGAACCGTACGAGTGCCAGGCAGCGCACGCCGTCCTCGCTCGCCGTGGCCTCAAAGAGTCCTGAGGCGTCGGTGCGTGGTGTGGCCAGGTCCGGATATCAGCGGGGTGCCAGGCGATGCAGGATGTCGGTGACCACGGCGGAGTCGATGTAGGCGTCGACCGTGACGATGGTGTCGCCCCGCGGGTCGAAGTGGCAGACCCAGACGTAGAAGGGGTCGTACGGAACGCCGTCGAGAGCGACGCCCACACCTTGCATCTCCACCACGGACACCAGCCCGTCACTGTGCAGGGCTTTGATGTGGAACCGCAGTCCTCCGGAGAGCAGGGGCAGGACCTGGCCGGTGGTGGCCGGGATCAACTCCGTCCTGCTGCGGTACGTCCCGGCGAGCGGAATTCAGGCCGTGCATGGTCCAGTGCACGTCTTCCGCGACGTGCGCGAAGAACTCCTTGACGGTGTCGACGTTCTCCAGAAGGGCGAACAGTTCCCGTCGGGATGCGCTGACTTCTTGTGAAGCCGTCATGGCTCTCTCTCCGGTTGCGTCAAAGGATGGGCTGTCTCACCGGCTGCCGGGGGTGGGCGGTCAGCGGCCAGACAGTCGGTGATCACCCGCCCGGTGCGACGATACGCCGCGAAGGAATCAGGCCGGTGCTCCTGCCGGGAACCAGCCGTGATGGAGAGTTACTTCCTGATTTGTGGCAGACGCTCTCCCCTCCCGCTGACCGGTCCGGTCGATGCTACGACCTCGAACTCGCCGACCGCGATCACATGCCCTGGGGTCTGTTGTGAAAGTGCTGGTCAAAGCGAGTCGTTGATGGACGTGGCCAGCACGGTCGCTTCGTAGCGGACGGCGAGTCTGTCGTACCGGGTGGCGGCGGCCCGGTGGTGCTTGAGCCGATTGGACCCGCACTCGACCGCGCGGCGCTACTTGCAGTCGTCCTTGTCGCGCTTTGGCGGCCGCCCGCCGCGCGAGCCGCGCTCCAGGCGGTTGCGGACCCGGTCCGCCGGAACCGGGACGGTGGCTTTGATCCTGCGGTCAAGCACGCCTATGCCGGCCTGGGGCCCGATACCGTCCGCACCCTCCAGGACGACTCCCAGTCGGTGCTCATGTACACCCCGGGCGGCAACTTCGATCACGGTACGGTCATCAGTCGGCCGTAATCAGCACTAGGGCGCTGAGGATCGGTCATACCAGCTCTTCGGCCTGCGACTTCAAGGTGGCGGAGGCTCAGTGTCGTGCACCTCGCGGGCGATCCTGGTGCGCACCGGTGTTGCCTGTGGTGTAGGCAGCGAGTCCATCCGGTGCGCACCACCGTCCACTTGGTGCGCTCCACCAGGTGGGCGTGGTGCGCAGGGCATGACGGTTGAGGACAGGTGGCCGAGTAGCCGGCTCAGGTGGTGAGCAGTTCCGTGATCTCACGGGCGAGCTCCGGTCCGAGCGAGCCCCAGCCGTCCTTGTAGCCGTACACACTCCCCAGGGTGCGGGCGTCGTAGTCGCCGTTCAGGATGTCGATGTCGGTGGGGGTGATGAGCGACGGGTGGGGGACACCGACAGCGCCCGAGACCTTCAGCAGCTCCTTGCGCAGGGTGCGCAGGTACATCGCGGCCCGGATGCCCTTCGAGGGCGCGTCGATGCCGCGCGCCAGCCACGGGTTCTGGGTGGCGATGCCGGTGGGGCACTTGTCGGTGTGGCACTTCTGGGCCTGGATGCAGCCGATGGACAGCATCGCCTCACGGCCCACGTTGATCATGTCGACGCCGAGGGCGAACGCGACGACGGCGTTCTCGGGCACGCCGAGTTTGCCGGAGCCGATGAAGGTGATGTCGTCGGTCAGGCCCCGCTCGGCGAACACGCCGTAGACGCGGGAGAAGCCCACGCGGAACGGCAGGGACACCGAGTCGGCGAAGATCAGGGGAGCCGCCCCAGTGCCGCCCTCGCCACCGTCGACGGTCACGAAGTCGACCCCTCGCTCACCCGGCTCCATCAGCGTGGCGAGTTCCTCCCAGAAGTCCGTCTCCCCGACAGCGCTCTTGATCCCGACCGGCAATCCGGTTTCCGCGGCCAACAGTTCCACGAAGTCGAGCATCGAGTCCACGTCGTGGAACGCGGTGTGCCGCGACGGGGAAGCGCAGTCCTCGCCCGCGGGAATGTCGCGGATCCCGGCAATCTCGTCGGACACCTTCGCGCCCGGCAGCATGCCGCCGAGTCCCGGCTTCGCGCCCTGCGAGAGCTTGATCTCGATGGCCTTGACGGGCGCGCCCGCGACCGTGGACTTGAGCTTGTCGAGGTTGAACGTCCCGTCCTCGTTGCGGCAGCCGAAGTACGACGTACCGATCTGGAGGACAAGGTCCCCGCCGTTGCGGTGATACGGCGCCAGGCCGCCCTCGCCGGTGTTCTGCATCGTCCCGGCCAGCGCCGCGCCCTTGTTGAGCGCCGTGACGGCCGCGCCGGACAGCGATCCGAAGCTCATCGCCGAGATGTTGACGACGCTCGCCGGGCGGAACGCTTTCGCGCGGCCGCGCGGTCCGCCGAGCACCTTGGCCGAGGGCAACGCTGCTTGTGGGTCGCTCAGATCGGGCAGGGCACCGGCGAACGTACGCTGCTTCACGTATGCATGACCCTGCACGTGCTCGACGTCGTTGTCGGTGCCGAAACCGAAGTAGTTGTTCTCCCCCTTCGCCGACGCGTAGATCCAGCTGCGCTGGTCACGGCTGAAGGGACGCTCCTCGTCGTTGGAGGTCACGATGTACTGCCGTAGCTCGGGGCCGATCGTCTCCAGCACATACCTGGCGTGTCCCACCAGGGGGAAGTTCCTCAGCAGCGCGTGCTTCTTCTGCACGAGGTCGCGGGCGGCCATCAGCGCCAACCCCGTGGCGGCTGCCGCGCCTATGCTCCGTGCACGCATCACGATCGTTCCTCTCCTCGACTGATCGACCCTTGCGGTGACCATCCACCCCGCGCCGCGGAAACGCCACGCGATGCCGGAGACTCTAGGTCACCGCCCCCGCGGGAGGGCCGCCGCGCGGCCCGTCCGGGGGCCGGGCCGCCCCCCCCGAGCGAGTCAGAGCGTCGAGTCGAGGTGCCCGAGGTGCTTGATGAGGTTCATGTTCTCGGCGTAGTCCACCGGGCAGTTGATGATGGACACGCCCGGGTCCGCCAGTGCCTCACGGAGCGTCGGCAGCAGGTCCCCAGCGGATTCGATGTGGTAGCCCTTCGCGCCGAAACTGCGGGCGTACTGGACGATGTCCGGGTTGCCGAAGTCGGTGTTGGAGTTTTCGCCGACCTCCAGGTCCATCTTCCACTTGATCAGCCCGTATCCGTTGTTCTCCCAGATCAGCACGGTCAGCGGAATGTTCTCGCGGACCGCCGTCTCGATCTCCTGGGAGTGCATGAGGAACGAGCCGTCGCCGACCGCCGCCAGCACCTTCGTCTGCGGCCTGGCGAGCTGAACCGCGAGCGCGCCGGGCAGCGAGAAGCCCATGGTGGACAAGCCGTTGGATATGAGACAGGTATGGGGCGCGTACGTCGGGTAGAGCCGGGCCATCCACATCTTCAGCGCGCCGGTGTCGACCAGCACGATGTCGTCACGACCGAGCGCGGCGCGGGTGTCGGCGATGACGCGCTGGGGGGCGAGCGGGTGGCGGTCGTCCGCGGCGCCCTGCTCGAGTTCCTTGGCCAGCAGCGCGCGGGTGGCCACGGTGTCCTCGTCGTCGACGGTCCAGCGCAGCCCGTCGAGTGCAGTGACGAGGGCGTCGAGGGAGGCCGAGATGTCGCCGATGATGCCGACGTCGACCGAGTAGCTGTCATCGACCTCTGCCGGGACACGGTGGATGTGGACGATCTTCTTGTCACCGTCCGGGTTTATCCGGGACGGGTCGAACTCCTGCAGTTCGTAGCCGACGGCGATGATGACGTCGGCCTCCTCGAACCCGAAGTTGGTGTAGTCGCGTCGCATGAAGCCGAACGTGCCGGTCGCGCACGGGTGGTCGTCGGGCAGGACACCCTTGCCGTGGAAGGTGGTCGCCGTCGACACGTCCAGCGCGGTGGCGAACGCCGCCAGCGACTCCGCGGCGCCGCCGCGCGCCGCGCCGTGTCCGGCGAGTATCACCGGCCGGCGGGCCTCCCGCAGTAGCTCCACCGCTCGCTCGATCTGCTTCGGGGACGGTGCCTCGGGCTGCACGACGTTCCTGCGCAGCGGGCGCAGGTCCGAGCCGTCCGTCGCCGCGTCGACGTCCTCGGGGACGGCGAGGTAGACGGCGCCGGGCCGCTCGGACTCCGCGGTCTTGAACGCGCGCCGTACCATCTCGGGGATGGCCTGGGTGGCCGGGACCCCTGCCGACCACTTGGTGACCGGGGCGAACATGCTCAGCAGATCCACGAACTGGTGGGACTCCTTGTAGTTGCGCTCCTTGCCGACCTGTGCGGTGATCGCGACGACAGGCGTGCTGTTCGTCATGGCGTCAGCGACGCCCAGCATGAGGTTGATCGCGCCGGGCCCCAGCGTCGCGGACATCACACCCGCCGAGCCGGTCAGCCGGCCGTACATCTCCGCCATGAACGATGCGGCCTGCTCGTGCCGGGTGAGGACGTAGCGGATCTTCTCCGAGCGGGCGAGGGCGTTGGTGAAACGGATGTTCTCCTCGCCGGGTACGCCGAACACCACCTCGACGCCCTCGTTCTCCAGGCAGCGAACCAGGAGTTCGGCCGCTCCGTCGGGGGTCTGCTTACGGTGCTCGGCGTCGCTCACGCTGATCGAGTCCTCTCCTGAGTCCTGGCTGCGCCGGTGGGCGGGCCGGTCACCCGTCTACCCCGGCCGGCCGGACTCACAAGCTCACCCCGGACCAGAAGGAAGCAACCGAGTCCTCGCGATCGCAGGGATACCGGTCAAGTGATGGTCTTGGCGACGCCCGGTGCGTTGGCCAGGTACGCGCCGTGGCAGGGGAGTTCCAGCAGGAGCCGGCCGAGTGCCGCTGTCAGCAAAGGGTGTTCGCACGGTTCCCGTCGTGGTCGTCCGCAGCGGTGACCGTGATGGCGACGCGCGCGGCGATGTCCAGGAGCAGCCGGAGCAGCTCCGGGTCCGTGACGTCGGTAACCGCCGGGGCGGTGCGCGTCGGCTCCTGGCCGCCAAGGCCGAGCACCGCGAGCCCCGCCCGGTGGAGGAGATGACGGAGCTGGCCGGCGCCGTCATCGACCTCGTGGCCGCCCTCAGCGTGAGCGTGGAGAAGGCCAGGGCCAACGCGGCGAGGACGACGTGCACGACCTGCCCAAGAAGCGGGCAGCTAAGACCACAGCGGCCAAGAAGAACGCCGCGAAGAAGATGACAAGCGAGTAGACCGCGGCGAAGAAGTCGGCGGCCGGCCGCAAGCCGCGGTCGGCGTAGCGCACGCTCCAGAGGCGGTTGCGCACTGGAACGGCCATGACAGCAGCGGCCGCACGGTCAAGTACCACCTGGACAGCGACGGGCGGATCGACGAGGTCACGGACGCCGAGGGCAACGTCACCAAGTACAACTGGGACAGCGACGGCCGCCTGGCGAAGATCACCACCTCCGAGAGCCGCGCGATCCTGTTCGGCTACGACGACCAGAACCGCCTGACTTCCTACAAGCAGTTCTACGAGGAAGGCGGCTCCGGCGGGGGCGAACCCACCTGGACCCTCGGCTACTCGGCTGTGACCCCGTATGCCGCGGGTACCACCACAGTCACCGACCCGACGAGCAAGTCGACCACGTACGACCACAACGGCGACGGCGAGGTCACCAAGGTCACCGACCCGCTCAAGCACTCGCGCGCCAAGACGTACACCAAGCACCTCACCCAGACCGCCACCGACGCCTTGGGCGTGGGCTCGACGCCGGGCAACGTGACGACGTACGGCTGGGACAACCGCAACAACCCCACCTCCGCCAAGCTCCCCACGGGCGCGCTGGCCTCGTTCACGCCCTGGCTGAACAAGGCCGGCATGGACGTCCCGGACTCCTTCACCACCCCCGACAACACGAAGTCGACGTACGCCTACGACGCGGTCGGCAACACCACGTCGGTCACCGTGACCGGTGGCACGGGCGGCACGACAAGCTCGACGTACAACCCATCGACCCCGACGTGCGGCGGCTTCGTCGGCCAGCGCTGCACGGTCAAGGATGCCCGCGGCAAGACCACCAGCTTCACCTACGACGCCCACGGCAACCTCACCAAGTCCGCCCCGCCCGCTCCGCAGGGCGCGACGACCGCGACGTACGACGCGCTGGGCAGGCCCAAGACCGTCACCGACGGCCGGGGCATCACCTCGACGTACGTGTACGACAACCTCGACCAAGTCCGCAAGGTGACCACGAGCGGCGGCCTGTCGGTGTCGTACGTCTACGACATGGACGGCAACCTCACCCAGCGCACGGATCAGACCGGCACGGTCAAGCACGCCTACGACGGCCTGGGCCGCGAAACCGTCCGCACCCTCCAGGACGACTCCCAGTCGGTGCTCACCTACACCCCGGACGGCAACGTCGACGCCTACACCGACCCGGCCGGCACCACCGACTACACCTGGGACGACGCCGACCGCCTCCACACCCTCAAAGCCCCCGACGGGTAGACCACGACCTACGAGTACGACGCCAACGACCACCGCACCACCACCACCTACCCCGGCAACACCGTCCAGACGGTCGTCCTCGATGCCGACGGCAAACCGAAGTCCATCAAGGCGACTTCCCCCAAGGGCACCCTCGTCGACCTCGCGTACACGTACACGTACCGTCCCTCCGGCGCGAGCGCGGACAAGGGCGGCGTCAAGATCTACTCCCGCACCGACAACCTGGACGCCACCCACCGCAAGACCACGTACAGCTACAACGACGCCGGTCGACTCGACACCGCCCGGGACACGAACAGCACCGGCGCGGACGCGGGATCCTGGAAGTACTGCACGGATGAGGCCGGCAACCTGAAGTACATATCGTCCATCCCGCCCAACTGCCCCGCCGTCTTCGGCTACGGCTACAACGACGCGGGACAGCTCAACACCACGAACTCCTCCACCGCCGGCTGGTCCTACGACGCCAACGGCAACGAAACCGCCGCCAACCCCACCGGTGGAACAGCCCGCACCAACGAGACCTGGAACGACTTCGGCCAGCAGACCTCCATCACAGCAGGGTCGACGATCTACGCCGTGGAGAACGCCGACACCGGAAACACCGAACGGATCCGGATCGGCGACACCTGGTTCCACCAGACCCAGACCGGACTCGCCGCGTCCACAACTGGCAACCAGGACACGGGATTTGTCCGCGAACCGGCGGGAACCCTCAACTCCATGACGAGGGACGGGAAGAGCTACTACTACCTCACCGACGCCACCGGCAACGTCCTCGGCCTCGTCGACCCCACCGGCACCCGCACCCACAGCTACACCTACACCCCCACCGGCCAGCCCCGCACCACCCCCGTCGAAACAGTCCCCCAGCCCTACCGCTACGCCGGCACCTACCTCGACCCGACCGGCCTCTACAAAATGGGCGCCCGCTCCTACGACCCCAACCTCGGCCGCTTCACCACCACCGATCCCAGCGGCCAGGAGAAGAATGCCTACCTGTACGCCGCGGGTGACCCCATCAACCAGACTGACCCGACCGGGCTCAGCTTCTGGAGCAGCGTACGAAAGATCGGATTCGCGTCCGTGGGCAAAGCGATAGGCGGGGCCGTCACTGGGGCAATTGCCGGATGTGTCGCCGGAGCCGAAATCGGCTGCCTGCCGTCGGCACTGGTAGGGGCATTCGGCGGTGGCGCAGCGGGAGCCGCCACGAAGGGCTACCTCGAGTATCAAGGACAGTGAACAGTATGCGAGATCGCATCAACGGCAACGCCGTGCTTGCCGTCGGCCTCGGCCTATTCGTGCTGACGTTTTTTACTCTGGGTCCAGACGTATCGGACCTGAGCGCCAAAACCGTCGGCTTGATCGTTCTCTGGGCCGCAGGTTGCAGCCTTCTCGCTTGCATTGCGGTATGGGGATATTCCGCAACTAAACGGAAGTAGACCCATCAAGCAAGTCGCGACGCTCAGACGGTGCCCTGACGTTGGCTAACTTCACGGGCCAACCATCCGGACCCGTATGTGAAGGTCCCGAACCAGTTCTCTTTTGGCTCGGGACCTTCGACTGTGGGCATTAGTTTCCGGCGCCTAGCTAAAGGCTGTCCCGCAATGATCAACTGATCTGACACGGTTGGCGTCGGGACGCCCATCTGGGCCGGTCTATCCGGCCAGCGCCAGGTTGTGCAGGCGGGCGATGCCCAGCATGGCGTGATGGACGCCGTCTCCTTTCAGGCGGCAATCGCGGAGGATCTTCCAGCTCTTCATGCGAGCGAATGTGTGCTCAACGCGTGCACGGACCTTACGGTGTGAGCGGTTGTGTTCCTCTTTCCAGGACGGGAGCTCGGCTTGGCCGGGTTCTCGTCGGTGCGGGATCACCAGACCGGTGCCGCGGTATCCGCCGTCAGCGATCACCGTGGTGTTGCCGACGGCGGCCTTCGCTCCGGACAACTCCCATGCCCTGCAGTCATTGCGGTTGCCGGGCAGGGGCCGGCCAACTACAACGACCAGACGCGTATCGGCGTCGATGACGACCTGGTGGTTGGTGGAGTACCGGTAGTTTTTCGACTGCTCGGCCACCGCGTGATCACGCGTGGGAACCAAGGTGCCGTCCACGATGAGCACGTTGTCCTTGCGAAACCGTCGGCGCGGCCGCAGGGCGAGCAGCGGTGCGAGGCGGCTGATGATGCGGTCGGCCGCAGACTTCGAGAGGCCGAACAGCGGCGCGAGCTGGCGCAGCGTCAAGTTCGTGCGCCAGTAGGCAGCGACCAGCAGGACGTGGTCCTCCAGGGGCAAGCCTCACGGCCGGCCTCGGCGGACCGTGTCCGCTCCTTCGCGGCGCAGCGCGGTCACGAGCTTGCCGAGCCATCGCGGGCTCAGCCCCGTGAACGGGCCTATCCAGGACGGCTGTGACGCCGTGATCACACCAGCCACGAGAAGATCGTCCCACCACGCTGCGAACCGCCCGACCCGGAGGCACCCATGGACAAGGACTTGGTCAGTCGTCTGGAAGAGACGGCGACTCGCTTCGTGATCCCCTTGCGCATGAACGAGGGGTTCGATGAACAGGCACTCCTTCAACTACAGGCGGAGATCGATCGTTGTGGGAGAGCCTGGAGGAATGAAACCCACGTACCGAAGCGCGAGGCGTTGATCCTCGCCGAACTCTCTCCAGCCATCGAGGCTTGCGCCTGGTTGTACGAAGGGGACATGCGCCAGCGGATCCAGGAGGCAGGACTGGCGGTGTCGGAGGCGGTGACCGGCGCTCTGGACTGAACACCTCCCACGGTGTCCTGCGTCCTATCTTCCGGTAAGCCCCGGAGCATGGGGGTGCGCGCCGTCGCCACAGCAGGTGCCGGAATCGAACCCAGTGTTGCGGGACAACACTTACTGATCTTTTCGTAAGTTCGGTGGGTGTGCTGGCGGTGTAGGTGGGAGGCTGTCGGGATGGCTTATCAACCTTCGCCTTTGACCGCCGGATCG